>JAAUSR010000010.1 GCA_012032555.1 Thioploca sp.
TATAGGTTATTGAGACTCCATATTAACACTGCACACAAAACACCCCTCAGAGTCCTGATGATTTAACCGTTTATAGGTTATTGAGACATTTATGATTTTTCGCCAAGGAGAAACGCAAGCGGTCCTGATGATTTAACCGTTTATAGGTTATTGAGACTTGAACCGAAATTGTTAGATTGATTTTGTAAAGTGTCCTGATGATTTAACCGTTTATAGGTTATTGAGACCAAAAGCAGAGCATGATTTGACCTCAACGGTCTGTCCTGATGATTTAACCGTTTATAGGTTATTGAGACCAACATTTAGATCCTTCGTAAGCCAGTGGCTTACAGTCCTGATGATTTAACCGTTTATAGGTTATTGAGACCCAAATCCGTCGAGCCAACGCCCGACGAAACGGTACTGATGATTTAACCGTTTATAGGTTATTGAGACTATGCATACATTAAACCAAAGAAAATATTCATAATGTCCTGATGATTTAACCGTTTATAGGTTATTGAGACATTGGAACCTTTGTCACATGTCACCGAAGCCAGGTAGGGTGGGCAATGCCCACCCTACAATTGATGTTTTTCTCTCGTTCCCTCACACTGGCGTGGGAATGCCTACGGGATCTTCCGGGATCTTCACAGAAAGCGGCTTAACTCTAGTATAATAACGTTCCCACGCTCCCGCATTACTGCCATTAAGTTAAGCAATTTTTCTGATAACAAGTGGTTGCAACCCCTTGTTGCTCAAGTACAATTTCTTTTCAACTTGGCTTAACCGAGTCTTAACTTAATGGCAGCCAGGTAGGGTGGGCATTGCCCACCCTACTACTGACTGACCTTTGACTTATTTCGCTTGAATGGGCTTTAATTTTAATTCAAGGCAAGTTACTAACTAAAGTACTTGTGCAAGAGGTTAAAGGTGACCTTCAGTAAAAGCGCATATGGGGAAACTCCGCCTATCTAATTGAATACAACCCAGCTAATACCGTTCACGATGGATAGGAACAGCGTTTCCCATTCCAGAAGAGTTAGACTCCCTACTAAGGGGATCAAAATACCAGGAGATTTGTCAAGAATTTTTCTATTAAAAAGCTCGACACGCTGGAGACAAATAAGATTCTGGAACAGTCGTTTTGTTATTGCCTACCGCACTCATACCGTCAACCGGTTGGCTGTAACCACATAACCATGAAATAGGACTCGTGATGGGATTAGCTGTGACGATAGCCGGGCGCAATGTTAGAATCTTATCGGCAACATAAGCATTTATGCGATGACCTAAGGTGATATGAATCGCGCCATTTTGTACTTCTACTCGCTTGACAAAGTTACCAATTAAATGTTCTGGTTTGGGAACAGCCGCTATTTGGTTATTAGTAGGAAATTGGTTTTTGGTTACATAATATTCGGTGATAGACTTTTTCACACCTTCGGTTAAATTCATCGCTTCGGTAATTTGGGCCCGAATAATGTAATCTTGATAGGTAGGGATTGCTATACTGGCTAAGATACCAATAATCGCAATAACAATCATGAGTTCTATTAGCGTAAAGCCGTGAGTTAAGTGATACATATTACCTCTGATGACGTGGAGAATCTAAACAAATTGTTGGTAAGTAAGATTTATCAAGAGTTGTTTTATTTTCTCCGATGGCGAACATATTTGCCAGTACCGGTTGGTAACCGCATACCCAAACCAACGCATTGGTTGGTGGATAAACTGCTGCAATTGTTGGACGAAAGGTCACTCTCCCCCCTTCGATACTTTCATCAAAGGTTAGATGAATCGCACCATTTTCTATTTCGATGCGGTTCACATATTTTCCCCGTAGTTTTTCGGGATTAGGTAATCCAGCCGCACGATTATTGAGAGGAAATTTGCCGCGGTAAGAATAATAGTCAGCAACAGCCATTTCTATGCTACTAACTAATACCAATCCTTCTGCAACTTTGGAAGCTTTAATATAATTTTGATAAGCTGGAATAGCAACCGCTGCCAATATGCCAATGATGGATATGACCAACATAAGTTCTATCAAGGTGAAACCATAATGGAATTGACGCATAAGAGTCTCTTAAATGGGTGGGCGGCAGAATTTTGGTAGATACTTAGGAGCAATATTATCACTTTGGCAAGACCAACTGACATGGGTTGGGTAGTCTGTCATGACTTCCGGTTGAATAACTAAAGTTTTTCCTACACAATCAGCGTTACAGTTATTACCTAGCGCGATATGAATGGTACCATTGATAATTTCAATTTTGGCGACGTAGTTACCTTGTAAAAATCGCGGTTCCGGTAACCCAGCCGCTTTGTTGTTGATTGGGAACTTGCCTCGATAAGCATAGTAATCAAGCATAGCTTTTTTAACGTTGATGCTTAATAACATAGCCTCAGAAGAGATCGACGCTTTGAGTAGATAATCTTGGTAGGCTGGTATCGCAACACTCGCTAGTATTCCTATAATAGATATTACAACCGTCAATTCTATCAAGGTAAATCCGGATTTAATTTTATCCATCGATGAGCATCTCAAATGACTGATCCCATACTAAAAATAGGCAGGTATAAGGCAATCACTACACTTCCTATTATAGTAGCCAGTATAATAATGTTGAATACATTTAATACCCGAATAGTTGGCTCTATCATTTTAAGTGTTTGTTTGGTGTAAATTTCTGCTAATTTAATAAATAACTTATCTAATTGATTAGTCTTGATACCTACTCTGGTGACTTGGATGACTTTCTTAGGAAAAATGGGATGTTTTCCCAGCGCATCAGTTAATGGGGTACCGGCAATTATCTGTTGGCTAATTTGTGTCAGAGCAGCAGCATAAATTGAATTGTCAACTGCTTGTACGCTGGCTGAAATAACTTTATCTAGAGGCATCTTGGCAGACAACATGAATGCACAAGCACGTAAAAAGCGGATGATCGCTATAGTACGATGTAACTTTCCCAGCAAAGGCAGGTGTAATTGAACCCAGGCAATCAATCGGGATTTTCTTTTATTTGCTATCCAAATATAAATTCTTATTCCCACCAGGATAATTACTACTGATAACCAGTTAGCAACAGCCCAATCAGATAGGTCAATAAAAAATGTCGTTAGTATCGGTAGCTCACCACCAAAACTCTTAAACATATCCGCAAATACCGGGATAACGTATACAAGCATAATGATGGCTAACAGTAAAGTGATAAAAAGCACCGTAGCGGGATAAATTAGGAGTCGTTTTAATTCTCCGGTTAAATTGAAAACACTAATAGATTCTCTATATTCAACCATATTATTTAATACCGCAAGTTGTCTGTCTTGTTGTTCACCTTGTTGTAGTGCCGCTACTAAAAAAGGCTCAATATATTGAGGATACTTCGCTAAACTTTCTGCTAAAGTTTGTCCTTGGTGTAAATCAGTTTGGATAGTGGCGATTAATCTTTGCAGGTCACGCTTTTCTTGTCCTTCTTGAATCACTTGCAAAGCTTCATGAGATGAAATACCACTTTCCTGTAATAACGCCAGTTGGCTTAATAAATCAGTTATATCAGTTGCTATAATCCTGTTTTTATTAAAAAACACTCTTACTCTCCCAAATTAGCGACAGGTAGAAGGTAAATAATATTGAGGTATGTTGGTTTTATTTTCTCCCAATACGACATAAGGTGCTGGTGGTTGTTCATAACCACATACCCAAATGATTATCTTATTGGGTTCATTTGCCAGTAACACGGGACGAAGTGTTACTGACAAATTGCGTATTTTTGCAGTGAAAGCGGCTTGTTCGAGGGTGATACTTTCTACATACGTTCCGCTTGTGACTTCATCACCGAGTTCTTCAATTGTTGTTGGCAATTGACCATAGTGGGAATAGTACAGAACACTTTTCGTTTTAAGACCTCCTCCTAACGCCATGACTTCTGAAATTTTTGCTTTTTCAAGGTAATCCGAATAGAACGAGCTTGCAGATATCATCAACACCATGATAATGACAATACTCGCTATGGTGGACACGTAACTGGTGCTAAGTGCCCATATTTAAATTTTTGCCGGTGCGCAGTTCAAAAAATGTTTTATACTGAAAACGTCGGAAAACTTGTTAGCATCTAATATTTTCAAGGACTTACGCAGATGTGCCCCAACGAAAAATCAATAGCTTACAGAGTTTTCCGCGTTTTCAGTTTTATGGTGGTGGATTTTAAAAATGGTAATTCTAACTCCCAACTAATTTTTACACACAACAATGAAGGGAGATTCTTAATATAGCGGAGAATGGCTCGTAAGCAACAACCGCTGGGAACAGAAATCTTGTACGGTTGCTGTTGGTGATAAAGTCTTTCATAATAAAAAATATTATTGCTTATGTCATAACAACCGGGGGATGCAACCCTTGGGATAGCCGGCGTTGAGTTTGGCTATTTGGTGATTTATAGAGCATCGTAAGCCGTAGGGACAGTTTGATTCTTGGGAATTTGAATTTCGTAAGTCCAATGTAATGAAGCCATAATCGGATCCGGTGTAGTGTAAGACCTAAATATTCCATAATGGTAATGCCTTCAAATGATGCGCTTCGTTCCTCAGCACCTCCTACCATTAGCACATCCTCTGCGGGATACGGGAATCTTGCCAAAGTCCACATAACCTCGTTTTAGTCATCATGGCTTGTGTATCAGGGCAATTTGTTCAATCAGCCATGGTGCTAAACGTCGCTTATCCTCATGATTAAGTTGGTTAATTAGGAAGATACCTTTTTGATAACTCCTCGTGTTATTCTCATGTTGCGGTATTGATAAAATCAAGATAACAAAGCTGGGTTGAGGAACGAAACCCAGCCTACATGCTGCGGTGGCTCTATCCGATATTAGAGTCTTGACTAGACACTAGGTTACGCTCGCTGCATCAAAAAAAGGGAATTTATTAAACCGCTATGGATGCTTTACCAGTAGAGATAAATGTTGTTCTACCACGTCGAAATCTCGGTCTGCGTGTAATAATTCATGTTGATTTTCTATACAAAATGTTGCTATTATTAAGTCAATCGTTTTGCGTACAGTTACACCGTTGGCGCGTAAATAACGATAATTCTGGGCGGCTTTTAAGGCAAGTACCTGCCCCGTTAGGTTTTGACAGGGGAAACTTAAGAGTAGTTGACGTGCATTCATAAAATCGGATTCTAACCGAAATCCTTGTAGCACTTCACATAATATCAAGTCCCCTAGCAAAATTTCCTGACGATCAACTTCATCGCGCAAATAGAGTGTTTGCCGTGTGGATTGGCCATTGAAAAAATCAATCCAAACTGAACTGTCTACTAACAACATTGATCATTCCGCATCTTCTCCAAATCTCCTTCCCAACGATACTGACCAAAGGCTTTGGCGAGCGGATCGGATTTTTTTCGAGTAATTAATTCACACAATGCTATTTCTATAATATCTTGTAGATTATCTAAACCAGTTAATTTAGCAGCTTGTTGAATAAGTTGATCGTCTAAGGTAACCTGAGTGTGCATAGTGATTTCCATCGTAATGAACTAATCTAAGTCTAGAGCAAACTAAAATCCTCTGCAACGCTTTATCATTTTCCTCGCTACCTTCTCCAACACCAGTCAAGTAGGGTGGGCAACGTTTCGCTTTTGCCCACCATTTTTCTACTTGTTGATGGAATGGTGAGCAAAGTGCCGTGTTAGTTCCGTGTCCTCATTCCGTTCAACGGACGGCATTTCGCCCAGCCTACGTGCTAACACCGTTTCCTTCGTTATTTGGATCTTCCCAGCGGCGACCCGGTTTCTTTTTATTAGGTTGTCCACCTCCCCATTCCAATGGGATTTGAGAGGGGCATGAATGACCATTGATGATATCGTCAATTTCATTTTCAGTAATCATGTTAAGCCAATATCTGCTAACCTTTCTGTGCTTTACTTAGCTTGGCTATTTCATCAATAGCCCAAGCCGGGTAGGGTGTAAAAGCAAAGCGTTGCCCACCCTTTCCCCGCATCGCGCCCCATTGGTGGGCAAAATGCTGTGTAAGTTTCATACCCCTATTAAACCTCTTGGACGGCATTTCGCCCACCCTACTTGGCTTACCTCCTTTGTTAATGGTTCTAGTCATAGGATGTGCTGAGCTGGCGAAGCGCATCATTAATGGTGATGCCATCAGATGATGCGCTTCGTTCCTCAGAGCATCCTACAGTTAGAGCTAGCGCATCCTACGCGGGCTTAGGGATTTATTTAGGTTTTGCGATGCTTCGTTATCTTACCATAGTGGGCAAAAAGACGTTTGCCCACCCTACCTAGCTAGATAACCGTAATTGATCATTTGCCAACCGCTTTCAAAACTTTTCGGATAAATGATTCGCTCAAGTAGATATCAGATGTTGCCAATATGTCCAAAAACGGCTTTAGTTGCGCAATCAATCCCCGTCTTTTGGCCAGCAGCAACACCCCCACGCTGCCTATGACTTCTAAGCCGTTCAAATAGGCTACTTTTCTGGCACGGGCATCGTCAACCAACAGCAAATCAGCGGATAATGCCAAGTACAACGCCATTGCTTCCAGTTCACCGCGTCCCAGACCTTCTGGTTTGACGATGGGATAGTCCGACACAGAAACCGCTTGCACCCGCTGGTGTAGCCATGCACGTAAAGTATCGGCTTCCGGCTTGCCGGGAACGCAGACTTCCGCGAATACGGCTTCTGGTACCCTGACCTCACCGAACAGTTGCTCTGGCAGGTGCAAACATTGACATACTACCAGAGCAACTAGGGCAGAACTGTCGGCAATGACCATCATGCCGGATGTCGCCGTTCGAAGCGCAGCAAATCCGCTTCAATCTCGTCCACGTCAATATTGATGACCGGAATTTGGTGTTTTCTACAGGCGGCAAAAAAAGTATAAATGTCCACGTCAGCAAATTCACAAGCTGCACCACGGGACAATTGGCCAGACTGAAACAGCAGTAGGGCGCTGTAAAGCTTCAACTGCCGCGCTAGCGCGTTTTTGTCCGGTGGTAGCGGCAGACAGTGATCGGGAATATCAAGAGTGAGTTGCATGGTCAAATTTTCCTTAATTGAGATACGTCTTGTCAGCAGTACCGGGTTTGCACCGCAGGGTTTTAAATTTTCTCCGGTGATAAGGTCCGCTTCCAGATTGTTACCTCATCAAGTTGACCATTGAGGTCATCTTTAATTATCCCAGATATCTACTCCTATACCGACCGGAGTAGAAGCATTAGTTCGTTACTAAGCTCTGCTTGGTAGTCTCTGGTAGTGAAGCTCGGCTTCGCGTGTGGTCCCGCTTCGCCAAGCCGAGCTTGGCAAGCCGGCATTACCAAGTTCTACTTGGTAACGAGCAAAAGACGTTTGCCCACCCTACCTAGCTACCTAGCTGGTTGAAACATTTTCACCCCATCAAACCTTTGGGACGAGGTTACAAACCCCGTCCCGCGTGAGTGCAAAAAAAACACGTCACCTACCCTACGCAAACTTAAGCGATTCTTGAGAAATTCAAGTGGTATTTTGAATTAGGCATTCAATCAACCAGCATAAAGTTTTTTCAAAAGAAACGGTTGTTGATGAGATGCTATTTGACTATGAATTTTTAATCATGGAGAAATATCATGAGATTTATTATTATGTTAAATGTGATACTAGCTCGCGTAGGTTGGAGTGAGCTTGCGAACTCCAACATTTACTGTCCTATTAATATGTTGTTGGACTTCCTTCGTCAGTCAACCTACGTGGGCTACTCACTAAAACACTCATCTCTTGAAATATTAGCTGGTTGCAACAGTCTCCGTAATAAACCGGCACCTATATCACCTTGAGGCGGGTTTGGAATAATCAACGTGAGATCACCTCGTCGCATATAGGGGTGACGACCACCGACATAAGGCCCATCAAAGCCAAGCTCTCGTAAACGTTGGACCAATTTTAACCAAGAAACCGGTGTTAATCTAGGAAGGTTGCACCTCATAAGGGCTGTTCAAATGGTTAAGGTCAATGTCAGCCAGGAGAGGAACGGATAAATTCAGTCTCAAGCGTAAAGCAATCCAATCCCCTAGGGTTTCGCGTAGGGAACGACGACACTCTTCTAAAGTCATAGAACCAGCCCATACGCCTTGAAAGCCGGGAATCTGCCCAAAATAGGTACCTTCCTCTTCAAGGATCTCATAAACGGCTTGTTCCATAGCGGCGTCAATATAATTGGCTAACATCAGTGTTCTCCCAATCAATAATATATTTGAAGTATAACACGGAGTGCCCGCGTAGATTCACTGCCATTAAGTTAAGCAATTCTCTTAGCAAGAAGGGGTTGCAACCCTTTGTTACTCAATTACAATTTATTTATTACCTAGGTCAATTAAGCCATTAACTTAATGGCAGTGAAGCGAAGCTTGGTAACGAGATAACATGGTATCGCCGCCGAAGCGGTTTATAACGCTTTGCCGAACCACTATATATTCACTAAACGCGGCACCATTTCAGTCAAGGGGAAAGGTCAAATGACGACTTATTTTTTGACCGGTAAGCAGAGAACTAATTAATACCTTGGTTTGCTGAAAAGTAAAAGGGGACCAATCAATCAGTTTGAGGTAACATACGATGACTAACACTTTATCAGAACACTCGTCAACCAGTACCAAGTTACACTTAGCCATTAAAGGAATGAGTTGTGCTTCCTGCGTTAACGCGGTTGAACAAGCCTTAACCCAAACCCCTGGCGTATTCACCGCGCAGGTCAATTTTGCTTCTTCAGAAGCTGAAGTAGTGTATCAACCCCAATTAGTCGACTTGGCTCGCCTACAACAGGCGATACGGGATCGTGGTTACGATGCCGAGGAAATGGCTCTTTCCAGCTCTGGTATGGAACAAATCGACCATCAAGAACAGGAACAGCAACAAGCTTATCGCCTTTTGCTACATAAATTCTGGTTCGCTGCCGCTATTTCAGTTATTGTCATGCTATTCAGCTATCCTCACCTACTGCCCTTCTTAAACGATTGGATGCCACCGGGTAGTGTTAAACAACGTATCGTTTGGGGGATACTTGGCTTATTAACATTGCCGGTGATGATCTGGGCAGGTTCGCAATTTTATACGGGTGCCTGGTCCGCATTAAAACATCGTTCTGCTAATATGCATACCTTAATTGCAGTAGGTATCACAGCGGCTTATTTATATTCTGCCACCGCCGTGTTATTTCCATACTGGTTTCCAGAACAAGCCTTGGCAAAAGTGTTTTGGGAGGTGGTTACTTTTGTGGTAGCTATGGTGGTACTTGGTATGGCTTTAGAAGTTAAAGCTAGAGGTAAAACCTCAGCAGCTATTAAAAAACTGATTGGTTTACAAGCCAAAACCGCTCGGGTAATCCGTGATAATCAAGAACAGGACGTACCGGTAGCCGAAGTTCGAGTTGGTGATGTAGTACTGGTCCGTCCGGGTGAAAAAATTCCAGTCGATGGTGTCATTGTGACTGGAGAAAGTCATGTCGATGAATCAATGCTCACCGGTGAATCGATGCCAGTTCCAAAACGAGCTGGTGATAAAGTAATCGGAGCAACTCTAAACGCAACCGGCAGTTTTCAATTTCGTGCCACCAAAGTAGGTGCAGACACCGCCCTATCTCATATTATTCGCATGGTACAAACTGCGCAAAGTTCTAAACCACCGATTCAACGCTTGGTAGACAAAGTTGCCAGCTATTTTGTACCAACCGTTATCATATTAGCCATGCTGGCATTTATCGTTTGGTATCTCGTTGGACCGGAACCACGAATTGTTTATGCCACCATTGTCTTCGTAACTACACTCATTATTGCCTGTCCTTGTGCACTCGGCTTAGCAACGCCAACTTCCCTGACGGTGGGGATTGGTAAGGCGGCTGAACACGGCATTCTCATTCGTAATGGTAACGCTTTACAAATAACGAAACAAATTAACACCATTATTTTAGATAAAACCGGTACCATTACTGCAGGTAAGCCGGCTGTCACTGACATCATCGCCGCACCTGATTATGACGAATCAACCGTACTTCGATTAGCAGCTAGCCTAGAACGACATTCTGAACATCCGTTGGGAACAGCCATTGTCACCGCAGCCCAACAGCGGCAATTGTCATTGATCGATGCCAATCACTTTCAAGCCATTCCCGGTCAGGGTGTTCAAGGTCAAGTGGAAACCAATCAGATCTTACTCGGTCATAGCGGCTTTATGTTACAACAAGGCATTGAGGTAAATGAATTGGCTCAACTAGAAATACAGCTAGCTCAAGCCGGTAAAACGCCAATCTATGTGGTAAGCAATGGTAAGATAGCCGGGATTATAGCGGTAGCTGATCCCATTAAATCCGATTCCAAATTGGCTATTGCGGCTCTGCAACGCATGGGATTGGAAGTGATTATGCTCACTGGTGATAAACAACTGACTGCTAAGGCGATTGCCAAACAAGTGGGGGTAAATGAGGTATTGGCAGAAATCTTACCTCAAGATAAAGCGCATGAAGTACAAAAACGACAACAAGCCGGCAAAATAGTAGCGATGGTGGGTGATGGAATTAATGATGCACCGGCATTAGCTCAAGCAGATGTAGGAATGGCTATTGGTACCGGAACCGATATAGCTATTGAAACCAGTGATATTACCCTTATCAAAGGTAATCTCACCGGGGTAGCGACTGCTATAGCGATTAGCCGTGCCACTTTACGTAATGTCAAACAAAATCTCTTGGGTGCCTTTATCTATAATAGCCTGGGAATTCCAATTGCAATGGGGGTTTTATATCCCTTAGTTGGTATTTTACTTTCTCCACTGATTGCTGCTGTAGCAATGGCTTTTAGCTCGGTCACGGTGGTTACTAATGCCAATCGATTACGTTACTTTCAGCCGTCACTAAAAAGTTAACAAACTCTCATAATTAAGTTCCCTCATTTAGACTTACAAAAGTTTGGACCATCTGGTTTGGTTTGTTGCTAGAGTGAGTGTAATCCCGTCTTACCAAAGCCGAGCAAAACCAATTGATATTTAACTTGAGTTCGATATAAAACTAAAGACAAGTAGTTATATCTTCTGAACAATAGTGAATAATAGGGTTTGCTAAATTTCATTAAGCCACCTATTTTCAGGAGAGATCTGGTGAATGTAAATGTAACAGAGAGATATGGTGATGTCGATGATTTCTGTCGAATTGTTCTGCCCGCTTGGCAAAGTTCCTTGCTGCCGGAAAAGCAAACCAAACGCTAACGCACCCTGAGGAGGTCACCGGCTGAGGTGATGACGTTATCCTATTGCACAAAGGAATTGGCGAATTCCATAAAGAGTCTTATAATTCAGTAAGCTAAAAACCAATTCTCAAGGAATTCGCCATGCCAAGTACCATAAAGAAATACCTGGCGGGACGTGGTTTATAACCCCGTCCTGAACGTTTTTTTGCTGGATGATCGTTTGTTCAAATCATTATTATTGCCTGAGTGACTAATGGATTTCTCTAACCTAGATTTACTCAAACAACAACTGGATCAATATCGACCGTTACCAGAAGCAGTGATTCGCAATCTACGTGACGACCTCGTGCTCCGTTGGACCTACCATTCCAATGCTATCGAGGGTAACACTTTGACTTTGAAAGAAACCAAAGTGGCATTAGAAGGTATTACGGTAGGTGGCAAAACCTTAAGGGAACATCTTGAAGTCATCAATCACCGTGATGCTATCTGCTTCGTTGAAGCACTGGTATCAAAACCAGAGATACTTTCCCAATGGCAAATTAAAAGTATTCACCAATTAATACTAAAAAATATTGATGATAACAATGCCGGGCGATATCGCACGGTTAATGTTACCATTGCGGGTGCTCAACACGTACCCCCAGATTTTATCCAACTTCCTCAACAGATGGCAATTTTATTCACGAATATCAAGTTCAAGCTTCAACACGTCATCCCGTGGAACGAGCCGCTCGATTGCATTGTGATTTAGTAAAGATTCATCCCTTTATCGATGGCAACGGACGCACGGCACGGTTGTTAATGAATTTAGAATTAATGAAATCAGGATTCCCAGCCGCTATTTTGCCGATCGAACGCCGACTGGTTTATTATGAAACTCTAGATAAGGCTCATACTGAAGGAGATTATATTCCCTTTTTTGCTCTCGTCTCTGAAATTGTGGCGCTCAGTTTTAAACCTTACTGGCATGCCTTGGGAATCAAGTCATGAAAAAAATTTCCCTATTTTGGGTTGAGCAAAAATATCTGATCCAGTTTGCGTATCATTCCTCGTTATCCATCGAATCAAGCGTCGTTTGGAGTCACCAGCTAAGCCCGCGTAGGTTGGGCTGTGCGCCACGATAGGTAATTGATAATCTGGTGAAATTCCAGCTAGGTACTTGGCACAATTATAGTGAATCCTAGTCCCTAATGTCCAGACCTTACACGTTCCTAGACGAATGTAAGTGTATAGCGGACTGACTTAGACGGAAGCTGAGATAAGGAGACTCTGTTACAAATCAGCATACCGTAGGGAAAATACTTAGAAATGATGAACGCAAGTGAACCTGTGGCTGAAGCCTCAAAACCTACACAGAGTCAAAGATGATAATAAACGTTTCTGTCCCAAAACGTGAAACCAAGTAAATCATCTGGGGTACAGCAGGCATCTAAAACTAAGGTAAAAAGTATCAATTAGTGAATCGTGGGACTGGGTAACGAGTGGTTACAAGGAAAGTAACAATATAGGAAATTAAGCCGTTATCCCGCAGAGGCGTAATAGTACCGATAGGAATCAAAGCCTTATCAATCGCAGATAGAAACGGATTGATTACGAAAGTAAGCGGGAAGTACGCTAGGGTGTTCCGATTAATCATGAGGTATTGGACGGTAAATTTATTGTAAGTTTTATAATGCCAGTCAAGCACTGAGATGAAATTTACAAGTCAACTGTTAAGAAAAGCAGAAAGACACGTATATCGTTTGCAAAGAAGTGGTTATGAGGCATTAAGGAAAGGTAATTTAAGAAAGTGGAATAAGATACAAAAACTGTTACTTAGAAGCTATTATGCTAGGGTTCTAGCCCGGTATAAAGTGACTAAGGTAAATCAAGGAAGGAAAACAAAAGGCATTGATGGGAAAAGGATTAATCCAAAGTCAACTAGACAAATGAGATTAAACCTTAGAAAGATAAAGAAAATCGTAACAGGAAAGGAAAAATGGGTTCATCTACCTATCAAACGAGTAGAAATTCCAAAACCGGACGGGAAAAAAAGACCGTTAGGTATCCCGACACAATTTGATAGAGTTATGCAAGCAATGGTAAACAATATCTTATTTGTGGTACAGGAATTTCAGATTGCGAACAACGGAATAAAATCTTTTGGATTCAGAAAAGGTTTTAAAACGGCAGATGCAATAGTAACTTTAAAAACATACGTTTGGAAAGGTAAAAATGCTAGAGTAATAGAAGCGGACATTGAACAATGTTTCGATAAGATTAATCATGCCAAAATTCTTGAAATACTAAAAAATTACAACTGTATAGAAAGAATTACGGAAAGGGTTAAGGGTGTTTAAAAGCACAAATCTTATACGGGGGTGTATTGACAGACTCGACAGAAGGAACGTCGCAAGGTGGTATTTTAAGCCCCACGATAGCTAATATCGTTTTAAGAGAAACCTTGGATAAAAAATTTGAGGTAGGTCTTAGGAAAATAAAAGCTAAAAGAGGATGCCGACTAATAACATAGGCTGATGATTTGATTATCATGCAACAAGGAATAGGCAAACCAGAAAATCTACCAAAAATCCTAGAAATGACCAGTAATATGATTAAAGACATTGGTTTAAATCTAAAAACTGAAAAGACTAGGATTAGAGAAGATGATACACCCTTTGAATTCTTAGGCTATGAGATACAAAGGGGTAAAGGGATAAGACTAAATCCCAAAATAATCAAACGAGCAAGGCAAAAATGCCAAAAGAGCATAAGCTATGGTAGAAGGCAAAACCGGGTTTTGAAAGAAATAAACCCAATCCTAAGAGGTGTATACAATTACGCGGGTTATTTTAGCAATGGAAAAATGTGGAATCAATTAGGAAAAATGAGATTTAAGATAGCCAAAAGATTCCATAAGGTGTGTAAAGAATACGGTGAAAACAAGATAGTTAGCTACAAGGAGGTAAATAAAACAGTTAACTACATACCACCACAAGAACCCACAATATGGCAAAATCCGCAATACTGGAATGCTAGAAATCTAAAAGGACTTAAACCAAGAAAGAAGCTCCTTTGGAAAAGGCAAAAAGGTATTTGTGAACCTTGTAGAAGTAGATTCGGTTATGATTCATCAATGCTACAAATACACCACCTAAAAGAAAAGTCTAAAGGTGGCAGAGACAAAAACAGTAATGTTGTTTTAATCCATAAAGAGTGCCATGAGACACTCCACAATCTTTAAAGGAGGTACCTCATGAATGGAAAAATGAAACCTCTTAAATTACCTGAACTCAATGAGTCATTGGGTCAAGGAGCCTAGACAAAACACTGTGAAAGCCGTGTGAAGCGAAAGTTTCCCGCACGGTTTGGGGTGGGGGGTGCGTGAAATCATTAGAGGAAGCGTATCTCTATCACCATGAGGCACGAAACCCAACATTCATGGGTCAATGATGTTCCCAAATGTTGGGCTTCCTTACGTCAGCCCAACCTACGTCAGCCCAACCTACCGGCTTCAGGGGTGGGATAATCCGATTTTAGAAGCTTAAGAATAACCGGTGCATTATCAGTTTGACGGTGGGCGCGGTAGACGGTGGTATGGGTGCCGATGTAAAGCGGTTCTATTAATTGGTAGTGAGAAAGTGTGAGCAAATTATCCCTCCTCATTTATTGTTTCCGCGTTAAGAAATAATTTTAGTTATTTTACTCATTTTATTTTACAAATAAAATAGGATTGCTAAATGTTAAAATAACCGCCATCTCGCTACCGACTAAGCGATAATCAAATAGTTAATCAACCTAAAAAAACTAATCGTAACGCCATAAGATGCTCTGATATAAATAACTACCTAATTTGCGGAAATGAGGCTAACTTTCAGAACGTTGTCGAATGTATTCCTTAACCTTCTGGATAACAAAATGACTAATTTGCGGATTGATTTGTTTACTGGATTTCACAAATTTAGGCATCACTTCCTCATAAGAAAAAGTGCCATCTTTGACAAAGACCGGCGTCATGTTTTTATGGGGGGAAGCTTCACCATCATCAATTCGGTGATGCCCAAATCCACGTTGACAATCCCAAGAAATAACACGTTCTTTTCCTAACCGATCATAACAGAGTTGAAAACTCGTTAGTTGGCCATTTTCATTTTCCCAGGTGAATAAATCAAAATAATCATCTTGGAACCAGCGTTTTTTAGTATGGATTTCTTTCTCTTGGTTTAAATACAACTCTGTTAACATATTGTGACCGTTAAATCAGTTTACATTTGACATTCATTATTATAGTTTTTTTATTTATAAGTCACAAAAAATATTATCAATTAAACGGGCTGGACCGAGCCAAGCGGCTGCTAAAATAATTAACTTTTTATCTTGGGGGGTTGGTATAGTTAGATCGTGACGACATCGAACACTAACATAGTCTGGATTAAAACCCAGTTGCTTAAGACTTTCAATAGCTTCACTTTCTAGTCTAGTGAATTCTCGCTGACTAGCCGCTATTTTTGTTTTCATCTCGTTAAGAATTTGAAATAAATAAGGCGCCACAACACGTTGTGCCGGATTCAAATAATGATTACGGGAACTCATCGCTAAACCATCTGGTTCGCGCACTATTGGAACACCGATAATCTGAATCGGTATAAACAAATCGGCTGCCATGCGTTTAATGATTAATAATTGTTGATAATCTTTTTCACCAAATAATGCTTTATCTGGTTGAATCAAATTAAACAAGATATTAACTACGGTAGCGACTCCCTTGAAAAAAACTGGGCGCGAAGCACCACAGAGTATTTCACTGAGCTTGGGAACCTGAATACTCGTAGTAGATTCCATTCCACTGGGATAAATAGTCGTAACCATCGGATTAAATAATAAATGAACACCCAGTTGCGCTAATTTTTCACTATCTTCAGCTAAAGTTCGAGGATAGGTTTGGTAATCTTCAGTTGCGCCAAATTGTAAAGGATTAACGAAAATACTAACGACAACTCGATCAGCAATGGCCAAGGCCTGTTGCACTAAAGTGAAATGCCCATCATGGAGATTTCCCATGGTAGGAACCAAAGCAATACATTGTTTATTATTACGCCATTCATTGATTTGTGTACGTAATTCGGTAATTGGAGTCACTATTTTCATCATAGGGTTAGCGTTTCTCAGTCAATCACTCTATTGTCAAGCTCAGCAGTGTTGCGGTATTTAGATAAATTGATATCATTTTGCCACGATACTATTTCATTATAAAGCGTTATTTATTAGGAATGTCAATGGTATAATTTAGTTAGCCAGTCCTTCTTTCTTCCTCTAACCCTTTCGCCAAGCATAGAAAGCCGTAATCTTCAGGTGTTGCGGTAAACGATCGCAGTTATACTAAAGGCTTTTCGTGAAAATCAACCGTTTGCCAACTCACCCGGTATGCATATAATCTCACGTTGTTAATTCTTGATATTTAGAAATAATTCGCTTGATAATTTTGAAATTGGTAATTTATGCAACTACGGTGCTATCGCTGCATGAAATTGTCTGAACCACCAGTTAATAATACCTTAAAAACCCCAGCTTGGTTGGCGCGTTCAAAAGCACGTAATCCTTCCTGAAGAGAAAAATAGCCGTCAATCAGCGGCATTGGCGTAATGAGTTGTTTTTCTAATAATCGTAATGCTGAGACCAATGGACCACATCGTGAACCCACTAACTGAATTTCATCCACTACTAATGAGGAAAAGTTAATGGCCATATCACCATGATAGGTGCTTTTTAAGACAATAGTTCCACCTGGGCGAATAGCTTGACGTGCTAAGCTAAAACCACTGGCTGAACCAGTTGCTTCAATCACGATATCAAAAGTTTGTTGAGGAATAGTGAGTTCGTTTAACCAATTGATTTGTTGGTGGCTCAACAATTGTTGTTGCTGTTCATGGCGAGCCACTACCCAAAGATAGCACCCGGTTAATCTTAAAGTTTGAGCAATGAGTTGTCCTAAGCGCCCAGCACCAATGATTAGCACTTGGTGGGAAGGACTAATATGAATCTGTTCTTGAATGGCTAAGGCAGCGGCTAAAGGTTCTGTGAAAACGGCAGCCTCATCCGGTAGTGAAATAGGTACTGGTAAAAGGTTTTTTAAAGGCAAACAAAGATATTCAGCAAATGCCCCGGCTTGATTACGAATACCTAAAACTCGTCGCTGTTGGCAATGTTTAGCATAACCGCTTAGACACCAATCACATTGACCACAAGCCACATTAATTTCCCCGACGACTCGCTGACCAATTCGTGTTGGTGCTGTCGGTGCTTGCACAATTTCACCCACAAATTCATGTCCTAAGATGCCAGTATAAGGATAATAGCCTTTAACTAATTCTAAATCGGTAGCACAAATACCAGCCAACCGAACTTTTATGAGTGCTTCTTCTACTGCTGGAGTTGGCCGAGGAAGGTCATCGCGATAACTTAACTGATTATTTTCCAACCATAATGCTTGCATTGGTTTTATTGCATGAGATGCGCAAAGATATAAAAGAAAAATAAAGGCACGATAGAGCCAAGCATAATCACTTTAAACAACGAAGAAGAAAGTTCTGATATTAATTCTTCTTGTCTAAAAATAGATTCTGATGCTTTAATATAAGTAGTTCCATTAATAACAATAGTATTTCTGGTTGTTTTAGGGGTTAACATCTGGTTAGCTTCTCCACTATTGGCGATATTTGTTGGTCGATAACCAGTCTTATATCAAAAAAAATGCCTATTTGAACAAGATTAAAGGGATTAAAAGATTGCCAGAATTTACTCGAGCAAGCTTAGCTAACTTGGTTTTCTCAAAATTGACACCAACCGCTGCTAAAATTGAATTTATCTGATCCATACTAATAATTAGGTTAATCTTGTTCAAAATTCTATGCGAAAAGTGAATTATTAATTATTATAGCGATTTATACTCAGTTAGTAGCGAGAATATAGTTTTTAACTGATATAACAAATAATTAGGTTAGAAAAGTTGCTGTATTATGGAGGGAGTATGATTATTTATTGATAACTGACAACCGGTGTAATTCTTGCCTAGATTGCTCATAGAGGTGATGATTTTATGTCAGTTCAGTGACGAAAATACTTCATAATAACTATTTTTACTTACCCAGGGGGAAAGCATTTATGTTGAGAAACATAAAACTCGTTACTAAGTTAGCGCTGGCTTTTTTGGTATAACGCTGATATTTTTTATCTCGAGTACGTTTTTTTTGCTAGAAAGCCGTCACGCGTTATCAACATCAGTTTTTAATCAATTAGAAAGCTCTCGAGAAGATAAGAAAGCCCGAGTGGAAGATTTTTTTGCTGAACGTGAAAGTGACATGCATGTGCTGTTAAACATCATCAATTTCTTCCGACAAACTGCTTTTCAACAACTGGAAACAATCAAACACAGTAAGAAATCTCAGCTCGAACAATATTTTCAAGAACGGCTGCATGATATGACTATGGTTTCTCAAAGTTTGGCGGTCGCAGAAGCATTACAACAATTCGATCAAACTTTACATCAAACAGCGGAGGAAAGAAAATCAACTTGGTCAATTTTGGAAAAGAAGTTTGCAGTTGAACTGAATAAATTCAAAGAACAAGGTTATTCTAATCTGTTTCTTATCGCTAAGGATGGCGATATTGCCTATTCTACTTCTGAACAGTTGGGTGTTGGTAAAAATGTCTTACAGGGTAAATTGAAAGACAGTTTCTTAACTCAAATTTTTCAACAAGGTTTAAAAGAAGTTAGCATTCAAGACTTTACTCTGCAGAAGGGTTTAGAATCAAAGCCACCGGTTCTCTTCTTAGCAGCCCCAGTGGCTTTAGACACTGACTTGCTGGGTGTGTTAGTGCTAGGTATCGTTGCTGAACCTATCAATGCCATTGTAAGTAAGCAGCATAACATAAAACAACCACAGGAAATTTATCTGGTTGGTGTTCAAAATGGTCTGGTTAGCTATCGTAATGATAAACTGATCCAAGAACAAAAAATCTATGGTGTTGGCGATGAAACCAAAGGCAAGGATGTTGAGCAAGCCTTGGCTGGACAATCGGGCACTGAAATTCAAATTGATGATAACCACCAGGTAAAAATAACTAGCTACGCACCTTTAGCTATTCCAGGATTAAATTGGGGGATTATCGTCACGGTCGGTTTAGAAGAATCGATTAGCCCAATCCAAAATGGCGAGAAAGAAGATTTTTTAGCAAATTACATCAAGTATTATGATTATTACGACCTGTTCTTAATTCATCCTCAAGGGTACATTTTTTATACTGTTAAACATGAAAAAGATTATCAGAGCAATATTCTTACCGGTGAGTATGCTCAATCGGGATTAGGACAATTAGTTCAAACGGTATTGAATGCTAAAGCTTTTGCCATGAGTGATTATGCACCTTATGCCCCGAGTAACGGTGAACCAGCGGCATTTATTGCCGAACCTTTAGTTAATGGTGATAAAGTGGAGGTGATTGTTGCTTTACAATTGGGTGATAAAGGCATGAACCGAATCATGCACGAGCGAACTGGGATGGGTGAAAGTGGTGAAGCCTACCTCGTTGGTGGCGACAAGCTGATGCGTTCCAATTCTTACCATGATCAAGTTCATCGTTCCATTATGGCTTCTTTTGCTAATCCTGCTAAAGGTTCTGTTGATACGGAAAGTAGCCATGCCGCTTTAGCCGGTGAAACGGGCACTGATATTATTCAGGATTATCGTAATATCTCCGTATTATCTGCTTATACACCAGTGAAAATGGGTAACTTGATTTGGGGACTACTGGTTGAAATTGACAAAGCTGAAGCTTTCGCCGCGATTAATCAATTAGAGCTAACACTAAGCATTGTTGCGGTATTGGGTGTTATTACAATTATTGTTATTGCTTGGTGGATTACTAATACCATTAAACACCCTTTAACTCATCTAGTAGAAATTTCTAAAGCCATTGCCGCAGGTAATTTAAATAATGAGATTAAAATTAAAAATCACGATGAAATTGGTCAATTACTCCAAGCCTTTGCGGCTATGCAAACCCAATTAAGAGAACACCTCGAGCAAGAAGTTAAGGAAATTATCTCCTCAATTTCTCAAGGTGATTTTGATCGGCGGTTGAGTCTTGAAGGTAAAGGCGGCTTTTTCTGTACCTTAAGTGAAAGTATTAATCAAATTATTCAAATTAATCAAGAAATGATTACCGAAACCATGCGGGTATTTGCAGCACTTTCTCAAGGTGATCTCACCCAAACGATAACCGGTAATTATATGGGTTCCTTTGAACAACTTAAAAACGATGCCAATGCTACGGTAGCCCATCTTACTGAAATTATGACTGCCATTCAACAAATGGCTAATGAGGTCAATGTCGCCGCCGACGAGCTTTCCCAAGGTAACATCAACTTAAGTCAACGCACCGAACAACAAGCCGCTTCCTTGCAACAAACTGCCGCGAGTATGGAACAAATGACCGGTACCGTACAACAAAATACCGATAATACTAAACAAGCAGCGCAATTAGCTCATAGTGCCACTGATCGGGCAAAAAATGGTTGTGAAATAGTCAATTCCGCTATCGTAGCAATAACCGCGATTAATAAGAGTAGTAAAAAAATTAAAGACATTATTAGCGTTATTGATGAAATTGCTTTTCAAACCAATTTACTTGCACTTAATGCTGCTGTGGAAGCTGCGCGTGCCGGGGAACAAGGTCGTGGCTTTGCAGTGGTAGCGACTGAAGTCCGTGCTTTAGCGCAACGTAGTGCTGTGGCTGCCAAAGAAATTAAAGAATTAATTCAAGATAGTGTAGTTAAAGTTGAAGAAGGCGTGCAATTAGCTAATCAATCCGGTGATGCGCTCGAAGAAATCGTCACCGCCGTAAAAAAAGTCAATGACATCATCGCCGAAATTGCCGCTGCTGGTCAAGAACAATCGGCGGGAATCAATCAAGTTAATAAAGCCGTTTCCCAAATGGATGAAATGACGCAACAAAATGCCTCGATGGTTGAAGAAACTGCCGCCGCCAGTGAATCGCTCAGTAGACAAGCTCAAAACCTGAAACGACAAATTGCGTTTTTTAAGTTGGATCAGCAACCAACACCTCAGAAAATGAATAGAAATAAACCTAAGATGATTAATCGGTCGCAGTCACCATTACCAAATCAATCAGGAGCATCTACCACACCACCTATTCATCACTATGATAATGAATGGGAAGAATTTTAAAATTAAAGGTGCTGTTATTTGGTGGTAAAAGTATAGACACCATCCCAATTTTCTGCTGGTGGATTTTCCATAAAATATTCTACCCGTTCGGCATAGAGTTGGTATAACACCTGATCGGGAGATTGTTGATATAATTCGGCAAATTGGGTTTTAGCCTCAGCCCATTTTTGTTGTCGGTAATTAGCTAAGGCTTGTTCATAACAACCAATTTCCACTACGGTTTGGACATCCACTTTGTTACGTAAGCCAATGGGTTCAAAAATAGCCACCGGCTGATCTTTCCCTTTGACTCTAACACGGTCCAGTTCACGGTAAAGGTATTCCGGCACAGTTGCTTGAGTTGCTTCACTCACGATAATTTGTACTCCATATTGTTTAGTTAATCCTTCTAAGCGTGAGCCGAGATTCACGGCATCACCCAAGACGGTATAAGCTATCCGAAATTGTGAACCCATATTGCCAACGCTCATAACACCCGTATTTAAGCCAATGCCAATTTGGATCTGGGGCCAACCTTTGAGCTTGAATATCGGTTGCATTTCATTGAGATGTTGAATCATTTCCATAGCAGCATCTAAGGCATGACGCGCATGTTGGGTATCGTGTAGGGGTGCGCCCCAAAACGCCATAATCGCATCACCCATATATTTATCGATGGTACCCCGATGTTCATGAATAATTCGTGTCATGGGTGTTAAGTATTCATTCATTAATTCCGACAATTCCTTCGGATCCAAACCTTCTGAAATCGTCGTAAACCCCCTGACATCAGAAAATAAGACAGTCATTTTGCGACTCTCACCTTCCATCGAGAAAGTATTACCCAGATTTTTACTCATCTCATCAACTAACTCTGGTGGTATGTATTGTCCAAATAAATTGGTTAAATGACGCTTATTACTGGATTCAACAAAATAACCATAAGACATATTAAAAATAAATAAGGATAAGATTAGTAACAATGTCATAGCTAATGGTAAAACGAGATGATGATCAGCCCAAATCAGTAAGTTTATCCAAATTAATAGACTTGATAATCCTAATGCACCCAGAGTAGCCATGAGTGGACTAAACAGCGGGAGTAAGGTAATCATGACTAAGCCAATCAAAAGAAATAGCCAAAATTCGAGGATATTCTGGTGAAGTAAAGTAGACATAATACTGTTGTCTAATATTCCCGCAATAAGATTGGCATGAATTTCTACCCCAGGATAAATATTTTCCATTGGGGTGGCGCGGAGATCAAGTAGACCCTGCGCAGTTGTTCCCAATAACACAATCTTGTTTTGGAGCAATGCTGGATTGTTAATTTGTCCCTTTAAGACATTAACAGCAGAGATATAAGGAAACCGAGGCCATGTACCACGATACGGTACCAAACTTTGCAAGTAATCATCCACTGGAATTTTACGATTACCGATAATTAAATTTTTTAAGTAACGTTGTTTACCTTCTATGCTGAAATCCAGTTCGATATGGGGTACTCCTAATGCAATTCGAGTAACGGCTAATGAAAGTGATTCATAGAGTTGTCCTTTGTAACCGTACAACATTGGGACTCGCCGAACAATGCCATCTGAATCGGGTTCCATATTAAAATGCCCAGCGGTTAAAGCACTCGTTTGGAACTCCGGTAAATTAGCGGCAAAACCACGACCTTCGATATACTTTAACCCATGGGTTTGAACTTCTTGACGTGTAAAAGCCGGTAGGGGCAATTGTCCGGTTTCAATACTCGCCATGGCTTCTTGAGCGGTAGTAAAGGCATAACCTAATACAATCCGTCGGTTTTGTAAGCTCTTAGAAAAAACTTGGTCATAATCAAGAGTATTGCGCAAACCAGTTAAGATATCTAAAAATGCAGTGGCTTCGCTTAAGGGACCTTGCGCTAATTCTTCTAATTTTTTTAATCCCGAACTGTCATCCGGCTCAACGAACATCGCATCCATACCCAGAACATCAATTTGATAAGTATTAAATAGTTGATCAATTAATTTAGCCATTACCGCCCGATTCCATGGCCAACGACCAATTTCACTTAAGCTATGTTCATCAATATCCACAATAACAATACGTGGATCGGTGGTATTAGGTAAGGTTAATTCTAATCGCGCGTCATAGAGTTTATGTTCTAGAGCATAAATGAAATCCCATTCAATGACTTTAAGGGCATGTAACACAAAAAATAAAAGAATAGCTAAGCTTAGCACGGTTCGTAACGCATGGCGTTTAATGACAACAATAACAGGTTGTGACATGATAAGTGACCTTTTCTAGACAATCCTTTGGTGGAATAGTCAAATGAAGAAATATTAGCTCACTCAGCCGAATAAATTGGCCAACGCTACGCCTGGATCTGCTGATTTCATCAGCGCTTCACCAATTAAAAAGGTGTGAACCCCAGCCTGACGCAACCGATTGACATCTTCAGCAGTATGAATACCACTTTCACTAACTACAATATGCTTTTTAGGAATTTGTTTTAACAAATCTAAAGTAGTTTGTAAGTTAGTATTGAAAGTATGTAAATCACGATTGTTTATCCCAATTAAGCGCAAATTAAGTGCTAATGCTCTTTCTAACTCTTCTTCATTATGGACTTCAATTAAGACTTCCATACCGAGATGAAGAGATAATCCAGTTAAATCTTGTAATTGAGCATCACCTAATGCAGCAACAATCAATAAAATGCAATCGGCTCCTAAGGCACGTGCTTCATAAACCTGATAAGCGTCTATAATAAAATCTTTACGTAAAATAGGTAGTAAACACGCTTCATGAACTTGTTGCAAATACTCATTAGCACCTTGGAAAAAATCTTGGTCAGTTAATACCGATAAACAAGCAGCACCATGTTCTTCATAACTTTTAGCGATAGTAACCGGATCAAAATTTGCCCGCAATACGCCTTTACTAGGAGAGGCTTTTTTAATTTCTGCAATGATAGCTGATTGTTGTAATTGTAATCTAGCATTAATCGCTTCGATAAAGCTTCGAGGTGGTGGACGATTAGCGACGAGATGATTAAGATGACGAAGTGAAATTTGGCGCGCATTAGCTTCGATTTCTTCTGCCTTACGTTGGAGAATTTGTTTTAAAATATCGGGTGTTTTATTCATAGCTGGTTTACGTTTGAAAAGATTTTTAAATAGAGGGAGTGTGCCGCTCATTGCTTCTAGCTTTCGTTGGGGAACGAAGAGTGAATAGTCAACACAATTTAATTAATAAACACGCCCAACTGGCTTATCAATAATTTATTTATAATCATAACTTAAAAACCATAATTCCTTTAAATTAAAAAGTCATTTTTATATTTTAGAAATAAGCTTAACTCATAAATTAATTGAAATATTTTCTATTGGGGTATACGCAAGGTCTATTTTTATAGCCGGTAACATGAGAAGTGTGTGCAAGTAATCAAACAACAATCCATGCCAAACTGAGTCAATCGTTATGCCTATTTTGAGAATTAACCGTTTCAATCAACTCTAAACCTGATATACCACCCCCATACCAGTTATACACCGTTGGTACTGAACCCGTGTTGAGTTTTAAGCCATCTCATAGCTATATGAAAGGAGATCAACTGATAAGGAATGAGCCTAACTGAGCTACTTTGAACGTGATTCAGTTTAGTTTTGCCATCGCCAGCGGAATCTAAAATGCGATAATCAATAATCCAGAAAGGCCTAGTCTGAGAATAATTGGCATAGATGCAGGTTATTTTCCCTATACCGTTGATGATTCCATATACATTATTACTGTATTGGCGGTACACCAGTTCGATTGGGAAAGAATGTTGTTTATTCAGCACTATCTCATCGAACACAATCTATCCCTTTGAGGATAAAGCCAGATAATAGCGAACCCTATCTTTCATCATACGAGATGGTATCTGCTGGCTTTCCCCATTGCTGTGGATTACATTATGACTGAATGGAGGAGCCAAGTGGGCAGCAAAATGAGTCCAGGTATAATAAACTTGGCTCCACAACCGATATTGGCAATAGTTCAATTGCGTAACCGGTTTAGTTCGTTTTATCATAGCTTAAAGTATACTCCATTAAGCAGATCTTGATAGTCTGTTTGCGTAAATCTTAAAATGCTCAAATCAGTGACTTTTGGAAAGAAATAAACAGCTAAACCTTGCAAGAATGAATCCACTCAACGGTAACAAAACAAGCGAGTATCCGAGACCAATCTTTCAATGGAATACTGGAGTTAATAACTGTAATAAATTGATTTTAAATTTAAAATCATTACGAGCCCACATAATTGACATAAAACCAATATAAGAACGGGTGGTATTAAATCGGTAGTGATATAAACGGGGGCAATCTTTAAAACCAGTCAGCTTTTTTGGAGAAATCATTACTTGTTTAACACAACTTAAAAACTATCTAAACCATTGTTTAGATAATTTAGTTTGATTAAGCTAGAAATCATTGGTTAGTTTAAAAATAACTTTAACTGGGCAAAGTAAAATAAAAGAGACAACCTTGGCCTTCACTACTTTCTAGCCCAACTTGCCCGCCTAGTTTTTCGATGACTTGTCGGACAATAGATAATCCTAAACCATGTCCTTCTGTACTCCCGGTATGTACCCGTGTAAAAGGTGTAAATAATTTAGCTTGTGCTTCTGAAGTTAATCCTGGCCCATTGTCTCGTACCCAAAAACAGATCAAGCCTGGATCGATCTCATGGGTACCTAATTCTAACTGCGGTGGTTTACCACCATATTTCATCCCATTACTAATATAATTAGTCCACACTTCTTCGATCCAAGGTGCATAACCTTGAACAATCGGCCAAGAATCAGGTAAAATAATATTGGTTTGATATTGTTTGATCATATAAGATAAGCGTTGTAAAACTTGTTGGATAATGAGGTTCATATCAATCGGTTGAGTTTCTACATCCCCTTGCTTAGCAACACCAGCGAGTAACAGTAATGAATCAATAATTCCCACCATTTTATGACTAGCTTGCTCAACTAGACTTAAAATTTCTATCATCTCTTCATCCGGAAGCGTGTTGGTTGAACATTCACTCACTAACATTTCAGTATAGCCAATAATCGCATTCAACGGGTTTTTTAGATCATGAGCCACAGTGCGAGCAAAAGCATCCAATTCCATATTACGCTTTTCTAATTCTAAGGTGCGTGATTCTAATTGTTTCTTTAAATTAAAAAAATTTAACTGGGTAGTAATTCGAGCTAAAACTTCTTCATGCTGAATCGGTTTGGTAATATAATCAGCGGCTCCGAGTTGGAAACCTTTGACTTTATTAACCGTATCGGTTAGTGCAGTCATGAAAATAATCGGAATATCTCGGGTTTCGGCATCCGCTTTAAGAATCTCACAGGTTTCAAACCCATCTATTCCAGGCATCATAATATCTAATAGAATTAACGCCGGTTTAGCATATTTCGCTTTTTGAATGGCTCGATTACCTTCTTGAGCAACTAATACTTTAAAGCCTTTTTCACTTAAGAAGTTGAACAATATACTTATATTAGCCGGTGTATCATCTACAATGAGTAAGGTACCCTTATCTTTTTCAACAGTCATTTATCAGTTATCAGTTATCAGTTATCAGTTATCAGTTATCAGTTATCAGTTATCAATAGAATCATGATAACTGACAACCGATAATTGATCATAGGAAAAAGGTCTATTCCACTGTATTACGCTCACCTTTCGTTAGCGTGAAGCGACCAGATTAGTAACCGCCTTTACGTTTACTTTCCGGTAACCCAGCGACTTTACTACCCTGTTTATCGGGATTGCCGGGAAACAATTCGTAAAGAGATTTAGCTTCCAACTTTTTATCATTCCACTTGGTTTGCATTGCTTTGACAATATTGCGCATGTTGGGCTGATTACCTGCATTGTTAAGATATTCATCCCGGAGGTAGTTAATCAGATCCCAATGGGGTTGCGTCAATTCTTCAATACCTTCTTGCTTAGCAATGGCTTTGGCCACTTCGTCATCCCAATCATCAACATTAATTAAATAGCCATTCGCATTACTTTCAATTGTCTTACCATTGACTTCGTAGGACATTATTTTCTCCTTGTAAAATGTTTTAAGAAAGACACCATGAAGAAATTTTTGTTAGTTATTCGTTATTAATAACAATCATCTTCTCAGTTGAAATACACCACTCTATAACTTGATTTTAATGCTAATTAAGATCTCGTATATCTAACTGATTGAAAAATAGGCTAGTTTGGTTTAACTTCGATCGAGCCAACCAATAAATGTGATTTGAGCTTCTTCATTCGCATTTTAGTCATACTTCATTCTACCAGCTCTTTTTTAAGGTAAATACTATCGATAGTAAATATTAAAAAATATATCAACTGCGCTCTTGATTCAAGTCTAAACAACAGTCATGATTGTTATACTGAGTTATTGAAGATGAAAAGAATTATTGATAAGTTATATACTTATCTTGAACTAATCAAAAAGTAATTCGATCGACTTAAAGATTAAAATTAAAATAGTTAAAAATAATGATAACCTAGATTAATTTTCTGCTTTGAGGTACCTTACCTTATTCTCAATAATTAACTGGGTTCAATAATCATAGCGAATAGCAAGAACATTAGATAGTGCTAGAAGTAGTGTGATGGTATTCTAACTCGAAGTTGTAACCCCGGTAGCTACATAGCTTATCTCACTACCCGTTATACACAACTACATTTTAGTTTCACTGAAATGCTATTCAAACAAGTTATGTTTAGCCCATTCGTTTCCAAAATAGGCACTGGTTAATGATGCATAATACAAGTCGTTTATTGATTATTAATAATGATAAGCAAGAGTGTCAGATCTTAGAAAATTTACTCTTACCCCATCACTATGAACTTATTTTTGCGACTGATGGTGAAGTATTAAAACGAGCTACTGAATTAATGCCTGACTTAATTTTGTTAGATGTTATGAGTTCAACTCAGGATGGATTCAAAATTTGTCAACAACTCCGCTCAGACACTCAATTAGCAGAAATACCTATTCTGATGCTAAGCTCTTTAGAAGATGAACAAACCCGTTTACAAGGGTTAGAAGCCGGTGCGGATGATTTTATCAATAAACCGATTAATAAACTGGAGCTACTTACCCGGGTTCGCACTATTACTCGCCTGAAACATTATCGTCATTTAGTGGTAGAACGTTCTCGCTTTGAGTGGGCAGTTGAACAATCTAATGACGGTTATTTATTGCTTAATAAGGGTAATGTCATCCAGTATGCTAATTCTTGTGCCCGTTTTTATTTAGGTCTATTAAAAGAAAGTGCTTTAAAAGAAGGTTTTTTACAACATATAGATAAACAACATTATCGCCGTGAACCAGAAGCTGCTTGGGAAAATTGGCCTAATTCTAATGTTGGATTACTGCCACGCTATTTAGTCCGTTCTGAAACTAATCAAATGCCTTTGCTCTGGTTACAGGTAGAATTATTAGAATCTTCCACTGACAGTTCGGGTTCTCAAGTAGTGCGTCTCCGTGATGTTAGTGAGCAAATGAATTTGCAACAACAAATGTGGACTTTTCAAACCCTGGTTTCCCATAAATTACGAGCACCACTTAATGGCTTAGTCGGATTACAATTTTTAGATGATCGGAATATGGATCTGGGGAGCAAACGAGCCTTATCTTTGCTTAAAATTGCTCGAGAAAGTGCTAAACGGCTACAAGTTCAAATTCTTGATATTTTACGCTATGTGGATTCTTCACAATTGCTGCAATTGAACAGTACTTTTAAGCTAGCCAAATTGGGTCACCTATTGGATAATATCAAGGGGGATTTAGAAATCGATACCGGCACACCTTACATTGAGGAAGTGCTAAAAGAAACTTGGTTAGCTTTTTCGAGTCAAGCGCTAGAATTGGTACTTCGTGAATTACTGACTAATGCAAAAAAGTTCCATCCACAACAAAGCCCCAAAATAGAAATTAGCATAACACCCGCACCCGATCCACAGTCTATTTTGCTTTGTGTTAGTGATAATGGTCAACATTTACCAAGCCAAGAGCTAACTAAAGTTTGGACACCCTATTATCAAAGTGAAAAATATTTCACCGGCGAAGTAAAAGGGATGGGATTAGGATTAGCAATGATTGCACGGTTAGTCTGGAGTAGTTGTGGTAGTTGCCGCCTATATAATCGTGAGGATCAACTCGGTATTACCGTAGAATTGACCTTGCCTCTAGTTTCAACCTCAGAATCAAAAAATTGTTAATAATGCTATATCCACCCAGTTCTTTTGTCGAATTTGTTATTCTCATTTTATTATTGCTATTGACCGCAACCCTGAGCCTAGCAGTAAGTAACCGTATTTATTTACCATTTCCAGTTGTTCTCGTCTTAGTAGGAATACTACTTGCCCAATTTGAAATGGTATCACAACCATTACAAGAATTATTTTTGCATGATTGGTTTCCGCCGATTTTATTATTAATATTGTTACCAACCCTGATCTTTGCAACGGCTTTTAAATTAGATGCTCGGCCATTATGGTATACCTTATTACCTATATTGATTTTAGCAATTCTCGGTTTATTGCTGTCGATTACTTTGATGGGAATAGCGATTTGGTATTTTACCGCGATCAATTTACCGAATGCTTTATTACTCGGTACGATTTTAAGCGCCACGGACCCGGTAGCGATCATCGCCTTATTTAAACGACTCAATGTTCCTAAACGGTTAATTATTTTAATTGAAGGCGAGAGCTTATTTAATAATGTCGCTGCCATCATTGCAACAGCTATTATTCTTCCCATGGTGAGTGTTGGGCATTTTCCCAGTGATACACTTTGGCAAGGAGTAGAAACCTTTGCTTGGAAATTTAGCGGTGGTATTGCAGTCGGTTGGGTTGTAGCACTTCTCGTCGGCTGGTTATTGCAGCAGTTAGAAAAGAATGCCTTTGTAGAAATCTCTTTAACTATTTTATTAGTTTATGGCACTTTTTTGTTAGCTGAAGAAGGGCTAGAGGTCAGTGGTATCATGGCGGTAGCGGTAATCGGAATTACGCTGCGTAGTTGGGAACAAAGTAAAATCTCACCGATTACTCATCAATATCTGCGGCAATTTTGGAAATACTTAGCCCAAGTGGCTTATGCGATGATTTTTTTACTGACTGGGCTAAGTCTCCATCTCACTATCTGGGAAAATATAGGTTTAGTCGCTATCGTCATTGCAGCGATGTTGCTGTCACGCGCTATTGTCGTTTATGGATTAACTACCATCATGGGTTGGTTACCTTACCAGCGACCCATTCACTGGCGTTATAGTGCGATCATGTATTGGGGTTCGTTACGCGGTGCGATTGCTCTCGCTATGGTATTAACTTTAGATGAATTTGCCCTGGCTGATACCTTTTTAGATGTCGTGATAAGTGCGGTATTGTTTACCTTATTGATACAAGGCTTAACATTAGATAAGCTCGTTCACGGGTTAAAATTAGATACACCTTCACTCGTTGATAAATTATCACGTATTGAAGGTAAACTGAAAGCACAACAACGGGCATTTAGTCGTATTCCGGAATTTCAACAAGGTGGCTTATTTTCAGCACGGATTGCCGAACGCCAGTGTCGACGTTGTGAAGAAAATATTCGGGATACTCGTAACCAATTTATTCATTTACAAAAAATAGCTGGATCCGCTGAAGAAGAACAATATTTATTATTTCTACGAATTTTTGCCCAAGAGAAAACACTTTACGATGAAATGTTTGCCAAAGGACATTTATCGGAACGTGCTTACCGCAAATTGATTTATTCTTTGGAATTACAAACTGAAGCGATCCGACATGAAGGTCAATTACCTCGGTTTACCTTACATTTTCACTGGCTAGAGCGCTTGCAAAGAACTTTGCTAAAATTTCTGGAAAATTTACCGATAACCAGACGCTGGGCAAGATATTGGAACGCTCTCCAAACCGCAAAAGATTATGAGGAAGCCTGGGGACGACACCAAGGTAACATTCATATTTTAGCCTATTTAGATGAACTTGGCCAAACTGATTCGATTCGCCCACAGGTCATAGAAAAAATTCGCTCCCATTATCGTCGATGGCACGATTCCGCTAGAGCACGGATTGATAATACCACTGAACAATTTGCGGAATTTGTGGCCACCATGCAAGAACAACTCGCCGAACGTTTAATTTTACATGCTGAACGCGAAGCCATCACTGAACAAGCTCAAGCGGGGTTCCTCGCTACCGGGGTTGCTCAAATTATGCTGAAAAACCTTGATACCCAAATCTATGAGCAAAGTGGAGTCAAATTGGCTGTGGCTCACTTACATCTGGATCCACTGCAGCTATTATCTAAAGTGCCAGTATTCAGAAATATTTCGCTAGAAGAGGGTAAACTGATTATGAGTTATCTCAAGACTCGGATGTTTCCCGCACGAGAAATTATCCTCAAGCCAGGCGATTCAAATGATTCTCTTTACCTCATTGTCCATGGTGTCATTAGAGTTTCGCGTTTAGAACAAGGATACGATAAAGATGTGGCAACCTTAATGGCTGGAGATTTCTTTGGTGAAGAAGCACTTTGGCAACCGATATTGCCAACAACCACTTACCGTACGGTAACACCTTGCTCTGTTTATGAACTTTGCCGTGAAGATTTTGAAAAAGTGCAAATTCTACGTCACCCTCAAGCGGAATCTTTAAAATGTCTCCGCTGATAAACTTAAACAGCAGCTTAGAGTGAAATTTGTTATTAACGCTCCATTAACTATCGATGATAGACCGGTTGCGCAATATCACTTTATTGAAGCTATCCCTTAGGAACACTACCAGTACTTGAATAAAATTGTCTGGTTTTGGTATACGAGAAGAAACGAATGAATTTGTTCGTTATTAAGCGGTGCTAATCGAACAATTCTCAGTAGAGGTGGCTCATTTTATCTTTAGAAGTATCATCAAGAATATTAAAATACCGGCGTAACTCATCGCGGTCTGTGTTACCTTGCCATTCACCGACTCGGCAGCTTATAACTACTTTACTACGACGTAATGTAGGTAAATTAATCCCTTGGATAAAATTCGCTAGCTAATACATCACGAAACGCATTGAATTTTATAAGTTTAGCTTCATCTACTGCACCAAGAAAAAAAGAGGCTTCATCTTGCGTTTTTTGCCAACGACGGTATTGTTCTCCTTCTTCCAAAGAAAGCACATTATCAATAGTTCTATTGACAAGTATTTCAATCGGAATAAAAAAGGCATATTGACCCTATTGACGAAGCGACTCAACTTGTGCTTCCATTTCCAAAGTTTTAACACTACTACTTGGTTCACCCAACAACACCACATAATGGCCTTGTAGCAACTTAGCCCAATTAAGTGGGCCATCTCCATAACGTTCAGCAATATAACTCTGTAGAGCACTTTCCTCTCGTTCTTGATTTTCTTGGAAATCAATAAAAGTACGATCAAGTTCGATTACCCTTGATACATTGAATTTCTCGATATAATTTTGTTATTCACCACACTAAAAAATTAGCTTACCCCGCTTGGTCAGATAACTAAACATCTCTTAACAAATCTCTAAATCTATTTCGCATTTCTTATTTCATTCAAGCGCTTTTGAGTTATGGTTGCTAATAACCGATTCCTTTAGGTACAACAGGATTATGGCGGCTGACGTTACACTTATCTGCCCTACACTGGCTAAATAACTTAGTAATTTATGCTATATTAACTTCATGCACGAACACGATCACAGCTACAAATTGCTTTTTTCCCATGCCGCCATGGTGGAAGATTTGCTCCGTGGCTTTATACCCGAAGTGTGGGTCAAGGAACTGGATTTTACTACGTTGGAAAAAGTCAACAGCAGCTTTGTTAGCGATGATTTACGGGAACGCGAAGACGATCTGATTTGGCGGGTCCGTTGGCGCCACGAGGAGTGGTTGTATGTTTATATTCTCTTAGAGTTTCAATCGACCGTCGACTCGTTTATGGCCGTGCGAATTATGACTTACTTAGGATTGTTATACCAAGATTTAATTAAATATCAACAATTAACCGCACGAGATTCCCTACCACCGGTTTTGCCATTAGTTCTATACAATGGTCAACCACGCTGGCATGCGGCTAAAAATATTCGAGACTTAATTCCAGTCATGCCACCGGGTTTAGAAAAATATTGCCCGCAATTGGAATATTTAGTCTTAGATGAAGGTGCTTTTAGTGATCGCGAGTTAGCACCGTTACGCAATTTGGTAGCGGCACTGTTTCGTTTAGAACAAAGTCGGACAGTTACTGATATTCAACGAGTTTTAATCCATTTAATCGAGTGGTTACAAACACCTGAACAAGCTGGCTTACGTCGAGATTTCACGGTGTGGTTGCGACGAGTCATCTTACCAAAACGGTGGCCACAAGTGATATTCCCAGAAATTCAGGAATTACAGGAGATGCACACAATGTTAGCTGAAACGGTACAACAATGGTATGCCGAAGCCGAAGAACAAGGAATGCAACATGGATTTCAACGGGGCATTCAACAAGGTCTTCAACAAGGCATTCAACAAGGTCTTCAACAAGGCATTCAACAAGGCATTCAACAAGGCATTCAACAAGGTAAACAAGCCGGTCAGTTAGAAGGAGAACGGCTGTTGTTTAAGTTTCAATTACAGGCTAAATTTGGGCTACTTTCACTGCAAATCGAAAAACAACTTGATGCACTTGATGCAGAAATGCTATTCCATTGCGCCAAACGGTTGTTGACCGCCACGACTATCGAGGAAGTTTTTACCGATTCGCCTTAAATTGAAGGGGTAGCCTTTTCAAATCCCCTGGCGAAATACAGGAAAAACCAGTATAACTAGAATGGAAATTATTTTCCATTTCCGCTTTCTCGTTACAACGAGAAGTTTGGGAATGCTCGCCGGTTGGTTTGGTTATACTACAAAATAGTCAACGGAATTTCTAAGCCAGCCGAGTTTCTAGCTGGCGTTTGGTAATCAAAAGAAGTTGCACATTGAGTTAAATTACTGAACTTTTTTCCACAATTGAATTAGCTGTTGAAGTACTTCAGCTTTAGGGCGTTTGATAGTAGCAACATCTATTTTCACGACATCCTTTAATTTACTGAAAGCGCTGTCATTATCTAAAATAGGTACTTCTAAACTTGCTGGACGAAAGAGGTATTTATCACGCGCTTCTTTTTGTGCTCTGGCACTGAGTAAAAATTTTTGAAATAGCTTCGCCGCGTTTTGTTTTTCTTCATTACTCCAAGGTGTATCTAAAATATAGTAAGGATTATCATTCCATACACTACGGGTAGGATAAACGATTTGTAGTTTACCCCAACGTCCTTCAGCAATATTGAGATTAGATAAGGCTAAGTTCTCATATGTTACTATGCCACTAAATTCAGAAGGACCACGTTGTAGCATTGTCTTTATCAAATTATTAGTACTCTCTTCTTCCGTAGACATAGCACCTTCGGTTTCTTTCAGCCAAGTAATAAATCCTTCGTTCATCACTTGTTTCACACTTAAATCTCTAAATACATCTGCATAATCATAAGCCATTAATACTAAAGTGAGTAAGCCACTATTAGAAAGAGTAGGATTAGTATGTCCGAAATTAAAGACACCCCATTCTGGCTGGTTAGCAATCGCTGTCCAACCGGTGATTTCTGCTAATGCGGAGGCAATATTTTTGAAATTAACCTCAGTATATTTAGTAATAAAGGCACCATAACGATCTTGCCACATGACCATAACTAAAGGAGTCAGTGCCAACGGTGCATCAGAAATAATGGGATTTTTCTTATACTCCTTTTCCCAGGGTTCAACTAATAACTCTTCTACTACACTACTTGCTGGCGACCATACCTGAATACGCTCGTCTTTTTGTAAAATTTGCTCTGCTCCTTCAATAGAGCCAATTGGAATGAGGGTAATCTTAATTTTTTTGCCTTCTTCAGTTTTAGCAAATTCAGCTATTGCCCATTCGAACCACGGCTTTTTTTCAGTACCATAAGCGATACCAATTTCAACTGGTTTAGAAGGATTAAATACACCTGATAGATTAGCTGTTTTGGCTTTGGTTTGATCCCATAAATCACCTAAAGTACTTGTCCAATCGGCTTGCGCAATTGTAACCATGGTAAGCATACTGGTGGTTAATAACGTCACTAAGAAATTTTTTATCAAATTCAACATATTATCTTCTTCTATTAAAATTAAGAAATAAAATCCCAAAGAATATTAGCTCTTATTTATTACAAAATGATGACAATTAGAAATTGATCTCGCATAGTATGACATAATAGCAAAGTAGAATCCTACCAGGGAGGTTAGACGCAACAATTCTCAATTTAAGACGATGCTATCATAATGGTTTCTACAACCGATTGAAAGCAAAGTCTGGCCATACCATTTTCTCCCTCAAGCCAGCCCGCTCCCTTCACCGCTGCCAGCCTCATCAACCAGCAGGGTCTTTGAAAGCCTGCCCGACAGTCGCAAGAAGGCGACCACATGAATCCCTTGAGTAAAATCGAGGTATTGTAACGTCCACAGGGCTTCAGGAAGCGCCTCGCCTGCCAGCGAAATCAATAAGGGAATAATGCGTTTGTGATACTGTAAGGCGTGCCGAAGTTCGGTTTGGCAATAGTGAGATTGCAGTGCTGCGGGTGACAGGAAATATAAAAAATTATCCGCCGTTTCAATCCCCTCTTCAATGGCCCGGGTAAAATCCGAACCTTCTTGAATATCACGGTCATGTCGCCAGGTGGTAATCGCATAACGGGCCAATAAGCGTACTACTTGAGCGCGAATGGGTTGGTCGGCGGCGTCATAACAAACACCTGTGTCATCATATTGGAACTATTTTTCCGCGACTCACAGATAAATTTACCCTACAAATTGGTGGGTAAGCACGGCGGTTGTTCTCCGTCGAAAAACTCGGTTAACAACCAATCTTCGGCTTGTAAACGTTCTTTGCCGACTAATAAATAACGAATCAAGTATTGGTGACGTTGCCAATGCCGGGCGGCTAATAAAATTTCGGTGTGTTGGTGGACGTAAGCAGTATGACGTTCCAAGACCAGTTGCAGCCGTTCGACGATGCTAGCCAGTGAATCGATACTTTCACCACAAATTGGCAGTTCCAAAGTTGCTAAGTAATCCTGGTCTTCATGTTTATGCCAGTGGTTTTCGTAACTTTGTGCCCAAGCGGCTAATTGCTCACAATCGGCGGTTGATAACGATTCTTTTGCATCGAGCCAATCGGTTCGACCAATTAAAGCTAAGGAGCGATTTAAAACGTCTTGAGTGGTTTGGAGATTTGGATCCGGGAGATGATGATCGGCGTAAAAGTGTTGTAAATCGGCTTGATCGCTAGCGGATAAGGTTTGGGAAACGGTTTGGAAGATTACCATTTGATTTAAGGGAATGACCCGTTTGCCTAAAAAACGAGCATATTCCAATTCCATCAAGCAATAAGGTGAGGTTAAACAGCGTGGTGCCATAACATAGACAAAGTTATGGGCAGTTTCGATGCCATGATTGATGCGCTTAGCATAGTCGTCGCCATCGGGAAGGTTGAGTTTATCAAATCAAAACTCGTAGCAAAATATTAATTTTATTTAAGTTTATCAAGATTTAGCGCATTTGATGCAACCCGTTAATGAGGATCATGAACTGATTAAAGTTGAGCATCCTGAGCAAAATGCTGTAGTTATAATATCTGAACATGATTATCAAGGTTTGATGGAAACGCTATATTTATTGAGTCATCCAGTCAATGCCGAAAAGTTATTACATGCCGTTGCTTAACCACCTGAAGAAGCAGTGGAATGGTCACAGCTGAAAAACCAGTTGGAATAGTGACGGAGGAGTACGTGCGTATCGTGACTTGTCGTTATCATTATCGCTGTTAAGACCACGTTTTAGCTTTACTAAAGTTACCCAACCATCACCAAGATACTTTCGAGCATCAGCCATGCGGGTCGGCAACAATTTGCCGACCTACATTTATTCTGAGATAACCAATTATTTTAATATTATGGTTTTTCCGAAGATAAGCACTTATGGGATTGAAATATCAAATGTTTTTGGAGAATAAATAACTTGACCGGTCTTTAAGCGGTAGCCCCCAAAAATACGAAATTGTCCTAATGAGAAGTTAGGTAATTTGGCTTGCCAAAGTTTTAATTCATGCTGATCTTGAAGAGTAAGGGTTTGAACACTTGCCAAAGTAGCCAAATCACCATCCCATTCTACCCAAGTATTTCCGTTGAGCATATATGTGATCGTTTGACCCGTATCAGCCACCCAAAGCGCTACACTGAATAAGTCAGCTAATTGCCCTCGGTGGGTTTGATCCGGTATGATTTGCAATCTGACGGTGATTTCGTCAGCAGAACGAAGATTTGAAGAATCAATTGGTTGATGAGTCACATCAAATAACTCACCTCGAACAGTTACATCAACTACGTTTAATATATCGATAGTAAACGTTTTTTCTAATACTTGCTGAGTATCGGCTTGTGTACCTCGTACCACGAGGGAATAAGCAACTTGGTTCTCAAAATCCAATTCATCAGTTTTGGCAATCACAATTAAATCATTCATCAGGGTAAAACGACCCTGGGCATCTTCGATTAATTCGTATTGGTAATGTGTTTGTTCATTACCTTTATTCCAAAGTCGACCAACAATAAAACCGTTGGGACTGTTTTCAAACACAGCGGTTTTAGTCAATTGAATGTCTTGTAATTGGCTCTGAATATCAGTAACCTCAATCGTAAAACTTTTGTCTACATAGGCACCGGTCATATCAACACTTCTTACTTGAATAGGGTAAGTTACACCATTGGCATAATTAAAATGAAAATGGTTAACTCGCAATTCGTTACCCACTATGGTGAAGTAGTTGCCAGGATTGTCTACTAATCCATAAGTAAATTGATCTTGTTGATCGAAATCGGTAGTTGCTAACCAACCAATGATGGTATTAGGTGGACTATCTTCCATAACTGTATGATTAGATAAATAAATATCTGTGGGGGGACGATTGGAACGAATATCGAGCGTAATCACTTGACCGGCAATATTTTCACCCTGGTTAAGTTGATAGCTCAGCGTAATCTTAAGCAAGCCGGCTAAACCAATTAAGCGACCCTCATATAAATTGAATTGCATATCAGCTTGTAAAGGAATCTGGTGTGCAATCGTCACCGGAACATGCAATGCTGGTTGATCGGCTTGGATGGGTATCCAATTATAGTTTGCTATAATATCAGCAATTTGCCCAATGTGTGTCATTTGTGGTTTGAGATAGACAATGAATTTAACTCCTTCCGGCGCATCTATCGTCACATCTTTACCTACCTGCCAATCAGCGGTAATAACTTTTCCTAAAAAGGGGGATTCGTCTATATCATTAATATCAATAGTAAAAGTCTTATCAATGAAAGCACCTTGGCTATTGGTACTGCGTACCAGAATGGTATAACTGGGTGTGGTTTCAAAATCCAATTGAGCGTATTCAGCTAAATGTAATTCATCACTTCGGAGGATAAAGATGTGGCTCGCATCATCCAATAAAGTGTACTGATACGTTTCGTTTATATCCGAATCTAGAGTGGTCAATCTGCCAATAAAAGTACCACCTAAGCTGTTTTCGTCAAGGCGTTGATTGGATAAAGTTATATCCGTTGGCGGATGATTAATCGTGGGGGAGTGGTTACAATCCAGAGGATTATCTACTAAACATGGCTCTTGATCCTTTGAGTCCGAAGTATTGTTGTCTTTAGGCACATCAGCTACTTTTTTAAAATGCGCTATACAATACCAATTCGTATTAAGTATGAATTCAAGAGAATCATGGGTACTTTGACAATCACCTTCCCAAGCAAGAAATTGCGAACCTTGAGCAGCTGTAGCAACTAAAACCACTGAGGTTGGTTCCTTAAAGTCATGTGTACAAATCGCTTTACGGCTATCACATGCCATCTCTATCGCATCTGTGTTAAGTTGAACTTGACCCTCGCCGACAAATGATATTTCTAAATTGATTGGCGCTGATGAATCAGTTGATGTACAAGGTAAAGTCGTTATCGTTCGGGTAAGTACCTCTGAATCACTAGTCGCATTGGTTGCTATTACTTGGTAATGATAATGGGTACCACAAGTTAAATCTTTATCTTGATAATGGGTGACATTAGCTAAAGTAATATAGATTACTGTCCCATCACGTTTAATCTTAAATCCCGTTTCATTGTCACTATTGTCTACCCAACTGAGATTAACTGCGGTTGGTGAAGTCGCAATGAGCTTTAAATCACTTGGAACGAGTGGTGTCGTTGGTGTCGTGGCGCAACTTGGTGTAGTGACACTCGCGGTGAGAGCGGCTGAATCACCTGAAGCATTGGTAGCTTTAATAGTATAGTTATAAGTAGTATTACAAGTTAATTCAGTGTCTTTATAGGTTGTTATATTAGCGGCGGTGATATGGATCAAAATACCATTGCGTTCAATTTTAAACCCGGTTTCACTATGACTCGTATCATGCCAATTAAGGATAACTTCAGTTATTGAATCAGCAACGATATTTAATTCATTTGGAGTCAGCGGTGGTTGAAGAATGGGTGGCTGAGTTGTGGTGTCATCAATAACGGGTATTTGTGGATCAGGATCAACTACAATTGGTGGAGAAGTTGGACAATCCCAAGTACTAACCATGATAGTTGCCGCTGATGATTCCCCGACGGTATTAATTGCTGTAACTGAATAAGTATAGTTGGTACCACAACTTAAATTACTGTCTTGATAAGTAATAGTATCAGCGGCTGTCGTTAACAGTAGTTCACCATCACGCGCAATTTTAAATCCCGTTTCATTGTCACTATTATCGTCCCAAGATAATTCCATAGTTTGTGTTGTTGCAATCGGTACCGCTTTTAAATTGGTTGGTGGTAAAGGTATCGTTGGGGTGACCGGTTGATTAACTGTTTGAAAACTGAACTTATAATCTCCAGATAAGTTATTCGGTGGATCAATATTATCCACATCACTGATTTGATTAGCTATTATTGTTACCTGACACGAAGTATCAAAAGGTAGATTGCTAGTCGGTGTGAGCGTAAATATCGTTGCCGGAGAATCAGACAAGTTAAAAGGAACGACAGTACCGACAGGACATTCAAGCGAGAAAGAACTAACCGTAGCATTAACACTTTCACTCAAGTTAATCGTTACCACCGCCATTGGATCAATTCCGGTGGTACTACTGGTCGGATCAGTGCTAACCACCGCCGGAGCAATATCCGGCTGCGGAACTACACCGGGATCTTTTTCAACAGCACCGATATCACAAATAACAGAGCCATCATTATTACCATCAATTGGTCGAGGTTTGCCTTGTTGATCGGTTGCCAAACAAGTTGAATTGTCACCGGCGTCAATAGCGGGTGAGCCATCTAATAAAGCAAAAGTACCATTAGGTTGTAAACCAATCAGTTGAGGATCACCGGTTTTCAAATTGGTGGCATTAATAGTGTTACAAGTACCATCTTCGATTAGATTATTAAGATTGGGATTAATGGTACCAGTATTAGTGCAATCGCCTCCATTCTGACCACTATTAGCAAGTATAGTATTAGTGAGTTCTAATGTTCCGGCATTACGAATATTACTACCTTGAGTTTGCTGCGCAGTGGAATTAGCTGAGAAAGTGCTGTTATTAATTTTGGCACTCGTTTCATTATAAAGACCACCACCGCCCCGGTTAGCTTTATTATTCGCAACGGTGCTGTTAGTTAGTGTTAATTGACCGCTATTGAAAATCCCACCGCCATAATCATTTCCATTTGAAGTATTACTATCAATTAAACACCGATTAATTTTAACTACCGCACCGGTATCAATAAACAGACCCCCGCCTCGATGAGAATTGCCGGTCGTTTGGTTGTTATAAATCGTACAATCATTAAAAAATAAGGTGGCGCCACTATTGACATGAACAGCACCACCATCCGTTGATTTGCCATCGCTGAGCGTGAGGTGATTTATAGTGACATTGCCGCTGTCAATTTGGAAAAGCTGATTATTATTCCCGCCACTGAGAGTTATATTTTGTCCGGCACCATCAATAATTAGATCTTTATTAATAACTAAGGGGCCATTTTTTTTATCAATAGTAATCGTTTGACTGGCAAGAGAATTTGCGAAAGTAATCATATCTCCTGATAGTGCATGGGTAATGGCTTCACGTAAGGTATTCTGACCGGCGCTTACATTTCCATCATCTTTATCACCAGCATTATCTACTACGATGTTGTTAACAATTTTGATCGTCACCGTTGCTGTTGTTGACTCCTTAGAATCAAATAAAGCGTTATCCTTGACTTTATAAGTGAACGTAGCTGTTCCGGTTTGATTTGCCGGTGGCGTGTAAGTAAAAGCACCGGTAGTTGGATCGGTTAAAGTCACCATACCTAGGCTACTATTGTTGACAATGCTATAAGTTAGACTATCACCATCCGAATCGGTTGCGGATAAAGTATTGCTGAGATTACTATTAATAATCGTTATAAAGCTCGCATCGTTGGCAACCGGAGCATGATTGAATTCAAAGGCGCCAATATCACATAAGGTACCACGAGTTTGACCGCGCTGATCCGTGCCTAAGCAGGTATCGCCGGCATCAATTGCTGGTGAACCCGCTAATAAAGCGTAGGTTTCGGTAACACCACCATTATTTTGTAAGGGCCCAAGTTGGGGATCACCAGAAAATGCCGGTGTACAAGTATCATCTTCAATTAAATTATTAGTATTAGTCGTTATTGAGCCAACAGCATTTTCGCAATCTCCACCACCACCCATGCTATTAGCAATGATAGTGTTACTCAATTGCAAAATACCCTCATTGTAGAGACCACCACCTTGTGGAGCAGAGTTACCAACAAAGGTACTATTTTTAATAGTTAAAGTTTGGCCAGAATTATTAAATAAACCACCACCATGTCCAGTCGATTCATTATTGGAAAAGGTACTATTATTAACTTCTAATATTCCGGAAAAATTACGAATCGCTCCCCCATCACCACCATTAGCTTTATTTTGAGAGAAAGTACTATTGTTAATAACCACTAAATTGCCACCTTGGTTATAGATACCACCACCGGTGAGGGTAGCAACATTTTTAGAAAAAGTACTCTCATTAATTTCTACGTTTCCTAATTCAATATAGATACCGCCTCCCAGATTACCCGTATTTTCAGAAAGAGTACTGTTATTAATAGTGGCTTTACCCTTGTTATAAAGACCGCCTCCTCCTAAGGAACCGGTATCAACATTAAGAGAAAGATTACTATTGTTAATATACAAAACACCCTCATTATAGAGACCACCACCTTGTGGAGCAGAGTTACCCTTCAAGATACTATTATTAATAGTGAAAATTTGGCCAGGATTATTAAATAGACCACCGCCATGTCCAGTCGATTCATTATTAACAAAGTTGCTATTATTAACTTCTAATGTTCCGGCAAAATTACGAATCGCCCCCCCATCACCATTAGTCAGTGCCTTATTTTGAGAGAAAGTACTATTGTTAACGACCACTAAGTTGCCACTTCGGTTATAAATAGCACCACCAGTGAAAGTAGCAACATTATTGGAAAAAGTACTATTATTAATTTCGACACTTCCTGATTCAACATGGATACCACCGCCATGACCACCCGTATTCCCAGAAAAAGTGCTATTGTTAACTGTTGCTTTACCTTTGTTATAAAGACCTCCTCCTCCCCAAGGACCGGTATCAGCATTAAGAGAAAAAGTAATATTGTTTAATACTAATATGCCATTATTTTGAATACCACCCCCATACGATCCACTACCTTGAGTAATAGTTACATCATTTATGGTGACATTAAAATTATTCATAATCAAGAAGATACGGGAATTATCTTGTCCGCTAATAATAATAGTATGTCCAGAACCATCAATAGTAATATTTTGACTGATAGTTAATTCACTACTTAGATTGATAGTGTAATTATTATCAAACTGAATAATATCGCCATCACTAGCATTAGTAATGGCATTACGTAAAGAATCTGGTCCACTATCAGCATTGTTTTTCACGACAGCGGCAAAGGCAATTTGATTAGTCAGCTCAATGATGAAAATCAGAAGTGATAATATGATTTTATTCATCTTTAAACACCTGCTATTTATTAAAGGGTGTATTTAAAAAGGGTATGTTCACCAATATTTATTGATATTATAAATTTTAGATAATGAAAAATTTTCTACTTAATGCTTTTCTCACCAAAAAAGAACTTATCTTAGTCTGGCTTCATTAAGATGACCAAAATCGGTTTTTTTGCATTTTAATTTGAATTAACTTAAACAAAGCTATAAAAAAATATAACTAATATATTATAATTATAGTATAAAACTTAAACTAAGAGCAGCAATTTTTTTACCAAGTGATCATTTTCAAAATTGTCATTTACTAATAATTTGCCTAACATGCCAACTCAATCTAATAATAAAATACTTTTTCTTTGTACTGGTAATTACTATCGTAGCCGATTTGCTCAACATTTATTCAATGCTTTAGCCAATAACAAAGGCTTAAATTGGCAAGCCGAGTCACGTGGTCTAGCGATAGAACGAGGATTTAATAATATTGGTGCCATTTCTCCTCATGCTATCAAAGGGTTGAAAGAACGTGGACTTAGCGTACCGGCAGATGAACGGCTGCCATTGCAAGCGACTGATACCGATTTTGCTATCGCCAATAAAGTGATTGTTTTAGATAAAGAAGAACATCACCCAATTATGTTGGAACGATTTCCTCAATGGATAGAAAAAGTTGAGTATTGGATGGTTCACGATTTGGATAAAATTGCACCGGCAGTGGCACTACGACAAATTGAATACCAACTGCTTAAATTAATTAATTCACTGAAAAATCAGACTATCAGTTAATTTTTTCGTTTTATTAATAAGCTAATAACTTGCCCAGCCATTTGTTGGCGAATGATTTGCCAGCTAGCTGGTAAAGGGAGGGTAGCGAGGTGTTGTTCCGCTTCTAAATAGATAAAAGCGGTTGGTTGCAGCCAACCAAGTTGTTCTAGTAAATGGCAACTTGGCGCCAGTAAGTGATGGCCAAAAGGTGGATCTAAAAAAAGAATATTAAAAGCGGAAGGAGGGGGTTGCCTTAGAAATCTTAACGCATCAGTACAAATAACCTTAACCTGGTTAGCGGCTAAAGTAACGAGTTGTTGTTGTAAGTTTTGGGCGATGTCACGATCTTTTTCCACTAGTAACACCGATTGAGCACCGCGAGAAGCCGCTTCTAAACCTAATGCCCCAGAACCAGCAAATAAATCGAGACAATAACTCCCTGGTAAATAGTCAGCTAACCAATTAAATAAGGTTTCCCGTACTCGATCGGGCGTGGGACGCAAACCCGGTTTAGGAAGTACAATTAATTTTCTGCCGCGCCATTGTCCAGCAATAATACGTATTTTTCCCTTCATTAATCAATAGTTAAACAAAATATTTCCAGTTGGATAGCGTTTGTTGTTGCGGTTATCATCGGTTAAAAACAAATCTTGCTGAGAAAATAAAGGTTAAATTTACTTAGCAAGATATTGTTTATTAATATATTTTTAATTTTCGCGTGTGGCGAAAAATTGAATTTCTGGCCAACGTTCTTGCGTTAATGATAAATTAATTTTAGTGGGAGCAATATAAGTTAGATTCTCTGCACCATCTAAAGCTAGGTTATTAAAAGCTTTACGTTTAAATTCTTCTAATTTTTTCTCATTATTACAGCTTATCCACCGTGCTGTGGCGACTTGCACCGCTTCAAAATGACACTCCACACTATATTCATTTTGTAACCGCCAACTGACAACATCAAATTGTAATGTGCCAACAGCACCTAAGATTAAGTCATTATTACTTAAGGGGCGAAATAATTGCGTTGCACCTTCCTCGCTCAGTTGAATTAATCCTTTTAATAACGCTTTCATTCGTAATGGTTCCCGTAATCGAGCACGGCGGAAGATCTCTGGCGCAAAATGGGGAATACCCGTGAATTTTAAGTCTTCACCTTGAGTAAAAGTATCACCGATTTGAATCGTCCCATGATTATGTAATCCAATAATATCGCCAGGCCAAGCTTCCTCCGTGTGTTCACGTTCGCCAGCCATAAAAGTCAGCGCATTAGCTATTTGCACATCCCGATTTAAGCGGACATGACGTATTTTCATGCCTTTTTGATATTGCCCAGAACAAACCCGTAAAAAAGCGATTCGATCTCGATGCGCCGGATCCATATTCGCTTGAATTTTGAAAACAAACCCAGAAAATTTATCTTCATTCGGTGCAACCATTCGGGTGGTAGTTGACCGTGGTTGCGGTGGTGGTGCATAACTAACAAAATCATCCAATAGTGCTTTAACACCAAAATTATTTAAAGCTGAGCCAAAGAAAACTGGCGTTAATTCACCGCTTAGAAATTTTTCCATCTGAAAAGAATTACTCGCACCCCATACTAATTCGAGTTCAGTTTTAAGTTGATTAATTTGAGCTGATCCGAGTTGATTAAGTAATTGCGGGTCATCCAATTGAGTATAATGTTGTCCTTCAGCGGCGATATGATTTTTACTCGGTTCAAATAAAGTAACACTCTGATCTAAAAGATGATAAATGCCTTTAAAAAATTTACCCATCCCAATGGGCCAAGTAATCGGTGCACAATGAATTTGGAGAATTCTTTCAATTTCATCTATTAAATCAATTGGTTCTCTGCCTTCGCGATCTAATTTATTAATAAAAGTTAAAATCGGTGTATGACGTAGGCGACATACTTCTAGTAATTTAATCGTTTGTTCTTCAACCCCCTTAGCAGAATCAATGACCATTAAAGCGCAATCAACTGCGGTTAGGGTACGGTAAGTATCTTCGGAAAAATCTTCATGACCCGGTGTATCGAGTAAATTGATGATAACGTTTTGATAGGTGAATTGCATGACCGATGAAGTGACCGAAATACCCCGTTGTTTTTCGAGTTCCATCCAATCGGAAGTCGCATGACGTGCCGCTTTGCGTCCTTTAACGGTACCCGCTAATTGGATAGCGCCACCAAAAAGTAAAAGTTTTTCAGTTAGCGTCGTTTTACCCGCATCCGGGTGAGAGATGATAGCAAAAGTACGACGTTGAGCAATTTCTTCAACCAATTTAGGCATACCTTAGATTTAATGAGCTAATTAAACAGTTAAAAAATACTTTAAATTAAAAGTATATCAAATTGTTCAGCGCAGTTGGACTGAATAAAGTTATTGACCTAGGGCAATCGCACTATCTTACAGAGACTGCCAGCTTTAGGAGTCTTTCCAGATAGCGGTTATCTCCTCTGACGTACTGGAATACTGGGTTCGTACTACTCCAAAATTTTTGAATAGGCTTAAATATCAGTGCATTACAAAATAGAGGTAACATACATAACTAATTGATATTTAAATAATTATGATTTTTTTAGAATAGTACGAACCCGGTACCTATAAATTAGAATGACTATAATTGTACTGGGTAAAATCAAACCCTTATAATACTTTCGTTAGATTGAGTTTAAAAACTGTCTAAATCATTGTATTGTTCACCGGTAAAAATATCATCAATGCAAAGTCAAACACTTTATCTCCGCTTACTGAGTTACGTCGTTCCTTATTGGTCTAAATTTGCCTGGGTTATTTTAGCAATTATCATTATGGCTATTACAGACCCGGTTTTAGCTGCATTGATTCAACCTTTGCTTGATGGTGGGTTTGTGAACAAAGATCCAGCGACTATTCAAGCCATGCCTTTTTTATTAATGTTATTAGTTTTAATCAAAGGTTTAGCTATGTTAGCTAGTCAAGTGGGTATGACTTGGGTAGCATCACGCTTAGTGATGGATTTGCGGACTGATTTATTTCGTAAAATTCTAACCTTACCGGCAACGGCTTTCGATAATTATTCTGCTGGGGTATTGTTGTCAAAAGTAACTTATGATGTCAGTCGAGTAATGGCAGCTGCTACAGATACCTTGGTGATTTTAGTTCGAGATAGTTTAACCGTAATTGGGTTATTAGGGTGGATGTTTTATCTCAACTGGCAACTTTCTTTAATTGTTTTCGCTGTAGTCCCTTTTATTATCGGTATCGTTCGGTTCATTAGCAAACAATTACGCGGAATAAATCTTTCTATACAAGAAGCAATGGGTGAAATGACTCGTATTTTAGAAGAAGCGATCAGCGGACATAAATTAGTTAAAATATTTGGTGGACAGTATTACGAACAAACTCGGTTTCAAGTGGCGAGTAATCAAGTGCGTCACCTAGAAGTCAAAACCCAAATGACCTCGGGGTTGAGCGTATTTATTGTGCAAATGTTAACCGCTTCAGCATTGGGTATCATCGTTTATATTGCGACTTACCAATCAGCAACAGATAACATTACGGTAGGTGGTTTTGTGTCCTTATTTACGGCGATGGGGATGTTATTTGCGCCGGTCAAACGATTAACTAAAGTTAACGATCAATTACAACAGGGACTTGCTGCTGCACACAGTGTTTTTGCCTTGCTTGATCAAATCTCTGAAACCAACGATTTATGCCAACACCATTATTTAGAAGCAAAACCAGTGCGTTTATCAGGGAAGTTAAGTTTTCAGCAGCTTTATTTTACTTATGATCTCTCTCATCGTCTGATACTCCAAGCGATTTCGCTAACCATTATGCCTGGTGAAACCATTGCGTTAGTGGGTACTTCTGGTAGCGGTAAAACGACTTTAGCTCATTTAATTCCACGTTTTTATCCGGTTTCAACGGGGCAATTGTTGGTTGATGATATCGATATTAATGAATTACCTTTAGACGTATTGCGAGCAAATATTGCCTTAGTTAGTCAAGAAGTCGTGTTATTTAATGATAGCGTTGCTGCTAATATTGCTTATGGAGAAATGGCAGCCGCACCACGTGAGCAAATTATTGCCGCAGCTAACTCAGCCTATGCAATGGAATTTATTGAACAAATGCCTAATCATTTCGAAACGATTATTGGTGAAAGAGGAGTAAAATTATCGGGTGGACAGCGGCAGCGATTGGCTATTGCGCGCGCCCTGTTAAAGAATGCACCGATTTTGATTTTAGATGAAGCGACTTCTGCATTAGATAGTCAATCAGAACTTCAAGTCCAAGAATCTCTAGAGAAATACAAACGAGGATGTACCACTATTATCATTGCTCACCGGCTATCAACGATTGCGACCGCTGATCGAATTGTGGTAATGGAAAAGGGTAAAATTGTTGAAATGGGAACTCATGCAGAATTATTAACAATAAACGGGGTTTACGCGAAATTATATCAAGGACAAGTAGTACAAAATAAAGGAGGAGATGAGATAAATATGGGCAAACAAAATTGCTGACCATAATGTCATTAAATAACAGACTATCATGGTCAGAAATGATCTATTTCTTCAACTTATTATTAGATTTTATTAGTAACTACTTTATTGTGATAAAACACAATCGTAATGAATAAGACTAAAAATTTCTGGTCTTAAAACCGATTGTTGTAAAGTAGCACTACATTCAACGATAGGTCCAGAAATGGGGTTACCATGCAAATATGGAATAATAGTGGGTACAAGAATTTTGGGAATTTCTAATAAACCCGTTGAGGGGGTAAATTTAGCATAACAAGGGTTAGATTCAGTAATTTCTCCTATTAAGGTATAACTTTCGATTCTAATATCTGCAAAGCCAAAAGGTAAACTTAATACCATAGCAGAATATAGCCCCATGGTTTGATTCTGGGGAGGAATGGGATTCCCGTTTATATCGGTAAATATGGGCATTTCTACAAAGTCTAATTCAACTTGCCGAGTGTCATTAGAATATATACCGACTTCAGGACACAAATCAGCTATAGCTAATGAGGGGATAAACCAAGCTAGCCATAGTAATGGTCTTACTGAGACTTTTTTCATTGTAGTTTCTCCTACTTATATAAAGTCAAATTAATAAGAAAATAACTCCGGTTGTTAAAGCTTATTGCCTTATCTTTTTAGATAACTCTATTCATTAACCCACTTTTATATTAGCAGTTTTTTTCGAAAAAACTTAATTTGCTATCAATATTTTAAATATAGGTTGGACATTGCTCCGTGTGTCCAACTTTAGGTTTCTATGTGGGTTCAACTTCAAATTACGGTTGGATACGCTAACGCTTGATCCGACCTAAGTAAAATTTTGAATTAGTTATAGTTTAATTCATTTTTAGATTAGTGTGATTAGGATAAATATCGAGTCGGATCAGTTATTCCCAAAACCCGAAATCCTTCAGCACGTAACCGACACGCGTCACAAACCCCACAAGCATAACCGGCAGAGTTAGCTTGATAACAAGAAATGGTCAGACTGTAATCGATTCCTAAACGTAATCCTGCTTGAATAATCTGAGTTTTTTTTAAATAAATTAGGGGAGTATGTATTTTAAAATGGTGACCTTCTACACCGGCTTTAGTCGCTAAATTAGCCATTTTTTCAAAAGCCATTATAAATTCAGGTCGGCAATCCGGATAACCAGAATAATCTACTGCATTTACACCAATAAAAATATCATAAGCAGATAATACTTCTGCCCAACCTAAAGCAAATGCCAGAAATATTGTATTACGAGCGGGTACATAAGTAACGGGAATTTGGTGAGTAATACCGGTTGTTGGTACTTCAATCTGCCTATCGGTTAGGGCTGAGCCACCAATACTGTCTAAATTTAATTGAATGAATTTGTGTTCAATAACACCTAATTGGCTAGTTATTTGACGAGCAGCTTGCAATTCCACCCGGTGGCGTTGACCGTAATCAAAACTTAAAGCATAACAAGCATAACCCTGTGATTTTGCAATAGCCAGTGTAGTAGCAGAATCTAATCCCCCTGAAACGAGAATAATAGCCTTATTGAGATTTACCGGTGCGATCATCACGCTACTCAATAATTAAAAGAGACCAAGTACGTGTTATTTATTAGAAAACAACACGTACTCAATTTATTTAATACCTTTATGGATAAATTATTTCAACCCGACGATTAAGTTGCCAATCATGTTCATTATGACCTAATGCCACGGGTTGCTCTTCACCATAGCTTAAAGTGGTCATTTGATTTCCAGATACACCCAATGACATCAGGGCACCTTTAGCCGATTCAGCACGTCGCTCCCCTAAGGCTAAATTATATTCGCGTGAACCACGTTCATCAGCATGTCCTTCTAGACGGACTTGCATACTTGGATTGTTACTGAGATAAGCAGCATGCTGCTCAAGTATAACACGTGCTTCGGGTCTAATATCACTCATATCATAATCAAAGTGAATGACTCGTTCACTCGGAATACTACCGACACCCATCGTATCAGATAGTCCACCTCCAGTTGTTTCCGAGCCGGCGCCTCCAGAACTATCCAAATTTGTTTGACCATCTCCTAACACGCCAGTTGACGTTCCGGGAGATGCAGTTGGTTTTTTAGGTTTGCTACTACAACCGCTAAATGCAATTACCGTTACTAATATAAATACTAAGTAACTCAATTTATTCATAGAATTAACTCCATTAAATCCCTATTTTCAAATGAACGAATACAATCAATATAACTGGTTTGTTTTTTTTCCGTTTCTATTAAGTAAAAGAATTAAATATTATAGATATTTTTTTTGGTGATGACGAATTATTTTTTTGTTAGATTAACTTATTTTTAACTAGCTTAATTCAAGATATAATCTGTTGTTTTATAATAATTTTATTATAGGAACGGGTATTGACGTTCACATTTGACTTTGATATTGTGCAATTCTGATCTTAATAATAATTATTAAATAACCTAAATCACTTATGAGCAATTTTCGCATTTTCTTTTTTATAGCGCTTACTTTTTATAGTATTACGCTTCTCTATATCGAAAAACATACTTCTCAAGATTTCGTTAGGAATTTTTTTACCGACATTCAAGGTCCAGTTTTCTTTTATGCTATTAATACGAGTTTAAGTGTATTTCTATTATGGTCAACAGCATTAGTATTTGCTATTTGTTTATTATGTATTGATTCACTGAAAGCACAATCAGAAAAATTATTTTATTTTTCTCAAATAGGTCTTTTTGTATGGTTAGGTTTTGATGATCGATTCTTAATACATGAACATTTATCACATTGGGTGGGTGAAACCTATATTATACTGAGTTTAAGTTTATTAGAGATATATTTTCTGATAACGTTAGGTCAACTCCATAAACAACCGCAATCAGCACTTTTTTATCTCTGCATGGGCGCAATTTTTACAGGAATAATGATAGTAATCGACACTTTTATGCCTTCTCATCTCATGCTGCGATTATCCGCTGAAGATTTATCTAAATTGTGGGGAACTTTTTTTCTATTCTTATTCGCCTGGGAAATACTGAAATATAAAATTCAACAACTGAAAAACCAAAATTAGTGACATAGTATTTTACTAGTTAGAGTGAATGTAATTCACACTCACATAACATCAAATGTCACGATAAAATTCAATTTTATTGAAAGCACTCCTATCACTAAACAGTTTCTATTTAATTGCTAAAAAGTATTGAGCTTATTTTGGAATAATACGGTCATATTTTGGTTAAATCACCTTTATTATTAATTTGTTTTAAAAATGAAAATAGTTGATCGATACATTACTCAAACAGTATTGTCAGGAACGTTAATCGTATTATTCATTTTAGTTGGTTTATTTACTTTTTTTTCTTTTATTGATGAACTTGATGATATCGGTAAACAACGTTATGGTCTGCAACAAGTCATTCAATATATTGCTTTAGAAATTCCTCAACATATTTATGATCTATTTCCAAGTGCGATTTTGCTTGGTAGTTTATTAGGATTAGGAATATTAGCTAATCATAATGAATTGACCGTGATGCGAGCCGCCGGTTTATCTATCTTACGCATCGTAATTGCCGTCTTAAAAATAGGATTATTACTCACGTTGTTAGCCATGTTAATTGGTGAAACATTATCACCATTGAGTCAACAATATGCTTATCATAGCCGAGCGGTTGCGCAATCAGAACATGAAAATCAACAAATTGTTTTTAGTAATCGCTACGGCTTTTGGGCTAGAGATGGTAATGATTTTATTAATATTACTACCATTTTCCCTGAAGGTAGTTTTGGTGGTATTGCCCTATATCAGTTTGATGATCAACAAAATTTGCAAATGGTTACTTATGCAAGGATAGCTTATTATCAAAATGGTCAATGGTTACTTAAACAAGTGGAGAGAAATCATATCCAGGCTAATCAAATCACACGAGAGTATTTAGAGAGTACGACTTGGAATAATGCAGTATTAAAGCCCGAGTTAATCAAAATCGTGGTTATTCACCCACATCAATTATCTAGTTTAGGCTTGTATAAATATATTCAATATTTAAAACATAATGAACAACAAACCGCTCAATATGAGTTCGCTTTTTGGACACGCTTATCTTATCCTTTAACAGCTGCAACGATGCTAATTTTAGCAATTCCTTTTATTTTCGGTTCATTACGCAGTGTATCAATAGGACAACGTATTTTGGTTGGTGCATTAATTGGTGTAGGATTTCATATGCTTAATCAAGCTTCTGGTAATATTGGATTAGTTTATGGTATTAGCCCAGTTGTAAGTGCCTTGTTTCCTCCATTATTATTTTTAATTGTGGCTTTGTTTTTGATGCAACGCGTAATCTTTTAACAGAATTAGAATGATAATTAGAAAGTTAATTTTTGATATTTAATTCACCGATCAAGCCATATTTTTCGGCTTAGTGCTACTGTCTGTTCTTGGTGTCCGCACGGTGTTGATGGGCACAGACAATTGTAGCATCAATCATAATATAAGTGGTCGACGTCCTCTATCCACACGGGAAGAATTCATTTCCCTCTGTTTTTGCTTTGCGATGGATGACTCGATAATCTCCAAACTGTTCCGGCTAGTCTCCCCCAGGAATTTTGGCTCGATAGCGATACAGTAACGCTTCGACGAACAGACGGTTATCTTTAGCACTAGCATTAACAGTGTCTTCGCGGTCTAGTAACCAATCTGTAATCTATCCCCCTTGATTGTTCCACAAAGCATAACGCCTTGTCATAGATTGTCAGTACCCTAAATTTCAAATGAATAGTATAGAGGTGCTATGAATACAATGGGCAAAAAGTCAAGTAGTTTAATTGATGACACCCCCTAGATTTGATATGAGATAACCATAATTGTTTTGATTTTCCTTATTTGAATTATTGGCACTTTTTATGCTAAAAAAATACTGTGACAATAATAAAAATTATTATAAACAATAACATACTACTACACTAGGGAAAAAATGAGAACTTTTATCTATTTAGGTCTCTTATCAGCATTCTGGTACTTTACTTTACCAAGCAATATCATGGCAGGTGAAGGTTGGCAAGATGGTGTTGTTAAATGGTTTAATGCCAAAGCCGGTTATGGTCAAATTATTTCTCCAAGAGAAGAAGACATATTTGTACACCATAGTGTTATTGAAGGTTCACAGAAAAAATTAATGACAAATCAGCGAGTACAATATCAAGCCATTAAAGAACAGGGAAGATGGAAAGCTATTAAAGTTAAAATAATAAACTAACCTTATCATATGTCATATAAATGACACAGTGACTAATTTCGGTCAGTCATAACTACACTACATTTCAAGTTTTCACTAAAATCCGGTAGGAATATCGTTTAAGAGAGGCTTTTTGTTTATTCTTTTAAGACCCAATGAAAGAAAAAATAAAAAGTCATTTTCTACCTTAATTTAGTATTCTTAATTAAAATAAGTAATGTCCCCGTCTACTTAATCAACTATACTAAAACACTTATTTAAGCTTATTTAAGTTCAAAATAACTTGTTTTAACCTAAATAATAAACTACTTAATAAATCAATCTCTCATCTTTATTTAACTAACGACTGTTTAACAGTAATCGCTATGTACTTATTAACACTCTTTCATAGTTTCTTAACAACTTTAAAAGGCTTTACCATTTTACTCATTATATTCATAAGCATTGGGATCGGATTTGGAACAACTAGCCTGCAACAATTAAATCAGGGATCACGTCAGTTTGTTGATACTACTATGCTAAGTTTGCTAATTCATTGGGATAATCATAAATTTTTTGCTTATACCAGTGATAGATTACAACAACGATTAACTCCGGGACAGCTACAGCAAATGAAATGGGTATTTAACCAATTAGGTCATTTATTAAATTATCAAGGAGCTATTGGTGGGATATTTCACTCACCAACGACTTGGTGGCAAGTGGGTGCTCGTTATAAAATTCAAGCCAATTTTGAAGGAGGAAAGTTTATTGCTCTAATTACTTTAATCAAACAAGATGGTCATTGGGCAATTGCCCAATTTAATTATCGGTGTAATTTTTATCCCATCGAAAAAAAAGTTGGATCATTAATACTTGTTTAAATAATGGTAAGGTGTACTTTCAACTTATTACTGTTCTAAAATTGAGTTTAAGTAAAGATAAGACCTTCAATTGAAGGTCTCACCTAAATCAAGATATTAAAATTCCATTGATTTACGACGTTTCTCCATCATCTCACTAATGACCGGACGAAAGATAATTTGCATAGCAAAACCCATTTTACCACCAGGGACCACCAGCGTATTAGGACGTGACATAAATGAATCGTGAATCATGGCTAATAAGTAAGTATAGTCTTGGTCACGATACTTATTGAAGCGAATAACGACAAGACTTTCATCCGCAGTTGGAATATTGCGTGCGATAAAAGGATTAGAGGTATCAACCAGCGGGACACGTTGAAAGTTAATATGGCTATGGGTAAATTGCGGTGTAATGTACTGTACATAATCAGGCATCCGACGCAGAATAGTATGTGTCACTGCTTCTGCAGAATAGCCACGTTCAGCCACATCACGGCTAATTTTTTGTATCCACTCCAAATTAACGCTAGGTACAACTCCTATTAATAAGTCAACCCATTGTGCCACATTAACTTCGGACGTCACTGCACCACCATGCAAACCTTCATAAAAAAGTAAATCGGTATCAGCAGGCAGATCTTCCCAAGGGGTGAAGGTTCCAGGTGGTTGATTATAGGGTTCAGCTTCTTCCTCATTATGCAAATAGTAACGTTTTTTTCCAGTACCATCATGTGAATATTGACGAAACAATTCTTCTAATTTATCCAGAAAATTAGCTTCCGGACTAAAATGGCTCAGATTTCTACCCTCTTTTTCAGCAGCAATAACCGCTTCTTTCATTTCTTCACGATTGTAACGATGGAAACTATCCCCTTCAATAATAGCTGCTTTGTATTTACCGCGTCGGAAAATATCTTCAAAAGCTTTTTTAACGGTAGTTGTTCCGGCACCAGATGAACCGGTAATGGAGATTATGGGATGTTTAACTGACATTTATCCTCCTACATTAAAAAAATTAAGCAAATAAACACCAATAGTAATTAACACGTAATTTGACCGAAACCAGGTTATTACAATACTGTACAAGCATTACTGTTTTATGCAAGGTATAAATTTTTACTTGATCATAAAGAATTTTGAAAATAGTTGGGTATTTCATTATAAAATAATTAATCTAATCTAAAATAACACTCATTGATAGGTTGTCACTAAAAGAACTAGTGATAATACTGGTCATTAATAGTTATCTATTTTTGTAGAAATTAAGAAGTGAACATAGTTTAATTGTTAGGACTTAGGTAGTTGAAATAGGTGATTAAATTATTCTAAATTAATGGGCAATCGATTGAATATAAATAATTATTAGTTAAATCAATTAATTGATAATTAATCATCGTTAGTCACAAAGTTAGAAATTAAATTTTCGCACTGCTAAGCGTAATTGAGCCAGTGTTTGTGATTGACTACGATAACGGGTTTGTAAATAAAGTGCAATAATTTGATTAATAGCTTGAGCTAAATCGGGATGCATTGTGCTAACTCGATTGGCAAACGTTAATGGACCTTCACTGGGAAGGCGGTGTACCCCTCGGCGAGCTAATTTTCGACAAAAACGCTGATAAATTTGCTGTGCTGGATCATTGACTATCGCTGGTTGACGTAGCAATATCCAAGCAGCAAGACCTATCCATAATAGAATCATCGTGAGTGCTAATAAGATAGTTATATGACGCCAATCAAAATCTTCTAATCCTAATTGACCGAGTAGTTGTTGTTGTCGAAATGAATTATAACTGACTATCCACTGATTCCAAGCATTGTTGATAATATCCCAACGATAGCGTAAATTTTGCAGAACCTGAATAACTATAGAATTATCTGTTAAGAAACCGCTTAACAAATTTTCCTGATCAGGTAAAGCGATATCAATTCCAGCTTCAATACGCTCAGGTGCAATAGCAGCAGTTGGGTCAACTCGTATCCAACCTTGATCAGGTAACCATATTTCGCTCCAGGCATGCGCATCACGTTGGCGAACAATGAGATAGTTGCCTATGGGATTAACAGTACCACCTAAATAACCCGTAACGATACGTGCTGGAATACCAGCTGCTCGCATTAAAACAGTAAAGGCAGCCGCATAATGTTCACAAAAACCTTGGCGAGTTTCAAATAAAAATTCATCAATAGGATCGGCTATTAAAAGCGGTGGTGTATAGGTATACACAAAAGATTCTTGATTAAAATATTGTAAAGCACGTTGTATAATAGCTTGTGGTTGTCGATATTGTTGCAACCATTGCTGAGCTAGAATTCGAGCACGAGGATGTTTACCTGGGGGTAAAGATAAACCTAAACGGTGCTGTTGATGGGTCAATATATTAGCACGATAACGAATATAAGAACTTAATGAATAAATTAACCGCTGATGTACCAAGCTATTAGCAAGTACTTGATAATCTATGTTCAAATAACCATCAGGTGGTGCTTGAGCCGGTAAATCCAAGGCAAATAACCAACGTTGATTATGAGGTTCTAAAGTGACCGTATAATTAACAGGTTCGCTAAGGGGGTGAAAATCGAGGTTATTCATTTTTTTATAGTATTGAATTCCGCTTTGCCAATCACGTCCATTCGTCCACCATAGGACTGGACCACGCCAATAGAGAGAGCGCAGGGGTGGTATTTTGCCGTGAAATTTAACTCGAAAAACCACTTCATGAGAGAGACTGAGTTTACTCACTTGACCTAATGAAATGCTGTCACTTAATCCCGTAATACCACTATAAGCATCCTTAGGTAAACTCCACAAGGTTCCAGCTAATCGTGGAAATAAAAGGAATAACACTACCATTAACGGTAAAGCTTGCACAAGTAAAATCGCTGATAATCGGAGCCGACGAACCGTAGGTAATTTATCGTTATTATCACTTAAGCTAATGAGAGTTGCCGTTATTAACCAAGTAACTACGCCTAGGTATATTACCGTAATAATCGCTTGAGAATAGAGAAAATGAGTAATGATAAGAAAGTAACTTAAAAAAACTAGCAAGAAAGCGTCACGGCTATTATTCATTTCTAGCCATTTTAGACCACATAATACGACTAAGAAAGCAATACCGGCATCGCGTCCAAACCAAGTACCATAACTTAAAAAAATACCCAGTAACACAAGTAATGCTAAGCCAAATTGTGAATGAGGGCTAAGAGACGACCAATATTGTTGAAAAATCAGATAACGCCATAACAGCATAATAAAAAAAGAGGGAATAATCCACCAAGCGAGGTGAAATAGATGTGGTAAGACAACCAGGATTAGGATAACGAGCAACCATTTTAAGGTAGCTAAGCGAGGAAATAAAGCCAAATTAACTGTTTTCACTATAACAATGGTTTTAATTAAGGTAAAGTGTATGAAGCTAATGTTTGTAAACAATGCTCACGATGTTGTTGTCCATTATTCGGTTCAATAGTGCAATGGGGCATTTTCAAACCATATTGAATCTTTTGACTATCCGCTATTAATACCCATAAGCAGAGTTGTGATAAGCTAGCTTCTACATCATTTAATAGGCTTACTTCATCCCACTTTAACCATAAGAGTGTTGCATTAATACCACCAAATTGTTTAATGAGCCAATCTTGTCCTCGAGCTACCGCTTTCCAATCAATATGACGGGGAGAATCTCCTAACTGATAGTCACGATAGCCAATAAAATCTTCACCGCTACCTTCACAAGAATATTCCCCTTCTCTACTTTGAGGGGTTTTATTTCTCGGTAATTGTTTTCTTCCAACCGGTTTGGGATAAACTATAGCTGAAATATCTAAATGAATTGGCGCCCACGCATAGAATAATCCAATAGGAAAACAAGAATATACCGTGATAGTTCCTAAAGATAGTCTCCCCCGCATAGTACTTAAAATAGGTATAACTAAATTGATCTGTTGTTCAGCTGGTATATCTATAGTCAACTCAGGATTTGTTTGGCAATTCAACCCCATCCGTTGAGAAAAACGTGATTGCCAAATTAAATTATAGCGAGCATCCTGTCCACGGTTATCCAGCCATAATTCAAATTGTGCTGTTTCCTCAGCAAATACTGGTTTGACTCTTCCCACCGTAACGCGAAGTCCTAAAAGATTTCGCTGGGTATGTAATGTGGATACGATGGCTATACTACTCAATAAGAAAGTTAGCATATAACCCATATTGTTGTTGTAATTCATGGAACTAACTAACATAACCACTAACATCAAGGCAAACAAAAACCCGACCCGGGTAGGCAAAATAAAAATTTGATGCCGATTAAGTACAATGGTTTCCGTTGGTGTAACGGAACGACGAGAAATGAAACTTAACCAACGAGTTGCTTGTGTTTTCATCGGTACTGAATTTAAATTAAATCAACTCATATAGGATCAATTACAAATTATAGTGTATTAGTTGTAAGTAAATGGTAACAAAATTAAGAGTTGATTTTAAATTTAAGACCATTTTGTCAACCACTAAACCGTAAGTGTCATGTTAACAGTAGGTGTCATGCTATCGTCAGATTACGAATAAAGCAATTATAAGAAATTTTAGTGAAAACAACGATAAAAATAAATTACCTGTTTACCAGATTTAAAATAATTATCTTAATAAAATAAACTATCTATTAAATATTGGGTTAACTTCTTAAGCGCGATTTCTTAACTTTAAAAAAGATGATAATAATAGAACAATGGTACAACCCCGAATTCTATTATTTATCCATATATAACACTTAATTATTAATTATGGTATTATAATTGCATGATTAACTAATAGAGTGAAATATTAACTTTTTTAGTTAAATTTCATTGAGTTAATTTAATACAAATAAATAAGTATTCAATGATAAATTGTTTTCTTAGGTAAGAAAAGGCGAACTTAACTTTATTTCCGTAGAGTAAGTTTAAGAAGAATACGACTAACTGTATTTAAGTAATGACAACTCAGTAATTATTTAACTCAATTTGTAACGATCATTTTTGGTAATTAAATGAACCCTTGTGTATCTTAAGCAAGGAGAGGGATCCTGATGAAAAAAAGCATTTATATCCTTTGTGGAATTGTTTTAGTAAGTGGCCATTTAAATGCGCATCCTATGTTTTCAAACACAGTGAGTGACCTTGGATATAATACCAAAACTAGTTCTGTGTTAAATAGAGAAGGCCATTCAAGATATGATCATTATCTTGCACGTTGTACCAATATCAAATTTCAAAATAAAGATTCTTCATTTGGCAAAACCTACTATAATTATGTTGTGAAATGCTCTAATGGTCGTCAAGCTAATATTACCGCTTGGGATGACCGTAAAAAATGGTGTGTAGGCAAATCAACTAAAAAAGAGGATTGTGCTGACAATCAAATGAAGGCGGCTACTATGGCTTGCAACCGTTAAAGTAATACTTTACACTCCCACCCCCTTCAAAGCATCCTTAGGATTACCTTCACAAGGATGCTTTTTTTATTTGTTTCTCATCTTATGGTTACTGTTATAAAATAAAACTGTAGCGATTAGATTGGTCTTATCTTTAAATCTATGATTAATAAACCAACTATGACCATTTCACCTAAACCTTGGGATGGTCGTTTCACTGAAACGACTCATCATTAGTTGAATCCTTTACCGCATCAGTCAGTTTTGATCAACGACTCTATCAATACGATATTATGGGTTCAATAGCACATGCACGGATGTTAGCACAAGTTGGGGTTTTAACTACGGTTGAATGTCAACAAATTATCGATGGGTTAACCGCAATCCAACAAGAAATTAATCAAGGTAATTTCGATTGGTCAGTGGCTCTCGAGGATGTTCATATGAATATCGAAACCCGACTGACACAAAAAATCGGGACTATCGGTAAAAAATTACATACTGGACGTTCTCGAAACGATCAAATTGCAACGGATATACGTTTGTATTTACGGCACGAAATTGATTTAATTAACAGCAAGTTAACCCAATTATTAACTCATCTAGTTGCCATTGCTGAACGAGAAGTTGAAACCATTATGCCAGGCTTCACTCACTTACAAAGTGCCCAACCGATTACATTTGGACACCATTTACTCGCTTGGTGTGAAATGTTATTACGTGATAAAACCCGTTTACAAGATTGCCGCAAACGCGTCAATAGTTTACCTTTAGGAGCAGCGGCTTTAGCCGGTACTAGTTATCCAATTGATCGCCATTACACTGCACAATTGTTAGGTTTCGATACTATTGCTGAGAATTCTCTGGACGCCGTAAGTGATCGAGATTTTGCGATAGAATTTACTGCAGCAGCAGCGATAATCATGATGCACTTATCACGTTTTTCAGAAGAGTTGATACTTTGGTCTTCGATGCAATTTAATTTTGTTGAATTAAGCGACGCATTTTGCACCGGATCTTCCATTATGCCACAGAAAAAAAATCCGGATGTACCGGAGTTAGTTCGCGGTAAAACTGGACGAGTTTATGGTCATCTCATGAGTTTATTAACCCTAATGAAAGGACAACCATTGGCTTACAATAAAGATAATCAAGAAGACAAGGAGCCTTTATTTGATACAGTCGATACGTTGAAAAATTGTTTACAAATTTATGCAGACATGATTCTATCTTTAAAAGTAAAACCCGAAGCTATGCGTTCTGCAGCCTATCGTGGCTTTACAACAGCGACAGATTTAGCAGACTATTTAGTTCGTAAAGGAACAACCTTCCGTGATGCCCATCAAATTGTTGGTCAGGTAGTACGGTATAGTATCGAAAATAATTGTGAATTAGATAAACTGAGTTTAGAAGTATTACAACGTTTTTCCCCACAGATTGAAACAGATGTATACTCTAGCTTAACTTTAGAAGGTTCAATTGCTGCCCGCAATCATATCGGAGGAACAGCGCCGGTACAAGTACGTGCCGCTATACAACGGTTACGAACCCGGCTATAAAATTACAAAAATAACTAGACAAATCACACTATTTAGGTAAAATATTAACCGGTTAATGGGGCCGTAGCTCAGCTGGGAGAGCGTCGCGTTCGCAATGCGAAGGTCGGGAGTTCGATCCTCCTCGGCTCCACCAAGCTGACTAATTATTACTTCTATCGCCCTGATAGCTCAGTAGGATAGAGCATCCCCCTCCTAAGGGGAAGGTCAGAGGTTCAATTCCTCTTCAGGGCATTTCACCCTCTACCCATCATATTTCTTGCTTATAAACCGGTCTCGACTGAAATCCTTACTCTCAATTCATCTTACTTTAGCCACGTGCTTTATTTTTCCATTCTTTCAATTCATACTTCTTTCAGTCGGATACGTTAAACAATAGCCGTAACACAATAATTTTAACCGGTTAGGGTGCGTTACACTTTCATAATACAAAATCTTTAAAATTGATCAGTTATAAGAACTGTCTGAACTACTATCAATGGAAGTTAGGTTATAAAACATTTATTTTAATCCTAATCTCAATAATTAACTGTATTTCAGTTTATTGTCTTTAAGGAATAATTTGTGCAGGAATAATCCTAGTTTGTTAAAAAATACAACCGATAGCAACGTAAAAACGCTATCATAAAGTTCATTCATTATCTTAAGTAAAAAACAACTCATCTAAGATAGTATTTTGGGCAATATCTACTTAACCATGAGGAATAACCTATGAGGTCAGAAGTGCTTCGTATACTCATAGTTGATGATAATAAAAATAATCTCTTTACCTTACATACACTATTGAACGAACATTTTGAGGCGCAAATTCTAGAAGCCAATTCTGGGCAAGTCGCCTTGAAAGTCGTTTTAGAACAATCCGTAGATCTGATTATTCTTGATGTGCAAATGCCAGAAATGGATGGTTTTGAAACCGCGCAATTACTGCGTTCTTGGAAAAAGACCGAACATATTCCTATCGTGTTTTTGACAGCCGCTTTTAAATCAGAAGAATTTAAGCAAAAGGGTTTTGCTGTGGGAGCAGCCGATTATCTTACCAAGCCTATAGAACCATTACAGTTAATTAGTCGAGTTAAAACCTATTTACGTTTTATTCAACAAGAGCATAAGAATACCGCTGAATTACGTCTGGCTAACGAACAACTCCAAATTGAAATTAATGAACGCAAACAAGCTCAAGCGGCTTTAGCCCATCTTAGTCGACAAAATCAACTGATTTTGGATGCCGCTGGTGAAGGTATTTGCGGCCTTGATTTGAAGGGCAATATTTCTTTCATCAATCCAGCCGCCGCTCGGATGTTAAAATGCACTCCAGAAGAGCTAATTGGTCGTCATCATCATCAAACTATCCACTACGCCTATTCTGATGGTAAGTCCTATCCTTTAGCAGAGTGTCCTATTCTCAATGCTATGGAGAAAAAAGATTTTAATCACGTAGAGAACGAAGTATTTTGGTGCCGAGATGGTAACCCTTTTCCAGTAGAGTATATTGCTACCCCATTAATTGAAGAAGAGCAAGTGACCGGAGTAGTCATTACCTTTAGTGATATTACCGTTCGCAAAGCAACCGAAACTGCATTACAAAATGCCAAAGAAGCCGCTGAACAAGCCAATTTAGCTAAAAGTCAGTTTTTAGCTAACATGAGCCATGAATTACGTACTCCACTCAATGCTATTATTGGTTATAGCGAAATTTTAATTGAAGAGGTGAGAGAAGAGGCTATTGAAGCTGGTTTATCACCGGATGAAATGAATTCAATTACCGATTTAAACAAAATTCATGATGCCGGTAAACATTTGTTAGGTTTAATTAATGATGTGCTCGATATTTCCAAAATCGAAGCGGGCAAGATGGATATTTATAATGAAACTTTCCCGGTTACCGAAATGCTTCATGAAGTACTCAGTACCATACAACCACTTATTGCTAAGAAAAATAATACGTTAAATGTAGAAATAGCGGATAATTTGGGCACCTTGTTTACGGATTTAACTAAACTTCGACAAATGCTATTAAATATGCTGAGTAATGCTAGCAAATTTACTGAACAAGGTCTGATTCAATTAAGTATCACCACTGAAGATCGTGATGGAATATCATGGATTTTGTTTACCGTCAGTGATACCGGTATCGGTATGACCGCCGAGCAACAAGCCAAACTATTTAAAGCATTCACTCAAGCGGATAATTCAACAACTCGTAAATATGGTGGCACCGGTTTAGGTTTGGTCATTACTAAGCGGTTTGCGGAAATGATGGGGGGTACTATCACCGTGGTCAGTGAAGTGGGTAAGGGCAGTACTTTTACTATTCACTTACCGCTTCTTACCGAACAAGAATTATCTAAAGAAAATCAATCTCGTCTTGAAGTTATTCGACTGGAATCCACCACGCCTCAAGAAACGACTATTTTAATTATTGATGATGATCCCATGGTACATCATCTCCTTAGAAAGAAAACCGATAAATTAGGCTATCAAATGATCACGGCTACTAATGGTCAAGAAGGGTTACGGTTAGCACATGATCATCACCCTTCGGCTATTTTGTTAGATATTGTCATGCCACAAATGGATGGATGGGATGTCTTATCTGTACTGAAAAATGATCCGGAATTAGCTGCTATTCCGGTTATTATGCTGTCACTTTTAGAAGATAAAACGCTAGGTTACTCACTTGGAGCCACTGATTATTTAGTCAAGCCTATTAATCACGAACAACTCATGGCAGTACTACATAAATATCACTTAGATGCTAAAACTTCAGCGCCAGTAATGGTAGTAGAAGATGATAATAGCATTCGTGAAATGATGGGCTATATTCTTAAAAATGCGGGTTGGCAAGTTGATCTCGCTGAAAATGGTTTGATTGCTTTAGAACACCTAAAACAGAACTTACCCGCGCTTATTTTATTAGATCTGATGATGCCAGAAATGGATGGCTTTGAATTTGTTTCTAAATTACGTCAAGAACCTTCTTATGCGACGATTCCTGTCGTGGTGTTAACCGCTAAAGATATTACGACTGAAGATCGCCGACGTCTTCACAGTGGTGTGGAAACAATTTTTCATAAAGGGGCTTATAGTCAAGAACAATTATTAACAGAAATCGAACAGGTACTGATTTCAGTCGCTAACTAATTTAAAAATAACTTCTTTCAATTTCGCCAAAGAAGCATTTAACTTTGGCGTTAAATCTATTAATAATTATGGTGTGACCATAAATAAATCATACATCCTCGCTCGCAACTTACTCCAAATATCCTTTCAAAATTTATATATTTTTTATAAAAATTCCTGTATTTATTATTTATTTATAAATTTTAATGAAAAAAACGAGGTTAAGAATATATTGATATAATACACAAGTACTTGTATTTTAGGTGAGAGGTAACTTTTAAAGGAGTGGTACGATGAAAATCCGCACCCAATTGTTGGTAACATCTTTGTCAATTTTAGGCGTTATGTTAATTACGGGGAGTTTCAGCATTATCCAATTAAAAAAGTTATATGAAGATAGCATGGGAATTATGCTCCAAAAAGTGCCACTACAAAATGCCGTAACCGAAATTAAATTAAATACGACAACCGCACACCTCTGGTTTGAAGAAATTATGGTTGGTAAAGAAGAAAAACCAGCAATAAAAACAGTTTGGCAATTGTTAGATAACAGTTTATGGTATGCTGATGCAATAGTTAAAGGAGGAACTCGCGAACTCGATATTTTTTACCCCATTAATGATGAAGCGATAGCAGGACAAATACAGTTTGTTAAACAAGATATAGAAAAGCTTATTAACTCAGCTCAGCTCCGCTTTAATAATCCAATTGTTGCTCAGGAAAGCCAGGAACAAGCATTGGATGACCAATTTGACTGGATTTTCGATAGATTTATTGATAATGCTAATCAAGTCCAAACTTTACTCAAAACTAAAATAGCCAATGACTTAAAGCATTTAGATGAATATGTCAACACACTTAAGTACATTTTAATTATAATTCATTTGTTAGGAATCGGTATAGTTACTTGGATAAGCTATTCTCTTATTCGTGAAATAAGGTATCAAGTTGGTGGTGAACCTGCCGAGATTGCTTCTATTGCTGAACAGATAGCCGCTGGCCATTTTAATCTCTATTTTAAGACGGGTAGCTCGACAACTGGTATTTACGCTGCTGTACAAAAAATGGTTAAAAATCTACAGCAAATAACTAGCGAACAAGAACAACAAAACTGGCTAAGAAGAGGACAAACACAACTCAGTGAGCGAATGAGGGGTGAGCAAACTATTTTGCAGTTAGCTGAAAATATTCTCCAGTTTATAACCCCTTACCTCGATGCTTCTGTTGGTGCTTTTTATCTACTGCAACTAACCGAAAAAAAAGATTACCTGAAAATGATAGCCAGTTATGCTTATACTTGGCGCAATAATTCAAATTATGAATTTCAAATTGGTGAAGGCATTGTCGGCCAAGTGGCTTTAGAACGTAAATTATTTGTCACTCACAAAGTTCCAGCTAATTACATGCTTATTCAATCGGGGTTAGGAGAATCAAATCCCCATGCTCTTTTAGTTGCTCCTATTTTATATGAGAACACTTTGATCGGTGTCATTGAATTCGCTTCTTTTTCCGCTTTTACCGAAGCACACCTCGAATTACTCAAATTAACACGACCGGCTATAGCGATTGCTATCAATATGGCCCAGTCACGTACTCAAACGCAAGAATTATTAGAACAAAGTCAACTACAGGCAGAAGAGTTACGATCTCAACAAGAAGAACTACAACAAACTAATGAAGAATTACAGGCACAAGCCGTACAACTCCAAAATCAACAAGAAGAACTACGTCAAATCAATGAACAATTAGAAGAACGGAGTCAAGAATTAGAACGTGAGCAATTGGCTATTCAAGAAAAGAATGTTGAATTAGAACAAGTTAACCTAGTGATTGAAGCAAAGGTGGAAGAACTCGAATTAACAAGCCAATATAAATCCGAATTTCTCGCCAATATCTCTCATGAATTACGTACGCCATTAAATAGTTTACTCATTTTATCTCAAGTTTTAACCAGTAACAAAGAAGGTAATTTAACGGCAGAACAGCTTAAATATGCTCAAACAATCTATAGTGCTAGTGCTGATTTACTGAATTTAATTAATGATATTCTCGATTTATCTAAAGTTGAAGCAGGTAAAATGGAAATTAATCTTGAGCCGGTTGCTTTAACCCAGTTAATTACCGTTTTAGAAGATCGATTCCGTCTGATCGCTCAAGAAAAAGGATTGAAATGGGTCATCCAATTGGCGAATGACTTACCGCCTTCTTTATATACAGATGAACAACGCTTGATCCAAATCCTTACAAATTTACTAGGTAATGCATTTAAATTCACTGCTAAAGGACAAATCACTTTAGCCATTCACCGACCGGCACAATCTACTCATTTAACAAAGGAAAATTTGGATACCTTTAACTGTATCGCCATTGATATCATTGATACCGGTATTGGTATACCCACAGAGAAGCAACAACTCATTTTTGAAGCTTTTCAACAAGTTGACGGAACTACCAGTCGTCAATATGGTGGTACCGGTCTTGGATTATCTATTTCTCGCCAGTTAGTTCATTTACTCGGTGGTGAAATTCATCTGCAAAGTAAGGAAGGTGAAGGCAGTATTTTTACCGTCTATTTACCGGAACAGTTGCCAACCAAACCAACTTCAATTGAACCAGAACCACCACCAGTAATAACCTCTTCTCCTTCTCCAATCACCTTACCAGTTGTGCTAGCTAAGCCACCGGAAACCATTGAAGATGATCGAGATAACTTACAAGAAAGTGATAAATTTCTTCTCATTATTGAAGATGATTTAACCTTTGCTCATTTACTTATGAAAACAGCACATGAGAAAGCTTTTAAATGTTTAGTTGCTACCGAGGGTCAAAGTGGTTTGCAACTGGCTAGAAAATATCAACCACATGCTATTATCTTAGATATTGGGTTACCTAAAATCGATGGTTGGAGCATTATGGAACAACTCAAAGCGGATTCACATACTCGCCCTATTCCAGTCCACTTTATTTCTGGTACGGATTCTCAGCAAATGGCTAAACAACGGGGGGCTATTGGTTATTGTCTAAAGCCAGTTAGCCGAGAGGGTCTTTATGAAGTTTTTAATAATATCGACCACTTTATCACTAAGACTGTAAAAGAGTTATTAATTTTGTCAGATGAACTGAATCATCAACAAGCATTAATGAAAATTGTTAAGTCCAGCGATATTCACGTCACTTTAGCCATGATTGGTCGTGAAGTTTACCCCATGTTGCAAGGGTGTGAATTTGATTGCGTGGTGTTAGATGTAAGTGTAGAACCAGATAAAGGTATCCATTTGCTTGAAGAATTGTACCCCGAACTGCATTTACGCCAAATGCCGGTTATTATTTATGCTGAACGTGATTTAACCACTTTAGAAGAATCTATCCTAAAAACCTACCTGGATGAACTAATTGTCAAAGAAGCCCATTCTCCAGAAAAACTACTCGATGAAGTAACTTTATTTCTCCATCAAATTGAATCACACTTATCTCAATCTCAACAACAATTATTGCACCAAATTCATGAGCAACAAAATTGTTTAGTGGGTAAACAAGTTTTATTGGTTGATGATGATATGCGTAACGTGTTTGCTTTAGCAGCCGCTTTAGAGAAAGAAGGAATTGAAATACTAGTGGCACATGATGGTCATCATGCCATACAACAGTTACAAGCCAAACCGGATATTGCTATGGTATTAATGGATATCATGATGCCTAAAATAGATGGTCATGATGCTATTCGCCAAATTCGTGCTCAACCACAGTTCCGTCAATTGCCAATTATTGCACTAACCGCTAAAGCGATGAAAGCCGATAGAACCAAATGCCTTGAAGCCGGTGCCAATGATTATTTAGCTAAACCAATTAATATCCATAACCTCTTATCGTTATTACGGGTATGGTTACATTAACTGGAGTTCGCTGTAAAAATATACTAATTTTAGGTAAATCATAACGACCTACTTAATTCATTACTGCCATTAAGTTAAGCCTGATTTTCCCCCGCCAAGGAAGGGGTGAGGGGGATTAACCATTAGGATAAGATTAACTGTTTTAACCACCCCAGCTTCGCCTCTCGTCACGGAGTAAACCCGATCATCCTACGTTTCCGAAAAGTTGATAGGTGCTTTGCTGGTTTCGTACTTACTTAACTCATGGTCAGTCGGTTCAGTGGAACCCTCAATACCAATAATCCGCACGCCTCGAAAATTGATAACGGCTAAACTCCCTTAATATTAAATGAATTTAGGTGCATAAATTGCCTACCTTAACACCTTAATGAATAATCATATAAAATAATAGTAATGTTAAAAAATTACCCCGATTGATAGGATTTTTAGAGCATGAAATCAATGTTTGACTTGATGATGAACAGACAATACTTGCTTTACAAGATAATTATTTTATCGTTAATTAACTTTAATATCTTTGCTGAGGAGTTAACTACACAACATTGGCAATTTCAATATGCTTATGAAGCATTTAAAAATAATAAGTTAGAAAAATTTCAATCATTATCAATTGCTTTATCAGATTATCCACTTTATTACTATCTACAATATCTGGAGATCAGTTCTAAACTTTCAGAACATTCCTTTTCATCAATAGCAACTTTTTTAAAGCAATATGGTAATACTTACTTCGGCGAAAAATTACGTCGGGATTGGTTAAAAATATTAGCTCAAGAACAGAATTGGAGTACTTTTTTACAAAATTATACGCCAAGTGAATCGACTACCTTGCAATGTTATTATGTGCAAGCTCGTTTAGCAACGGGACAACAAATTGAGACCGCTCTTGAAGAGATTAAAAAAATATGGTTAGTTGGTTATTCACAACCCAATGCCTGCGATTTAGCTTTTGAGTCTCTCTATCAAAGCAATCTGATGAATGATGCTTTAGTATGGGAACGAATTCAGTTAGCGATGCAAAATAAGAAATTATCACTTGCAATTACTTTAGCAAAACGGTTAAGTCCGAGTGAACAAGCTTGGTTCACGTTATGGCAAACGATGCATTATCAACCCGAGCAAACTTTAGCGACATTTAATTATCCCGATTTACCCATCATTCGGACGATTATTTTGTATGGTATTAACCGTTTAGCAACGGGTCAATTTGATCTCGCTTATAGCTATTGGGAAAAACTACAACGTGATTATGCCTTCTCAGTAACACAAATCGGTGAAATGCAGCGTGATTTAGCCTTAACAAGTGTTAAACAACATCATCCCGATGCACTAAAATGGTTAGCCGCAATCAATAGACATTTTCTCACAGAAGAAGCGAGTGAAGCCCGTATTAAATTGGCTTTAAGGCAACAACATTGGCCGGCATTACTCGATTTCATTACCGAAATGCCATTAGCGCAAAGGCATTCTTTACAATGGCGTTATTGGTTAGGACGCGCTCTTGAACAAACTAGTCAGCCAACTCAAGCACAAAAGTTATTTGTGGAACTCGCTAAAGAGCGTGACTATTATGGGTTCCTGGCTGCAGATCGAATTGGAACCAAATATCAGATGAAAAATCGACCGATTCAATATACTCCAACTGATCAAGCTCATTTAATGAAGAACCAAAGTGTTCGCGCTGCCTATGAATTTTATCAATTAAGTCAGCTGATTACTGGAGAAGAACAATGGCTCCTCAATGCACGCCGGGAATGGGATTATGGCATTAAACAACTGACATCCGATCAACAAGCCGTTGCTGCAGCATTAGCCAATCGTTGGGGCTGGCATGACCGAGCGGTCATGACATCCGCTCAAGCCGGTTATTATGATGATTTAGAAGTTCGTTTTCCACTCGCTTATTATCCGGATCTCACCACGGCAGCTAACCAGCAAAATGTTGATCTAGCCTGGGTTTATGGCATCGTTCGCCAAGAGAGTGCGTTTATGGCCAAAGCGCGTTCTCATGCTGGTGCACTGGGATTAATGCAATTAATGCCAGCAACTGGTCGCTCAATAGCGAGACGGTTGGGTTTAAAACTAATAAGAGTACAAGATATTTTAGCCATTGATACCAATGTTAGTTTAGGAACAAGTTATTTGCGCCAAATGCTGGACCGGTTTGGTGGTAATTACATGCTGGCAACAGCCGCTTACAATGCTGGTCCTGGGCGTGCAGAACGTTGGGCAGAAGAAAATAGTTGTTTACCGGCCGATATCTGGGTTGAAATGATTCCCTTTAATGAAACTCGTAAATACGTTCGTAATGTTTTATTTTATACAGTTGTGTTTGAATCCCGATTAGGACAACGTCCTCATTCTCTGCGTATCAGCCTATCTCCCTATGATAATTGTACATTCCAAGATAATGAATCAAATAAGGTAGCCAAAATAAAATAATACTTATTTATCGTCAAGGAACTACCTATTTTCGTAAACTCGAAGAAATTAAATCAATTAGCACTTAGCGGTGGGCAAAATGCCGGGTGAGTTCTATACCCATACCCAGCACCGGGGCGGCATTTTGCCCACTCTACCTGGCTTGCAATTAGCTATTCAAGCATTACAAGAACAAGAACTTTGGACTTCGGCTACTTTACCGGGTTTTCCTCAAGAAATTCACGCCGAACAATTGCAGCGACACAGTTGGAAAACTTATGAAAATATTAGACTTAAACCGGCTAGCCGAGAGAATCATTAGATTGACTCGTTTTCAGCCGAAAACGAGTCCCACCGCCCTTAAGTTAAGGATCCCCCCCCTTGGAAAAAGGGGGGCGAGGGGGGATTTGAAATGCCTGACTTGCCAAGAAATCCCCCTCAATCCCCCATTTAGAAAATGGGGAAATCAATTGCTTATAAGTTAAGGGCAGACACGCAGGTCTGCCCCTACAAAATCCTTTGTAAAACCGGAATGTAGGGGCGAACCTAAGTGTTCGCCCTCGCTTAACTTAATGGCAGTGGTGTCTAAGCGTGGGAACGAAAAAAAATTCAACCTACATGGAATCTAACAAATAAGTAGCTCGCCTGGAATTTTGTGGTATGCGGGAAAAGATTGTGTAACATCATTATTTGGTTAATTCTTGATTCCGACAAAAAAATATTTTATGAATAATGAGATTGAATTAAAACTGTTAAGAGAAATAGAAGAATTAAAAAAACAAATTGCTATTTTAAGGGTAAGGAAGAAAATCAAATTCCCACTTACCTGTACAGTAAAATTAGAGATATTGATTTAAAAAAGTTATTTGAGATTGAACAGAATTTAGATGACAGTATTTTTGATGAATGGTTAAACAATCAAATTGAAATAGATCACTCAATAGAATTGTTTTTAAAAGATTTAATAGCCGATAACAAATCTTTAATTGAACGCTATGGTGAAGAAGATTTAAAAGTGAAATTTATCGTGCCAATTTTAAATAAAGTCCGGTTTAAATCTTATGAAAAGAAGATTCGAGATTTTTATGAATTACCCATGAGCTATGTGACTGATCAATTTATCTTAAATGGTACCGTAGATTTTGTCGTGTCCCAAGGATTAGTCGAGAGCAAAAAACCGTATTTTTTTATTCAAGAATTTAAAAAAAGTGAAGATTATGGCAATCCCAGACCACAACTGTTAGCTGAATTGATCAGTGCAGTTGAATTAAATGACTGGAAATTCATAAAAGGGGCTTATATTACCGGTGGAAATTGGCATTTTGCTATCTTGGAGAAATTAGCACTTCATAAATATCAATATTTTATATCACAAAATTTTGATTCAACCAAAATAGAGGATTTAAAATCAATCTACAAAAACCTCTTATTTGTTAAAAACGAGATACTCGCTATGGTAGAAGCAGAATTATCGTTGGGGTCAGAGTAAAATTAATGTGATACAATCATATTATTCAATTAAAATGTTTATCTCAACCAAAAATTTTTTGCAGCGGTAAATGAATTTCTAATACCTCATCAATTACTTCGTCATCCTTCATGCTGAAGGTTTTGAAATGAGTAGGTAGCGAATACACTACGATAGATTTAATTGCCGGCATAATCAACCAACAAGACTTAATTCCTAATGCAAAGTAAGCTCTAAATTTAGATAAAATATCTTCAAAACCTTGTTTAGGTGAAATGACTTCAATGGCTAATAAAGGCATTTCTGACATTCTTAGAATATCACTTTCTTCACTATATCCAAGATGGCCGGCATATAAACAGATATCCGGTTTTAATTCATCTCTCGCTTTAAGATGAAATGAACTTAAATCAATTTGGCTAGTATCTAAACTTAATTCGACCAAGGTCGTAAAATTATCATAGTGAGAAAGTAAGGCAGTTAGCCGGGCTTGAGCTAGGCTATGGTTTAATGATCCCATTTCTAGCTCCTGTTCGTCTATTTGGTAGTCCGTTGCTACTGAGCTATTCATTAGTTTGTTTTTACCATGATTTATAAGTACTAATTTTTAAATTAGTGGCATGTTAATCAATATCATTTCAAGCTGGCTATAAAGAATCTGGCTCACTATCCAACACAGTTATGATAGCATTTATTTAAAAGATTTTGTGTAACCTAACTTTGCCAAATGAAACTGCAAATTAAGTTATTATTTAATACCCTAACCAAATAAGGTAGTCCGGGTAGCATGAAACAAATTAGGTAAATTCCCCAAGAGGGGGAGAAGGAAATTTTTATGACTCATTTTTCAACATTTTTCAAAAAAAACAGTTTAGTTCACTTATTGTTCTTAACTGTCCTACTTTCAAAAATAAGCTTTGCTACAGATTCTTCTATTAGTTTTTGCGAAATAGCGATTTTAACGGGGGGAAGTTGCTTAATTTTAGATAAAGATAATCCTGACTTTGCAACACTCTTTCCCAATACCGTTTTAAATATATTATTAAATTCTCTACAACCGACTATCACGGCGGTTACGCCTTTACAATTACCACAAGGCAGTACTGCTGATATTTTAATCACTGCGCCAAAAGCCCATTTCAATAGTACGAGCTTAGCGAATTTGAACCTCAGTGGTGGAATTGTCGTCAACACCGGTAAAGCCGTCTTATCTCCTATTCAACTTATCGCCAATGTAAGCGTACCAACAACTACTCCGGTAGGATTTTATGATATTACTGCTAAAACAACCTTAGCTGATAACCAAACTGAAACAGTAAGCGGTCGGCAACTATTACAAGTTATTCCCGCTTCACTGCAGCCGATTATTCTTAGTGTAACGCCTTTAGTAGTATCGAGAAACACTGAATCAACCCGGTTGACTATTTATGGACAAAATACGCATTTTAGCAATCAATCGCTATTAGATTTCGGGGATGCTGGCTTGACCGTACTCGATACTGTAGTAAAAAGTCCTACTCAGCTACAGGTTGATTTAAACATTACCTCAACTGCTAAAGTCGGATTTCATAAAGTCAAAGTAAAAACTAACCAGGAGCTAGCTAAAGATATTCAACCACTAGGTCTCCTTCAAGTGTTTGAATCGAACCAACCCCCGGCGCTTATTTATCTTCAACCAGCCCAAGGTCGTCAATGGGAAACCTTGTCTATTAATTTGCTCGGTAAGGACACCCATTTTGTTCAAGGCGAAACTACAGTTAATTGGGGAGATGGAATTCAGGTTGTGCAAACGACGGTTAGCAGTCCTACCGAATTGACAGTAGTCGTCACGCTTACCAGTGAGGCATTGCTTGGTCCACGGGATGTTTTTGTCACCACCGGCGCTGAAACGGTTGTATTTACCAATGGGTTTGCCGTGTTCTCACCAGCAACGATTAATTTTACGCCTAAAGTGGGTAAAACCGGAGAAACCGTGACCCTCACTATTCAAGGCGATGATCAAACTCAGTTTATTCAAGGGCAAACTGAACTAAGAATGGCGACTAGCAAGGATATTGGGCAATTGGACACGGGTATCATTGTAAAATCTTTGGAAGTACAAAATGCACATTTAGCGACCGCTGTCATTCAGATTGCCAATCAGATTACACCAGGAGTACGTTATTTAGCGGTAGTAACTAATAATAAAGAAGTAATGATTCCGGCAAATGGAGAAGTGTTTGAAGTCATTAGCGGGAATGAGGCGCGGGTGAAGTCGTTAGAACCAGCGGCGGCTGTGCTTGGCGAAACTAAAATCGTTACCTTAAGTGGTGAGAATACTCATTTTAATGCGCAAAGTGTGATAAAGTGGAGTGGCAGTGGCATTTATGTTAACACGTATCAAGTGCTCAGTGACAACGAGATCCAATTAACCTTGATGATTGATAACAATGCGCCAGTAGGAACACAAGGTATTCAAGTTATTACTGGTACTGAAACGGCTAATTTGGCTAATGCGTTTACTTTATTAGCGCCAGAACAAATGGAAATTGTGGTGAACAAACGCGGTAATCACGGGCAAGTAATGAGTAACCTTGCCGGGATTCAATGTGGCGAAGACTGTACTCACCGTTATGCGAAAGGCACAGTAATCGTGCTGACCGCCGAACCCGATCCCGAGGCTCGATTTAGCGGTTGGGAAGCCACCTGTAGAGGATAAGTTCAGGATTCTCAAATCACGTTGACTTTAACTCAAGATTTAATTTGTACGGCTCAATTTGAGTTACGCCAAGAAACGCTAGTAGTGGAAAAGCAAGGTGCTGGAAACGTTAATGACTTATTAGGCATTGATTGTGGTGAGGTTTGTCAGGCCAATTATCCAACCGGTACGGTGGTTACACTCGTGGCGACATCAGCGGAAAATAGTGTATTTCAAAGTTGGCAAGACGAATGTGGTCAAAGTAATGAAAATACAACTATGATTACCTTGGACACCAGTAAAATTTGTACCGCTATCTTTATACCTAAAAGTGAAAACGCTATTCCAAACCAGGAAACGTTAATGATTGCAACTACAAAAGGTGAAGTCACTGTTACTACTGCTGAAACGCTTTCTTGCCAAGATAGCTGTACTTACCATTATCCTAAAGACACCCTCATCACTTTGGAGGCTAAAGCTGATGAAGGTTATCGTTTAGTTCAGTGGCAGGGAGATTGTGGTGAATCCAATGATAGCCTAATTACGATTACCTTAAACAGTTCTAAAACTTGTTCCGTTCAATTTGAACAGCTTGCAGAGCAAGTACCTGCTACGGAAGCGTATCGTTTACAGGTAATTGTCCAGGGTCTTGGACAGGTAACGAGTGAGCCAACTGGAATCAATTGTTGGTCGGATAATCAGCAAGAATGTAACTATACCAGCACCGTTGCTACCACCGTGAAACTCACCGCTTCACCAATTAATGACAGTGAATTTACTGGCTGGGAAGGCGATTGCCAGAGTCAAGAAACTACCTTATTGGTACCCATGCTAGGAAGTAAAGTGTGCGTAGCACGGTTTGAACCGGTGAAACGAATTGAATTTACCCAATCTTCCTGGTTAGTTACTGAATTTGGAGAAGAATCTACCTTAGATAAACGTGGTCATTTCATTACTCTGCCCATTAATAAAAGTGGTGATGACTTGGTGACTGTCCATTGGCAAGCAATTGATGGTACTGCTAAACTTAATGAAGATTATATGGTTATCTCGTCTTCAACACTCACTGGAGCTACCGGGGAACAACTGCAAGGAATCAAAGTATTCATTATTGATGATGCCATACCTGAAGCGGATGAAACGTTTAAAATAGCTTTATCTCCGCTAGGCGGTTCTACACAATTGGGTACGGTTAATCAAGTTGAGGTAGTCATTCAAGATGATGATAAAACGACTGCTTGTACGCTGCCGTTACAACCAGCCAGACAAACGGTGTCGTTATGGCAAGGTGAATCTAAAGTCGTAACCCTCAGCGGGGGAAGTGGTCAACGATACGTGGAAGAAAATTTTAATCATTCTCTAGTTACAGTGACGCCATTATTTCCAAACACTGGCGACGCGAAACTCATTTTGACGCCTCAACACGTTGGGGAAACTCAGTTAACTGTGAAAGATGAATGTGGAAACGAAGCAGTGCTGGAAGTATCTGTACAAGAACGATCACCCTTACCCGATAATTCTTGTATTCCCGATCCCAAATTAGTTTGGCAACCGGCAGAACAATCCATCACGTTATTTATAGGGGAAGAACCTCGGATTTATTGGCTAACTGGTGGACAAGGCCAACGTCAATTAGTTCAGGCACCCGACGCCCAAATCGTCAACTTAGAACAAATTGAATTTCCAGCAACTGCCGGTGCACAACTGACTTTAAGTTCTCGTCAGGTAGAAGGTACGACCACTCTGGTAGTGAGTGATTGTGCCGGTCACCAGGCGGTAATGAATCTAAACATTGTTAAACCAGACAATCAAGAAGTATGTCAAGCTTTGCAACCGCAACAACAACATATTTCTTTGTTGACAGATAGTCAGCCAATTACTTTATCATTCAACGGTAGCCAAGTTGGTCTAGATTTAGTTCAACTTCCTAACCCGCTGACAGTTACTCTGGAGACATTGAAAACGTTGTCGAGTAATCTAACTCAACTCGTTCTCAGTCCACGTGATCCTGGTCAAACGCAATTGGAATTAGATAATTGTGCTCATCAACCAGTACTGGTAGATATTACGGTATTAAAACCCAATACCTTGGCTTATTTTTGTGAACTAGACCATCGACACGATGAACTATGTATCAATCCCGATGAAACCAGAAATATTTACGCGAATGGTATGGCTGTGGACGCAACCGGTGAATCCATTGACCTACCGGTTAATTGGCAAACACAACTACTGGTTAATTCACAACAACTCGATGAAATTCCTATTGTGTCTGTTGCAGATAAGTTAACTGTACAAGTAACGACTATTTCCGAGCAGCTCAACTATCAACCGGCTGAATTAATTGTGTTATTGGAACATCAAGGCCAGTTTTATTTTCCAACCGTAGACATACTGACTTCAACCACAAACATTGAAGAAACTAATGAATTTTCTACACCAACCCGAGTTAATTCAAAATGGTCTCAGTGGAACGAAAGATGGGCTGATTTAAGGCATGTGAAGTTAATTAATCATTTAGCGACCATTCATGAAGAAACTTTTACATTCAAACTACTGCCAGACCTAAATGGTGATTTGACTTTATATATTGGTTATCGGCTTGAAGATGGTCGTCTAGTTTTCAATGGTCACCGACCGCTCCGTTTGGTTGGTGCCAATGGCCTGATATTTTCCTCTTTAGGCGAATATCAAGATTCACGGGCATACTTTAATGTTCAGGTACAAAAAGAAGGGGAACAGATCGACGTGAGAACACAAATCTACCCGGCTCCTGAACATCTTTATCAACTTGCAGATCTTATTATGGTAGCTATTTATTTTGCGCCGGAAGGTAAAGTGCTGAATTTTTCGCGTTCTGCTAATCAACAATGGCAACCTTGGGATGGCCAGTTAAGTACTTTGGAAATAGCTGAAACTAATGTACTGCTAACCGGACCAATAGAAACCGAAGTATTTTCAGGAAACTTAAATTATTTGGTAGGAACAATAAATCTTTATCTAGGCTATCGGCAATTATTAGGAGATACGCTCATATTTAATGGTAAAGCACCTATGGTGTTGACCTTACCTTAGATTCATACTAACTTGCGTTCCAGCACGAGTAGCACAAGTAGGTTGAGTTGATAAACTCAGCTAGTGTTCTGTCAAACTTATTTTAACGGGTTAGGTTGTAGGGGCAAACCTACGTGTTTGCCCATAATAGCGATACCTAGGGCAGACACGTAGGTCTGCCCCTACTCGTCAACATTCACTTGATGGGACACTAGCTATAAATAACCCAAAAGAGATTGGTGTTTATCTTGAATAAGCGGGGTTTCGTTTCTCAACTTAACCTACTCGTGCTTTTTCAAATAATTTCAACCGCCCAATTAAGGAATACTATGGCTTATGGTCAATTTAAAACTTATGAAGAAGTTGCCCTAAAATTTGGAATTAAATTGATTGAACAGGCTTTTGTAGAAGAACAAGAAATTATCATCGCCCCAGCTCTTGTTGATTTTATTAAGAACAATCTGAAATTACGACGAAATTACGTTAGCGAAAATGCTATCTGCGAAATGATGATTGCACCGATTTTAGGAATTATTTCTTATCACCATGATTTGCCGCTGTGGTCTCATGTTAGATTTGATATTTCTGCCGAAGAAGGATTAATTGGGGTACCCGATTTTTTGGTGGCACCGGCTTCGCCAGTTGGAACTATTTTTGTCAATCCGGTGATATGTGTTGCTGAGGTTAAGAAAGAAAATTTCAATGAAGGTTGGGCACAAGTGTTAGCAGAAATGATTGCAGCACAACGCTTTAATGGTGATGAACAGCGAGAAATTTTTGGAATTGTTACCACCGGTAATATTTGGCAATTTGGCAAATTGCAGCAAAAAGCGTTAACGATAGATGTGGTTACCTATTCAGCATTAGAAAATTTATCCAAGCTGTTTAATATCATTAATTGGCTTTACCATGTCGCTAAATTAAATTTAAATCTTTACAATCAATAATATGGTAGTGCTAGAATGAATAAGCTAGGTTTCATTCCTCAATCCAGCCTACTCGTGCTATCTGACGAAGCTTTGGAAAACAACTACCTTTAACTTGGGAGTATATTTTCATATGCTTAAAATTTAGTTATTATTTTTTACAGTTCAATCGTAATAGATGACATATTTTAGACATTATTTTGTATTTATGGTTCTACCCACCGAACTTAAAAAAATAGCAAAGGCACGACTAATTGATTGAACTACAAATAACAAAAAAGCTCGGTAGGGTGTATAAGCGAAGCGCCATACACCATTAGTTGAACTCGATGAAGGTAGATGACGGCTGGCACCTTATCCACCCTACGCTTCTAGTTTATTTCGTTGATTGAACTATAATAAGTTGAGTTTCGTTCATTAACCCAGCCTACTCGTGCTAGGTATATTGAAGTAACGTATGATAACAACTAAAAAAGTATCAATCTCAAAATTTAATGGATAAATTAAAATTGTATCATGGGACATCCTCAAATCGTGCTTCAAAAATTTGTACCAATGGATTTAGAGTAGGAATAGATAATGTTGTCTTTTTTGCTGAAGAAGCTAAATCGGCAGAATATTTTGCTTTAACAACTAAAATACCTAGAGGACAAATGCTACCTCAAAGTTTTACCACCATTATTTTTGATATACCGATGGAATTAGCTATTGAACTTTGATTATTAACACGTTATCTCATTGGTGAATACCGACAAGCACCTTCAATTCAACCCGGTGAATCACCTTATGAACGAATATTAATAGGTCAAAAAAAAATACAAGTTTTTAACGCTAATCTGAGAAACAATCAAATTGATACTTGCCGATGGCAATTAAAATAAAATGAATACCCCAACTAATTTTAAAAAACTTATTATCAAACTAAATCAGAAAAATTTACCAGAATCTATTGAGAAAGAATTTTTAAGGTTAGGTCAATCTGCCTTTGATTATCTATTTGACGCTATCGAAGCTAATCAATTAACTGAAAGACAAACGGTTAATGCGTTTTATATTTTATTTAATTTGACTAGGGAATATTGTTATGGTGAACAAAATCGTCTACTCAAACTGGCTTTACAAAAAATGACAGACAACAGTAGCAAGCTTATAAAAACTGAAGCTGCAATTATTGTTATTCGCTTAGCTGAACTGGGAAAAAAATTTCCGGCCTTATGCCTTTCTCAGGATATTATTATTGGTATCATGGAAAAAATTCAATCAGAATTACCTCAACCGGCCTATTCTTATGTGGAAAAATATCTAGCTACTCAAAAGTCTGAGATATTTAAGGCTGAAATCAAGCAATTTTCGTTATACCCATATTTTAATACCATAGAATTTTGCGAAATTCCCTTTAAGAAAGATTTTCCTGAAATCATTATTTATTGAGATAAGAAATTTTATGAAAGAAAAGCTAATCAGTAACCATTCAGTCAATATCAGTGGAAGTGCAACAAGTAACGTAATCCAAACTGGTGATCACAATGTTGGCACTGTGAACTATCAAAAAATAACATTACCGCCTTCTGAAAGTGTGGATGTAAAAGCTGAATTGAAAGTATTACACGAAATATTAGCAAAAATGGATACACCGAATAATCAAAAAATTAATAATGCGTTCAGTGATGTTGAAGATGAATTAACCAGATCACCGCCAAATAAAAATGAAATTGGAACAGCTTTAGAACGTGCTTTGAGGTACGCTAAACAAGCAGATACTTTTGCAAAATCAATCAAAGAACTAACACCAATAATCATAAATATTGCAGCTTGGTTAGGGAAAAGTGGAAATAAAATACTGGAATTTATCGGATTATCTGTTTAATAATAAAAGTAATAGTCGCCCTAAATGACAAGGTTTACACACAAAAACGAAGGTTTGTATTTTCAATTAATTGAGTATTCTTGATGTCTAATATTAAAGATTCAAATATTGACAATCATTCTATAGATATTGGTAAGGACGCTAACAAGAATGTAATACAGACAGGAACTGACAATATCAGCCAAATTATTAATATTAATTTGAATATTAATTTGTTAACGGAAGAACAATTAAGAAAAATCTCAAGTGACTTAAAATTAATAAATAGAGGGCAAAACCAATCGCTAGATAGAGAAAGTACTCTACAATATATTGATCAGCAAATATCAATCGATAAACCTTCTCAAAAAAGTATCCCGGCTGAACCTGACAAACAAAAAGTTTTTATAGAACTCCTTTTTAACTTAGGAGTCATGTTTGCTAATGGTGGTGTTGGTGGTGTATTTAAAAACGAACTAAAGGATGAAGTAAAAGCTATCAAATACCTTCAAGCAGCTGCTAAATTAGAGCATGCCCAAGCTCAACTCTATTTAGGTTTGATGCATGAACAAGGTCGAGGTATTACTCAAGATTATAAAGAAGCAATGGCGTGGTACCAAAAAGCGGCTGAACAAGGTAATGCTCTGGCACAATATGCATTAGGACTTATGTATGATGCTGGTCGTGGCGTTGCTAAAGATTATGAAAAAGCTTGTTCCTATTTTCAAAAATCGGCTGAGCAGGGTGATACGAACGCTCAATTTTGTTTAGGCATTATATACTCTAATAAAACTGAGTGGCGTGGTATTCTTAAAGACGATATAAAATCCTTAGAATGGTTTCAAAAGGCAGCGAATAATGGACATATTGATGCCCAATTTAACTTGGGAATTATATATGAACGTGGTTACGGAATAGAAAAAAACGAGGCAGAAGCTTTTCAATGGTATAAGAAAGCAGCTGAGCAAGGATACGCCGATACACAATGTAATTTAGGCGTTATGTATGCTAATGGAATTGGAATTACTCCCAATGGTAAAAAAGCGGTTACTTGGTATAAGAGAGCAGCTAGACAAGCGCATATTCAAGCACAATTTAATTTAGGATTGATATATCTTAAAGGACATCCTGATATTCCTAAAAATGGTCAGGAAGCGATTACTTATTTTACCGAAGTGGCTGAACAAGGTGATGCTCGTGCACAATATATTTTAGGTCGGATTTTGATTGAGAATGCGCCGGAAGAGATTTCCAAAGAAACTTTAGAGTGTTACCAAACAGCTATTAAATATTTTCAAGAGTCAGCGGAACAAGGACATGCTGATGCACAGTGTAGTTTGGGAATGGCATATGAAACCGGTGTTGGTGTTTCTAAGAAAGATCTTGCACAAGCCATTAAATGGTATCAAAAAGCAGCTATTCAAGGACATTCTACAGCGCAAAAAAAGTTAAAAATATTGTCTGATAGCCAGAGTTAACCTTCTCTTTAGACCGACTATCTATCTATCGTATGCCCAACTGTTTAACGCACCCTATTTGCTCATCATCTGTTTCAGTTAGGCTAAATTCCCCCGCCGAAATAACCAATAACCCCAAATAGCACAACCGGTTCCGAGTATGAATGGATAAGCAAAAGACCAAATCAAGTAACCAATTTGCCCAAAATGATCTAAAATAACATAAGCGGTTGATCCTAACAGAATCAATTGCGGATCAAATAATAACATTGAGTCAGTGCGGAAAGTTTGCAGTGGATTGATTAACGCAATCAATATCAAAATGGTTGGCGAGAATTGAGCACCAACCATAAAGCCAAGTAAAATCAAATCGAGCAGTAATAAGAATAATAACCAAATTGCAAAAGCAGTTCCTTGAGCAGTATCAACGGAATGAGCAATGCTGGAAATGAGTATCCCTATCCCTAAAAAGCACCAAGCTAGAACCATGAGTAAGCCGGTGTATAAAATAAAGAGATGCCAAGGAATATCGATATGACGCCACCATGATCAACCCGCAGCGATGAGCATGGCGAGGAAAACCGGTAAGAAAATAACTAACCATCGACCCATTATTTTGCCCCAATACCAAGCAAATAGGGAAACGGGTAAAGACTGCCACTGAACTAATAGATTAGTCAAAGCGAGTTCTGAGTAGCGCATGGTAAGATGACAAAGCCATTCCGGCATCTTTTCTAATTGTTCATCAACGACTCGATCATCCAAGCTGATTTTACCGCTATCTAATTCGATTACCCGATTTACTAACCGTGCTAATTCATCTAACCGATGGCTAAATCAGCGTTATCGCCGGTTGTTGTCTGGCAAGCAGTAATTCAAAAAAAACTTGTCGGGCTGGTGGATCGAGATTCGCCGCTGGTGCAATGACAACGGTGACCTTAACCTTCAAGGCTAATCAGGCGGGCATATTAAAGAATATTGCGACGCTAACTTCTCATGAATACCCCATAGATGTACAAACTACTCAGAAAGAAGTTAAACCTCATTTGTCGGTAACGATTACCGCTTCTCCCGATCCAGTCCTTATGGCGAATGAACTCCATTATAAAGTAGTCACTGAACTTAGCCCATTAGCGCCGGAACCAACTGCAACAGACGTTGAATTGAAGCTACAATTGCCAGAAGGAACCGCACTTAAGGCCGTTACAACCGAGCAGGGAACTTGCGACAGTAGTCAATATCCAACGATTAGTTGCGATTTAGGTAACTTAAGTATTGAAACACCAGCTAGTATTAGTCGTGCAACAGTCTACGTGGATGTAGCCTTGATAGATGCCGGCTTGTTGGTGCTTACTCACGAAGCTAACGTTGTAGCAAGTAATTATCCAGCAGATACGGATAGGGAACGTACTAAAATTTACATTCCTGATGATATTAAAGTTGATATGGCATTAGTTTTAGATACAACTCACAGTATGCAGCAGGAGATTAACGGTACAATTGCGGCTGTGAAGCAAGCACTAACTGAAATTGATCCGATTCAAGCACTAACTATTGCGTTGGTAACCTTTAAGGACGAAGTGCGGGTAGAGGCATTTACCACTGATTTAAAAGTAGTGCTTAATGCTGTTAGTAAGTTAAAAGCAAAAGGGGGTGGACTATGTCCAGAAGCCTCTGCAGAGGCAGTTATGTTAGCTGCACAACATGTCAAAGCCGGTGGTCAGATCTTATTTGCTACCAATGCCTCGCCTTATCCGGATGCCGATATAGCTGGTATTATTGATTTGTTGAAAGCTAAAAATATTCGCTTTAATGCTTTACTCACTGGTGATTGTACTGACGCCGGTAGTTGGAATGGATTGAGCGAATAATTATCGCTATATTGTTTTAAATTAGGATATATTTGTCCTACGCACGGTTAAACAGTGCGTAGGACACACTCTACTTTAAAAAGTTAATGCTGCAATTTTATCTTTCTCCTGTTGAGCAAAGACATTTACACATTCCTAGTACCCCCATCCCGTAAATAAAGCCGATAACTCACTCCCGCAGTGGCTTACCGATATAGGTCCAGCGAAAGGGTTTAGCTCGGGTTTGGTTAAAGAATTCAATAAAAGCGAGAATACGTTGCTTAAGTTGCTCGGTTGATTGGAAATGGCCGCGCTTGAGCAGGCGGCGAGTCAAAATGGAGAACCACATTTCTACCTGATTGAGCCATGAACCATGTTTAGGGGTATAAACCAAGCGAATGCGGTGGCTTTTCTCTTGCAAAAAAGCCGCACGGGAAGCCATGTTTTGTAGAATGCCAGATTGGCCCCTTTTCCCCAACTCCTCATCAATACCACCGGCTTTAGCAATCACCCGGACCAAGCTTTCTGACTGATGAGTATTCAATTGATCGCACACGAAAATCCACTCACCTTGTGGGTCGGTGTCAATCGTCGCTTGGAGGTGCTTGGCAAAATCGGCTTCGGTGCGGGTATCTCCGCTAGACGGACTTGTCATCCGGCCGGTGGCCACTTCCAGGTGTTTATCAAAAGTGCCTCCCCATGAGAGCGGTTTTAATGGATACTTGGTATGCCACTAAGGGAATGATGCTTCAGATTGAAAAGTTTGAAAAAATCCATTACTGTCCGCTCAAGTCTAATCGACAAGTTGATGATTCGGGGGGATCCAAACCTTACCAGCGTGTTGATAGCTTGGCTTGGACCCAAACCGAACGACAACATGGTAAAACTATCAAAATAAAAGGTTTTCCGGCTAAACATAAGGTGAAGTTATTTCGAGTAGTGCTGTCTACCCAGCGCACGGACTATGTCGTGACTAACAAGATGGTACAAAACCACGTGGAAGTCGTACAAGAAGTGTGTAGCTTTCGCTGTAAAGTCGAGCAGTTTCACCGTGAAACCAAGCAACTGACTGGCATTGAAGGAAACCAATGCCGAAAAGCCAGAACGGTTAGAAACCCTAGCAGATGTGCAATATTAGTTTGAGTGCGCCTTAAACAAGTAGCGGTTGAAACCGGTCGAACCCTTTACCGAGTCAAGCACGATCTTTGGGACGATTACTTGTGTCAACAACTCAAATCACCTACTGTTCAAATGTGTCTTGCGTAAGTCCTGTTATAATTTAATGGTATTGCCGCTAAGGATCCAACTCTATCTTTAAATTTAATAGTACTAATTTTACAATTCATATTTATAATCCACTTTTCAAATTTGAGGAGAACCATGAACATGAATATCCTTCATCAACAAAGAAAATCTAATCTATTTCATCCAGTTTGGAGACTTTACTACTCCGTTTGGAGCTTGATTACTCTGTTGTTACTTAGCCTATTACCGCTACCAGCCGCAACGGCTACTAATCATTTGAATAACCTTCTAGTTGAACTGTATAACAATATGAATGATGAAGCATTTGATGAAGCCTGGGATGATTATGAAAATTGGGAGAAAGAATGTCTGCAAGCTAAGCAACCACAAAAAGTTGCTCAGTTACTATTGGAATTTGAAAACAATGTGGTGTGGGAAGCAGTCTTACCTCAGTGGGAGCATCGTCGTGATGCGTGGGTGACGGCAGGAGAATCGGCAACGACATTCAATCAAGTTGCTAAATTATTATTGGAATTGGAAGCCAATATAAATAGCGATGCTATAGATGAAGAGTGGCAAGAGAATCGGCAAAAATGGATAAAGCAGGTAAAAAAATGGCTGGTAATCCCCACGACGAATCCGCCGATTATCACTTGGCTTTATCCAACTGCGGCTATTAATTATGTAACGGCTAAAAGAGTGACGATTAAAGCTTGTCTCCAAACCAGTGGACCATTAGTAGAAAATGCCCAAATTTATGTTAATAATGCATTGCAAAAAGGCAACCTAGTACGACAATTGGAAGTAGTAACCAGTGGTTGTGATGTCTCCTTAAAGCAAATGGTTCAACTGCGAGAAGGCCAAAATCAAATTAAAATCGTAGCACGTAATAGCGCCGGCAAAACTGCAGAGAAGAGAAGCATCCACTTGCAACCACCAATTTATTCCTCAGTTTCTGAAAAACGCACGGCTTTAGTAATCGGTAATAGCGATTATGCTCGAGCGCCACTTCGCAACCCGACTAATGATGCCAATGCCATGGCAAATAAATTGCGGCGATTAGCGTTTGAGGTGATGTCTTATACCAATCTGGGGCAAAACCAGATGAAACAAGTGATTAATAAGTTTAGTGACAAAATTGCCGCAGCCAAAGGTGGTGTCGGTTTATTTTATTTTGCCGGTCATGGGGTACAAGTTAAGGGGGAAAACTATCTCATTCCTATTGATGCTAACATTCGCAAAGAAAATGAAGTAGAGCTAGAAGCAGTGAGTCTCGCTAGAGTGTTAGCGAGTATGGAAAATGCCCACAACCGTATGAACATCGTCATAATAGATGCTTGTCGTGACAGTCCTTATGAGAGAAGTTTTCGCTCTCAAGGTACCCAAGGATTAGCCTCACCGACAGCCGCATATGGTACCGTGGTAGCCTTTGCGACTGCCCCTGGCTCAGTTACTGCAGATGGTGATAGCAACAATGGTATTTATACAGAGGAATTATTACAAGTCATGGACACGCCTGGACTCAAACTAGAGGAAGTATTTAAACAAGTCCTTGCTAAGGTGCGTAACCGAACTCATGGAGCGCAAGTTCCCTGGTATAATGCGGCTTTTGAAGGAGATTTTTATTTTAACCCATAGATTAGAGCAAGGTGCCATAAAAATTATGATGAAACCACTATTTATTCGCTTTATCATCATCATTCTAACCATTATTAGTCTCAATGTCGCTGCGGAAAAACCACATCGCACTGGCTTAATTTTCAATGATGCCGTTTACAACCAAATTCCCTTGCAAGCGACTTTGACACGCGGATTGTACGATCACTTGCCGGCTCAAGCTTCACTAAAAAAATATAGTCCGCTTCCCAAAAGCCAGGGACAATACGGTACCTGCGTCGGTTGGGCAACGGCTTATGCCGCTCGCACTATTTTGGAAGCCCAGCAAAATGGGTGGACAACCCAATCCATGATTACTCAAAATGCCTTTGCCCCCGGCTTTATTTACAGCCTAATCAAAGCAGATGATGATTTTGCTTGTTCTCAAGGTTCTTCTATTAGCGATGCTCTTGACATCATGGTACAGCAAGGTGTACCTAAATACAGCTATTTTAATAAATCCTGTCCAGAAACGATTCCAAATAGAGTTTATACCCAGGCTTCTCCCTTTAGAATTCAAGGTTATCATCGAATTTTTAAGATAACCGATCCTAACAACCTTAAAATTAAAACCGTCAAAAAAAGTTTAGCTGAGGGTAAGCCAGTTGTGATCGGCATGAATATCCCTGATTCATTTGATGAACCCGATGAAGAATTATGGCAACCGGTCGAAAGTCCTAAAAAAGATTATAGGGCGCATGCTATGACAGTGATTGGTTACGATGATAATCGCTACGGTGGTGTGGTTGAACTCCAAAATAGTTGGGGAACCGATTGGGGAAATAAAGGTTACATTTGGGTTAAGTATCAAGATTTTGCTCAGTTTACTCCCTATGCTTTTGAATTGATAGGCCGGTTCAAAAAAACATCGTTGAATACACCAGATTTATCGGGACAACTGCGATTGGTACTAGCAGCTAGTGGTGAAATGCCAGCTATATTAGTTGGACAAACCTATAAAATACAGCGTTCATATCAGTCCGGAACGCGATTCCGACTTTATATTTCTAACGAGGAACCGGCTTACGTTTACGCGTTTGGTTATGATCCAGCCATCGGTAAAACAACTCCTATTTTTCCCTCTCAGCCTGGAATTAGTTCGGCACTTATTTATCAAAATAATGAAGTGGCTTATCCTGATGAAGATCATTATGTGGCTATGCAAGGGAAAGGAACCGATTTTTTGTGTGCCTTATATTCCCAGAATGAGCTTGATATAGCAGCCATTCGCCAGCAACTAGAACAAACTAGCGGCAACTTTATAGAAAAAGTGAGACGAGTGCTAAGTCATAAACTGGTAGCGGCTGAAAATATTAAGTTTGCTACGACTGAGATAAGATTTTCGGCGGTCAGTTATGATAAAACGGTGGTAGCGTTGATAGTCGAAATGGAACATACCCAATAAGAATTTAGGAAGTCGGATAGGGTGCGTACGTGGAAAAGCCATTACCGTGATTAGATTTTACTTTTTAAGCAGTTGTCCGTCTGCCAATTGGCACATTGCCATCATGGCGCACATCCGGACATTGGTCTAGACCTACCTAGCTGATAGCTGGCCTTTAGAATTTCCTCACAATTCAACTATAGCTATCTAATAATACCGGAATCGCAAGACGGTGGTCTTGGGTTGATAGCAGTGTGTTTCCTTGTCCCTTGATACGCACTCTTTCCGGTTCAGGTATATCTTTTTGCACAGCCACCGGCAGATAAACAGTAAAGGTGGTGCCCTGACCACTAGCACTCTCAACCTGGATATTTCCACCCATCATATGGCAAAAACATTGACTTATTACCAACCCCAGTCCAGTTCCACCATACTTTCGCGTTGTTGAAGCATCAGCCTGAGAGAAGGCTTTGAAGAGACGCTTCAATTGCTCGGAAGACATTCCAATACCCGTATCACTGACTCGAAAAATTACAAAGAGCAGGCGATTAGAGGTAGGTATTGACATCCCATCATTATGCGCAATTGTAGGAGGTGGTAGACCTATCTCCGGATCAGGCGTCCTTTGCTGCTCGATCTGAGCTGTCTCGTACTGGACTGCGAGAGTCACGGTTCCCTTTTGGGTGAACTTACAGGCATTGCTCAACAGGTTAAAGAGTATCTGGCGAACTTTAGTCTGATCTGAATACAGGGTGGTAACTGTTTGATCACAGTGTACCGTAAGTTTATTGTTGTTTTTATCAATCAGCGGTTGAATAGTGGTGACAACACTGTCGATTAGATTGGATAATTCGAATGTCTCAAGATAAAGTTCCATTCTACCAGCCTCAATTTTAGATATATCAAGAATATCGTTAATGAGCGACAGCAAATGTTGACTGGCGATTCGTATCTTATTAAGATCTGGTGCAATATCTTCATATCCAAGATCCTCAACTTCTTCCTGAAGCATTTCGCTATAGCCAATGATAGCATTCAAGGGTGTGCGTAATTCATGGCTCATATTAGCCAGAAATTGGCTTTTAGTACGATTTGCCTCCTCAGCAGCCAGACGAGCATCTTGAGCAACTGCCATGGCTTTCGCCAGTTCGATGTTTCGGTGTTCAATCATTTCCAACATCGTATTCGTGATAGCCGCTAAATCCGAAACCTCATCATTTCCACGCACGGAAACCCGCGACGAAAAATTCTCATTTTCATATACATAGATAATATCACGGCCAAGATGTGTAATCCGCATAAGAACGATACGATCCAGAAGAATCATGGTCACACGACTGAAAATCACCCCGACAATGACCAGTGCTATACCGATGTATAGTATTATCTTACTGCCTTGGAGGTAGATATCTCGTGGTGTAGTGATACGCATCACCAGTGCTGGATGATCATATACGTCTCGAAGCAATGTATACCCAGCAGTCGTTTCGTCTCCCAGCGGTTGAACAATGGTAGTCGTTGTAGTAAGGCTAGATCGCACTTGCTGAATATCTAATGGAACTGCTGGATCGTCAAAAGCATAGATATCCACTGGCAAGCTCACCTTTTCAGCGATTTGTTGCACGACGGTTGGGCTCAAGAATCGACCAAAAATGAGTGTACCACGAATGGGCCCTTCTTCCTCATTTGTAACAATGGGTCGCGAAACAATCAATACCGGATCGGGGATAAGAATGATTCCACGTTGACTACTCTGGGTGGTGGGATGATAAAGTAACAAACTACCAGGGCGAATATGGTCCCGGAAACCATCCGGAATAGGCATTTTTTCATTGGTGATAGGATCAAGTGCCCTCTCAAAAACTATCTTCCCCGCAGCGTCGAAGAACAAAATGAAGTTCAATCCTAAGTTGACAAATGTCCTATCCGACACTAGGTTTGATTCAACAAAGCCCGGATTAAGGCCTTGGATAAAGGTATAGGAATCATCCCAGGCTGCCCAGTCAGTTGTACTCCGGTTTAATCTATCCAAGAGATCGCTTGGCATGACATTGAGTGTACGTTGAATATTGGTCTGGCCTCGCTGTACTTCAGTATCTATAAATATCTGCAAAAAATAGATGCGTACCGGAATATACATGACAATAAGCAAAGTCAACGTAGTCGCAATCATAATAAGCGACGTTTTAGTTTTAAGCGTCACGCGTTTTGCTCGGCGATTTCTGAGCGTAATCCGTTTTGCTAGACGGTTATTGTGCATGATGATTGATACCTAACTACTTGTGTGTGAAGGGAATATCGTTTTTCTAGTCTGTACGATTTTATCAATGAATTGTCGGTTATGATAGGCAAAATTCATGACAATTTACTCCACCCATCCTACGCTACATTGCTATTAAGTTAAGCGTAGTTTTCCCCCGCCTTACCAAGGAGGGGGTGAGGGGGTGGTAATTAACGAGTTGAATAAGAATAATTGTTTCAACCACCCCCAACCCCTCCTTGTCAAGGCGGGGAGAAATGGTTCTTAACTTAATGGCAGTAATCCTACGCTTCACTGGAGAAATTATAATAATAACATCCCTCATGAAAACAACAACACTGGCTGCTTTCCGTGTGTACCGCTAACGCGAAACCTCCTAATTTATTTTAGTTGACTTTCTAATAAGAAGAGAGTATGGTGCTATTTTCCTAGTATTATAGTCAACTATTTTTTAGATAAGGAGGAAACTATGTTATCTAAAAAGAACAGTTTTATTTATATTGCCGTGTTTTTGGCAATATTGGCTGGACGTCCGGTGTTAGGCCAGCACATGAACAAGGATCTAAAAAATTTGGGGCCAAATGCCTATGATATTGCGGTAGAGTTGTCTGGTAATCACACCATTCTGGATCATTATGACGGATATCCTTTAGGGACAGGTAATGGTAAAGAGGGCAAATTTGGTTCATTTGCTTCTGGTCCCATCGGACCGAATACTAAACTCCATTGGCAAAACTTTTGGGATGGGACTGATAACATCATTCAAACCGGGCAAACCATCCACGTGGGGTGGACCACAACCGGTAACCATAATATCAAAGATATGTATTGGACCGACCAGACCGGCCAAAAAATTCCCGGTAGTAAAGTTTACAACATAAATACCGGGTGGACATACACGCAGCCAAAAGCCCGAGTTTGGTGGTGCAATCGGTTTTACCTTAGAGTTATCATTATAATTATGGATGTTCATTATACAATACTCGACAGTCCTCTACCTCTTGAGGTGCTTAATTCTGATAATCAAGAACTCAATTCAAGGTTAATTCCTCTCTCAAGGGGTAAGCTTTTTGAAGTTTCTCCAGGGAGATGTACTACTTTAGATATACCTGAACCGGTTTTACCAGGGCAATATGTAGCACTTCGATATAGAGTCAGTGGTCCAGAGAGTAGTGCTGAAGCAATTGACTTTGTGCAAAGCGATGAATTTCCAGTGCCACCCCTCCAAGTCGATTTAATCTCCTTTAACATCGCTACCGATGACAATGAGAAAGTGACTGCGACGTGGGAAATCACTGAAGCGAATAATGCGGGTACTAATATTTGGACTGCACAGTTGGAAAACGGTGAATTTAAGGGAGTCACCAAGCTTAACCACGAACTTATTCTAACTGAAATGATGGATGGTTCTTCGAGGACACCAACTACCTATTCAAGAGAATATTACTTACCAAATGGTGTTCACTATTTCATGTTAGAAGATGTCGATTACAATGGAATGTGCACTTCTCATTGTGCTCAGATCGAGGCTGTCGCTATAGGGAATAGCAATCCAACCGATATTGATCTAGAAACAGCTAGAATGCTTTGTGGACAATACATTGAATCTCAGCTTGCGCTCCTTGGAAGCGGTTTTTGTATGAAGTAAAAAAGCCCTTTTCCTTAGTGCTATAAGGTGTATTACGAGTACACCTTTATAAAAAAATATTCCCAATTTACTCAGTGCGTTACGGTTGATACCTAACGCACTGTTGTTATTATTTAAGCTAAATTTCAATTTACTCAGTTGGTACTTTTAGCGTTCTCATCTCTCGCTATACTGCGTGGCGTGTCATCATCGTAGCATTTACCCGGAAAAGCGAGCGTAAGATGATTAGAATAGTTTACTCGAATGAACCCTCCACTTCGTTCCTACCAGCTACTGGCTTAGAAAATTTTGCCGTTGCATTAGCTAAAAACTTTTACGTCGCCAATATTGTGCTAACAAAGCACCAAATAGATTTTGCCAGATACTAAATAGTGCCCCGGGTAAAGCGGCTAGGGCACCAAAATATTTGACGGCTAAAGCAGTACCTAATCCCGAATTTTGGATGCCAATTTCGATGGCTAAGGTGCGAGCCGTTTGAATGTCATAACCGGCCCAGCGGGTGAGAAAATAACCGCTTAATAGTCCAAGTAAATTGTGCAATATCACCGCTATAGCCACCGGTAAAGTTAATTGTTTTACATTATCGACGTTAAGTGCGGTTACGATAGCAATGACTATGACAATCGTGATGACCGAGACAACTGGGAGAACCGGTTTAATTGATTCTAAACGGGAATTTAAATAAGTATTGAGCATAATTCCCAAGAGAACCGGTAGTAGGACGATTTTTAATAGACTTAACAACATTGCTAACAAAGGCACGTCAATACTTTGACCAACATAGAACCAAGTTAATAGTGGCGTGACGATGACAGCCAGCAAAGTTGTTATCATGGTTAGCGTCACCGAAAGCGCTACATTTCCTTTACTTAAGTAGCAAATCACATTAGAAGCCGTTCCACCGGGACAACTTCCAACTAAAATTAATCCCGTCGCTAGTAATAGCGGTAAATTAAGTAACCAAGCGACTAGCCACGCGAGTAAAGGCATGAGTGAAAATTGCAGAATAACCCCAAAAGCAATCAGAATTGGATTTTTTAGTAGGTTAGAAAAGTCAGTCCATTGAAGCGTCATTCCCATCGTAAACATAATTATTCCTAGCAAGATAAATATCCAGTCTGCTAAAGGTGTAAACCAATACGGGAACTGGATTGCTAAAGATGAAAATAATAATGCTAATCCTGGAAAAGCATTCACGGTAATACTGGCTATTTTCATTGATTTTTACTAGTTCTATCTTATGGTTAATCGGTTAAATGTCATTTTAAGTCATCACAGTGAATGACACCTTACCTAACAATTTCTAGATTAACTATAATACAAATTGAAAGCTAACCCATCAATTGCTCCAACAAAACCGAATAGTTACCCGCTGTTCGAATATTATGAACCATGAGACCAGCACCGGTTCAGATTCGAGATCGAATTTTGGCTTAATCTAAGCGAACAAAGATTCTATTGGTTGACGGATTCATGATACCATCACTAATAATCATTAAGTAAAAAAGCAACTCAGCTAATTATTAAAGAAAGTGAAAGATGGACTGGCGAAGTCAATTAATAACAATTTATTGTAACTAATCACCCAATTTAGTTATTTTCAGTATCGTTAGCCAGTGCGGCTATCACCTGGCGCAATCCCAATACCACCCGGGCAGTTTTGGCATAATCAACTTGATTGGGTAAATCCTGAGAATCATGGTAGTAAGGATAACGATGCGGTGCCGTATCCGTTACCATTAACGCCGGCCATCCCTGACGCCAAAAAGATAGGTGATCAGATAACTCAATGCCCTCAAACCACTCCGGCGCAGCAATTCCTTCTGAAGGGAAGACTGTATAGCGACGAAAATTGTCTATACATTGATGCACCAACCGGCGCGAAGCCATATTGCCGACAAAGGCAATAAAATTACCGGTATCGGGATAAATCCATTTAAGCAACGGGATTGGATAATCTTGGCTATCCGGGGCGTCACTGTAATAGCCAATAGTTTCTAAAGAAAGCATGCCGTATACCGAAAGACCTTTGGTGTGTAGGTCCAATGCAAAGTGATGACTACCAACTTCCTCAGCACCTTTAAAAAAAAGCAGTTCTTCGTTGACAAAGGCGATTAAATAAATGCTGCGTTTAGGTTGATAATCTACCAACAGCCTTGCTAATTCGAGTACAGCCGCAACTCCGGTGGCATTATCATTGGCACCGGGTGAATTGCCGGCTGAGTCGTAATGTGCGCCAATGATCAAGGTTTGCTGGGGAAATTTACTACCAGGTAACTTTACCCATAGATTTTGTACTTCTTGCCCGGCGGCTAGAAATGATTGCCGTTCAACTAAGTAACCAAATTGTTTGAAGGTTGCTTCGATATAAGCCGCTGCGTGGTGTAAAGCTTCCGGGCGTTCGATATGTCTCTCCCCGATTTCCCCAGCCAATTTCTCGACGTGACGGCGTAAGAATACGCTGATATTGCTTTCCTCAGCAGTCAATGGACTAAATAGCCCCGGATACGAAACGCCAGGCATATGGACAACATAAAATAAGCCCGTCAGCAAAACTGCTAATAACACAGTAAGAATGACGCTCCAGCGTAACAATAAGTTTTTCCATTCACGCCAATGGTGTGGTATCAGATAGGGTAACAAAGCTAATCTCCATATTGTCTCAATAAATTTAATGGGCAAAAAATAATTTACTTAACTTATGTTATACCTGTTATATAATTCTTAACATTGGATTTATTTATTCTGTTAATTAGATTTATTTAACCTGTTAATTAGGAGGAAAATCTAGAATTATGTTTAAGAAATTTAATTATTTCATTTTGATAGGGTTGATATTCGCCTTATCACTTAGAATAGCTACAGCCGCAACGGATTTATTTATCTCCGAATACGTGGAAGGCAGTAGTAACAACAAAGCGCTTGAACTTTATAATGGGATTGGTTCAGCGATTGACCTTGCGGCCGGTCATTATTTCATCGAAATGTACTTTAATGGTGAAAACACACCTAATCTCACTATTCCTTTAGCTGGTATGGTAGCGAATGGTGATGTTTTTGTACTGGTTCATGCTGAAGCAACGCCGGCTCTTTTGGGTCTAGCTGATCAAATCGAAAATGGGAGTTGGTTTAATGGGAATGATACCATTGTTCTGAAAAAGGATGCCATTATTCTAGATGTGATTGGACAAATTGGTGTTAATCCTGGGACTGAATGGGGTAATGGGCTTATCTCTACGCAAAATAATACGTTGCGTCGCCAAATGGCTATTTGTACGGGAGATAATGATCCAACCGATAATTTTGATCCGACAATCCAATGGGATGGTTTTGCTATTGATACTTTTGATGATTTAGGTACCCATGTGACTACCTGTGACGGGGTCGATCTTCCACCGTTAGTAAAAACAACTCTGCCTATTAATGAGGCTATTGCCGTCGCTACGGATGCAAATATAGTCATTGAATTTAGTGAAGCTGTTACGGTAACTGAACCTTGGTATACCATCACCTGTAACAGTGGTCAGGTACCTCCATTTACGGTAATAGCAACTACCGATTCCAGTTATACCTTGAATAATGGAGATCATTTTACTCTCGGCGATACTTGTACTGTCACGATTCAGGCTCAACAAGTAATGGATAAAGATACCCCCCCAGATAACCTAGGCGCGGATTATAGTTGGCAATTTTATATTGTTAATTCGACCGGCAATTGTGGCGAGGTTGCAACTCCCATTCATACGATTCAAGGTGATGGCGAAGTGAGTTTAGAAGTTGGACATTTTCATACGATCGAAGGTATCGTCGTCGGTGATTTTCAAGGAACTGATCAATTAAATGGTTTTTTTGTTCAGGAAGAAGATACTGATATAGATAATAATCCAGCGACTTCCGAAGGTATTTTTGTCTATGATAATCGGGTGGCAGTGAGTCAAGGTGATGTCGTTCGGGTTAATGGTGAAGTTGCTGAATATTTTGGCTTGACTGAACTGAACCAAGTTCAAACTATTACTATTTGTAGCTCAGCGGCCAATTTACCGACTGCCGCTACGATTACTTTGCCCATTGATAAAATTGAACTAGAACACTATGAAGGGATGCGAGTGATTTTACCTCAAACCTTAACGGTCAATAGTAATGAAAATCTAGGTCATTATGGTGAAGTCACCTTATCTTATGGTCGTTTGTTAGTGCCTACACAGGCGGTTGCACCCGGTAGCGCAGCTAATGCTTGGCAAGCCAATAATGATCGTAATCAGATCATTCTCGATGATGCGAGTTCCTTAGTTTATCCCGATCCTATTGCTTATCCTCCGCCAAGTCTTAGTGCGCTCAATACCTTGCGAAATGGTGATACGGTAACGGCCATCAACGCCGTATTAGGATATAGTTATAATCAATATCGGTTATATCCTACCCAAATTCCTGCAATTACCGCAGCTAATTCGCGTATCACTCAACCACTACCGGTGGGTGGTCAGCTGAAAGTCGCTAGCTTTAATGTCGAAAATTATTTCAATGGCGATGGTTCTGGCGGTGGTTTTCCAACTAGCCGTGGTGCGAGTAACGCTTCTGAATTCAAACGACAACAGGATAAGCTGATTACAACTTTCTTAGCTATGGAAGCAGACATTATTGGCTTAATAGAAATTGAAAATGACGGCTATGGAGAAAAAAGTGCTATCCAAGCGTTGGTGAACGCCTTAAACGTAGCGACGACACCAAATACTTATGCGTTTATCAATCCAGGTCTACCACAATTAGGAACAGATGAGATTACGGTGGGAATACTGTATCGTCCTAGTAAAGTAGCCCTAGTTGGCTTGGCAGCGACGAAAACCGATAGTGCCTTTGCGGACAAAAATCGACCCCCTTTAGCCCAAACTTTTCAGTATTCCCAGACGGGTGAAATATTCACTGTAGTAGTCAATCATTTCAAATCCAAAGGTTCTTCTTGTGAAGCTGTTGATGATCCAGATAACGGCGATGGGCAGGGTCATTGTAACTTAACACGGGTTAAAGCCGCTAATGAGTTAACTACTTGGCTAACAACCGACCCAACGAATAGTGGCGATCCAGATTTTCTCATTATTGGCGATTTGAATTCTTACGCTTTAGAAGATCCTATCACGGCTATAAAATTGGCTGGTTATACTAATCTTATCGCTCAGTTTAGCGGTGAATCCGCTTACTCCTATGTTTTTCAAGGTCAGGCCGGTTATCTTGATCAGGCGTTAGCCAGTAACGACTTCGTTAATCAAGTGGCTGGAGTAACTCTCTGGCATATCAACGCGGATGAACCCCAAGTATTAGACTATAACGAGGAAAATAAATCCGCTGGTCAATTGGAAAATCTTTACCAAGTTGACCCCTTTAGGACTGCTGATCACGATCCCATTTTGATTGGTTTATTTCCTGAACCTTGTGAACTTTCAGCCTACTATTCTCCGGAGACGCGCCAAGCTCACCTCCCTTATATCGAAATTCCTTTATATACGGATATCAATGGCCAAGCAGTTGCAGTCACCGGTGTCTATTCTGGCGTGTTGGAAATCCCTTTTGGTTTTGCTGATTTTGCAGTTAAAGAATTGGTTTTCCTTAACCTGATTGAGCAATCTCAATCTTGTCATGCTCGATTCATTCCAGAGGAAGGAAAGTTGCAAGTTCCTTACATCAAAGTACCTACTCAAACACCTTATCTGAACAATGAATTAATACCAGGCGTGGAAATGGAATGTAGTGCTACTTTGCAACAATCGATATTAAGAAAAGAAGTGTTTAGCTTAGTTAACTTTGAATGTCATTATTGAGGTCTTGTTTCGGTCAAGAATGAGGGTAATGGTGCCATGCCCTCTATTTTCAAAAACCACTCACCAATGGTTTAGGAGTTGAGAGAGGAGTCATTTAACCGAAGCTAGCCCGTCAAAGTCAACTGAGCAGATTACTCAATTAGCGTAAATTGAGATTAACAGTGAAATCACCGGGCTATTACCATAATTTCTGATGATAACTCAGTTGATGCTTAAATTTTATCTCTACTTCTGGTGTTTATCCCCACCAGTGCAGAAATACTTGCAAGAATTATCCAGGTCGCCAAATAAGCCCATTAGGTCTATCATATCAGCTAATATCCAAGGATAGGTGGCATTAGTGGTGTTGCTACTTTATTCACAACCCTTTTTCTATGGGGATTCATTCAATCTTTTTGCCACTTTCTTATGTCGAATTCACGTTAATATAATTAATATTTTTTTTTATTATCAATAAACTTAATTAAAATAACACGGATTAAGCTATTATGAAAAAAAAATCTAATAATCATAGCAATACGATTGGCTTAAATAAAAAAGCCCATTTTGATTATTTTTTACAAGAACGTTTTGAGGCTGGTTTGGTATTAGAGGGATGGGAAGTAAAAAGCCTTCGAGCAGGACGTGTGCAACTACGAGATACTTATGTACTACTTAAAAATGGTGAAGTATGGCTACTGGGTGCGGTTATTACACCTTTACCTACCGCTTCTACACATATTCAACCAGATCCACAACGTACTCGTAAATTGCTATTACATCGACATGAATTGAATAGACTGGTTGGAGCAGTAGAGCGTAAAGGTCAAGCATTAATTCCTACGGTAATGTATTGGAAACAAGGTCGAGCTAAATTAGAAATCGCCCTCGCTAAAGGTAAGAAAGAATATGATAAACGCGAAACTGAGAAAGATCGGGATTGGCAACGTGAAAAGGAAAGGCTTTTAAAAAAATGATTGGCTTATTACAACGAGTAACTATGGCGAGTGTTATGGTCGCTCAACAAACAATTGCCCACATTAACCAGGGCTTAGTCATCTTAATCGGTATTGAGCGAAGTGATACCAAATTACAAGCCGATCGGTTATTACACCGGTTACTGAACTATCGAGTTTTCGCCGATAATGAAGGTAAAATGAACTTAAGCTTAATTGATATTCAGGGCGGTTTGCTTCTCGTTCCTCAATTCACTTTACCAGCTGATACTCATAAAGGTAACCGTCCTAGTTTTACGCCAGCCGCACCACCTCAGCAGGGTGAAAAATTATTTAATTATTTATGTACTCAGGCACAAGCACAATATCCTAAAGTAGCCGTTGGCCAATTTGGTGCAATGATGCAAGTGAGTTTAGTTAATGATGGGCCGGTGACGTTTTGGTTACAAGTAAATCCATTAAACTCTAGTTTCCGCTAACTAGATTTGATAACACCGGGTAATAGTGTAGGTAGTGATTTTGCCACTAGGTGCTACCCTTAGTTGGTAGCTGAGAACATCGGCTTTGACGTCCCACGGAAAGTATTGGAACCGGTTTGAGCATAGCTACTATACCCAAGTTATGTCTGCTAACCAAAACTTAATACCATTGACCCTACGCTAGCTACTCCAATTCATTACCACCACAACAATTTCCCGGAGCATTCATCTGCACTGGCGGGCAAGGCACTGTTCCATAAGAGCAAAATACACAGCAATCACCGGCTTTAGGTTTAACGACAGTTTGACATTGCGGACATTTCCAAAAATAAATACATACGTCAGCCGGCATCGATTCTTCCTGGTGAAAGCCACAATGCGGACAGGTGATGATTGATTGCCATTTTACTTTCATAAATTGCCTCTCTCAGTCAAACGTTTGTGGTTAGTTAGGGTAACTAAGCAGTCGATTGCCAATGACTCACATCACCCCAGGTCTCCAACCGCCAATGATCTTCTTTATTATAGGAAAAGACATTGAGGCTAGTGTTAAAAATTTCAAACCAACGAGGCATGTCATAAGGCAAATGTAGAGTATGTTTGAATACATTAATCAGTACCCCGCCATGGCTCACCACTAAAACTTGTTCGCCGGGATGTTGCTGAGCTAGTTCTTCTAAACAAATTATGCAACGTTGCCGGAATTGTCTGAGACTTTCTCCAGCGGGAATGAGGTAGTCTGGATCTAGGGTTTTATAAAGTTGATATTCTTGCGGAAATTGTTGTTGGGCTTCACTGCGAGTCAAGCCCTGTAAACAACCGAGATTTCTTTCTCGTAAACGTTGATCAACTAAGATGTGCAAACCGGTAGTTTGGGCAAGACATTGTGCAGTTTGGTAGGCTCTACCTAAGTCACTACTATACAAAGCGGCAAAAGTTTGCGCTTGTAGCCGCTGAGCAAGCGCTTGTGCTTGGGCTAGTCCAACTGGTGTTAATGGGCTATCAATATGCCCCTGGATTCGATGTTCTGAATTCCATCGCGTTTCACCATGGCGAATCAGAAAAATTTTGGTGATCGTTGACAATTATTCCCACTCAATAGTTGCTGGCGGTTTACCCGAAATATCATAAACCACTCGAGATATACCAGCAACTTCGTTAATAATTCGATGAGATAACGTTTCTAGGAGTTCGTAGGGTAATGGTGCCCATTTTGCTGTCATAAAGTCAATGGTTTCTACCGCACGTAACGCAATGACATAGTTATAATGGCGGGCATCTCCCATGACCCCAACTGATTTTACGGGTAAAAATACGGCAAATGCTTGACTGACTTTATCATACCAACCATGGTTATGCAGTTCTTCCATAAAAATGGCATCTGCTTGCCTTAAGATATCCGCATACGTTTTTTTAACTTCGCCTAAAATGCGCACCCCTAAACCTGGTCCGGGAAACGGATGACGATAAACCATCTCGTGAGGTAATCCTAATTCAATACCAACTTTACGCACTTCGTCTTTAAATAATTCTCGTAGTGGTTCAATTAATTGAAGTTGCATTTGTTTTGGTAACCCACCAACATTATGATGAGATTTAATGACATGCGCTTTGCCCATTTTGGCACCCGCAGATTCAATAACATCAGGATAAATAGTACCTTGTGCTAAAAAACTGGGGTTGTCAAGGTGAGGTAATTGTGCGGCTTGTTCTTCAAAAATTTGAATAAATAAATTGCCAATAATTTTACGTTTATGTTCTGGGTCAGTAATACCGTGTAGCGCCGCTAGAAAACGTGCTTCAGCATCAACTCGTATCACTTTGACACCCATATGTTGAGCAAAAGTAGCCATGACTTGCTTAGCTTCATGTAATCGTAACAAACCATTATCGACGAAGACACAAGTGAGTTGTTCACCAATAGCACGATGTAACAAAGCAGCAACTACCGAGGAGTCAACGCCGCCAGATAATGCTAATAGCACCCGCTCAGAACCAACGGTATTACGGATCCTGTCAATACTATCTTGGATGATGTTTGCTGGATTCCAGAGCGCATCACAACCACAAATATCATAGACAAACCGTTGTAAAATCCGTGCACCTTGGCGAGTATGCGTGACTTCGGGATGAAATTGCAATCCATAAAAATGACGAAATTCATCTGCTATACCAGCAATGGGGGCATTCTCTGTTGAGGCAATGAGTTTAAAACCGGGTGGCAATTCACACACGCGGTCACCGTGACTCATCCACACATCCAACAACCCATAGCCATCTTGGCTTATCTGATCTTCAATATTGCGTAGCAAAACGGAGTGTCCTCGTGCTCGAACTTGGGCATAACCGAATTCACGCAGCGAGGCAGTTTCAACTTGCCCCCCCAGTTGGATTGCCATAGTGTGCATCCCGTAACAAATTCCTAAGACCGGAATACCTAAAGTAAAGATACTAGCTGGTGCGCGACAGTGAACCTTCGGGTCATTAACCGATTCTGGGCTGCCAGACAGGATAATTCCTTTAGCTTGAAAAGCTTTAATCCGACTTTCTTCTATGTCATAGGCTTCAATTTCACAATATACGCCAGCTTCGCGAATTCGCCGGGCGATCAATTGTGTATACTGGGAACCAAAATCAAGAATGAGAAGACGATTTGCATGAATATTCGGCATAATAGCTTCCTCTTGCTATGCCTTAGCTTCAGGCGATTATTATTAAGATAATTTATTTAGAATCCATTAATGATGCAATCAATTCTTCCGAAGAAGTTGGCCTAGTTTGAAATTGCGATAGCCAATTCTTTTGCCGTAGGCGACGATATCGTTTAGCCAATATTTCTAAAATGCGTGGTTGCGCTTCTTCAAAAGGGATTATTCCTGGAGGGTGAATCGCTTCACATAATAATAGATGAAATCCTAATGGCGATTCTACCGGTTTACTAATCTGATTAACTTCTAGAGTAAACAGGACTTCATCTAGAGTTAAATAAAGTTGACCGCGTGGAACTCGCCCAATTAACCCCCCTTCTGCGGCGGTCACACACTCAGAATATTTTTCTGCTTGCGCAGCAAAACGATTGGGTTTATGGTAGAGGCGTGCTGCAATATGTTTCAGTCGAGTTCGCACCGCTCGACGCGTTTTATCTGGAAAATCGGCATGAGTCGTCATTAAAATATGGCGTACTGTGCGTGTTTCTGGCTGATAAAATTGCTCTAAATGCATGTAATAGTAGATTTTAGCGTCGACTTCATCGAGTTGCGTCGTGGCTTGGGCGCCGATTTTATCAAGAACTGACTCCACTTTTAACTCTCGATATAAGCATTGTTGCAAACTGTCCGAGTTTATTCCATTATTTATTAAATCTTGTTGAAAGGCGCCTTCATCAGAATAATAACTTTGAATTTCAGCTAAGGCGGATTCTACTTGACTGTGGGCAATAACAACTTCATTGGCTTCTGGGGAGGCTAATACCTGAGTTTCCAACTCATAGCGGGTGCGTGCTTGAGCTTCCAATTCGGCTAATTGGTTGGTATTTAGTTCTGTGGGCGATTTTTGATAGCGATTGAAGGCATCACGAAGTACTAAATAAGCGAGTTCACTTGTAATATAGGAAGTGGTCACTTCACCATTCATCATACTGTTTATTTTATATGTAAAATTTGGTTACTAATTTGAATATTTTTTAATAAGTTACTCTCTCAGTTGTCATTAAAAACCGTATAAGAGGTTAACTTACTCACCACTATTTTCTTTAACAATCATTATTGTACTTGGTATTATTTAAGCTATCAACTTAAAAATAAAATCAGAGTTAATCTAAAATCAATGATAAGACCATTAGGGTTATTTTATGCTCATTAAACAACCAGATGATATTCCCCGTTCTGAAATTACACCAGAATCATTCTATCAAGAACGTCGGCGTTTTATACGCAACGGGGTTAATTTGATGATAGCCACAACCGTTGGCGTGACCAACACGACATTATTTTCGGCACCGGTGGTTGCAATCGGTGTGAACCCCACTGCTGCGATCAAATTACCTATCGATTTTCCTCATTTGAAACCCAATACTTTTAGTATAACAGAAAAATTAACACCTTTCGACAAAATCACTGCTTATGCCAATTTTTACGAATTTGGTACCGATAAATCTGATCCGCAGCACTATGCACAGCAATTAACGACACGCCCGTGGTCGGTACAAGTGGTAGGTGAAGTTGAAAAACCAGGCGTCATCGATATGGAAGAAATTCTCAGCCAGTTTACCTTAGAGGAACGCATTTATCGCCTCCGTTGTGTTGAGGGCTGGTCAATGGTGATTCCTTGGGCCGGTTTTTCTTTAAGCGAATTGATTAAACGATTTCAACCAACCTCGAAAGCGAAATATGTGCAATTTTTCTCCTTATTTGATCCCAATCAAATGCCCGGTCAAGAACACTACTTTCTTAATTGGCCTTATACTGAAGGATTACGCATCGATGAAGCGATGCACCCTTTAACCATTCTCAGTGTCGGTTTATATGGTCGAGTTTTACCTCATGAAAATGGTGCGCCGCTGCGGTTAGTGGTTCCCTGGAAATATGGCTTTAAGAGTATTAAATCAATTGTTAAAATGCGGTTTATGGAACAAGAACCGCTGACCAGTTGGGTAGAGGCTGAACCACGCGCGTATGGTTTTTATGCTAATGTGAATCCCACCGTACCTCATCCACGTTGGAGCCAAAAAAAAGAACGGCGAATTGGCGAATTTTTTAAACGTCGTACCTTAATGTTTAACGGTTATGCTGAGCAAGTTTCATCACTCTATACAGATATGGATTTGAGGAAATATTATTAACTTAAATACCTTTTTTACCGTAATTGAACACCGGATTTATCCGCTTTTGTTGATAACCGGTTTATTACCACTCATCTTCTTAATAGTTGGGCTGATTACAGAGCACTTGGGTGCTAATCCGGCTGAAATGATTATTCACGAAACCGGACAATGGGCATTACGGTTATTAATGTTAACTTTAGGTATAACGCCTTTGGTACAGATAACCGGCTGGTCTGTTTTAACGGTTCGTTATAATTTACGTCGATTATTAGGACTTTATGCATTTTTTTATGCGAGTCTACATCTACTAAGTTATTTAGTATTTGAGCAAAATTTTGATTGGCAAGAAATTATCAACGATATGTTAACCCGTCCAGCTTTGGATATCGGTTGGTTGGCTTTTATTTTAATGATACCATTGACTATCACTTCTTACCCCAATTTAACTCATCAATTAAGCCGACGGCGGTGGCAACAGTTACACCAACTTATCTATCTGATCAGTATCAGTGCCATAGTCCATTTGGGGTGGTTAGCACAGGCTAAAGTCGATGTGCGAGAACCTTTAATTTATGCAACTATTCTACTTATTTTGTTATTGCTACGTTATCCCCCGATAATTAAGCGATTAGCGCATAAAAACATGACCTCCTCAAAAAAATAGTGTAAACTGTTGAATATTAAAGTGTCGGGCACGTAATCCGTGCGTAGCTTGGTAGCGCACCACAATGGAGTGGTGGGGTGTGCGAGTTTAAATCCCGCTGTCTCGACCAATGGGTTCTAATCAACAAAATTGATTTTCTTTATTTGCATGTTACTCTCTACCCAATTAGTAGCACAGTGACAAGGATAGCGCGGATCAACTGTTATCGGGTGAATAAACCAACTTTGCTCATCAAGTCTTACCATTCCTGCCTCAAAATGGATATCTCGCAAAGGAATAGATAAACCACGTCCGTCAGCCTTAATAACACTTTCCTTAATAGTCCAGTAATTATAAAAGACTTCATAAGATACCGACGAACTGACGACAGCTTGCCATTCCTGAGAGGTTAGGTAATTCTGGAAATCTTCTAAGTTGATAGGTTTGATTAATTCAATATCGATCCCAACCCGTCCTTGAGTTGTTATGGCGCAAATGACATATTCACCAGCATGTGAAATATTAAAATCAACGGGTTGCTCAAGAAATGGTCGGTTATATTGGTTATATTGTAACTGATAAAGACTATCCGCCGGATAACCCATAGAGTATAAAGCCTGTTGTAAGAGCAATTTGCCTAACAAAAAAGCCTGTTGATCTTGCCAGCGTCTAAATCGGCTCATCCTTTGTTGAAGGACCATCGGGAGTTGTTCTACGTAATCTTGCCATTTATCCGTAGGTAAAGGCGTATTGAAATGAGTATAAACGATCAATAAATTATCAGTAACTGCTATAATCATAAAAATGAATCCTAGGTAAAGACCAATAAACCAATGGATTAAGGCCGGTGGGATTGATTCGTTTTCTTATCTTAATCATTATTGCAACTATCAATGGCGTTCTTATGCTAAAAGTAATGACTTTATTCATATTATTTTTTTCTCTCACCACGTGTTCATCTGGTAATAAGTCAGCTTCTACCACGACAACTACTAGAGATTCTCTGGTTACTCAAAACCAAACTGCTTCTAACGAAGCGAAAGTTGAAAATATCCAAATTGTCATCACGGAATCTTTCCCAATACAAGTTAATGTTGTGGCTAAAGGACATTTACCAGATAGTTGTACGCTTATTGATCAGGTGACTGAAGAACGAAATAATAATACCCTTGTAATTAAAGTATTAACAACCTCTCAACCCGGTAAAAATTGTACCTCCACGGCTCAACCCTTTGAGGAAATCATTCCTTTAAGCGTGGTAGGACTTAAAGCTGGTATTTACGCTGTTCAAGTCAATGGGATAATAGATACTTTTGAGTTGGGAATAGATAATATTATTTCTCAATCGCCTTAAATTTAAACATCAGGGTAGATACATTGGTTTATCACTATCCTAAAATGGGATTATTTGATGTAGAAAGTAGATCAATGTATCTGCCTTCATGTCGCTTTGACACGAATCAGAGTAGGGTTTATTAAAGACAAGCAGGGTTAATATAGGTGATTGGTAAAAAAATAACCAGATGGTAGGCACTAAACTGGAAGATCGACTTTCTCTCCCAAAAATTTGGGTTGAGTTCTGAGAATATATAAATCTAATACGGCCTTTAGACGGGCAAAATATTCTCGCACCCGTGTTTTTATATCAACACGAAAGGGAACACTTTGGGCGTTAAATCCGATAGCTTTAATCCCATAAAAGTCACTAATAAATAAAGCACGTTTATTATGAAATGGTTGAGAAATGATAATAATATCGTTTTGGGAAAAAATTTCTTTACAACGGACAACTGAATCTAAAGTCCGAAAACCAGCATAGTCTAAAGTAATTGCCCGTGGGGGTATACCTTGTTCTATAAGCGATTTCCTCATTTCGATGGGTTCGTTATAAAATCGAGTGCGGTTATCACCACTAGCAATGATATGTTGTATTTTACCGGCTTTATATAGTGCAACAGCAGCCTCAATTCGGTATTTAAAATAGCGATTAACCCGACCATGCCCAAGCCATCTAACTGTACCTAATAGTAATGCTACTTGTTTAGATGGAATTTTATCGACATTAGAATAAAGTCGATCATGAGTCTGAATATCTATCCACAAATTGCAAGCAATAACCGTGATACTCAGTAATATCATCATAAAAACTATACTCTTAATAAAGTTTTTGAACCATAAACCCGTTGTTGAATTTAAATAAATTAACTTTTTTTGGGAAAATTGAACGACCCCATTTCTAATAACAATTAAAAATCGAGTTATTAGTCTAGTCAATATTTCTAACCCGTCTTGTATTAATTTTTTCACAGATTACCCTGAATTCATTTTGTTATAATTTATTGGTTATCAGTTATACTAATTAACAGTTTAGCATTTCCTGATAATTGATAACTGATAACTGAATAACTGATTTATGAATTATTGTAGTCATTGCGGTTCAGCCCGCTTAGTGCTGAAAGTACCAGAAGGAGATTATTTACCGCGTTATGTATGTGAAGATTGCCACACGATTTATTATCAAAATCCTAAAATTGTCACCGGCTGTATTCCTGAATGGGAAGATAAAATTTTGTTGTGTAAACGTGCCATTGAACCACGTTATGGATTATGGACGTTACCGGCCGGTTTTATGGAAAATAAGGAAACACTTGAGCAGGCTGCTAGACGTGAAACTTGGGAAGAAGCTCAAGCCAATGTTGATCAACTGAGCTTATATACAGTGTTTAGCTTACCACATATTAGTCAAGTCTATATCCTATTTCGTGCTAATTTACGCGATCTGACGTTTGCGTCTGGTCATGAAAGTTTGGAAGTACAACTATTTACTCAAGACGAAATTCCTTGGGAAAATCTTGCCTTCCCAGTTATACACCGAACCTTAACTTATTATTTTCAAGATCGGGCGAAAGGCGAATTTTCTCTGCATTTGGAATCGGTTGCGCCTTCCTAGTCTTTTTGAGCAATGAGAAAAACTTCGTTACGTAATCCTTGCGTTATATCACCAATATCTTTTTCTTCATGGTAAATAACGGGTTTTAATGCTTGAAATAATTGCAATAACTCACCATCGGCTAAACGAAATTCAGGATTGTGAGGACCATCAGGGGTTACTGTGGTACGCGTGAAGGTTTGATAAAATAACAACCCTTTGGGTTTTAAGGCAGCGATGAGAGCTGGTGCTAACCCTCTTGCCAAAAAATGGCAGATAACAATGACATCGAAGGTAGCTGGTTGGGGTGGGAAAGCAACGACATCTCGTATTTCAGTATGAAGGTGTAATTGTTGACTTTGTGCTTCGCTTTGTAACTGGAGAATAGCCGCTTTGGCATAATCCCAAGCAAAGGTTTCTAGACCATGCTGAGCTAACAATCGGGCATTAGCACCTAAACCACAAGCTAAGTCTAAAGCCGTGCCCGTTGCCGGTAATAAATGTGTATAATTGACTAGTACCTGACAAGGCTGAGGCCAAGAAATAGTATTTTGGTAGCGGTGGTTCCATTTATCTATTCGTTCCATGAATTGATTCCTCAATTGATTTAGCACACTTGATAAGTTTATCATTAATAACAATCGGTTTGAATGGGATACGCGTTTTTTAACCCTTGAAACTCTTTTCAATATCCCTATATCTAAACCGATTAATTCTATTAGCCTACGGAGACTTCTTCATGACAGTTGAAACACATAAAGAGACACTTGGTTTCCAAACTGAAATCAAACAGTTATTGAATTTAATGATCCATTCCTTGTATAGCAATAAGGAAATTTTTCTACGTGAACTGATCTCAAATGCTTCGGATGCGGCTGACAAGCTCCGTTTTGAAGCGTTATCAGATGATGGTTTATATGAAGGCGATAGTCACTTAAAGATTTGGATCAACTTTGATAAAGAAGCACGGACAATCACCATACGTGATAATGGGGTTGGTATGTCACGTGAAGAAGTAATCACTCATATTGGCACTATTGCCAAATCGGGTACGCAGGAATTTTTTAAAGCTTTAACCGGCGATCAAGCGAAAGATACTCAATTGATTGGACAATTTGGTGTCGGATTTTATTCTTCATTTATTGTTGCTGATAAGGTGACTTTGATCACCCGGCGGGCGGGTTTAGCTAGCTCACATGGTGTTAAATGGGAATCGAGTGGGGAAGGAGATTATACCATTGAAACGGTTGATTATCCCCAACATGGTACTGAAGTCACTCTTCACCTGAAAACGGAAGAAGATGAATTTTTATCAAGTTATCGGTTACAGAGTATTATTAAAAAGTATTCTGACCATATTACTTTGCCCATTATCATGCCCAAGATCACCACTGATGATAAAGATAAAAATAACACCACGATTGAAGATGAAGTGGTTAATTCTGCCAAAGCATTATGGACCCGAGCTAAACACGAAATTACTGAAGAAGAATATACTGAGTTTTACAAACACGTTGCCCATGATTTCGAGGCACCTTTAACTTATATTCATAATAAAGTAGAAGGGAGTAACGAATATACGACTTTGTTTTTTATTCCGGCACGTGCCCCCTTTGATTTATG
>JAAUSR010000110.1 GCA_012032555.1 Thioploca sp.
CGAAGATACTGGTGAAGTTACTGAAGACACTGGTGAAGTAACCGAAGATACTGGTGAAGTTACTGAAAGACACTGGTGAAGTAACCGAAAGATACTGGTGAAGTTACTCCAATTGAAGTAACCGTTGATGAAGAAACCGGGCAAATCACCTTACCTCCAGCGGAAATCGACCTTTCCGATGCAGAAGGAATTACACCCACTGATATAGAAATCGAAGTAGCTGATTTAACGCAACCTTTGCTAATTGATGGTGAAGAACTTCCACCCATTGTGGACCAGTTAGAAGAAACGCTAGCCGAAGTGGGTATGCCGGAGTTAACCGTTACTCAAGAAGATGGTATCGTAAATGTTACTGGTAGCGGCGATTTAGCCGGAACCGAGCTTACTTTTGTACCCGATGAAGAGACTATCGTCCAAGTAGAAGATGGCACCCCGGCTGGAGTAACGCAAAATGAGAATGGATTTTACGTTGTGGTAACAACCGGTGGAATTCAAATGACTCTCTCACCAGCACCGAAGAACCCAGTGCAATTACTCAAGCTGGCTCATGGTAAGAAAGGTAAAGGGAAACTTAAGAGAAAGAAACAGGGTGGTTTCCACTTCCCAATTGAGGGTTATGGGAATGTCGCCGCTGTGTTTAACCCAATGATCGTGCCAGCACCAGTAGGGATGTTACCCGGTATTTTCATCGAAGGAATGGTTGGATCAGTTGTTTATCCTGATGGTACGATGCAAGTGATGCACCCCGCTATGCCTGATATAGCGCAATTACAAGCTGCAACAACCGCATTCTTAGGAATAGAAATCACGCTTGAATATCAAGCAGATGGAACGGCTAAGTTTGAACTGGATGGTCAAGATTTCAAAGCGATACCAAACTTTGAAGTGGCTGAAGATGATTCAACTGCAACTACACAACCCGTTCTTGAAGTGGTCAATGCTGAAGAAGGGGAACAGGTAGAGATACCCAACGAACAAGGTGAATTGGTTTCTGAAGAAGTCGTTGCTAAAGCCACCATCTCGACTGATGAAGGTACTCAAGAACTCACTGTGGTTGAGGATGTAACAGACAACGGTGAAATAACCCCTGATGAGAGTACTGTACCTGCAACTGAGGATACCACTGATACCGGTGAAGTAACAACCGATGAAAGTAACGTACCAGTCGCTGAAGATACCACGGAAACCGATACGGGTGATACCACTGATGAAACCGGATTAGTACCTGAAAACACCCCCGAAACGACAACTGACACGACTGCAACGGATACCACTAACAGTGATGAAGTAACCGGTGATGAACCGATTGATAGTACCGTACCAGCGGTTGAAAATAGCTCGGATACCACTGATGAAAGTGGCATTGGTGAGGTAACCAATGAAAATATAGAGTCTGCACCTGAAACGGTACCTGATGCTGATTCTACAACGGAACCCGCTGATAACAGTGAAAGTAACACGACTTCTGAAGAAGTGTCAGCTTAAATCTATATTAAATAAACTGTTTTAGCAGTTCTTTTCAACGCCCTCTGTTTAAAAGCAGAGGGTTTTTGTTGTTCAGCAAGCGTAGCTTCAATGATTACGTGTCCTATGTAAACCGCTCTCTCTAAGAATGAAGGTTTATACCTATACCATTGTAAAATAACTTATTACTAAACACTGGGTATAAATCGCTCGTAATCTTCAACACATCCTTCATCAAGACAACATTCAATAATGTTTCTACCTAAAGAAGCTAATTGTGGATGAATAAATTGAGCTAATTCTTTACGGAAAAACGTATGAAGAATTTGATCACCTTGATCATAAGCGATTACCCCAACTTCCGGTTGAAGTTCTACTTGTAAAAACCAAGGTTCGACTGCTCGACCTTCTACTTGAAGGTGACGTAAGCTATAACCTAATAGAGAGCAACGTGCTAAACGTAATTGCTCGGCTCGAAATTGTGCACTGCCTCGACGTGCTAAATATTCTCTAGCAATCCATTGAGGCATAAAACCTACTTTCCAAGCACCAATATATTGATTGGGACAAAGAATATAACGAGTACGTGTATATTGTTCAAATTGGGCTAACAGCAGGTTGGCTTGATCGACACGACGACCCGTTGCAAAAGGCCAATAGGCACCAACACCTTCACTATCCATTGCTTCTGTACCAATAATACTGGGATTGTCGTAACCACGGGGGGCAACTAAACGCCATAGCCAAGCTAATGCGGATGGTAAGATATGAAATAATCCAATAATGCCATAACTGGGTCGTTCAATAGTACAGGGCGGAGTACGCACACCAAAACTACGAATATCTATTGTTACCGGTTCATTAATAATATTGGGAACAATGTGACGGGGAATGATTACACGTGGATTGGGACAGGATTGACCTGGTGCATCTTGAATATGTTCCCAAATGAGTGCGCGACTATTGGGTACCGCATCAATGTTTAAAAATACGAGTGGTTCTGAAGGTTGAGCACTTAAGGCTTCTAAAGACGGATCGGCACCATAATGATCAATATGGTTGATGCGTACAAACCAAGCATTTTCGGCATCAGTAACGACTAATTTGCCCGCTTGAGATTGTAGAGAAGGATGACATAAGGCCATATCATCAGTGACTGGGCGTAATTGACAGGAACGCGGCATTTCTAAAAATGATTGTTCATGAGTGATAATATTTTTACCCAGAAGTAATCGCCCATCTGGCTCTCGATGGGCTTGTTCTAACATTTCACTTTTACCACCCCCGCTCGCACCTTCGTGCATAATGGTCAGAATATTATCGTAAGGTGTAATCACCTGAACGGTAGAACAATGCGCAGTTATCCAACCTTCTCGTTCACCTTGATGAATCAGAATGCCATAAATCCCTTTTTTAGCACTAGGACCAGGATAAAGATTATAAGCAAACATTTCGTAACACTGATCTAAGCGATTATGCACTACTACTTGCTTACCCGCAAAGTGAGTATGACGAAATGGTGGTGCAATAAGAATAATAGCTTGTGGTTGGAAATCGCTGGGAATAGCTTGATCAAGCGTAATACCCTGTAATGCTGCTAATCCATACGCAAAAAAAGCGGCATTTTGAGGCGCAATCACCACCGCATCTGAACCCATATTTTTCTGACCGGCGGTAAAGCCAAAGAGGATAAGTGGTTGAGTACTGAGCCAAGTGAAGGTTTCTTGACGCAGAGAGCTAAAATCTTGAGCAAAACGCTCCTTAAAAGTCGGCTTATCAGTCAGTTTATCGTCAGCAACGACTAAGCAATCCGGATCGCGTCGACGCATATAAGGTTCTGGATAATTAACAACGATGCCATTACGTACCTGCGCTACGATAGCTTCAATTATTTTACCTTGACCAGGTACTTCATAGCTGACTTCAAAAGCACTTTGGTCAATATGACCACAAACCAGAGTGAGTAGTTCAGTGATTGAATTAATGACGGTGACTTGAGGAGCAGCAGCTAAAATGGGCTGAATGTGCGCAGGTAGATGATATTTTTCCCAGTGCATAATTTTATCAAGTTAAGTGAGTTGAACAAAAGTGATAGGCTAAAAAATAAGCAATGCCTGACTGCAATCAGTAATTGGGTACAATGTTTATTTTTCAAGTTGATTAAAAAATGTTATCTGTATAATTGGCTCTCACTTCAGGGCAATCGCACGACCAATTACCCTGGCATTACTATATTTGTTTTATGTTAGCCATCTAAAAATGTTAAGCTTTATAAATAAGTACCAGGAAAGTTAACCACTCACTATTGCTTCTAATTTTTTATGGTTATAGATGTTTGTAAACATGTCTAATATGATGTTATCAGTTGAAATTAGTCATACACAATGGGTTATCCCTTTAGAAAAGGTACATTATATTGATTATGTAGAGAATATTACACCACTGCCTTTTACCAGTTTGCCGATTGAAGGATTAACTCAATTTAATAATCAGCCCCTAATACAAGTCAATCTAGCACAAGCACTCGGGCTTGAAGATCGACTCGGCAATAAAAGAGTGATAGTGACGACTTCTCAAGGTGAAGTTGCCCTGCGAGTTGACGAAGTCTTAGATTTTATTAAACCCAATTTACCAGAAACATCCCCTCCGTTGCTACCACTAACGGAAATTCTAGCTTGGACCAGAACCGTCAACCCGGTTAGAGCAAAACCAGCTATAACGACCTCTCCCAACCGTCCGATTACTTATCATCTAACAGCCTTACTAGTAGTCGCGGGTAATAAGATAGTGGCTTTGTCAAGCCATACTATTGAACGTATCGAAGCAATTGATACTTTCCAATCGATTGAATATAAAGGTATTCAACCAGATTTATTGATTAAAGTAAAGAATGAGCTATTACCAGCTTATTCTCTAACACGATTTCTAAATCATGATGAAACCGGTTCAAAGCAAAAAGCCGTTATTGTGCGTGGTGCTCATGGTCATTGGGCACTCGTAGTAGAACAGGTTTTAGCGTTAGAAAATATTCATCAAATTTATACAACCGGTACAGATACACACGAATTATGGTACCTAACGACAACTGGAGAGATTAGAGAAGTTATTAATGCTAATCAATTAATTGGCGAAATTAGTGAAGCTAACCCCATACCCATTACTCAACCACAATGGACTCAGTCTTTTATTCATATGACTGAACAGTTGAGCAATGACGGATTGCGTATCACTTGCGGGAATAATAATTATGTATTACCCCTGACAATAGCTCACCGTACCCTTGATGAACAGTTAAATCATTCGCTAATGACACGCCAACGTTTTTTAGCACCAGAACGTCTCCAGCGTAAAACGCGCCTCCCGTGGATAAATGGCATCACGCTACTTTCTGGTAAGCCAGGTATTCTTGCACCCCCATACACTATTTTAATTACGCTAGTCCAACAAGGACAAATCCTACTTGGAGTAGATAGGATGTTATTGCAACCAACCCTAACAACAGGCGCTTGGATTACTTTGGCTAATTTACCGGTTCCAACTTCCTTATTTTTCGACGCGGCGACTTATGAGGAACAAACCGGTCAATGGGTATTACGAGTAACAGCTAGTATTAATTTTGCCAAACTGCCGTGGTCAATTAAAAAAGCAGTCGTTAAGGCTATCGAGGGATGGTTTGACCTTGAAGTTATCACCGAATCAAAGTAAATAAAATAACAATTAAGTAAATGAAATAATAACTCGTTGGATTTATAAGTAGTAGCCCCAGAAGAATCTCTTATGGAATCATCTTATTATGAAATCTAAAATCTATCTTATCTTTGCCAGTATCGCCTTATTTTTTATTGTTTTTAGTCTGTTAGCACTTAATCGTGTGTATACCATTAACCACCAATCTACCGAGATCGAAACCCACTGGATACCGAGTATTGTTGCTATCAATGTTATAAACACCTTAACTAGGTATTATCGTGTCGATGAAACCTTGCATGTTTTAAAAACCACTGAACCCGATGAAAGGGAGTCATTAGCAAATGAGATGCAATGGATTATTAGTGAAGTTACCAATTGGCGTAACAAATATGAATTACTGATTTTCTCAGCAGAGGAACGTAGTATTTATCAACAATTTTCTAAAAACTATAATGATTACCTAGCGGCTAGTCAGCAAGTACTCACTCTCTCTAAAAATAAGGAGAATGAGCAAGCTACTTTGCAACTAAAAAAAACGGGGGAATTGTTTAACGCTTTTGGTATAGATTTAGTGAAACTGTTGGAGATCAACCGAAGCGGCGAAATTGAGACCAGACAAAAAGGCAATGTTATTTATCAACAGTCTAAGACTACTATTATCATTAGTAGCGGGTTCATGGCGATATTGAGTCTTATTTTTATGTTGCTACTAGAAGCTTCAAGTAAATCCCCTACTATCAATCTTACTACCAAGTTATCACCCAAAATTAAAATACGCTTTTATTTTACATATATTATAATAATTTTAGGCATTTACAGTTGGTTAATCCTGAATCGAATAGAATTAGTAAACCAACAATCTATCGACATGAAAGTTAATTGGTTGCCAAGTATCATTGCTATCGATGCAATTAACACCGCCACTAGCAATTACCGAATTGCTGAGGTTTTACATATCTTGACTACAGATAGCAACGAAATGGCAAAAATAGAACAGGATATGGAGCACTTGGTTGGTGAAATTACCCACTGGCGAAGCCAATATGAAACCCTTATCTCTTCAGAAAAAGAGCGTGGTATTTACCAAGAATTTTCACAGCAATATGATGAATATAAGAAAGGTAGTGGTCAGGTAATTACATTTTCTCGAAATAACAACAAAGAAGAAGCTGCCATACAACTTAAAGAAAACGGTATATTGTTTGGTGTTTTCAGCCGAAATCTACATAACTTAGTTGAGTTAAATGAAATTTCAGGAATCGTTGCCAGTCATACGAGTGATAATATTTATCGGCTGGTTAAAATCTTCTTAATCGGTAGTACTTTAGTTATTATAACGGTACTCACTATCCTGGCGTTATTATTAGAGCGGTGGCTTTCCTTCCAAGAGCCTATCTTAATAGTTACCATTAAACCAACTCGTAAAATAGGATTTTTCAATTCGTTGACTATTAAAGCCAAATTACGCTTGGCTTTTTTAGGTATAGTTAGTTTTTTTATTTTATTCAATTTACTCGTTGAAATTCTTATCAAAAAAATTGACGATACCTTTACCGAAATTGAAAAAGACTGGTTGCCAAGCATCCTTATTGTCAATGCTATCAATGCGGCTACCAGTAATTATCGCATTGCTGAAACCTTTCGGGTTTTAACAACGGAAAAAATGAAGGTGATGCATTGGCAGCAAGAATTGGAACGTCTAACCAAAGAAATTGCTAAATTACGGACTTTATATGAAGCACTAATTTCTTCTGAGGAAGAAAAATCTATTTATCAAAGTTTTTCGGTTAAATTTGAAGAATATCTTACCGCCAGTAAGCAAACCGTTTTACTTGCTCGCCAGAATGAAAATAAAAAAGCGGCCGAACAATTAAAAAGAAATGGGATATTATTTGAAGGCTTTAGTTATGATTTAGTTAGATTGGTTAAACTTAACAAACAAGGTGGTGAGAAAGCCAGTCTTGCTGGTAAGCAAACTTTTAATGAATCGCGACAAATCTCGGTTTTTGCCGGATTACTTGTCTTTATGGTTGTTATCATTTTTCTGATTGTCTTTGAAAAAAATATTTCCTATCAATTACAGCAATTAGCGGGTTTGGTTCAGCGTCTTGCTAATGGTGATGTTTCGGTAACTAGTCAATTTCAAGATCGCTACGATGAAGTGGGACAAATGGCTAATGCAGTCAATGAGATTGCCAATACTTTAAGGCGGTTAACGAGTGATTCTTTAGAGTTGATCGAAGCGAGTCAAGCTGGAATTTTATCAGCTCGAATTGAGGTCGAACACCATCCTGGTGAATTTGGAAAAATTGTTTTAGGGATGAACCAGTTGCTAACCGTTTTGAGTAAACCATTGATGGAAGTTGCTCATGTTATGCAGGATCTGGCGTCGGGTGAACTCTCAGAGCGGATGCCAGGGCATTATGAAGGTGAAATGCGAGCATTACAAGCGAATGTTAACCGCAGCTTAGAGGCATTGGTTAGGCTCTTGTCAGAATTAACGGCAATTACTCAGCAAATGGCACAAGGTAATTTAACACAACGCTTAACCGGTAATTATCAAGGTGAATTCTCAGTATTAAAAGCTAATACTAACCAAGCGATTTCGCAGATGAAAGAAATTTTGCAAACAATTGCTGCTCATGCTGAAAGTTCAGCCACCGCTACCATGCAAACGGCTAAAGCCGCTGAACATGTGGCTAACCAAGCTGCTCAACAAATGGTTGCTTTGGAAGAAGTGGCGGTAGCGATTGAAGAATCAGTAGCTTCCGTAAAGGATATTTCTAATAATGCCACCCAAGGTAATGAGTTAGCGAGTACCAGCGCTAAGTTAGCTGCCGAAGGTCAAGAACAATTAAACCGGTTAACCACATTAATTCAACAAATTGGTAATGAATACCACCGAATTGAGCAAATCACCGGTGAAATTACCCGCATTGCCGATAAAACTCACTTACTATCATTAAATGCCGGGCTAGAAGCTATGCGCGCTGGCGAACATGGGTTAGGATTTGGTTTTGTCGCTCAACAAATTGGTAAACTAGCTGAAGAAGTTAGTACTTCCGCCCGTAACATTGGTGGCGTAATCACTAATTCAGTGGCCAGTGTGCAGCTGGGTGTTCAAGCAGCGGAAGAAACCCGCCAAGTGGTAGCACAGATTGCCACTACAGCCAAAACTAGTGGGGAAATGGTCCAGAATATCTCCGTAGCAATTGTTCAACAATCTATGGCAGTACAATCCTTATCGGAACGAATTAGTGAGATTCAAGTCAGCAGCGAATCAACGGCTACTGCTGCCGAAGAGATTAGTCAGACTATGACACAGTTAGCGGCAGCAGTTCAACAAACCTCAGTCGAAATTCAACGTTTTACCTTAGATTAAAATAATGGCTACTCCAACTAACTCAGTTAATTCGGAAATTCTGTTTAAGAAACTCCTAATCCCCCTGGTGTTAAGTTTGATATTAGGTGTCTTCATTCTTTATGGTGGAGAAGCTTATCAAAGTAGCGGATTAGCAGCGCTTAAAAATATTGTTACTATTTCGGGTTACGTGTTAGGTATTGCTGAGTTTTGGGTGTTAGCGGTTTTAGTACAACGGATAGTGCAATATGTTCTGCTTGAAAAGTTTATTGCCGCTGCGCTAGATACTCAAGTTCCTCGGTTACTTATCCAATTATCTTCTGCCATCATTTATTTATTAGCAATAGCTGCTATTGTTGGCGTTATTTTTAAACAGGATTTAACCTTTATTATAGCCGCTTCTGGGGCGGTTAGTGTCGTGGTTGGATTATCATTAAAGAATCTTATCCTCGACCTGTTCGCTGGATTGGCTATGAATCTAGACCAAACCATTAAGATTGGAGATTGTATTCGTCTACATGATGGTGGTCGAAGCATCGAAGGTGAAGTCCAAGAAATTAGTTGGCGTACCACTAGAATACTTGACAGTAATGGTAACATTGTTGTTATCCCGAATAGTCGAGTTTCCTCTTGTACCATTACCAATTTTTCGGTTCCTCAGCCATTTTTTGAAGACGTGGTAACGGTCGTACTGGGAATAGAAGTGCCGGTGGAACGGGCGAAACGCATTTTACAGTCAGCCGCCATAGAAACTTCACCTCATTTTTCAGTCTCTAATGCCCCTAAACCATCGGTATCGATTAAAAATATTACTCTACAAGGTGTTGAATATGCTGTCGTTATTTATCCTACCTTTAAAACTCGCTTTCGAGGGCATCATTTAGTTCAACAACAAATTTTACAGCATTTACATTGTGCTGGTTTGTCTTCTGCCATACAAAAACCAGTAACAGTATCAGCGCAATGGGATTTTGTTAAACCGACAATAAATCACCTGGTGATGTTGCTGGGTACCACGGAGTTATTCCAGGATTTAGCAGAGCCAGAATTACAATTATTAGCAACATCCGCTTCTTTGCGGCAATTACCAACTCAGGTACAGGTAATTCAAGGAGGTGAAATAGCAACCGCTATGTTTTTGGTAATTGAGGGAATATTGTCAGCAAAAAATTGGCGTAAAAAAGTGGGAAAAAATTTATCAGATGAACCAAAGGTTTTATTAAGTCCGGGTTATTTAATTGGGGGTAATGCCATGTTGGCTGGAGATACTTATAATTTTACGATATATACCGAAAGTGAAGTTTTATTATGTGAAATTGATCAAACGGTTATCGAAAAGCTGTTAACACAACAACCGGAAAGTGGGCGTTGGTTAAGTCGACGGGTAGCTATTCAATTAAGCCAGCAAATAGCAAATGGTGAAAGTAGTCGTTATCAATCAATATCATCTGATAATAAGATTGAAGACCTAGCGCAAGAAGTTTTCAAAAATTTACAGCGGTCTTTTGCGCATTTGAAATTGACCTAATTAAACCACTTGTACTCTTTCATTTCAGAAAGAGCATGACCGCTAGTGTAGGGTACGTTATTAATGCACCAAAAACATTCAAGATAACATTAACTTATGTTTGTCTAAATGAATTGAAGGATGCGTTACGGCTACTGCCTAACGCACCCTACTGGCGACACTGGCTGGCACCTTGGTAAGGTATGTTCTTTTTTCAGATTGAATGATAAGAGTCAGATGAAGTGAGAGTTTCACATCCGGTTCGGTGAGAGCACCAGAGGGTAGTTCCTTGGAGCTACTCGACTGGATAATTACTTTACATATGACTCACATTCCATACCCGCTTATCCACTTGCGGAATATAATTTCTAATATTGCGGTCCCAATAACTTGAGCACTAAGAGATGATAGGGACTCAAATTGAGCACCAATGAGTGTAGCTACTCAATGACCAGGACATGAATTCCAGCAAAGAGCTAAAACACCCAACGTGCTGTAGGATTTGAAATGGCCTGGCCCTTTTGATGGGGAATAGTCTCATGGTGTGCGTTAAGGGCTGGGCGAATGCGGTATTCTAAATCGGCATAAACGAGAAGGCAGAAGGTCATCATTATCATCAGTGGCATAATACGTTGAGGTGATTTCAAAAACAGCGTTAAAGCCATAAACAGAGGGTCTTTAAGAAAGCGAAACCCCCTTTCAACCGTCTGTTGGTCTTGATAAGCGGCGATGAGATCGTCATCAGAGAGTGCCTGGTCATCCAACTGATTGGGGGCGAGAATAAAACAGCTTTTACGTTCCAGTCGACGGGTTCTTTCCGATAGTTTTGAAACCAGGTGTTCTTGGATACGGTAATGATAACCCTCTGGCTTTCGGTCACGTGTGGGACGGCTTGGCTTCACTGCCATTAAGTTAAGCAGTTTACTTCCCCCCTCCTTACCAAGGAGGGGGTCGGGGGGTGGTTTTA
>JAAUSR010000042.1 GCA_012032555.1 Thioploca sp.
GGTTAAAAAAGTTTATTCTATTCAAATGATTAATTACCACCCCCCCAACCCCCTCCTTGGTAAGGAGGGGGAGAATCCGGCTTAACTTAATGGCAGTGACCCTACCACCCACGGCTTAAATTAAGTGATTTTTGCTCCATCTCCATTGGGGAAAGGGTTAGGGTGAGGATCAACCATTCTAGCTCATTTCTTATTGGGAAAATATTCTAACCAATAAGTCGCTAAATCAAAATCTTTTAATTTAAAATCGATACCAAAGCGCAACTCTTTGCGATTGACTTCTTGAGTGGTACCACGACTTTGATGAACATCGTAAAACTCGGGTTGTTTAGTTAATATTTCAATTAATTTAGTGGGTTCCAAACTATAACCTTCTAATTTGACTACCCCACCTTCAATTTGAAAACTAACAATCCAACTGTCTTTAGGAATGAGTTCATTTAAGATTTGAAGTATTTTTACGACATCTTGATGAGGAAAATTTTTAACTGGCCCAAATGCTTCCTCAAATTGATTGACTTCGGCACGCCATTGATTGACCTTATCAGTGCGTTGTTTCAAGTCCGCTAAACGTTGTTCAAGACGGAGTTGATGAATAATAGCTACAGAAATACCTAAAATGATACTGAATCCAAGTATCCCAGCCGCTATACCTAACCATTTTCTTTGCCGCTGTTTAGCCGCTTGAAGCGAAGCCAATATCGCACTGGGCGGTACTAAAGCATAACCATATGCCGCTATGGGTGGCATAGGTATTTCTTCCCAGTCACTCATATTGGTTTTCCATTCCTGCTCAAGATGACTCGTGAAACCAGACATCGCTTCTTCTAATTGTTGCTGGAATACCGGTTCATCTCGGTCGATTTTAGGTAAATGTAACCAACGTTGAATAACATGACCTGACCATTCCATATAAGTGATAGTATTGTCATCTTCATCATAGACTTGGCAAGCCACATTGTTTTTGGGTAAAGTCACTACCGGACGAGGTAAGATACACGCTAGCAATAAACCGACTTTGTCAAATGCTTGAAATAATTCTTCTGCACGTTTAACGGGAAACCATAAGGCATAAGTCTGTTCCCCGGGTGTTTGAGCTTGTACCGCTAGTAATAGGGGTTCAGTTACCCCCGGTAACAAGGTTGGTAATTGTAAACTAACTGCATTTTTTATATTTTGCGCATCAATAGCCGGCAATTTGAGACTAGTCGCCACAAATTCACGACTGGGTAAAGCTAATGCAATGCGTTGTTGAGCGGTCGCTAAAGGCAATAATCGTCGAGCAGCACTAGCTAATTCAGTGGGGGTGAATTGAAATAGAGATTCATCGTGTTGTGCCACTAAATTTTGGGTATTCGCATGTAATAGCGCATTGTTGTATACAATTAAACAAATATCACAGGAAGCCGGTTGTAGTTGACGTTTTTTTATCAGTTTAGGGAATTTAAGTTTCATCTGCTTGATTTATAATGAATTAGCCATGGTAAAGAAAATTATTCATCGAGATGGTCTTGGGGACTATAACGAATAATAAATACCGCAATAACTAAAATAAGAATAGCCGAACTTAAGGTGATAATGGTTATGCCCGGCATTTGTTTCATGCCAATGGTAATATAACGTGCAATAGCAACAATGGCGATATAAAGAGGGTACCGTATTGGTAATTTGCCACTGGCAAAATAAAGTCCGACCATAGTTAAAATTTCAAGAAAGATAAATAATAATAGAATATCTTCTAACCGAACTTCAAGTCGCATTAACATCGTGTAAACTTCTTGCCCAACAGCCACGACAGTGGCTAAGGTGATAATCAACAAACCCAGCCATTCTAAATATTCTAAGATCGTAATGACCCACTGTGTTAATTGGAGTGGGGGAATTCGGTGTTTGGTAGTCATGATTTTAAATCAGCTAGAGAATGAATTATATTATTATAACCAGTCTTCATTGTAAGCGAAGTACCTCAATACACTCAACTTATTAATTAGAACGGGCACAATAACCCATGATCAGTCCAACTGAAATCATTCAATTCCCTCTACTACCATTTGCCTTTGCCAAACGTCATGGCGTAATAGTAACCCATATTAACGTCGATCAGGCTACGGTTTGTTATCGGCCGGGATTAACCCGTCATACTTTAAGTGAAGTGCGACGTTGTTTGGGAATGCCGATGATTTTACAAGCGATTTCAGTAGAGCAGTTTGATATTTTGTTGATTACCCATTATGAACAACGCGCTTCCCAGCAATCGATGCAAATGATCGCAGATTTAGATGAAGAACTTGATTTATTTGAAGTCGCTCAACAATTAGCGGAACCAGAAGATTTGTTAGAGACGGAAGATGATGCGCCGATTATCCGCTTGATTAATGCACTGCTTTCGGAAGCGATTAAAGAAAATGCTTCAGATATTCATATCGAACCGTTTGAAAGCCGATTAGTCGTTCGTTTTCGGGTGGATGGGGTATTACGGGAAGTTCTCCAACCGCGGCGAGTATTAGCACCGTTGCTAATTTCTCGTATTAAAGTGATGGCTAAACTCGATATTGCTGAAAAGCGCTTACCGCAAGATGGACGGATTTCCTTACGTGTTGCCGGTCGAGCAGTTGATATCCGTGTTTCGACTATTCCTTGTGGACATGGTGAAAGGGTGGTGTTACGTCTACTCGATAAACAAACCGGGCGTCTTGATCTTAACTATCTCGGTATGTCCCCCGATATTCTCAAGCGGTTGCAAGAACAATTGCAAAAACCGCATGGGGTTTTGTTAGTGACGGGTCCCACCGGTTCTGGGAAAACGACCAGCTTGTATGCCATGTTGAATTACTTAAATGATCGCAGTCGTAACATCATGACCGTTGAAGATCCGATAGAATATTATCTGGATGGAATTGGACAAACCCAAGTTAATGTTAAAACCAATCTGAGTTTTGCTAAAGGATTACGCGCTATTTTACGCCAAGATCCTGATATCGTGATGGTTGGTGAAATCCGCGATACTGAAACGGCGCAAATTGCCGTCCAAGCGAGTTTAACCGGGCATTTATTTTTATCGACTTTACATACCAATACCGCGATTGGTGCCGTTACGCGTCTGCGTGATATGGAGATAGAGCCGTTTCTGATTGCTTCTAGTTTGATAGCGGTAATGTCGCAACGGTTAATGCGCTTACTGTGTTCGCATTGTAAACAAGCCTATCAGACTAACCAAATAGAACCATTGAACTTACATTTCAATGAACCAATTACTTTATATTCACCTCAAGGTTGTCCCGCCTGTAATCTAATGGGTTATCGTCACCGGATTGGTATTTATGAATTAGTTAATATAGACAATGCCCTTCGTACCATGATCCATGATAGCGCCGGACAACACACTTTAGAAGCTTATGCTCATCAACAAACGGACACGATTCAACAAAATGGCATCAAACGACTTTTAGCTGGAGATACAGCATTAGAAGAATTGTTACGTGTGACTAGAGAAATATAAGTTTCATTCCCCCAACCTAACTAAGCTTGTCTCGTTAACTGGTGTTGGGTTTCGTTCCTCAACCCAATCTATGATTATTTTAATCCATTTAATCTAATTTAAAAATAGAATATCCCAACTCCATGGCACCAGGATTACAAATATCGGCAATCGCTTGTCGATCATCATCATCCAATATTTCCCGTTTCTGTCGCACCGTGGAAGGCGTGATCGGCGGAAGAGATAAGAACGGTGCTAGTGGAATCTGGCGAAACAGTTTTCTCAATACCGGAGCGGGTTGTGTCACTAATTCTTCATAGCGAATAATGATCAATTGATGCGCATGAGTCAGGATGATCTCCGCTAAATAACGCCACAATAATGCCCGTCGCCAAGCCATCGCAGTTGTGGCAGCAATATCGGCTAGTCGCTGTCGTTGCCAAGGTAATAATAACGGATCGTTAACCTGTCCAAGGGGAAATTCCGTTACCGCCGCGTGTTGGAGATGTGGAAAACTGGTTTTCCATGAAGCAATCGTATCAAGCGGATGGCGCACGCAAGCTATCATCGGTACTTGGGGTAAAACTTGTTGTAGCTGAGGAATTCTGGAAAGATAAGCTAAAGTATTTTTAGTTCCCAACAGAAAATCGGGACGACTCACTTGAGGCTGATATAAAGTTCGTTTATCAGTAATCGCTGTATCTTCAATGAGTTGACCATTATCCATTTTATTTTCGACCGGTTGACCATCGAGGATATCGCGTCGTAATGCTTGATAAAAAGTGGCGATTGACCAGGGACATAATTCATGAGTTAGTGGCGCAAATATTTGCGTTGGTTCATTAATCACCACACAATTTGGAATTGTGTGTAATAATCGACATAAATAGCTGGTACCACTGCGTGGAATGCCGGTGATAATCATTTCCGGTGAAGCGGGTAACGGGTTTGACCGCTTGAATCGTGGTAGCTTGAAAAATCGTTGCGTCGGTTTAGCTAGCGTATAAGGTTGTAACAATTGCGCCCAAGGTGGTGAACTGAGTAACAAAGTTTTCAATTGGGGATAAGTGGCGGCCAATTTGACGACCAACTGATTAAGCCGTGACTCCCGCCGAATCACCGTGGGCCAATGATAATGACACCAAATTGGTAAATGGGTTGAGAGTGGTTTAAGATGTGCTGGATAGTTGAAGCGTTCATCCAAGCAATGGTGCTTTAAATTTAACTGACTTACGGCAATAGGTAAAGCAATCTGGTCTAACCAAGGACGTTTATTAGTGATAGTGGGTTGCGCATCAATCTGTTGACAGCATTGCTGCCAAACTGGCGCCAGATCAATTCCGTTAGAGATAGCAATCACGCCGGCATTAAAATAAGGTAACATCAATTCCCCGGAAACCGTCGCAATGACTCGCCACTGCGGTAGAGGTAATTGAAATAAATTATAAACCGGTTGCCATAATTGCGCATCACGAGTAAAAGTGGCTAAATCGGCTGGTTTGGCAGCAAACGGTACTCGAAAAATTTCCGCTAATTCTGGTTGAGTTTCCGGAGAGAATTCACGTAAACATAAGATATCACTGTCCAAAAAAACAATTTTATCAGCGGTGCTCTCAATCCCTAAGCAAGCGACTTTATTGCCAATCGGATAGTTCAGATCGATTGGATTGGTAATCGGAACTGAACGAACATCTAATGTTTGCATTAACGCCTGAGTTGATGCGGAAATTTGTCCCCATTGGCTTACTGGTTGGGGAATGGCCGCCACACATTCATAATCACAGCGCAAAAAATGTTTGAGAGAAGCTGCCAGTAACAGGGATTTAATTTCCAACTCGCCAGCTTGACAGACAAAAACGAAACTCCATTTCATGCGAAAAGATTAGTTCCAAATAGTTCAAGGGATAGTATAAACCGGAGCAGAAAGAATCATTGGTATAAACGCATTATAAATGTTGATTTTGGTTTTGCACAATCTAACTTGACCACCTATCAATTTTGATACATCTAAGCATCTCGTCTGAATCAGAATTTTCAAAATTAATTAATTGACAGAAGGGGATGATTGCTGGGCAATTTTATTCTGTGAATCCTTCCATCCGGAAAATTCTGCTTCAGACTATTAAATAGCAAATCCACAAAAACCAACTATACTTACCTTCAATCGACCTTATTCTCCGAATTCAATTGACCATTTTTTTTCAGGAGGAGGAAAATGAACAGCTACTCATTTTCTCTAGTATTAAAACGAAGTATTTTCGCTATTGCTCTATTCGCTTTATCTCCACTTGGCTGGAGTGCTACTGATTGCGATGCGGTAACTGACATTCCCAAGGAAGAATGCCAGGCATTGCTGGATCTTTATAACAGTACTCAGGGTCCAAATTGGGGGAATAAAACTGGTTGGAATGAAACCGATACACCTTGCAGTTGGTATGGAATAAAGTGTGACAATGGGCAAGTTTATAGCCTCGAATTGCCCGAAAATAAACTGAGTGGCACCCTTTCCAACTCATTGGAAAAATTGAGTCTGTTAGACTCTCTCTATCTGTCAGGAAACCAACTCACCGGCCCAATTCCCGAGTCGTTGGGGAATTTGAGTAATTTATATATTCTTGCTCTGTCAGGAAACCAACTCACCGGCTCAATTCCTAGCTCGTTGGGAAACTTGAGTAACTTAGAGACGCTCGCTTTGCATAGCAACCAACTCACCGGCCCAATTCCCAAGTCGTTGGGGAACTTGAGTAACTTAGTGGGTTTAAATTTATCGAATAACCAACTCTGTGGTGATATTCCTAATACGATCAGTTCATTACAACTAATAGAGGGAGATAACTGTCGTTTAAGCAACAACTATCTCACTGCCACCGATCCCACTCTTATCCAATTTCTTGACGCTAACTGCAAAGGTTGGGAAGACCAAAATTCCCCACTCGATAGCTGTCCCACCGATTCGCATTACACTCTCACCCTTGAAAAAACCGGCGAAGGCATGATTACCGCCACTGGCATTGACTGTGGTAGCGATTGCAGTGAAGAATACCCCGCTAACAGCACTCTCACTCTCACCACTCAAGCTGCTCCTAACTTCGAGTTCATTCAGTGGGGAGGTGATTGTGGTGACAATTTCGAGCTGGAACTCACGTTACAAATTACTAAGAACCTAAATTGTACCGCCCTCTTTGAAACGCGTTCCTTTCCAGAACATACTATCACACTCAATAAAACGGGTAGCGGCAATGGTACTCTTAGTCTCACCGTCAACAACCAAACGACTACTTGCCAACCCAACTGCACTCAAACTGTTGCTCATCAAAGCCAAATTACGCTACAAGCGATTCCAGATTCAATTTCTAGTTTTGTAGGATTTTTTGGTCAAGGGTGTGGTAGTTCATTGTTTTTAACTGAAGATCGCGTTTGCGAAGCGCGTTTTGAGCCATTACCTTATTATACCTTAACGATTACCAAATCCGGTCAAGGCAGTGGTCGCGTTACTAGTGATGTGGGGCAATTAGATTGCGGTGATCGCTGTATTCGTTCTTACCTCAGTGGTACAACAGTGACTTTAACTGCTATTCCCGACCCCGGTTCCACCTTTCTCGCCTGGAATCAGGATTGTAGCGGTGCAACGACTAAAGCTAGCATTAGCCTTTACGATAAGAAGACTTGCACCGCTGAATTTGGCATTGCTGGAACGCCACAACTGACTTTGGATCAATCACTCATTGATTTTGTTCAAACTAACAAACTCGCCAAACATACGTTAACTATCACCAATACCGGCAAAGGTGGTTTACGCATAGAGAGTTTAGAACTGGCGGATACATCGATTTTTCAAATTAATAAAGATAATTGCGCTAACAATGTGTTGATTCCAGCAGGCAGTTGTACTGTAACCCTGCAATTTCAACCACCGGCCGCTACCATCGCTGCTTACCAAACCCAATTGCAAATTAGCTCTAACGATCCGCAATCACCTACCACAGTAGATTTACAAGGCCAAAGTTGTAGCCCTAACGCTATTGCGCATCGATCGCTTACGGCTAACCCTTACCGATTGGACTTCGGTGTTGAGGTAGTTGGCAATCGTCTTAGTCGTCAGCAACGCTTTGACATGTGGACCACCGGTTGTACTTCCCTGGATCTGGATACACTAACCCTGAAAGGTCGTCATGCGGAGGAATTTAGTATTCTGGATAAGCAATGTTATTATGGTCATTGGCAAGAACAGGCGCATGCTTCGTGTTTGTTCACGGTTGAATTTCACCCAACCTCAGCCGGAATCAAGGAAGTTCGACCGGTTATCACTTACACTGATCCCGACGTACCCATGCCGACCTACTACTGGAGCGCCCAAGCGGTTAGTGAAGGCGAACCTCAATTGGAATTATCAGAAGCTGAACACGATTTTGGAACCCTCACCATTGGTAAAGCTATCCCGAGTTGGACGCTCACTTTGACCAATCGGGGCACAACGAATCTGATATTCACTCGCATTCAACTCGATTCTACTGAATTTAAAGTTTATGATAGCTACTGCACCTTCCTCGTTCCCCAACAAAGTTGTTCTCTCCTGGTACAATTAACACCAATGACTTTGGGAGATAAATCGGCGCAACTGAGTCTGACTTACCATGAAACCACTGTTCAAGTACCACTAACGGCTAATATCACCGGTCCCGCTGATTGTTCGCCAGAAAAAATAACAATAGAGACCTCTGGTCAATCTCCTTGGTGGGAAGATCCTACCGCTTGGCAACGTCTCCAACCTGGAGCGGAACTGCCCGGTACCGCTGATGTCGTTCACATCAAATCGGCTCACGCCATCGTAGGGCTACCCCTAATTCAAGTTAAAGCATTGTGTATCGATGACAATGCGGTTCTACTCAGTCGGGATAATCAAGGTAGTGCCTTAGAAATCCAAGCGACAGATTACTTTCAAAACCAAGGTTATGTTTTAGGATTAGATGGTGCCGATAGTGATACTGAAACGTGCACCACTGACTGCGCTAAACCAGGTGCTAGTATTATCATCAAAGTTGGTAGTCAGTTACAACGCCAGGATAAAATGGGCGATTGGTGGTGGTATGGTGACGGTGGACCAATAGTGAATCTTGGTCAAATCCAAGCCGGTAATGGTGGCAGTAGTGAGAACTATGGAGCACCGGGTGGTGATGCTCTGGTTCTAGGACGTAATACTACTAATCAAGGTGTCATTCAAGCCGGTCAAGGTGGTCACGTTTTAGGTACCGGGGCGGGTCAAGCAGGACGCGGTGGACTCACTCAAATTTGGGGAAAACTCGGTGGTCCCGGTCACCTTTACAACCAAAATGGCGCTAAAGCCTTAGCTGGCGATGGTGGTCATTGTAACCCAGCAGCGACGGAACAACAAACCGGCGGTGATGGTGGCAACCTATGGCTCGTTTCCTTACCCGATGTTTATCTTAATAATGGTATTTATCGAGCCGGTAAAGGCAGTCCTTATTGTCAACCACCGGGTAAAGATGGTTTTGTGCAAATTGAACCGAGTGTTATCGATTTAACTGGGGCACAAACGCATATCAGTGGCGGCAATGTGACTATCTTCGGCGGTAACGATTGGCTCCTCGATTTAAGCAATATGGCTAATCCCTTCCTCGAAGCAACCGGTCAAATTACCCTAGCAGTCGGATCAGGTGGAATCATTGATCTTCGGCATAACCAAACCCCTATCATGACAGCTAATGGCCAAGTTAATCTCTTTGCTGATACCATCCTAATCGACGCTGGGGTAACGTTATCTGACTTAATTACGGCAACGGCGATTGTCGTTGGACCCCATAAAATCTTACCGGATGTGAATCTTGTTAGCATCGGCAACTTATTTGGTCAGCCTCAAACCACTTTGAGGTTGTCTTTTATCCTCTTCAACAACGGTCCACAAATGGATACTTATCTCGTCACGCTAACCAATGCCGCTGGTTGGCCACTAAACTTAGGTGAATCTCAAATAACAGTGGCAGGACTTGATAGCATCGTGGTGACACCGCAATTGACTTTGCCCCAAGAACTGGGTGCTAGCAATGCCATCACCATGACCGTTATTTCCCAAACTGATCCGCGTGTCCAAGCCACTGCGCAAGTTGATGTGATGGTCACTGACCAACCACCGCTGGTGACAACTGCAACACTACCAACTTGGTTAGCTGAAAAATCCATAACCGGAATAACGACCCCGCTAGACACGGTTAGCGAATTACTGACGGACACAGCAACGGCTGACCTACCGACTGAAGAAAAAAACGGAAGTTCCATAGTTAATCTTACCCCAGCAAACGGTAGCTTAGACAGTGACCCATTTAACAACATTGGTGTGACGGAAACGCCTCTAGATCTAGTGGAGATCCCAGCGCCTTTAACCATAGAACCGACCATTTTCCTGAGTAACTTACCCAACAACACTTGTCCATTAAATACCGATTTTATTAATTGGCCTTGTGATAATCATCATCAAACGCTGCAAGCAGTCACTTTCGGTCCACAAGCCAGTGTAGCGGGTGGTTTACTTCAAGATCATATTGAAAACCAAGGCTGGATTTCTCAAGTGACGATTGCTCCGGCAGCACAGGTGCATGGAGGCAAATTAACCGGTGATATTATCAATCAAGGTACCTTAATCGATATCCAATTTGTGGGAAGAACAGTTACTGGTGGCACCTTACAAGGCGTCATTGATAACCAAAGCCAAATTGGCGGAACTTTCATTGATGTCAAATTAGCCGCTAACACCGTACTCCATGGCGGGGCAATAGCTGGTCAAATCAGCGGTGATTGTCAGGCACCCGCACGCTTAGAACACCTCATCATTCAACCGCAAAGTCAATTAAAGTGCGTTATTTTAGGTGAAGGTGTAGTTTTACCTGCAGAGGTAATTTTACAAGATGTCCAAATCGCCGTTTCACCATCAGCGTTGTCAAGCAATGATACCACCGATGTGGTCACCTTACCCCATTTAGAAGCCACCATCTTTGATGGACAAATGCAATCATCATCAACACCAGCGCTACTAGCGGGTGGTATATCAATTAACGGTGACTCGTTTCAGCAGCATACGGAAATGACCGAGACCGACCTCGTGAAACTATACGGCCAAATTCAAGTTGATCCGAGCCATATTGGTCAACCCGGTGAAATGTTAGTATACGGTCATTATGAGCCAACTGCTGTAGCAATGAAGCCGGTTGACTTTATGTTAGTGAGAGATAAATTGACGGGAAAATCACAGGTAAAAGCTTGGAATGGTGATTTAGCAAAACTAGAAGCATTTGAACCACTAGCGGCATTACCAGCAGTTTATTTAGCACCCTTGTATGAAGATTTTTTGAAAGTAGCCGCCGGTCAAGTAACGGTGTTCATGGGTTATCAAACCATGACTTCTCCAGGATCAAAGATTGTAGTTCAGAATCAAAATGGGATTGAACTAGTCATTCGGGAAAGGGAGAAATAGTCAAGTAGTTAGGCGATAGGAGGAATAGCGCCTCCTATCATCGTAGTCTTTTGATTCAAACCATAACGAAAAGAAGCCAGGGTAAAAATTTATTTACAGAATTGAGGTTGAATGATCAAAACCTTTCGCTTTGCTACTTTTAATGCGGGGCTGACTCGTCCCCAAAGCGGCGCATTGATAACCGATTTATCAACGCCTCATCACCCTCAAGCTAAAAATGTAGCTGAGATTATTCAGAGAGTGAATCCGGATGTGCTCGTTCTCCAAGAATTAGATTACGATGGGACAAAAACCGCCTTACAGTTATTTCAAGATCATTATTTAAGCGTAAGTCAGAATGGAGCGGTTTCTACTTATTTTCCATATCGTTATGCAATTCCAACTAATACCGGGATTCCTTCGAGAATGGATTTGGATAAAGATGGTCGAACTGATAGTCCTGGTGATGCACTAGGATTTGGGTTTCATCCTGGGCAATACGCGTTTGCGGTGCTAGCTAAGTACCCGCTGCGCTGGAAACAGATTCGTACTTTCCAAAGATTTTTATGGAAAGATATGCCCCAAGCTAAATTACCGATTAATCCCCCCACCGGTGAATCATGGTATTCTGCTGAACAATTGAATATTTTGCGGTTATCATCTAAAAATCATGTGGATGTGCCAATTGCGTTACCAGGAGGAACGGTTCACCTTTTAGTAGCCCATCCAGCTCCCCCAGTTTTTGATGGTCAAGAACAACGTCATAAGTTACGTAATTTTGATGAGATTCGACTTTGGGCAGATTACATCAGCCCGGACCAAAACAATTATCTTTATGATGATAAAGGACAATTTGGTGGCTTAAGCGATCCGGATTTTGTCATCATGGGCGATCTGAATGCCGATCCCCAGGATGGCGAGAGTATCAATCAAGCGATTAATCAACTCCTACATCATCCGCGTATTCAAACACAGCCCATTCCGAGCAGTTTGGGTGGTAAAGAACAAGCACAATTAAATCCAGCTGGTTATCAAAATCACCGTGGTGATCCGGCTTATCACACCGCGAGTTGGGGTTTGCGAGTGGATTATGTGTTACCAGCGAGCTGCTTAAAAGTACATGCCAGTGGTATTTTTTGGCCAACGACTTCGGCGCCACTACATTATTTAGTAGCCAAGCGGGGTGAGGTAGAAGCGAGTTCTGATCATCGCTTAGTTTGGGTTGATTTGGCTTTATCCTAAAGTTAGGCACCTTGGGTTAATTATAATTTCCTCACGGCTATCGTGGTGAAACGCTTTAGGTGTTTTTAATGATGGTAACTAAGTAGTTATCACAACTGAGTTGCTTCAAAAGTATTACAATTGGTCAACTGACCACCATCAAAACCTTGTTTAAACCAACGCATGCGCTGTGCTGAAGTACCATGGGTAAATGATTCTGGCGTCACGTAACCACGAGCTTGTTTTTGTAAGCGGTCGTCACCGATACTACTGGCTGCATTCAATGCTTCCTCTATATCGCCACTTTCAAGAATTTGCCGCATTTTTTGAGCATGGTGTGCCCAAACACCGGCTAAGCAATCTGCTTGTAATTCTAGGCGAACTGACAATTGATTGGCTTCGACCTGACTAAGTTGTTGCTGTTGTTGATGCACTTTTCCAGAAATACCCAACAAATTTTGCACATGATGTCCAACTTCATGTGCAATAACATAGGCTTGAGCGAAGTCACCTGGAGCTTGATGACGTTCCTTCAGGTCTCGATAAAAGCTCAGATCGATATAAACTTTATGATCAGCCGGACAATAAAATGGTCCAACCGCTGCTTGGGCAAAACCACAAGCCGATTGTACCGCGCCAGAAAACAATACCAAAATAGGATCTTGGTAAGTATTCCCCTTAGCTTTAAATAAGGTATGCCAAGTATCTTCCGTATCACCTAAAACGACGGCAACAAAATCAGCCAAAACATTTTCCTCCGGAGAAAAAGTTACTGGTTCATGATGACTCGATTCGGTATGATTGCCACCAACACCAATTTGCTGGAGAATAATAGTAGGATCAACACCAAAATACATAGCAATAAGAACAATAATCAGTGCACCTAAACCACCCCCGGCAAAAGTAGTTGGGGATGAAACACGTTTGCCGCGACGGTCTTCAACATTTTCACTTTTGCGACCATTTTCCCAGCGCATAATAGATTTCCTTCATTAAAGATATAGATCATTTAGTAATGGATCACTCAACGCCAAACCCATCCATCATTCAAGAAACTATGGTTCGGTTAAATAAAGTTACCCGTCAAAACCGGCTCAACTGATCACTCTTAAATAACTGAATTTAAAATTTTTATAGGCTATTTCTAACGTCTGGATTACAATATTTTAAGGTCAAGCCCGTTAAGTAGGAAGGAACAGCAACACCCATTCTAATTCCCATCAAATCCAGTTTGATACCTTCCAATAGTGGGATGATGCCAAATAATTTTTGCTGGTGACGCCAACGTTGGATTAGAGAAGTATGTATGAGACCTGAAATAGCGTGCTTTATTACCCGTTTTAGCTTGACAGTCTCGTCGTGTGAATGACCTAAGCCAGGACTGATTGAAGTTTTAGCTTGCCAGAGACCTTTTACAAAATCTATCCAGAGCCGATGATGGTGTTTATATTCATAGGGAACTGTGGCCCAAAAGTCAGCAACCTCCTGATCCCATAAGGGCATCCACCAATCTAAGCCAAAGGAATCATAATATCTGTTAGAGTTAACAATATACTTTGCTTCTATTTCTTGCCATTTCCATTCTTCAAGTAGGGATGCTGGCAACCTTGAAGTTGAATTACCCATCATGGTAGTAATTTGAGTGTTTAAGTTTGTTTGCCATTTGAGCCGTTGAGTTTTTGAAAGCGGATACAGATGATAATAGTGGTCTACTATTGTACTCGTAACCCATTCTATTGGGTTACTAACAGACACCGATTCCTTGACAAAAAAATTGCCAACATACACTGGTACTACAGTATGCCCTGGCACCACAATACAATCTTGAGTGAACACTTGATCTTTTAAAAGTTGCCAAGCCGCTGGCCAGGCTTGAATAGTTGGTACCGAAACATGCGAATGAATTTTTTGGACATAGTGTTTGAATTGTTCAGTTTTGATCCATCTTTGCCATTGCTTATTGCTATAGGAAACAAAATGCCATGGTAAGCCTAGCGTTTTAGCAACCAATCGACTAATGCGTGCTTCTGCGCAATCTGGACGACCAAAGCTAAAAGTAACGATATTAGGATATTGGAATTGGTGAAGCAACAATGCTATACTTCTTGAATCGTAACCGCCACTGAGCGGAATGACAATTTGTCGACCATTAGCATATTCGATTAACCGACCGATGGCGGCTTCAGTACATTTCCTCACGCCGGCCAGCAGTTGTGTGGCATCCAAGGTAGAATTGGCGGTAGGAATATAGCGATAATATCGTATCCACTCTATCGATTCACCGATGATGACACATTCACCGGCTTGTAATTGCTTAACCTGATCAAACAGGGTATTTCTACCAGTGACATATCCGGTTAACCTAAACTCCTCCGTGTAGTCAACGTTTCTTTCGAACATGTCGGCAAATTTTCTCGCCTGCTCAGCATCATCAGTAATAATAATCCGCTCTGCTTGACTACCAATAAACAAGGGACGGCTTCGAACCGGATCGACAGCGGCAACGGTACCCCAGGGTCCAATCCAGATCAAAGAATAAAAACCGTTTAATTGACTTAAATTTTCGGCTATAGCGGCTTTTGACTGAGCTTGCCTAAACCGTTGGGCTATTTCTTGAATATTAAGCAAGGTGCCCTGCTTCTTATCGAAGGCCGCACCGCAAAACCAGAAATCTGTACCGATTTGCTGCCATTGACTAAATAAGTTGGTTAGATTGACTGAAACTTTTTTCATGGTCCAAGATGACAGTCCTTAAGTTGATAGTCGTGAGATAATTACAATGGGCACTCATCGCCAACTGAGTGTCGATTATGCGCCGGTTAAAGTGGTTAGCTACCGCTAGAAAATAGCTAACGGGTAAATATAACTACTTTTCTGACACGAATTCTCGGTAAAAATAAACGCCAAGCAAAGCTTGGCGTTTTAATTTAGAGGTTAATACCTCGATTTACGTTGTGGTCGCTCATTACGCGGACGTGCTTGATTAACTTTGATATTTCTTCCTTTTATTGGACTTTCATTAAGGGCTTTGATAGCCGCTTCTGCCTCTGATTGTTTAGGCATTTCCACAAAAGCAAACCCTTTCGATTTGCCGCTGTATTTATCGGTGATGAGATTTACCTCAGACACCTCTCCATACTCTGAAAAGAGTGTTTTTAAATCCTCTTTACTCAGGTTATAGGATAAATTACCTACATATATATTCATCTATCATTCTCTCGTCAATGTGTGTTGATAGCGAAACACCATCGAATAATCAACACACCAATTAAACGATAGTGATTAAAGGTCAAATAGGACAGATAGTTTACTCGCCTCTTTTCCACCCTATTCTTTCCATCTTGGTCCAAGCTACTTTTTTTGCGAAAGGAAACAACCGGTGTTTGTCCTCAGAGTGAGATTTTAGTAAATAACTATTTTAGCTGGTTTACCAAAATAATGGAATTAAATTACACTAAGGATATGCTTCCAACCCAGTAAATAAGCATCTAATAACCAATATTGATTCCCTCTAATTACCAAATCAATTTCACGGGCATAGTTGTTACCCGCCCATTTTTGATTGGTAAAATTTTGTTCTGCAACTCGTACTACACCCGCTGTTAAATCCACTTCAGTAATCACAGCAATATGCCCCGTATTGAAATACGCTCGGGCATATATCAATAGATCACCCCTTTGAGGGGCTTGAGTTGAGCCATTAAGATGGGATTCCACCTTTAATTTTTTCCCATCGGCTACTCGTGTTACCAACGTAATTTTATCCCAAATTTCAGCGGCAACGTCCACATCACCGTATACAACACCTTGGTGAGTCAAGAGCCATCTTCTGGCAAATTCAACACATTGCCATTTAATCCCCGTATAGGTACCATTTTGATAATAAGGTTCTCGAACTACACACTGAGCATTACAATTAGAATAAGCAACTACCTCGCCGGCTGCTACTCCTAACTTTTCTCCATAAGGTGTTGCACAATCAAGACGACAGGATTGAGGTAACTGGCTCGATATTATAGTAGATGAAATCTCCTCAGCATGGCAAGATAAAAATAGAGTTAAATTAACCAGCAGGAAAAAACTTATCCTATTTTTAACTAAAGTTATTACCATTTATTAATCCTTGTTACTTTGCCCACGAGGTAGAAATGTCACCAGCACCCTATTATACTACTTCTAGATCATTATCAAGTTTTTCTATTTTTAATTCATTTCATTAGAAACATACTACTCCTACATTTTCTATAATACAATTTTTACACAATAGAATCCAGTTAAATCCCTCAGGGACCAAGGGCCATCTTATAAAAAAATCGGTCAAAATAGTACCGTGTTGGATAGCGAAAGAAGTCAAGAGAAATGAAAAAATTAGAACAGCTAGGTTTTTTAGATATTTTGGGACAACGGGATGATCCCCAGATGGAACGAAACCAGCTACATCCCATGCCAGAAATACTCTTACTCACTTTAGGTGCCGTTATTTGTGGTTCGGCCGGTTGGAATGATATAGAACTATTTAGTTGATCAAAGTTGGATTTGTTAAGGCAATATTTAGCATACCGAAATGGTATTCCCTTTGAAAATATTGCTCCGGTGGCTAATGCGGGTGTGAATCAGAGTGTTGTTCAAGGGAATGAAGTGTGTTTTGATGGTAGCAATAGTTCTGATGTGAATGGTGATAGTTTATCCTATTTTTGGACTATTTCTTTGATGCCCAACAATAGTTCAGCATCTTTGGATAATTCAACTAGTGTTGCTCCTTGTATGATAACGGATGTGGCGGGTAGTTATGAAGTTAGTCTTACAGTAAATGATGGTCTTTTAGATAGCACACCGAGTAGCGTTAATGTTGTCGCAATAACTTATTCTAATGCTATTACTGATATCCTTCAGGCTATTGTAGAGGCAATTAATGAAACTAATCCTGATGTTTTTAAGAATAAAGAGCTGCAGAAGGTCCTTTCTAATCAAGTTAATATTGTTATTAAATTGGTAGATCAAAGACAATACAGTGAAGCACTGAGTAAGTTGAGTGGTGGTAGTATCTTGGGTAAGATTAATAGTTGTGCAGAATCAGGAGAACCAGATAAGAATGATTGGATTCAAGATTGTGTCCGTCAGGAATTGGTTCATGATCTGGTTATAGAAGCTATAGGGTATTTAGGGAATTTATAATGATTAAAAATGGCTTCATCAATAATGAGGCCATTTTGAGGTTTATTAGCAAGCGTAGGGTATAGAAGCGAAGCGCCATACACCCCTAAATTAATCTTTTTCCCGACGTAATCGCTCTAATTCTTGTTGTAATTCAAAATTCTGAGCTATAGCTTCAGTCGAAGTTAGTAATACTTGACGAGTGTAATAGTTCACCAATCTCAATAAATCTTCTTGTGGTCGCAAAATCAAACCTAACTCCCGACTAATTAACTCACCTTCAGCAGATAAAGGTAAAGCCTGATAACGTCCTTGAACTAAAGTAAATCCTTGCAAACGTGGCTGTAAATACTCATCCAACGGATCAAATAAAAAATACTCTTTGATACCTAACCGTTCATATAACTGATATTTAGTGGTTAAATCGGCTTGAGCAGTTTGCTTAGAAGTAATTTCAAAAATAGTACAAGGAATGGCAGACTCTTCCCACAGTTTATAAACGCGACGCTTATGTTTCCCCACACCTTTAACTACCAAAATATCTGGTGCTTTAACCGCGCGTGGATTGCCAGGTTCATAATAAAACATCAAATTACTGGCAACATAAACTTGGGGATTACTTTCAAAGTGATCCCGAAGCATTTGCAGCAATAGTAAAGTTGCCGTGATATGAAAATCGGTCTCGCCGATAGGTTGTCCGTCCGATTCTGGGTATTCGATTTCTGGAAATGCTAGTTCAACTAAACTGGCCATGAGAATTCACCTCTGGAGGTTGGTGATTGGGAGTTATCATATCATAAAACCCAATGGAATTTCCCACGACTTCTTACTAACAATACCTTCGCCACTATTCAAACTCAATAGGCTGATTGACTCGCCCAACGTGAGCGATGTCATGGATAATGTGGTCAATAAAATTACGATCATCCGATTGTTGAATTGGCGAAGATATTGTTGGCACAAGCTATATTAAATGAAGTAAAACAGCGGAGCATCGCCGGTTATGAACCTGAACATAGCGAATATCATTTAGGTTATGGGCTCAAAGTGATAGCCCGCGTAGGTTGGAGTGAGCCTGCGAACTCCAACATTTATGGTTCTGTTAATATTTTGTTGGACTTCCTTCGTCAGTCCAACCTACGCACTTAGTCGCATCCTCAACGGCTTGCCTCATGCCATTAATAAGTTTTTGGTTGTTTCGGCTTTGTGACCCGTATAGTCGTGCCGAAAACACGGTGATTATCTCTAATACATCCTTGGCCAAATCTTCTTCAAAAGTTGAATCTTCGCCTCGATTAATAATGACAACCTCAACCGGTTTAGCCTCATCAATCGAGAAGATAAGTTCCGCACCAAAACGCAACAATCTGTCTTTAGGTGTTAAGACCAGCCGACCCACTTCATCATCAATAATGGACTGAATTAAAGACTTCAGGTTGTTCTTATTGTAGTTAATACCGGAACCCCAATCAGAAAGAACCTCAAATTTCCATCCTTGAAATGAGCAATACCGTTCTAATACCTGCTTCTGACGCTCCAAATCCGCTTTCTGGTCGTGACTTGAAACACGAGCATAAGCAATCGTTTTGCGCTCAGTAGTTGAATGATGAGTGATTTGAGGACGAATAGAGGATAATTTATAACGTCTCTGACCGCCTTCAGTTCGTTCATCAGGCAACAACCGTGCTTCACGCTCCCATCTTCACAGCGTGGATTCTGACACACCTAATACTTTAGCCGCCTCTGAAATACTTAATAACTTACTCATATTGAGTAAGTATAGATAAGTATGAGTAAGTTTTCAATAGCTGCTATCTAACCCTTTGATGGATAATTGCCAGTTATTAAGTATGTTAAAACCATCTAATCGCCATTGGCATTTCCAAGTTCCAGTATTACTGCTATTAACTTAGGGTATTATGATTTAGGTTAATGACAGTGACAAGAGCAATGTTTATTTATTCATAAGTTACGTTTATCAATCTATTGAAAATCTAAAAAAATCTCCCATCCTAGCCACTGACGAAAGTATTGATTGATAAACTAAGTCTGATCTGAAAATGTACCCCACATAGAATAGCTTTGGAGAAAGTACTATGAAAGAAACAATTGCAGAAGGTCTGAGCAAAGTTCCTGAAGTTACACTAGTCTTCTGGATTATCAAAATTATAGCTACCACACTGGGAGAAACCGGTGGCGATATGGTCTCAATGTCGATGAATTTAGGTTACCTAGCGAGTAGCGCAATTTTCTTGGTAATTTTTTTAGTCGCAGTTGCCTATCAAATTATGGCGAAACAGTTTCACCCGATGGTGTACTGGGCAACTATTATTGCTACCACAACGTTAGGTACAACATTAGCCGATTTTGCTGACCGTTCCTTGGGAATTGGCTATGCTGGTGGTTCGTCACTTTTGCTCACTCTTCTCATTATCTCACTGTTGGTTTGGTATCGTACCCTCGGTTCAATCTCGATTGAAACGGTAAGTACTCCCAAAAGTGGAAATGTTCTATTGGGTAACAATCATGTTCTCTCAGACCTTGGGTACAGCACTTGGCGATTGGACCGCCGATTCTGCTGGTTTTGGATATATTGGCAGTGCCATGGTGTTCGGTGGAATGTTGGTATTGGTGGTTGCAGCGTATTATTGGACTAAACTATCTCATACTTTGCTTTTCTGGGTAGCATTTATTCTTACTCGCCCTCTGGGGGCGGTAATTGGAGATTTTATTGATAAGCCTTTTAACGCTGGTGGACTTTCAATTAGTCGCTACTCGGCATCAGCCATTCTTCTCGTCTTTATGATGGCACTTATCTTTATTTTTGAACAGCGAGCCGCTAAAAGTACTCATTAATTTTGCTAACTGAATAAGAATGTAGTGACGTGTAGGATGTACTGAGGAACGAAGCGCATCAATTTACTCCTCATCAATATGATCAAACAGTAGCCTATTTCCTTTGCGTTCGGCAAGATTCACCGTAAAAACTAAGTTGCTCTTAGTCTCGATTGATTGCTTCCTGTTGTCAGAGCATTCTACGCAGGCTGAGATGTATAAATTGAGGTCGGACACGCTGCACTCATTTTGTCCGACCTAAGCCAATGACAGTGATGCCAGTAAGTCGAAATGAGAAAAATTACTCTTTAAAAACCAATGGCCTGATAAATCTTTGCAATTAATTCTTGAGGAACTCGATCTTGAATTTTATGTACCGGCAGCAAAACTTTTCACCAAGCTAGTTTTTCTTCTGGAGTCAGGGTGAGTACAGTCGTTTTGCTAGACGCTTTCACTTGTTTTAGGGCATCATAATTTTCTTGTTTAGCAATATCATTGGCATATTGAGTCGCTTCTGCCATTGATTTTTCCAGTTTCACCCGAATAGCCGCTGGTAAGTTTTCCCAAAATTTTTTATTGACAATAACCGCATAACCTAAATATGCCATGATCGGAAAGGGTAAGATACTTTTAAACTTCGTGCATTTTTTGGGTGTAAAAATTAGAAGGTGGACTTTCGGTACCATCGACAACTCCGGTTTGTAATGCTTGATACACTTCCGAAAAAGCTATCACTTGGGGATTAGCGCCTAAAGCACGCATCTGCGCATCAAGAATTTTAGAAGATTGAATCCGCATTTTAAATGCGAATTAAGAGCTAAAATATTAGCTTACCAATCAATAAATTATGTAGGTTGGGTAGAGCGTAGCGAAACCCAACAAACTTATTTTTCAATGAGTTAAATATGTTAGCACTTAACTGGCATTTAAGTCCCTTTTTTTCTAAATCAGGATTTTCAAAATGAAAGAATTGACAGAATGAGGTAATTGATTGGCTATTATTCGGTGAATTCTTCTCTCCTGACAATCCTGATTCAGACAATTGAGCGGTTGGTAAGTCAAGTGGGTAAACACACAGTTCTATCCCTACATTGTCCGTTATTTTAGTTAATAATTTATAACTGATAACTGAAAATTACGCTTGAATAATATCCCGACCATCTTTTAAAGCCTCTGTCCAACTATTAACCAAATTTGCACAGCGACGCAAATGTTTACCATAATTTTCTGTCCATTCCTCTAAACCTTGCATAAGGCTATCATTGCCTGGATCGCCTACCATTAATCTGACTTTAGTGAGTACTTGTTGGATTAAGACAATGTCTAAAGCATCCCAAGTACTATTCATATCTAGCGTTTGCATATTGTCTATACAGCGTTTTAATGATTCAGCCGCTCGTAACGAAAACATCGCGTTTTTATATTTAAGCAACGCATCTAATTCTTCGATTGACATGATTTGTTTTTCCTCCAAATCGAGTTTAGCTCGATCTAAAGTAGTTCGAGGTTCTAAAGATAATTCCACGATGGAAGTTCGATCTAATACGCGCGGTGATAAAGATAAAGTGGTATGATCATTATTGATAGTAGCAATAAAGCGAAGTGCCGGTGAAATTAATACTTTGCTGGTATTGTTAGAAACACCACGAATACTTTTACCGCCCAATTCAATCATCCGTAATTTTTCTTGTTCTTCCGGATATTGAGAACGGACTAAAATATCTGCAAACCAGTATTCAGGCTGACTCAGATTAAATTCTTCAAAAATAACGATATAAGTACGTTTATCATTTTTGCGCCAAGCGGCTTCAGCTTTACATATAAATTTAGTAAAATCAGTCGGTTCAAATTCATTACTAATAGGATTAACATAACCTAATAAATCTTCTCGACCCCGCCAAGTTGAACCGACTGGAACAATCAATTTACGTTCAGAATCATCAATTAAATCAATGGCTAAACTACTTTTACCTACACCAGGGCTGCCAGTAAGGATAAGAATATTTTTAGTGAATGAAGCGGCCATAACGGCATCTAGAACTTCTTTACTATAGATCGTTTTGATTTTGTCTTTAGTTGCTTCTTTTTCTATAATGGGATAAGTTGGAGTTAATGTACCATTTTTTATCGGTTTATTTGTCGTAATGACCGTGGTAGGAGTCGTTGGCTTTTTGATATCTAAATTTTTTAATCCTTCAAAAGGTCCTCTTAACGGTATCGCAGCGGTGGGACTTCGATTAACATTATAAGTATGTACCATGGTTTGCTGTATGATTAACGCATCTTCTCGAGCAATTTCAAACCATTCTTGTAAATGTGCATGAAAATTTCCAAAACGTTCAGCATCTTGAGGCATATTCCAATTCGGGTGAGGACTAGAGGCCTGCTCAGCCGCTTTCTCAAACATATTTTCTACAGCCACCCGGTTGACTTCTTTAAGATAAACTCCACCAATTATACTTTTATAATAAACTGTCAAAATATAAGGTTGTTGAAATCGAGTCCAACCATCTAAATAAGGTTCTATTCTCCATAATGTTTTGAATTCATTAATTTTTTGAGGAGAAACACTTTTAACGCGATAGGCACCAAATACATAATCTTTTGGTCTCATATTAATATCACTAATTCCACGAGGTTCTTGAAAACGTTTACCCCAAAACAGTAAAATTTGATTATTTAAAGCATCGGGGTAAGGTTCTAATAACCACCCAATTCCTAAGTCATCAATTAAACAATAGGGATTGGTTTCTTCAAAAATATGGATATGATAGCAACGTGGATCACCTTGTTGACAGTAGTCAGTACGAAATTGTTGTTTGGCAGAACAATTCCAGGTCTCAGCATTTTTACAAATACTGCCATCCCACCCACGCCGGTGAGAATTAATGGTGCAACCTAAAGCATTGCCAACCGTGATAAAACTCATAAAATTTAATTTCCTTTTTCTAAGTTGTTGAAAATAGGCGTGTCAATAAGGAATCATTTACACTTAATTTATCGTGATCCCCTACCAAGACGCTAGACGTTAAGGTGTGCTTGTTGATAGTATTGGCAAGCGGAATTATTTATTTTGTTAAACAGCTTACCAAAAAAGTGACATTGATGGGGGAGAGATTTCGGTATAACCGAGTTTATAATTGAAATTTTTTGTAAAATCGATCATGACTATTTTTAACCATCGTGGCGTATCAACAAATGGAACTAAACCGAGTTCATTCACAGTTCCGGTTTAAATTGATGAAATAGCTGGTTGAGCTTGTTAATATAATCAACCCAGCAAAGTAACAACCTAGGTAAGTTGTTAATAGACTTAATTTCTAAACATGGCTGCGATTACGACAGTAACAGCAGACGATGGCTAGAAAATCTTCAACCCGATAGATTGAAATATTTTGTTATTTAGGAGAAATAATACATGGCTGAATTATTTTCAGATGCTTGGATGAAAAGTTATATGACGGAATGGAATAATGAACCGGAATTATCAGATGCATTAGCTAAAATTAATTTCAATTCTAGAATTGCTTATGGATTTGACAAAGAAGATCAACCACGAGCAGTTATCACTATCGAAAATGGTAAAGCTACTGCAGCGGGTAGTTATAGCGGTGAAGAGCTAAATTGGGATTTACGGGCTTCCGCAGAGAATTGGCAAAAGTGGATAGACAAGGGCATTGGCATGGCGAGTTTAGGTATGGCTTATGTCGGTGGTAAACTGAAATTTAAAACTGGCGATTATGGTGCTATGATAAAAGATCCGCGTATGGCGGGTCCGTTTGTCAAGAGTTTTACGGTCATGGGACGTGTGAAAGATTAGCTAATCAGCTAGTCGATGTGAGTACCGGTTATACCGGTAATTCATTGTAAAGAGGGGATGATTGTAGCTATTAAGCGCAATCAATCCCTTCCTACTAACTTAAGGTCAAATGTAAAAGCATGGTGAAACAAGTTATTAAAATAACTGCTTTTGTGGGGATATCCTCGTACCTGTGTCTCACAACCGCTACAGAAATGGTAAGAGAATATGAAGTTCGTACCTACAATGTGAGCCCCCCGGTAAGCGTGAGCGGCACCGTAATCCCAAAGAAAGAAGTCACCTTATCAGCACAATTACCCGGGCGCGTGGAACTGATTGCTGGCGAAGAAGGTGATGCTTTTAGTGGAAACACCGTACTCGTCGCCTTGGATGATAGAGAACTGCTAGCACAGCGACGCGCTGCTATTGCGGATTGGAGAAATGCTCAAGCGACATTACGCAATGCGGGCATCCAATATTCTCGAGAATATTGGTCCCCGGATTCACCCGAAAAAGCGCCTGGTGGAATGGGTTTGCCTCATCTATTTGATCAATTTGTGACCAAACCACTAAGTGACTTATTAAGTCAAAGTGATGATTCACTCGATCGCAATGCTAACCTTCACCGTTATGGCACTCAGGTTGAACAAGCACAGGGAACGCTTATGCAAGCACAATCGCGGATTGAACAAATTGATGCTAAGTTACGTGATGCCGAAAGTCAAGCACCATTTGATGGCGTTATCACTAAGAAATTAGTCGAAGTGGGAGATACGGTGCAACCTGGTCAACCCTTACTGCAGTTTGCTGACCTCGGACATTTACAATTAGAAGTCGATGTGCCCGCTCGGTTGGTTGGTGCTCTCCAAGTGGGAAAAACGGTTACAGCTAAACTGGATGTTTTAGACAACAAACCGGTTGAAGTAACCGTTGCCCGAATTTTTCCGATCGCGGATCGACAACGTCATACCGTCAAAGTTAAATTTGATCTGGCTTTGGACACGGATGAACAAAAATATGTCAGCCCAGGTCAATATGCCCAAGTTGATATTCCTGATATCAAAGCGGCCGGTCAACAGCAATTACTCTTAGTGCCAACGATAGCAGTTGATCAAAGCAGTAGTTTACCCAGTATTTGTGTTGCCAAGGGTAATAATCAATATGAAACTCGTTTGGTTAGACTCGGTCAAACCATGAGTTCTTCACAACTGGGTGAAATAGACTCTCGGTTTCGTGATAATGAATTTATAAGTATTCTCAGTGGGTTAAAAGCAGGTGATCAAATTGTTGTAGTGACTGATTCATCCCAACTAACACCTTGTGTAACCCAACGTTGATTAACTCCTACTTCCCAATTCTCATCAATATTCCACATGACTGAGCAATATTCTCCGACGGAAAATTCGCCACAACATTTAGGCGTGGCTGGGAAAATGGCGCAAGCTTTTATTCATTCTCCCCTATCGCCACTCATTTTCTTTGCCATGTTATTCATGGGTATTATGGGCTTAATTTTTACGCCTCGACAAGAAGATCCACAAATTTCAGTACCCATGATTGATATTTTTATTCAATATCCTGGCGCCTCGGCACAACAAGTAGCTAAGATGGCGATTGATCCTTTACAGCGGATTATGAGTGAAATTCCAGGTGTAAAACATGTCTATTCTGCAGCAGAACGTGGTCAAGGTCTCGTTACTGTACGGTTTGAAGTGGGCGAAGACTTAGGCACCTCTATCGTTAAAGTCCATGACAAATTACAATCCAATCTGGATAAAATGCCACCTGGCGTATTGCCACCGCTAGTGAAACCCAAAGGCATTGATGATGTGCCGGTAGTGACCTTAACTTTGTGGTCAGAAGATGTTGATGATGGCGCATTACGCACCCTGGCTTTTGAAGTCATGCAACAACTGAAAGGGATTCCTAATACGGGTCAAAGTTTTGTGGTTGGCGGACGTGCTGAGCAGGTATTAATTGAACTAAAACCGGAGCGATTATCCGGTTTTGGTATCAGCCTTGGGCAAGTGGCTCAAACGATACAAACAGCCAATAGTGAATATAATGCGGGCTATGTGGAAACCAATAATACCAATTATACGGTTTATACCGGTAAATTTTTAAGCAATGCTTATGAAATAGGACAATTAGTTGTTGGAACTTACCAAAATTCACCAATCTATGTACGTGATATAGCTCATGTTTCTCAAGGTCCAGAGAAAGAACCGAATCAAATTGTTAACTATTTTTCTGGTCCAGCTTATGGTTACCAACAAAAACTATTCGATCCACAATTGAGTTTACCGGTTGCTAATGGTGCGCCAGCCGTAACGATTGCGATTGCTAAAAAAATTGGCACTAATGGTGTGACTGTCGCTAATGCCATTTTAGAACGTGTTGAAGCGCTAAAGAAAACCGTCATTCATGACAATGTTCATGTTGAAGTGACACGTAATTATGGTGAAACGGCAAATGATAAAGTCAATGATTTAATTAAAAAACTATTTATTGCTACTGGTGCAGTGACCATCCTCGTCTTGTGGTGGTTAGGTTGGCGTCCAGCATTGGTGGTAACGATTGTGATTCCAGTCGTGATTTTAATTACGGTGTTCTCTGCTTGGATTTTAGGTTTCACCATTGATCGAGTGAGTTTATTTGCATTGATATTCTCTATCGGTATTTTAGTTGATGATGCCATTGTTGTTATAGAAAATATTTATCGTCGTTGGTTACTGAAAGGTGAGACCGACACTGTAACTGCTGTTGATGCGGTGCGTGAAGTGGGTAACCCAACTATTTTAGCTACTTTTACGGTAGTAGCGGCTTTGTTACCCATGGGATTTGTCTCCGGCATGATGGGACCTTACATGTTACCGATTCCTATTTTGGGTTCAGTAGCAATGGTATTTTCTTTGTTTGCCGCTTTCGTCTTTACACCTTGGTTAGCGATGCATTTCAAACCTTCATTAGCTGCCCTCCAAAAAGCAGAACACCAAGAGCATCAATCTAATGAAAAGTGGGAAAAACGTTATCGTCAAATCTTACCCCCTTTATTTACCAATCGTTTGTTGGGTTGGGGATTTTTGCTGTTCCTGATTTTTACTTTTGCTGCTGCGTGTTCTATGTTTTATTTCAAATCAGTTGAAGTCAAAATGTTACCTTTAGACAAAAAGCCTGAATTCAATGTTTTTATTGATATGCCCGAAGGAACCGCGCTACCGGTAACCGCCAATTTGACTTATCAACTCGCCACTAAACTACGTCAAGAACAAGATTTCCCAGAGATCATTGCGTTACAAGCTTATGTAGGCACTTCCCAACCATTTGATTTTAATGGCATGGTTCGCCATTATTATTTGCGTAACCGGGCTTGGCACGCTGATATTCATGTACAACTCCAAAAACATAAATGCCATTTTCCTTTTATACCTTGCTTATGGGAAGAACACCACCGCACCAGTCATGAAATTGCTGTCCAAGCACGAAGAACATTAAATGATTTCATCAAAAATGAATTAAAAAGTCCGGCTAAAATTACGATTGTAGAGATGCCCCCTGGTCCCCCGGTGTTACAAGCCATGGTAGCAGAAGTCTACGGTCCAGATGACCAGACCCGCTGGAAAGTCGCACAAAAAATAACCCAAGCCTTTCAAAAAGCTGAAATTGTCGAAGACGTAGACAATTATATGATAGAACCTTATGAACTTTGGCGTTTTGAAGTGGATACCGAAAAAGCTGTGCGGCGGGGCATTTCAGTTGATACGATTAATCAAAATTTAACCATGGCACTGGGTGGTTTTAAGCTCGGCGATATTAAAGAAGGTCACCGTTTAGAACCCACTTACATCGTTATCCAAGTCCCATTGATGTACCGTGCTCAACTGAATCGCTTATATGACTTACCCATTCCTTCGCAAAATGGGGGCATTGTACCACTCACTGAGTTAGGACGTTTTGTAAAAGCTAAGCAAGAGCCAATTTATTATCAAAAAGATTTGCGTCCAGTTGAATATGTAGTTGGTGACTCAGTAGGTGTTTATGACGAAGTCAACAATAGTTACAGCTTAAGTGCCCCAATTTACGGTATGTTAGCAGTAGAAAATCTATTAAAAGATTATGAGACGCCCGATGGTATTAACATGATTAAAACCGGATGCCATTCCTTCTCTTTTCTCGCTTACTGTGACCGATTTATTGGTCCACCACCCGTCGGCGAATCCGGTTTTGAATGGAGTGGCGAGTGGACTGTCACTTATGAAACTTTCCGTGATATGGGATTAGCATTTTGTGTGGCTATGGTATTGATTTACATTTTAGTGGTTTGGTTATTTGGCAATTTTATTGTTCCAGCAATCATTATGGTACCGATTCCTCTCACGTTATTAGGTATTATTCCAGGTCACTGGTTCTTAGACGCCGAATTTACGGCGACTTCCATGATCGGTTGGATTGCCTTGGCTGGCATTATTGTGCGTAATTCCATCTTATTAGTCGACTACTCTATCCATGAAATTCAAAAAGGTACTCTGATTCAAGACGCCGTTATCTTAGCCTGTAAAACGCGGACTCGTCCCATTTTAATTACCGCACTGGCTTTAGTTGCGGGATCAAGTGTGATTATTGTTGATCCTATTTTCCAGGGTATGGCTATTTCTCTGCTATCTGGCGTATTAGTTTCTACCTTATTAACCTTGATTGTTATCCCGTTGGGATGTCTCAGTATCGGTCCGAATGCCCTATGTGCAAACGCCGGAAATGGTAATGGTGGTCTACCACACCCGACTACTGACTTTGCCGCTTACCAACCCACGGTATCGCCATCACCAGCAATGCCTTTATGGTTACGTTTATGGATAGCAGTTATCAGTATTATTCTCTGGACCATCAATGCGGTGAAGATGGTTTATTATCTCATTCGTGCTATCTTCATTATTATTTTCAGTGTATTGAGTGGGCTAATTCCAAAAAATCCGCCACCAACGCCTTCGCCAACCACCCCAACAAAAACACCACCCACCTCACCACCACCTCCGGTTATGACGCCAAGTCAGACGACTGGAATGGTAGAACCGGGTGTTACCTCATCTGCTGCTATGGCGATAGGACCCAGTACGACTAGGGTCACGCCATCAGCAGCCAAGTTAGTTGTTGTCGATACCTCCTCTCGTGAGTCAACAACCTTAACATCGGCGACAGCTAGTCCTCAGATATCAACCGCGGAAGAAAAAATCATTGTCGCGACTCAAGCGCCATCAGCGCAATCTTCTTTGATTTCATCTGATGAGGTTAGTCGTGATCAGCCTATAGAAAAACCAACACCACTGAGTTTAGAAACGACACTCAGCGCTGAGGTGCCTTTTGAAGAGGACTTGACTGATAATTCAGCTGACTTAACTGGGGTTACTACAGCCAGCGAAACCACTTCGCGTCAGGAAACACCACCCAATATTGCAGCTAAACAAACCACTTCCAGAGCATCCAAAAAGAAAGCGACTACTCGTCGTGGTATTCAACTCAAAACCGATCTGGTAACACAATATAAACCAGAAAAATCGGATAACGGTAACGATGATTCCAATAAATCTGGTTAGAGTGTAAGTTAGCTGTTATCCAGGACATGACTTCGATGATAGTGCAATATCATTAACATAAAAAAACTACCCCTCTCCCAAAGGAGAGAGGTTAGGGGTGAGGATCAAACCCATTTGAAAAACCACTGATTTTCCCTTACCCCAGCTTTCTCGCTTTGGGAGAGTGAGATCAACCGGCTTGCTGATGGACGCGTAAGAACAAGAAATAAAGATATTTATTCCCCAATTTAACAAAGGCATAATATCTGCTTTGAACAGTTGTCCGTTATCAGTTATATCGTTAACAATTTGGTATTGACTGATAGCGGCTAACTCATAACGGAACTGAAAGGATCAATAAATTATGTTAAATTTTCGCTGGTATCAAATTTATCCGATATTTGTTATTAACTTATTAGTATTATTAGGTAATTACAGCTATGCTCAGGCACCAAGCCTATTAATCTCAACAATTGATAATGCCTTGGATTCTCGTTGTTTAGATACAAGTCAAACCGCTGCAAGTATTGTTTCCCTCCCCAGTGGTAGACCGATTTATAATCACAATTCTCTTCAGCCCTTGTTACCAGCTTCCGTTATGAAGATTGTTACCACAGCAGCAGCACTTCATTATTTAAGCCCGGAATATCGCTTTAAAACACTATTTATGCATACTGGGCAACGACAAGGTGATGTTATTCAAGGTGATTTAATTATTCGGGGTGGGGGTGATCCTAGATTATCCACTGAACAACTTTGGCGCATTGCAACCCAAATTAAAGCCAGTGGCATTAATGAAATTACGGGAGATTTAATAGTCGATGCGCATTTTTTGACACTTATGATCGTGCTCCTAGCTGGGAAATTGAACGAACTCAAAAGGCTTATGATGCCAAACTGGCGGCTTTATCTTTAAATTTTAATACCATTTCTGTACATCTTCAGCCTAGTCAGATCGGTGATCTCGTTAGGACTTGGTTAGAACCAGCAACCCCTTATATTCAATTACAAAATACCGCAAGAACTATTCAACGAGGTAAAACAATCGTTTCTGCTTACCGTAGTTCAGAAGAATCTGTTGGGACAGTTGACCTATTCGTTCGTGGAAAATTACCCGTTGGTAGTCAAGAAAAAGTCATTCGTCTTAATATTGATAATCCTATCCGCTATGCCGCTGAAACTTTCAAAGCTATCTTACAACAAACCGGCGTTAAAATAGAGGGAGTGACTAAAATTTCCTATAAACCGGTGGCTGGGCACGAACTTTATTATCATTTATCCGACCCGTTATCACTGATTTTAAAAGAATTAAACACATTTTCTAATAATTTTATGGCAGAACAAATACTGAAGACCATCGCTGCAGAAAAGGCTGGCACACCGGGTTCTCACGAAAATGGCTTGAAATTAGTAGAAGAATTTCTGCAACTAAGTCACGTTAATACCCAAGGGGTTATTCTCCAAGATGGTTCGGGATTATCGAGAAAGAACCGCATGACTACCCAAGCAATAACTGATGTGTTAAGTAGCCTATATTCTCGGTTTGATATTGGTCCAGACTTTGTCACAGCATTGCGGGTTATGGGGGCAGATGGTGTACTTTCTCAACGCTTAGCGAAATCGCCAGCACGGGGGCAAATTCGAGCCAAAACCGGTACTTTAAATCGTGTGAGTACTTTAGCCGGTTACGTTGCCACACCACACGGTAAAGTATTTGCCTATGCGATATTTTTGAATAATAATGGTTGTGGGCCTTGGCGAGCTGACCGGATAGAAGATCGGGTAGTAAACGCAATCCATGAATTAGGCGATAACACCATTGGATATACGGCGAGTATTGCGCAGTAATTTAGGTGCGGAAAGGGACTTTTCCACTAAGCAATTTTAGCAGTTACGCATTGATAAACTAATCATTTTGTTAGTTAATGCGTAACTGCTATGCTGTCGTTATGGACAGGTGGTTATCGCATTAGGACATTGTTCTTCTGACGGTAACCACCCTTCGATTTTCTGGTTTTCAGTCGAATCACCTTTTATCAGCCTGGACAAAAGTGAAGAGTAGGCTGGGTTGATAAACCCAGCTAGGTAGGTCGGGTTATATGCTTCTGTTTGCGCCGTAACCCGACAAAACCGGGCATGAAAGGTTGGGTTACGCTACCGCTAACCCGACCTACTTAGCTACTTAGCTTAACTTGTCACAGCCATGTCATAATTATTTCACTATTTTGTCATCCTTAATCTATATCCTTAAGAAGAAAGGTTCGCAACTATCATTAAATAGTAGGAAAATAAAGTGATAAATCTTAATACTTTTTCAGCTGTGACGACTGCGATGGTTTTTTTATCTCTAAAAACCGTACTAGCGCAATCCTGTTCAACGGCAACGCTTGAATCTAATTTGAATTTCATCATACCGTGCATTGAGTTAGCCGGTCATCAACTTAATCTGGGTATGCAGCTTAATTTTGAGGAATCAAGTCCGCCTGAAGCAGGCTATTCTTGGACTTTAAATCGATTGCAAAATACGAACTGTTCAGGGAAAAGTGCCGATTGTGCGCAGTTTGATGATAATCTGAATATAACTTTGCCAATCAATCTCGAAACCGGTGAAAGACATGTTGCCCACCTTGAATATTCACTAAAATCTGATAAGGGAGGCGTTGCTTGGAAATATGTTAATCATCGTATTAAGAACTTGGCATTTGATCCAGTAAAAGTACCCGAAACCGACGAAGAAAAACGGGCGATTTTAGTATCGAAGTCAGTGACTATCGATGATAAGCGTTACGATATTGGTTTTTATACGTTATTGCGGAGTGGACAGCAAATCGGTGAAAATGTTTTTGGTCAGTTGATTGACAGCCAAGGTAAACCCCTAGTGGCAGAAGATGGTAGTCCACACCTCAGTAATGATAATGATTTTTCCTCACTCATTCCAGTGGGCCAGAAAATTTTTATGGTGTCTCATTTTGAAAGCCGCCCAGCAGCGATGTATCTTACCGAACTTGAGCAAAATTCAACTACCGGTCTACTGAAAGCGATAAGTACTAAACCTTTGGATTTTTCTAAAGTTCATGGTGGTTGGGTGCACTGTGCGGGTAGTGTGACACCTTGGAATACCCATCTGGGCAGCGAAGAGTATGAGCCAGATGCCGATAAACGCAATCCGATCACAGGAAGTATCAGCGACTACTATGATGCTATGGGTGCTTACTACGGCGGTGATCTCTTAAAACTCAATCCTTATGATTATGGCTATACCATTGAAGTTAAAATTCTCAATGAAGCCGGTGATTATACTGTTACTAAACATTATGCGATGGGACGTTTAGCTTTTGAGTTAGCTTATGTTCTCCCGGATAATAAAACGGTTTATGCCTCTGATGATGGGACTAACGTTGGTTTGTATTTATTCGTAGCTGATCGTGAAATGGACTTAAGCAGTGGGACCTTATATGCCGCACGTTGGAATCAAATAAGTGCTGAAAATGGAGGCAGTGCTAATCTTGACTGGATTAACCTTGGACATGCTACTGATGAGGATATCAAAGCTTACCTTGATAAAGGTATTACTTTTACTGATATTTTTGACAAGGTCGCACTGACTGAAGCCGGTACTTGTCCATCGGGCTATACTTCAATCAACGCCGGACATGAAGAAGATAAAACTGGCAATTTTCACCAATGTTTAAAGCTTAAACCGGGTATGGAACCAGCGGCTTCTCGATTGGAAACTCGCCGTTATGCCGCGATGATGGGTGCAACCACAGAGTTCCGTAAAGAAGAAGGGATTACTTTTAATCCCGTTACTAATACCCTTTATGTAGCCATCAGCGAAATTGCCCAGGGCATGGAAGATCAGCAAAAAAATGGCACAACCGATAATAAGTATGATGTTGGGGGTTTCAATCAAATAAAGTTACCTTATAATTTATGTGGTGGTGTATATGCGCTTGATTTAGAGAAAAATGACACCATTGGCAGTCGTTACGTTGCTAAAAATATGCAGGGGTTGGTTGTGGGTCGCATGACGCAAGCCTATGCTGAAAATAGCACGCTACCGGCTTATGAGGGTCCCTTTGCTAATAATAAATGTGATTTGGACAGCATTGCTAATCCAGATAATATCACTTTTATTCCAGAATATAACACCCTTATTATTGGCGAAGATACCGGCTCCGGTCATCAAAACGACATGATTTGGTCTTACAATTTAAAAACCAAAGTACTCACCCGTATCCAAACCACGCCCTACGGCAGTGAAACCACTTCACCTTATATCTATAAAGATATCAATGGGTTTGGTTATTTAATGAGTGTGGTGCAACATCCGTTTGGAGAAAGTGATGACGACAAATTGAATGAAGCTCAAGAAGCGTTTGGTTATACTGGTTATATTGGACCGTTTCCTTCGTTGAAATAATTTGGGACTTTCCACTTGGGGCGGGATCATTCTGCTAACTCTAGAATCTTCCCGCTTTTTTTATTCTTCCAAAGAGGAAATTCTAATCCAGACTACGCTCTCACCAATCATTGGACTAATTTATTTAAAGATCGTTCCCAACTAGTAGCGGCTATTAGCGATGAAACTATTTTAGCCTATATTCGGACCAATAATTACCAAAATGCAGCCGGTCAATTTATTTTGACGGAGACCTTGCAACAAGTGCCAGCCGCTTGGGATTATAATAATAACGGTCAATGGGATGGTTTTATGCCAGATTGTTATTTTAATTTTGATGCGGAAGGATTTGATCGTACCCCATTAGGAGATGATACTGGTTGGCGGGCTTTTGCTTACTACCCCTTTCTCGGGACATTTTGGCCAACGAATGGTTCTACCGATGATGTCCTGATTCGTTTACCAATCGCATTCCGACAAAACGAATCTGGAAAATTGGATCGGCTGGTGTATAAAATTAACCTTGCGATTGTTGAAGCTCTGATTAAACAACAGGATGTTGCTATTTCTCCAGTGGCTGAACCACAATATGGCGTTGACTTAGATAAAGATGGACGATTGGCTACCGCGAATAAAATTGTCTACGATTGGGCCCCACTCCAAGGACGGCAGATGAGTTATATTGGTCGAGCCAGATTAGAAGTTGCGGCTGGTAAACAATATCTTGCGGTTGGTTTATTTCCGGTTGGTACTGAATTTCTCCATAGTGTCCGTTATCTTGATGTAGATAATGCTGGCCAGATCAAACTAGCAGCACGCATGAAGGAATTACGCTATGCACGTAAAACGGCTTGGCGAACTTACAGTCAATTGCAAGACTTGGCTCTCCACGACATCAAGGAAACGCATGATTTCCCAGATCGCTTAGAATTAGTCATTGGTAATATGGAGCAAGGCGTAAGTAATCGGCAAGGTTGGATTTTACAAGGCTTTATCGAAGATGCTCAAGGTCAGTTGCGACCACAAACCTATGAAGAACATGTCTTTTGCGTCGGTTGTCACACAGCTATTGGTGCAACTACCGACAGTACCTTTGCTTTTGCTCGTAAATTATCTAGCCACTCTGAGAGACAAGGCTGGTATCATTGGAGTCAGAAAAATTTAAAGGGTTTACCAGAACCACGGCGTAGTGATGGTCATTATGAATACACCTTTTATTTAGAAAATAACGGTGCCGGTGATGAATTTCGAGCTAACCAAGAAGTTATCAAGCGTTTTTTTAATAACGATGGTTCCTTAAAACCAGCGATGATCACAAGCTTGCATGATGATGTTTCAGTATTACTTTGGCCTTCAAGCGCCCGGGCGTTACAGTTAAACAAGGCGTACTGGGTCATTGTCAAAGAACAAAGCTTCAAAGCCGGACGTGATCCCACCGTAACCCCGCCAGAATATGTACACCAAACCATTGAAAATGAAGAATCAACTGCTATCAAAAGGCTACTCACTGGTTCACTACCATTAAATTAAAAAGTTCCAACTTTATTGAAGTGGTATAGTTTAGTAGTGATGCTAGAGCATCATAGTAGACGCTCCCGTGTGGGAGCAAGCTAGCTATTTTTGTTGCTTATCTTACCATAATAATGTTCTTACGGGGTATTGCTGAATCCAAGGGTCGGGTGTCAGGATAATTAAATCTTTTTCTATGGCTTGACAAATCAATATCCGATCAAATGGATCGCGATGTAGATCAGGTAATTTGATAAGTTGTGAAACTGAGGATTCATCCAATGATAAACTTTCAATATGATGCAATTGACGTTGTATTTCTATAAAACTCATGGGATCTTTTGGTAAAGGCAATTTACCCAGTTGATATTTTATGATCATTTCCCATGCTGATATGACACTCAGATAAACAGCATTGTCCACATTCTTAAATATTTCTCGTGCAACAGCAGTCAACTGAGGAGAATCGGTGACAAACCACAGGAAACTACAAGTATCTAAAAGAATTTTCACGAAACTTTACCTTCAAAGGCATCAAGTAATTCTTCCGGTAAAGGTTCAAAAAAAGAGTCTGGAATAGAAAATTTTCCTTTTGCCAGTCCAATCGGACGAGCAGATAATATCGGTTGAGGATTTTGAGAAACATACTCTTCTAAATAATTACCAATTAATTCTTCAACAGAAATGCCTTGCATTGAAGTTTTCTGAATCGCCTTTTCAAGTAAAGCATCACTGATAGTAATAGTTAAATGGGTCATCGGTTATTCCTCACTAAAATGAAAAAATCTCATGGCCACCATTTTGCCACATCCATCACTGCTTTAGCGATTTCGTTAGCTTCTTGTGGATTACCCGTAAGCTGTATTGCAGCGGCACAGAGTTTATCAATGACTTCAAACAGCCTAGTAGGGTCGGTGTAACGCAGTGAAACCGACCCATTGACATATCAATAGAGGTCGGTTTCGCGTTGCGGCACTGAACCTACAGATTCTTGCTGTATAAATGGTGGCTAACCAAACAAAAGAAGTTAAGAGGTGGTGCATCCTAACTGGTTTTCAATGGAAAGCGTTCGGGATGTTTAATTGATTCTAGACTTAAATCAATATCTAAGTCCGGCCAATAAAGATGCGCCGGGGTCACGGCTTCAACATTTAATATCGATTTTACCGAAGCTAACTGGAACCAAGGAAAGTCTTCATATGATAAGAACCACTCTTGATGATTCATTAAAATCCAGAGGCCATGTTGAGAGATATGGGTGACTTCAACTTCCAAAGTGGGTTTGCCAAGCGGTGGTAAATTCATCGTCATGTACCTCAATGATATTTTCAATTGCTTTTTTCTTGTTCCCACACGCCGGCGTCACTGCTAGGTTGTATTACAAAGGGTTAACAATTTTTAATGATTTTCAATAACTTGTTGTGATTGGAAATTTTCTGAATATAATTGACTACAGCCTGCGTCTAAGGCACTGGCAATAATTAAACTATCCCAATATGAGAACCGATAACGTATCTTAATTCTGTGTGCCAATCTAATAATAGAAAGCGTGATTAATTGAACATCGCAATACTCAATCATCGCTTCAATATTAGTTTGAATCCACTCATCGGCCATGTTATTTTTCAACATAGTTGAATAGTATTCATGTAAAACTTGCGTACTGATCACTAATGGTTGTATAGCCTGCTCTACGAATAGATTAGCTTTTTGGTGTTTACTATCATTCTCAACTTCTAAATGTGCATAAACCCAAATATTAGTATCCACAAATATTTTAACGCTCATGCATTTCCTCACGTGGAACTATAATTATTTTTTGCACTTTCATCGTATTAAAACGTTTAATAGACTTATCTAATGACGCGATTTTTTGACTTAAAAATTCCAAATAATGCAATACTTCTAATAACACGTTATCTGGCATTTGCTGACTGTGTTGTAAAATTTTTCTTTCTATTTCTACACGATTCATTTTACTTTCCTTCAAAAGCATCAAGTAATTCTTCCGGTAAAGGTTCAAAAAAAGAATCCGGAAGAGAGAATTTTCCTTTTACCAATCCAATTGGACGAGCAGATACGACCGGTTGAGGATTTTGAGAAACATACTCTTCTAAATAATTGCCAATTAATTCTTCAACCGAAATGCCTTGCATTGAGGTCTTTTGAATCGCCTTTTCAAGTAAGGCATCACTGATAGTAATAGTTAAATGGGTCATCGGTTATTCCTCACTAAAATGAAAAAATCTCATGGCCACCATTTTGCCACATCCATCACGGCTCTGGCGATTTCGTTAGCTTCTTGGGGATTGCCAGAAAGTTGTATCGCAGCAGCACAGAGTTTATCAGTGACATCAAATAGTTCAGAGCGTTTAAGTGGAGCATGTTCGAGCCAATCTGCCCAAAGAGTATAAGTGAGTAAATCTGAGTCATTTTGAATCGATCTAGCACTAATAAAAATACGTTTTTCTCTATCTGAAAGAGCTAAAGCAATAAAATCTTTTTGTAAATCAGTCATTTCTACTAAAAGAGGAGCCAGTGCAATTAAAGCTTGAGTACGGGAAACTTCATTTTCAATATTTTTCACAGCGATTAGTGCTTGTTGCAAAACTTGTTGACATGGTTCACCAACTAACTGGAGAGCCAAAGTGGTTAAAACTTTGGCCCTACCTTTATCATGAATATTTTTCGCTACGGTCAAAGCTTGTTGTAGTAACAGATGATGTTTATCAACTAATTGGGTACCTAGCGTGCTCAAAGCCTCTACCAGACAATCTGTATAACGAATGTTTCTTGCAATGACTAAAGCTTGTTGTAACAAATGAGGTTCATCAACCAGCAAAAAAGTCAGTGCTTCTAAAATCTGAGCACTCAAAACCTGGGCAGGATATCCTTCTTCACCCCAAGTGATCCACACAGCAGTCAAGACTTGTTGCAAAACTTGTTGACGTTGTTCCCAGCTAACCAAGGAGCCACTGCGGTCAAAGCTTGGGCACGAGACCATCTATTCTGAATGTTCTGTGCGGTGTTTAATGCTTGTTGTAAGACTCGTTGACGTGGTTCAGTTGATAACTGAGAAGCCAATACAGTCAAAACTTGGACACGATACTTTTCATCCTGAATGTTTTCAGCGATGGTTAAAGCGTGTTGTAACAGATCAGGTTCACTAGCTAACTGAGGGGCCAATCCAGTTAAAGCTTGGCTACGATATTTTTCATCCGGAATGTTTCCAGTGATGATTAAAGCGTGTTGCAACAAATCAGGTTTGCTGGCTAGCTGAGAAGCCAGTGCGATTAAAACCTGGGTACGATCTTCTTCACCCTGAATGTTTTCAGTGATGGCTAGTACTTGTTGTTGTAAAATTTGTTGATGTTCACTTGCTAACTGAGGAGCTAGTGCGATCAGAGCTTGGGTAAGAAACCTTTCATCTTGAATCTTCTGTGCCTCAATCAGAGCTTGTTGCAGAACTTGTTGTTGATGTTGTTTGTTGGAATACTGCTTATTACTTTTCATTCTGAATATTTTCCACTGCGTTCAAAGCTTGGGTACGATACTTTTCATCCAGAATGTTTTTAGCGATGGTTAAAGCGTATTGTAACAGATCAGGTTCACTAGCTAACTGAGGAGCCAACCTGGTTAAAGCTTGGCTACGATATTTTTCACCCTGAATCTTTTTAGTGATGGTTAAAGCGCGTTGCAACAGATCAGGGTTGCCCGCTGACTGAACAGCTAATGCGGTCAAAGCCCGAACACGATTCTCTTCATCTTGAATGTTTTCAATGTTTTCAACGATAGTTAAAGCTCGTTGCAATAGATTAGGTTTGCCCGCTAACTGAGAAGCCAATATGGTCAGAACTTGGGCACGGTATTCTTTATCCTGAAAGTTTTCAACGATGATTAAAGCACGTTGCAATACAGGTTCGCTAAGTAAATGATGGGCTAATGCGATCAAAGCCCGGCTACGATAATATTTATCCTGAATGTGTCCAACTAAGCTTAAAGCTTGTTCCAACAAATCAGGTTTGCTACCTAACTGAGGAGCCAGTATGATCAAAACTTCAGTAAAATTTCCTTCACGAAGTTTCCACGCAGTGCTCAAAGCTTCTCGCAACAAGTCTGGTTTACCAACTAGATGGGGAACTAGCTTGGTTAATATTTGGACATTAAGCCCTTCATCATCATGAATGTTCCCAGTGATAATCAAGATTTGTTGTAGTAATCGAGAGTTATCACTTGGTAAAGTAATTTTAGCTAAACCAAACAAACAATCTACCTGTTTCTTAGGTTCAAACTGTAGTGCTACTCGTTCTGCTCTCGATAATGGCCAGATGTCAGCCTCAACTAAATTAACTACTAACTCTGCTGGAATATTTTGAATCAATGTATAAATACTCGCCCGAATCAAAGCACAACGCACTTCCGCCGCTAACTTCATGGCTATGCGTTCACCACGCTCGTAACACGCTTGGTTATATTGACGAAGTACTTCAAACACTCTTTCCAAATCACTTAGAAGGCCATTCCACGCACCTTCATACGCCTCCCAAGCTTGATGCCAACCACCTTCTAGCAAAGGTAGCCAGTAGTTTTCTAATGCGAAATTGGGTTCAAGGTGAACGGCGGCAATATGATCAGTATAATGATCCAATAAATAACGGGGACAACTATCTGGCATCAATTGATTTTGGTTCAGACAAGTAACCACTGCTGCGCCCCAATTCAGATAGGCTTCGTGTACTTGCCGCTGATGAGCGGGATTTTTGGCCAATTCGGCTTGAAAATAATCGTTCAAACGGGGATGAATTAAGCTAAAACCTTGGTTTTCACCATCGCCTACTATTAAACGGGAAGCCGTAGTTAAAATGTCGCGTAACTTTTCATAATTCCAAGAGACCGGTAATGGAATCTGCTTGAGTAAATCAACTAATTCATGTTCTAATAACAAGGGACCATAAGCCGCTGCCAAAACTTGCATCAGTCGGTTGAAATCACTGGGATGAATGTCAATGGCGTTTACTTGCCAGATTTTTTTGTTGTTCTTTTAGCCAAATATCATAAAAACTGGCAAAACTTGGTTGCAGTTGTTGTAGTTGCTCAATTTTAAGCTGAGGTGTGGCTTCACGATGTTGCCAAATTTGCCCAATCCACAAAGTGAGCAAGAGTGGATCGCCTTGATCAGTTAGGCGATAAAGTTGTTCTACGAAAGCCTGTTGTTCAGCGAGTTCATCGAGAGGACGACCTAATTGGATAATTGCTTCAGCTATCGCTGAGAGAGTGAGTGGCGGTAGCTCTAACCGTTCACCGGTGATACCTAAAGCGGATAACCAAGTGGTTCCATCAGTTTCTCCAGGTCGATGACGCGCACTGAGTAACAGATGCCAATTAGTCGGAAGCTCCCGTGGTAAAACTTCCTTTAATAACCAATGATTGGCTGATTCATCGATGCCATCAATCACTAATAAATAACGTTGCTTAGGCTGATTAGCGATACGTTCCCAACCATCAAACAAGCGGTCTCGGTAATCATTGATGTCAGGTTTATCGTTGGATGAAAAAGCTAAATCAGCAAAATAATCGCACAATGCCGCATGGAGTAAACGTAATCCCTCCAATTCGTTGCTGGTCTCGAAACGAATGCTGATGGGGAGAAATAACAACGTGAGAGTCGGTTGCTGAGAAATGATGCGTGCTAACCAATGTAGCAATAAAGCTGATTTACCTCGTCCAGCACTACCGCTCAGTAATAAAAACCGAGATTGATCTTGAGATAACCATTGATCAAGTTGTTGCAACCACTCCTCCCGCCCAGCAAAAGGCATCGGCTCTGCTGGGATACCGGCATAATAAGCTACAAAATTTTCAATGCGTTGCCGTTCCCGATAACGCCGGTTATAGTGATTTTTAAGCCAAGTTTTTAAAGGTTCTAAAGCAGCGCCAGCGTTTGGTTCGGGAAACCAACCAGTTTGTCGCCAATGCGTGGCGGGGATAAGAAAACCAGCGGGAATGTTCTTATCTAATTCTTCCTGAGCAATTAACCCTAAAACTTGCCCAGTTTCGATATCTATTATTGGAGCACCGCTACATCCCGGTTCGATTTTATAATTAGAATTTTTAACATCTAAGCGATAACGACCGTTACCAATGGCATCCGCAATGCTCCCTTCTATATCAATCAAGTGTAGTTCATGCCCGGCTGGTCCGCCCCAAGCTTTAAAGCGAATGCCCTTGAGATTAACCACATAAGAAAGCTTGATTGAGATTGGCTCAGTTAAGGGTTCATCTAATTGGAGTAAGGCCATATCGCTTAACTTTTGCTCACCCCGAGGTAGCCATTTTTCAACCTGAGCAGTTACTGAATGGGTACTGTTCTCAGCAAAGGGGCGGTTGATTTGCACTCTGCCGTCGGGAATAAAGTCAATATCACGATTATACCCCAACGCATCGGCCACTACATGCGCACAGGTGATAGCTTGAGAGGCGTTTAACAAGCAGCCAATACCATAAAATTTTTCTGCCTCACTACTGATGCGAATAATGGCTTGCCGAAATGGATGCAAATCAGCGGGCATGATTAGCGTTCTTTTTTCCAGGTCAAAGAAACTTTGATACTGCCTTGTCCTTCACCCGAGACAATCAGTAATTTAGTTTGTCCTTTGATAGATGCGGAGAATTCTAAAGTAACTGAATCGGGTTCGCGCACAGAGGATTTAACTTTTTCAAAGAGTAGTTGAGTCACTTCTCCTAGCGGTGTTAACACCTCTTCAAAGGGAATTTTCTTTTTTTCTTGATCTTTACTTACGTCCCCGGGCCCACGTTTGGGTTCAGTTAGCGTTTCAATTTCAATCTCAGCGCCGCTGGGGAGAAGGTAGGTATGAGTGGTTTTTGGCTCTGCCATATTTATAACCCCTCGTTAATTGTTGTTACCAGCAGATGTAGTTTCATCTGCCGCGTGTTGTTGCTCTTCATTAGAACAGGCTAAGAGCGTGGTTGTTAGTATTCCTAGTAGAAAAAGGGTATAAATACTTTTTCTCATTAGATGGTCTTCAAAATGAATTAATTGGGTTTAATCTTGTCAATCTATTAATCCGTGTAATCTTGTTCTAATTAGTAAAGATATTATAATGCGAATTAAAAGCTGAAAAGATACCAATAATATCACAAAAATAGCCAGTGTAGGGTTCAAGGCTTCGCGTCATGCGCCATTTCATGATTTCAGGCGATGGATGACGGCTGACGCCTTATCCACCCTACGAGCTAATTGGTAGCTCGCGTAGGGTGTATAAGCGAAGCGCCATACACCATTGATTTGATGAAGGTGGATGACGGCTGGCGCCTTATCCACCCTACGTTTGCTTACCGCATCAATCGAAAAAGCTTTACGTGAAATGATGTGGTTCCTTCGTCACCGCATCCTACGGGCTGATTACCATTAAAGGTAGTTATTATGCGTATTCCAACACATTAGAGAGCCAACTCATCCAGGGGAAATGCTTTTGGAAGAATTTTTAGTTCCGTTGAGACTCACGCAAAAAGAACTTTCCAAAGCTATCCAGGTTCCCTATCAGCGAATTAATGAAATTATTAATAACAAACGGGAAATCACCGTACGGCCTATAAAACCGTTGGTTCTCCATTAGAGTTGTATCACGAAATTTAAAATGCTATTTTGCTAAAAGGAGAATATAAGAAAGAACAAGTTTTGAAAACTTAGGAAACCGGGTATGAAAATGCAATTGACAGAACTCACAACTGAGCGCA
>JAAUSR010000043.1 GCA_012032555.1 Thioploca sp.
CTTGGAGGAAGGAAGGGGCCGGGGTGGTTAAAAAAGTTGATTTTATTCAATTCCTTAGTCACCACCCCCTAACCCCTCTTGGTAAGGAGGGGGGAATTCGGCTTAACTTAATGGCATTGACCCTACGCTTGCTAAATTGACTAATTCAGTAGGTAGGGTGGGCAAAAGCGAAGCGTTGCCCACCCTTATTCACTGACAAAAAGCACCGGACTGAGAAGGTGTTTCTTTTTCATCTATACATTTTTGTGTGATACTCATAATGGCCTCTCTTTTGGCGTCTGTACATCCTTGGTGTTTGTCTTGAGCGCATATCGTTTTACTTGCTGTAAAAAGAACGTTTCCCCCCTTTTGCATACAGCCTTCCTCGTTATAAACTTTTTTACGGATGCAATTACTCCACATATCACTTTCGATATTAATAAGAATTGTCCACGGTGAAGAAACTGAACACCTTGTGGTTTCTTATATTTCTGGTTTGGAAGTCGCTTGGCTCGCTAAACATCAACGCATTTATTTAGAATCCCGCTTGAACAATGGATTGCACCCGTGGCAAATTGAATTGACCTTTTACCCAAGGTAAAGTAGCAAGTAGGTTGGACAAAGCAAAACGTGTCCGATTTTAGGTTTCTATGTGGGTTCAACTTCAAGTTGCGTGTCGGGCACGCTGCGCTTAGTCCGACCTACATTTAAAATTGATAGATGGTAAGCCGCTCAGCAAATTACCCGCCAGCTAATCCTATTTTTAGTTATAATATTAACTATTCATTTTATTAGATAAGGAATGAGAAATAAACCGCTATGACGACACTGAGTTGGTTTGAAAGATTATTACCTTCACGTATTCGCACCGATGGTAAAAAAAGTAAACATACCGTACCAGAGGGGGTATGGAGCAAATGTCCACTTTGTCAAGTGGTACTATACAGTCCTGAATTGGAACGCCATTTGAATGTGTGTCCCAAATGTGGCCATCACTTGCGCATTGAGGCTCGTAAGCGTCTAGAACATTTTCTTGATCCTCAACCCCGTGAAGAAATTGGGGTTGAACTGTTACCGATCGATCGTCTCAAATTTCGTGATAGTAAAAAATATAAAGATCGATTGGTGCAAGCTCAAAAAAGCACCGGGGAAAAAGACGCCTTAGTGGTCATTAAAGGTCAAGTTCACAACTTGCCTTTAGTCGCTTGTGCCTTTGAATTTAAGTTTATGGGTGGCTCAATGGGAAGTGTGGTTGGCGAACGCTTTGTACGAGCGGCTAATGCCGCCATTGAGGCGCATATTCCCCTCGTTTGCTTTGCAGCCAGTGGAGGTGCTCGTATGCAAGAAGGTCTATTTTCATTGATGCAAATGGGTAAAACCAGTGCTGTTCTTAATCGTCTTAATCAAACCGGACTTCCCTTTATTTCAGTTTTAACTGATCCAACGATGGGTGGTGTTTCGGCTAGCTTGGCCATGTTAGGTGATATTCATATTGCTGAACCGAATGCGCTAATTGGTTTTGCCGGACCACGAGTCATTGAACAAACCGTTCGTGAAACTTTACCGGAAGGATTTCAACGCAGTGAATTTTTACTCCAACACGGCGCTATTGATATGATAGTTGATCGTCGTGAGATGCGCCAACGGATTGCCTCATTATTGGCTATATTAACTCATCGTCCTCCACTGGTTATAAAATCGCTCGCCACGACACCTATTCAATCTTTACCCAATAATTCCGAATCCACCTAATCTATTGAGTGTTGCCTTTAGTTATCTTAATTTTCCCCAAATAAACTTGTTTAAAAGGATTACCTACCTGGTTCTCCTTTGAAACCGGAATTTTTTATTCAACTATTAAATTTATTTATTTTAACTAGAGTTAACAATAAGATATTTATTTGATTCATTACCGGTAACAGAGGAAGAACTCGTTTGTTCTAGTAGCAACCCTATAAATAATTATCTGAAATTCTCTTAATAGCGGCTAGTTAATCACCTATTTATTATAGGTTATAAAAAATACTAACAGGAACAGTTAGTAGTAATTTTTTGTTTTAATTCAAATAATTAAAAACTTTCAGTTTAATGATTGGTAAGGTATCATTTTAATTAAAATTAAGAATAAACTGTCATAATTATGACAATTACCTTATTTTCAAGGAGAATTTATGCACTCTGAAATAGTTACAGAGTCAGAATCAGCAGAGACTATTGCCATTTTAACAGAACCTACCTTGATAGAAGGGGATAATATTTCACTGCTCCAATACCGTGTTATTCGACGTAATGGTGAATTAACTCAATTTGATGCTGATAAAATTGCAGCAGCGATGACTAAGGCGTTTTTAGCGGTGGAAGGCCATACTGCAACGACTTCCAATCGAATTCATAATACTGTACGCCAATTAACTCAACAAGTTATAAAAGGTATCCGCCGACGCTTACTGACCAGTGGTACCGTGCATATCGAAGAGATACAAGATCAAGTTGAATTAGCGCTTATGCGGGCCGGTGAACATAAAGTAGCCCGAGCTTATGTCATTTACCGTGAGGAACATGCCCATCAACGTGCCATGAGGAAAGAAAAAACTGTGATTCATGTTACCAATAAACAGGGGCAACGTTACCCGCTTGATGAAGAGCGATTACACACGGTAGTAGTAGAAGCTTGTGCTCACTTAGAAAATGTTCATGCGGAAATTATTCTGGAAGAAAGTTTAAGAAATTTGTTTGATGGTATTTCAGAAGTTGATGTTAATCGTGCTCTGGTGATGAGTGCGCGTAGCCTGATTGAGAAAGAACCGAATTATACCTATGTTGCTGCTCGCTTATTACTTGATCACCTGCGTAGTGAAGCATTCAGCTTTGTTCAATTGAGTCAAACTCAACAAAATACAGTACAACTAATTGATTATTATACTGAATATTTTAGAAGCTATTTAAAATGCGGCATTCAGTATGAATTGCTCGATCCAAGGTTAGCCGAATTTGATTTGGAGCAACTGGGTAATGCTTTGGTTGCTGAGCGTGATGAGAAATTTACTTACTTGGGCTTACAAACACTCTATGATCGTTATTTCTTACATTGGCAAGAAACACGATTTGAATTACCTCAAGCTTTCTTTATGCGAGTCGCGATGGGGTTAGCTTTGAATGAAACTGAGCGCGAAGTACGAGCTATTGAATTTTATAATTTATTGTCGCGTTTTGATTTGATGACCAGTACCCCGACGTTATTTAATTCGGGTACTTTGCGTCCACAATTATCAAGTTGTTTCTTAAGTACGATTCCAGATAGTGCGGAAGGAATTATGGGCGCAATAACTGACAATGCCTTACTCTCTAAACATGCTGGGGGGATTGGTAATGATTGGACGCCAGTTAGGGGCATGGGCGCGCATATTAAAGGTACGAACGGCAAATCTGGTGGTGTTGTGCCTTTTATGAAAATTGCTAATGATGGTTTAGTGGCCTTTAACCAATCCGGGAAACGCCGGGGTTCTGGCTGCGCTTACTTAGAAACCTGGCATATTGATATTGAAGAGTTCTTAGAACTTCGCAAAAATACGGGTGATGAACGGCGGCGCACCCATGATATGAATACCGCCAACTGGATTCCAGATTTATTTTTAGAACGGGTGCATGAGAATCAGCTATGGACTTTATTCTCACCAGACGAAGTGCCTCATTTGCATGATTTGTATGGCACTGCATTTAAGACTGCTTATGAAAAATATGAAGAAGCCGCTCGCCAAGGTCAAATTAAAATTTGGAAGCAAGTGAGTGCTATCGAATTGTGGCGCAAAATGTTAACGATGCTGTATGAAACTGGTCATCCTTGGTTGTGCTTTAAAGAACCTTGCAATTTACGCAATCCGCAACAACATGTTGGGGTAGTACATTCTAGTAATCTCTGCACTGAAATTACTCTCAATACAGATTCTGAAGAAATTGCAGTTTGTAATTTAGCAAGTATTAATCTGGCGGCTCATATTCGAGAAGGTCAATTAGATATCGATAAGTTACAACGGAGTATTCGAATTGGGATGCGGATGCTCGATAATGTTATTGACATTAATTACTACTCAGTTCCCCAAGCAAAAATAGCTAATCTACGTCACCGTCCAGTGGGATTGGGAATAATGGGATTCCAAGATGCTTTATATCAACTGCGGATTCCTTATGCCAGTGACCCAGCTATAGAATTTGCTGATTATACCCAAGAAGTTATCAGCTACTACGCTATTCTCACTTCTACTGAGTTAGCACAGGAACGAGGTCACTATTCTACTTTTAAGGGTTCACTCTGGAGCCAAGGTATTTTACCCATTGATAGCATTAACCTGCTTGCTCAAGTGCGTGGTCATTATTTAAACATGTCAACCACTATGACCCTGGATTGGAATAGTTTACGTGAACAAGTTAAAACGGTTGGTATGCGTAATTCTAATTGTATGGCAATAGCCCCCACAGCCACAATATCACTGATATGTGGTGTATCACAATCGATTGAACCTATTTACCAAAACTTGTTTGTTAAGTCTAATTTATCTGGTGAGTTTACTGTTATTAATCCTTACTTAGTAAGTGACCTCAAAGCACGGGGGTTATGGGACGAAGTTATGATTAATGATTTGAAATATGGTGATGGCAGTATTCGTGAAATTAAGCGAATTCCCTCAGATCTACAAACACTGTATGCGACTGCCTTTGAGATTGATCCCAGTTGGTTAATAGAAGCCGCTTCACGACGGCAAAAATGGCTTGATCAAAGTCAATCACTTAATCTTTATATGTTAGAACCGTCTGGTAGGAAACTTGACCAATTGTATCGGTTAGCTTGGTTACGTGGCCTTAAAACTACTTATTATTTAAGGAGTTTGGGTGCAACTCGTGTTCAGAAGAGTACGGTTTCTCATTATCAATTCCATACAATGCCCAATATCACTCAAGCTTGTGCATTAGAAGATCCAGAATGTGAAGCTTGTCAGTAAGGCAAATGATCTGCCTAAATCGGTTGTGCTAGGTGAATTGAAACTTGGCTGATGATTGACTTAAAAAAATAAGTTGCCTCGCCCTGAAGTTAAATCAGGATTAATCGTTGCTTAGTCTATTGTTAACTTCATAAGTAGGGAATGGCTGATTAGAATCATGTGCCATACTTCTTTAGGGATAAATTAATCCCATCTAACCCTAACAAGAGTATAACTAACTGATGATTAGCGACGATATGCGCTATTCTCTCATTATTTACTTTTTATTTTAATGAATTAGACAGGAGATTCACAATTATGTTGGATTTTGACGACTCCGTTGAAAGTATAACGAATACCACTACAATTAACACTTACCGACGGAGATCTTCCGCTGGTCAAAGCAAAATCTCAGCTAAAGAAAAAAAAAGTAATGACTATAGCGAGTAGCCTTGATCCCATTACAATAGGTGCTAAACGACCTCATGCAGATGATATTAAAATTATTGGCGGACGCGGTTATGATTTGCGGCAACCGATTCCAATTAAATATCCGGAAGTGAGAGAACGTTTTTTAAATGCACGCAAGAATTTTTGGACACCCAATGACATCCCGATGGGTGAGGATAAATTACAATGGAATACCGGGCAATTAACTGAGGCAGAAAAGTGGTTGTTTAAGACCAATATTTCTTATCTCACTGCGAGTGATAACTTAGTACCGGACAATCTGAATAATGCGATTTTGCAACATATTACTGCCAATGAAATGAGACAATATTTACGTTGGCAAATCAGTGAGGAGAGTAATCATATTGAATCCTACTTATTTATTCTCGAATCGTTTGGTTTAGATGAAAAAGGGCAAGGTCAAATTTTTAATTTATATCAAGAAATTCCAGCTTTAACTAACAAATTAAATTGGAATATTAACTTTACTAACAACGTAGTTCATTGCGATACGTCGGTTGGGTCAATGGAAGCCAATCGTGCTCTATTAGAAGACCTGATTAGTTACTATGTCTTCGAATACTTGTTTTTTCCATTAGGATTCTCACAAATTTTCGCGTTAGCCAGAAAAGGTAAACTGCGTAATACTGCTCAACAATATAGTTATATTTGGCGGGATGAGAACTTGCATGCACTCAATGACTTGTGGTTAATTCGACAAATTACGCTGGAAAATCCAATACTTTGGGATGCAGCTATGCGAGAACGTTCTCGCGCTATTATTGATGAAGCGGTTAAATTAGAAATTGAATATGCTAAAGCCTCCATGCCTGATGGTGGTATTCTAGGCATGTCGATTAAAACCTATTTTGAATTTACCCAATTCATGGGCAATCAAATTTGCCAAAATTTGGGACTAAAACCCTTATTTGCCATTAAAGAACATCCCATGCCTTGGATTAGTGAATATGAGTTAAATCAGGAAGTTAACTTTTTTGAAGGCCGGGTACGTGAATATCAAACTGGGAGTCAACTCTCTTGGGATTGAATGGGCACCCTATATTAGTTATCAGTATGGTCGTCCCAATCTGATTATAGACAAAGCCGGTAATCTAGTACAATGAATTGTGACTCTTTCTTGATAAGCATTAACCGATATGGATTTAAAAATCGGGCATTACTCTATAGAATGACTAAGAAGAAAATTGTGCTAATTGGCCTTTAAAATAAGCAAACTGAAAATAAATACAGCCAATTCAGTTGTATGGTGTGCACGTTCCACAGAAAGAGTTCTATCTTTTTTAGAAGAGGATTCTTTCTGGAGGTGACCGGTTATTAACCTTAGTTTGATAACGATTTGGCTTCTAGCTCGGCTATTGGGTTTCATTGGTATTTCACCATCTTAATGAATAAGAGAGAAAACGATAAAAAAACATACGGCAAAATGGATTGAATATCACTTTGTCACCGTTCTATGGTTATCACCGAATTAATAAAACCCTAAACTTGTATAAAGTATTGATTAATACAGAAAAATGTTTAATTAAACAGGACTAACCAAAAAATAGTGAAATCCTTATCTTGCTAATTATTTGCTAGATGCTAAAATAATTCGACGATCAAGTTAATTAAATTAAAGTTACAATATAAAATCGTGAACTGCTTCTATAAAAAGAATTGGGATAGAAGTTCTTCTTAAATTAAAAAAATAAGTCTAAGTCTAATCAAAATTTATTTGAATCAAAATCGTTAATAATTAGTGTTTAATTTCATCAGTGTCGGAGAACTGTCATTATGAGCGAACATATCGTCTATGTTACAGACGACTCTTTTGCAGACGAAGTATTGAAATCAACTATTCCGGTGTTAGTGGACTATTGGGCAGAATGGTGTGGACCTTGCAAAATGATCGCCCCGATTTTAAATGAAATTGCACGAGAGTATGTGGGGAAGTTAAAAGTGGCTAAATTAGACATTGATAAAAATCAAGCAACACCGCAAAAGTATGGTATTCGAGGTATCCCTACTCTCATGCTATTTAAAGCCGGTCAAGTTGAGGCCACCAAGGTGGGGGCACTTTCTAAATCTCAACTAATAGCCCTGTTAGATAGCAATTTGTAATCTAGATTTTTTTGTTGTTAAGTTAATATTTCTAGCCTTTCCCTCTAGACGAGGGGTAGGTTACGTGCTAATCTTACCCATAGTTAAGTTTCGTGCGGATATCGCTTCCCTACATTAGCCGTCATGTCACAATACTTTCTTACCCAATCAGGTGAAATGTAAAAGTTGCCGTCATTCATCAAAGAAGTTAGAATTTAAAAATATTAACCACTGACTGTCTTTGTGATAGCTCAGTAATGAAGATAAAAATCACCATGAGTTGCTTGCCAAAATCTCTCTGTCTAATAGAAGAAAGATTCTGTCTTATTAACATCCACATAATAGGTATCCGATTCACCACTACACCCTTTTATTCCAAGAAAGGTTTTATGAGTGAACCAATAGAGTTAGTTAATTTTAAAGCCAATCGTAGTATATATCCAACCCATTGAAATTAAAACGAATCAATAATAGAAAATTATCCAATTTTGCTCTAGATTACCAATAGTGATTGAAGATAAATATGGAAGAAAGGAGTAGGTTAAATGATGTTAACCTTGTAGACAGTTCTTAAAGTCAGGATGAGAAGTCTGTCTACCAAATTAAATTCAGTTGGTACAGACGAGTCTCATCTACGACAGCCAGTTACTGGAACTTGTCTAAGTTATTGGTTACTTACAATCTAACCAAAATTAAAATGTGGAATCCTAGTCAGGATCTGACTGGTCGTTTCTGTCATTTCTCTTAGTAGTCAAAACCGTGTGTTATAGACTGCACCTTATCCCTGTGTAATAAACAGGCATTTTGTTAACTCTACATGACCATGAATTTAACAGCACTTAAAAAACAAACAGCCACTGATCTGATCCAAATTGCTCAAGATCTCAATTTAGAAGGAACTGCTCGTTCACGTAAACAAGACGTGATTTTTGCCCTACTGAAAGCGCATGCGAAAAAAGGGGAGGACATTTACGGTGATGGTGTTTTAGAAATTCTTCAGGATGGTTTTGGGTTCCTACGTTCTGCTGATAGTTCTTACCTCGCTGGTCCGGATGATATTTATGTTTCTCCTAGTCAAATTCGCCGATTTAATTTACGAACCGGCGATACCGTTGCCGGAAAAATTCGGCCCCCTAAAGAAGGAGAACGTTATTTTGCTTTATTAAAAGTCAATGAAATTAATTTTGAGTTACCCGAACAAGCTAAAAATAAAGTTTTATTTGAAAATTTAACCCCACTATTTGCTAATGAACGCCTGAATTTAGAATTAGGAAATGGGAGCACGGAAGATTTAACGCCTCGTATCATTGATTTAATTGCGCCAATTGGGAAAGGACAACGCAGCTTAATCGTCTCGCCACCTAAATCCGGTAAGACGATGATGTTACAAAATATTGCCCACTCCATTGCCACCAATCATCCGGAATGTTATCTGATGGTTTTACTCATTGATGAGCGACCAGAAGAAGTTACTGAAATGATGAGATCGGTACGTGGTGAGGTGATTTCGAGTACTTTTGATGAACCAGCAACTCGCCATGTTCAAGTAGCTGAAATGGTGATTGAAAAAGCTAAGCGGTTGGTTGAACACAAACTCGATGTAGTCGTTTTATTGGATTCGATTACCCGGTTAGCCCGAGCTTATAACACCGTCGTACCCTCGTCGGGTAAAGTATTGACTGGTGGTGTTGATGCCAATGCACTCCATCGACCTAAACGCTTTTTCGGAGCGGCACGTAATATTGAGGAGGGTGGTAGTTTAACGATTATAGCCACGGCTTTAATCGATACGGGTTCACGCATGGATGATGTGATTTACGAAGAATTTAAAGGTACGGGCAACAACGAAATTCATTTAGATCGTAAAATTGCTGAAAAGCGTATTTATCCGGCGATTAATATCAATCGGTCGGGAACACGTCGGGAAGAATTACTGGCTTCCCAAGAAGAACTACAAAAAGTTTGGATTTTGCGAAAATTATTACACCCAATGGAAGAAATTGCCGCTATGGAATTTTTATTGGATCGCCTCAAAGTAACCAAAACTAATAGTGAATTTTTTGAATCAATGAAACGGTAAACTCGGTTGTCAGTTATTAGTTATCCGTTATCAGTTATCAATTACTTACACTCAGCGGTTGAAAACTGAAATCAGTTCATGGCTATTAAACCTGATATTGCTGTTATCATTGTTAATTTTAATGGTGGTGAATTACTGACACAATGTGTATGCGCTGTTTTAGCTTCAACCGTTTCGGTTGTCGTCTATATTGTTGATAATGCTTCCCAAGATAATAGTTTACCGCTTCTACAACAAACCGTTGCCGATGATGAACGTGTACAAGTGATTAGAAATACCCATAACCTGGGATTTGCACGAGCTGCTAATCTCGCTTTACCTTATACGACTGGAGACTATTTACTGTTTCTTAACCCAGATTGTCTTATCTATCCGGATACGCTAGCACGTTTTATTAAAATGATGAATAATTATCCTCAAGCTGGTATGGCGGGTTGTTTAGTTCGTAATCTAGATGGTTCGGAACAGGCGGGGTGTCGGCGTAGTGTTCCAACCCCTTGGCGATCCGTGGTACGGATACTCCATTTAGATAAATTATTTCCTTTCTGTTACCGTTTTAATAGCTTTGTACTAACCAACCAACCATTACCCAATGAGCCAATAATTATTGAAGGAATTTCAGGAGCCTGTATGTTTGTTCGGCGCCAAGCTTTAATAGCGGTTGGACCAATGGATGAAAACTATTTTTTACATTGCGAAGATCTAGACTGGTTTATGCGGTTTAGGGCAAACCACTGGGATATTTTATTTATTCCCGAGATTGAAGTCGTCCACGTTAAAGGTTTTTGTAGTCACCAACAGCCAATTCGGGTGTTATGGTATAAACATAGTGGTATGATTCGATTTTATCGAAAATTTTTTCGGCACCAGTACCCACTCTGGTTGTGGTGGTGCGTTATACTAACCGTATGGATACGTTTTACTTTGCTAGCAATCGTCACGTGGATAAGCCATAAAAAATTAATTAAGAGCCAGTCATGAAATTATATTTTAGTGCGCATCCTGGAAGTTGGGAACGGCAATTACAAAGACAATATGATAATTCTCTCTTTTCTCATCTCCCCCCCATAACACAATCACGGATTGATGATGCCAAACGTAAGGATGAAGCAGAACGGTATACATTTATGCAAGCTTTTCAAAATTTGCTACAACAAGTCGCCGACTTGGACGCTCAAGTTAAAGTAGAAGTCGTATTAAAGTTAAAAGACCAAATTGAAGCTTTATATGAACAATGTGCTGCACTTGGCGGTCATTTTAATACAGAAAAACAGGGGTTACGTACACTTTACGAATTGATCATCCAATCTATTTTGGAAAACGTAACACTCGATCCGAATGCTCAAAACCAATTGAAACAGGAAGTGGCCGAACAAGAAAAACATGTTGCTTTATTGGAATATCCGTTGGTTGCTCATTTACTTCACCCTAAATCGCCAATACCGCAAGATGAAATTGTGCCAACTTTACTCACCGAAGATGAAGCATCGCTTCGTGCCGCTATGAGCTTATTTGCTATTCCTCAAAGGCAAATTTTATATCAAGAAGCTAAACAATTATTGACACGCTTGAAAGGTGAAGGTTATTTATTGCCTGTCGGTTGGAAACGTTTGGAAGTGATTGAGAAATTGTTGAACGAAAAAATTTAATTCGTTAATTCCGATAAATTGTATGGAGTAATTGATGATCTTAGTTGGTGATATCGGCGGCACTAAAACTCATCTTGCCTTATTTAGCTCCAGTAAAACTCAATGGCTAGTTCAATTTGAAGCAATTTATCCCAGTAAAAACTATGCTAGCTTGGCAGAAGTTATACAACATTTTTTAGGGCAAGCAAAACCACAACACGCTATTCAAGCCGCTGGTTTTGGGGTAGCCGGTCCAGTCATTCAAGCCCAGTGCCAAATAACTAACTTACCTTGGATTATTACTGTTGCCCAGTTACAACAGCAATTATCAACGACAAAAATATTTTTAATGAATGATTTGGAATCCATTGGATTGGGTATTCCCTACTTACCACCAGACAAATTAATCGCACTGAACCCAACCGCGACGATTCAACCCGGTAATAAAGCACTGATTGCAGCTGGAACCGGTTTAGGGGAAGGTTTGCTTTATTGGGATGGTAACCAATTCCATGCCGTTGCTTCTGAGGGAGGACAGGTTAATTTTGCACCGCGTGATCAACGGGAAATGGAGCTATTGCATTATTGGCAACAACAACTGACTCATGTTAGTTATGAACACGTTTTATCTGGACCGGGCTTATTCAATATTTATCAATTTCTTAAACACAGTGGTTATGGAGAAGAACCCGCTTGGTTAACCCAACAATTAAATCAACTTGATCCAAGTGCTGTTATTGCCGAAATGGGCTTAAGTCATCACAATCAGTTATGTGTGCAAGCCCTAGATATGTTGGTATCTATTTATGGCGCCGCCGCTGGTAATTTAGCACTGAAGTTTATGGCATTAGGGGGTGTTTATTTGGGCGGCGGTATTGCGCCTAAGATTATTACTCAATTACAGGAAGGAACTTTTATGCGGGCTTTTACTAATAAAGGTCGATTTGCTCAGTTACTGAACACCATACCGGTCTATGTTATCTTAGATCCCAAAGCCGGTTTATGGGGAATCGCTAGGTATACGATCCACCAAGCTTATTCTTCAGATGTTGTTTCGCTAGTTATCAACAACTGTCACACCTGATAACGACCTAAGCCAAATCAATTTGATATTTTAAGCATTTCCCGGTTGCTATACGCTGGGTTACCCGAGAATCACTACTGGATTAGCCATACCCACCGTCACGATATTTATAGAAAATTTTATTAATTTTTATTGAGTTACTAAGAATTGATCCAATCAAGCCATGAAAAAAATATTGCATCACTTGATTCACTTCTTTACTCGGAAACTGACTCCCCAACCGATTGTTATTCCTCCCATTTCCAGTTTTACTCATCTAATTGAAGATAGATTGCCGAGTAGTGCTCTATTAGGTCAAAATCAGCAACCCATTACCGATAAAACACCTTATGGCAACATACCCGTTACCTTAACATCAGGAACTGTTCTTCGATTTCACTTAATTCCTCAAGAGGAAGTGATAATTGGTATCCGACTCCGATTTGGAACTTACTGCCGAGTGAATCATTGTCAAGTAACTATTCGTTTGAATGATTATACTCACGGTGTGAATGCCTGGGAATTAGTTGATAATCAATTTGTCGATATTGCCTTACCCCATGCCCAAAAATGTTTGTCCGGACAACCGCTTGGTATTGAACTTTATTCAGAAGATGCTACTGAAGATAATGTAGTGGCGGTTTGGTGTACAAAAACCTCTCCACCTTTTGTTAAGAGTTTAACTTTACAACCTTTTAGTTTACCTACTGTTTCATCACCACAGGTTAGTATTGTCATCCCGGTATTTAATAAAGCTTTATATACCTATAATTGCTTATTAACCATCCAAGCTTGTGATCCAGAAATTAATAAGGAAGTTATTGTGATTGATAATGCTTCCACCGATGAAACTACCGATTTACTACAACAACTACAAGCGGGATTTAAAGTCATTCATAACTCAACTAATCAAGGTTTTGTGCAAGCTTGTCGACAAGGTGCACAAATCGCTACTGGCGAATGGATTGTATTCTTGAATAATGATACCCAAGTCACGTCAGGATGGTTAGAGAATATGATTAAAGTGATGAATACGGATCCGCAAGTTGGAATGACTGGTTCTAAGTTAATTTATCCTAATAGTTGGTTACAGGAAGCCGGTGGCATTATTTTTAACGACGCCAGTGGTTGGAATTACGGGCGTTTCCAAGATCCAACTGATCCACGCTTTAACTACAGTCGAGCAGTTGATTATTGTTCTGGTGCGAGTTTAATGATCCGGAAAAGTTTGTGGGAACAAATCGGCGGTTTTGATATCCGTTATGCACCGGCTTATTACGAAGATACCGATCTGAGTTTTGCAGTACGTCAATTAGGCTATAAAGTATGGTATTGTCATGATTCCGAGGTGGTTCACTACGAAGGTATCACTTCCGGTACCAATATCAACCAAGGTTATAAAGCTTATCAATCAATTAATCAGAAGAAATTTCAAGCCAAATGGTGGTCCGTTTTGGCAACGCATTTCCCGCCACCGCCGCAAACTTCACCTGAATTAGCGGCGTTACGTTTGGTTACCGATAAACCGCTCACTTTTCGTATCCCTGACCATAAAATTTTAGCCACTCACCTCCTCGGTCAAGGTTGGGCGGCTAATTTTTGGAGCTACTTAAATCTGTACCAACTAGATGAAGAACTTAAATTAATTCAATCAATTGGTTTTAATACGGTCATTATTTTAGTTCCGTGGGTGGGTTTTCAAACTCAGATTAATCCCATTACTTACTATGAAGACTATTTTATTTTATTTAAGCAATTGCTCGATAAAGTGCAATTACATGATTTAAAAGTAATTCTACGGTTAGGTTATACCCATGACAATGGTCCACCTAGTGAACCAGAAGGTTTTTTACGACAAATTGTGATTGGTGCGGATTCAATGATGTTAGCCGCTTGGTGTGATTATTTGGAGCGGTTATGGCGCATTGCACAAGCCTATCCTAATTTATTGGGTGGATTTATTTCTTGGGAAGATTTCTTTTTAATGGATTTAACACATATTCCATTAGACAACCGTTTACTTTTCGCTGAGCGAACCGGGTATCAAAATTACTTAAAACAACATTATACGTTAGAAACACTAGCCATTCATTACCAACAAGCTTTTGCAACTTACACTGAAATACCCATTCCAGCCTTTAAATCGAATGGCATTCAACTATTTAGTGAATTTTGGGATGATTTACTCATTAACAAAATTTTTAAAATTTCTAAACAATACTTTCCACTCCTAACTATGGAAGTGAGAATTGATTGTGATCCCCAAGCAGAATCTTACATCTGTCACCAAACGACATTTGATATCAGTGTCGATACCTATCTCACGATGATTTACTACACTCCGGCTTGGGGAGCATCCAATGATGGTCAATTAGAATCAGCTGACACCCTATTAAAACGGCTACCTCTTTTATTTGAGACAGTTCGCAACCAAACCAATAATAATGTCATTTTTATTGACCAATTTAATTTCATTGATAATACTCCCGGATTTGAACGGAACACCGGTATTTTACCTCAGCAAGTTGCACAATTTTTAGTTGAAGTAGCCCCTATTTTACAACAACATACTATTGGCTATGGTTTATGGGCTTGGCGTGACGTGCGTGCCAATGCTTTGAAAAATGGGTTATTTGAGAGAAATTACCCCAGTTGGAATCTGAATCAGGGTGAAATTGTTTTTGATGCCGTAGAGCAAAAGAAAGTCGTGTTATTAAAATCCGGGGGAAGCTTGCAGCAATTGCTAACGACTTGTTTTGGGGTACCTTTAGTAAAAGATAAGCCGTTTCAACTCGATTTTAAAATTAAACCAACCGTCGCTTTTACGAGACAAGAACCCAGTTTACTGACTATTTACATCATTTATGATCACCAAGTGTGCTATGAAAACCAAGTCAGTTGGCGTAGCAAAAATTGGCAAACCATTCATTTAGAAGGACTTCCTTTTGGTATTGGCTATGAATTAAAGCTAGAAAATCAAGGTACACCCTTGCTACTAGCCGATTTTTACTTATATCAACACTATCAAGAAAATGGGATTATTGACGCGAATGGGCAAGAAAAAATATTCTATCAACAATTCATTTCACTTAATCAGCAATTAAGTGTTTCCCAACCACCCTTACCTAAAACCTTTTTCTACTCGGCTGATCTCACTCCCTTAAATTTTAATGGTATTTTTCCCGACAGATGGATGGGTAAAATCCTGACCGGGGTTATCGCTAAACCTAAAGAACTCGACTATTTTACTTTCATTGTCAGAGCCTATATACCGGAAAATTGGCCGGACTATCACAATTACTTAACGGTTACCTTAAGTAACCATGTTTATTGTGTTCATTACCCAATTGGTACGGGTTATAATGAAATTTTCATTGATTCATTAACTAATGCTGAATTTGATCCCATTCTGTTTTTACAATTAGAGGCAGAAACGGTGTTTTCTCCTAACCATTATGATGCCCATTCTGAAGATAATCGAGAAATCAGTTTATTATTAATTGAATTTGGCTTTGTGGCGCATGAAGACAATAAGTAAAATTAAGTAATAATTTCACAAAAAAACCTAATCGGTTCAAAAAATTTATTAGGCTTATCTCACTATCTATCTGGTACTACCGGCAAACGAAAACGTGTCAGGTGGGACAATAATTTCTTATTCTCTTTATGGTAACCGCTCTACGCTAAATAAGGTTGCCCGGTGTTAGAGGCTACTATCGCTAGTAATTTGGCTTAATATAAAACGATTGAATTAGAAAAAATGTCCGAACGATTAATCACTTTAAATACCAATTAAGTGTTTGTATCTTTAACTTATTGAAAAATCGGTTAGTTGGGTTTCGCGCAGGAAACCCAACTTACATAATTCACTGATTTTTTTGCTAATATTTTAGTTCTTAATTCGCATTTAAGTTGAAAAATATTTTTAGGTTTCTATTTGAAAAAAGCATTTTTGGCTACTACTATAAAAAAGGAAGAATGTTAAGACAGCCTAAAATACTAATTTTAAGTATTTTGACTAGGATTCTGTTTTTTTAAATATCAATAGGATTCATAATGAAAACTACGACATTATCTGTAATCGTTATCAGCCTTGCTATTTTTAGCAACAATATAATTGTTTACGCTCACTCCGGTGGGTTAGTATCGGGTACCCAAACTAATAAAAATCCACTCTATAATCAGGTTCCAGATACACCTAACTCAAACGAGGTCATTACAACAAATCACCTTAACACAGCTCAAACGCAACCTTGTAAACTTCCCCGCCGTTCGAATAAGAATTTAATAAAATTTGGTATCAATCCTGTTGATATTCAAAGCTTTAATCCGTTGCAACTGGAGCAACTCACCCCAGAACAAATTAAGGCTTTTGATGCCGAAAATTTGGCTGATTTACTCTTGAATACCGTAATGGGTTTAACCGCTAACTTTCTAAGTAACGCTAATAAGCATGCTTTAATGGGATTTCAGGCGGCTCAAGTCGCTAAAATTCCGGCTCAAGCTTTTCAAGGATTTACTCATAACAACTTGGGTGGATTAACTCCAGAAGCTATCCAAGCGATTACGCCAAAACAACTCAATGAGGTAGAACCGGCAGAATTTCAAGCACTACCAGAAAAAGATGTTTCTAAGCTGTTAGCGAATTTAAATCCAGAACAAGATATTATTGGTAAAGTCCAAAATTGTTTACCAACTGGATGGGAAATTAAGCCTAATAAAGGGGTAAGCCGTCCCGTAGGTGCACCGATTACATTGCGTCCCTGTTGTCATAACCAATCAGTAGCGGGTCTTGATATGCCGGAAATTCCGGATTTAAGTGCCGGGTTTGGTTTAGGTGGTAGTATAGATGAAAAGGGTAAAGTGCTAACTGGCATAAATGAAACGATAGCCGCAACTCAATTTATTGCAAAACAAACTGAAGAAGGGATTGTCAAAGTACAAGATGGAAAGGGTACTGAGTTAGCTTTTTTACCGGATGCTGATAACCTTATTCAAGGTGTTAATAATACCAAACCCACTGTTGGAACCAACGAGGCAGGGCAATATATCTTAACCTTAACTGGTGGTGAGCAAATCACCGTTAATCCTACGCTCAAAGATCCGCAAGGACTCCTAAAAAATTTAGCACCCCAAAGTACTATCCAGATTAACCAAAAAGGACATGCCCGTTTTCACCTCGCCAATGAACAACGTACCATCATGTGCGCCTTTAATCCTTGGGTTGATAAGGCACCAGTTGGTTCAAAACCCGGTATTAAAGTGACCGGACAGCCAGGTATGGATGAACAAATGGTCGTAGTCTATGAAAATGGACAATCTCAAGAAGCTCGCCCAGCTATTCAATCTCCAGGAACCTTTAAAAATCTTGCTCTCAATTTCCCTGGTGTTGAAAAAGTTCAACTCTTGGGAGATGGTAGAATCAATGTTCATTATCATGGTCAACCATTAGTTTTAATTCCCGCTTTTGATATTAAACCGGCGCCAACTCAACCCTGTTCAGAAGAAGAAACCTCTACTGAAGAAGAACCGATTGAACCTAATGTTGAATTCAATGAAGACGGTTCATTCACGTTTACTAATGAAGTCGGTGATGAGCAACAAGTTTTTGTCACAGAAGCCAGTGATAATGAAGACATAAATGAAGCGGATAACAGCGATAACACGCTACCTGAAGTAGATAATTCTAGTAGTGAAGTTAAGCCTAATACAACGGAAACTAACGCTGTTAATCTTCCTGATAAGATGAACACGCCGGAGATAGATAATTCTAGTAAGCCGAATCCAATGGCAATTACCGCCGTTAACTCTCTTAATACTAGTTCAAATAGTAACAACAATAACACGCTAATTGAAACGAGTAATTTTAGTAATGAGGATAAACCGAATCCAACGGCAACCAATACCGCCGCTATAAATAGTGATAACAGCGATAACAAACCCATTGAAACTAATAATTCTGGTCAGGTTGATACTTCTAGTGGTGGGGTTAAACCGAATACACCGGAAACTACCACAGCCGATTTCCCTGGTACAACAGTAACCAATACCACCGCAGCAGAGGAAAACAACGCTGATGATAACACACTACCGGAAACCAATGATTCTCATAGTGAAATTGAACCCAATATAGCGGAAACTACCGCTGCTAACGTCCCTAATACCACGGTAACCAATACCACCGCAGCAGTAGAAAAAAGCAACGCTGATGATAACACACTACCGGAAACCAATGATTCTCATAGTGAAATTGAACCCAATATAGCGGAAACTACCACTGCTGACACCCCTGATACCACGGTAACCGATACCACCGCAGTAGAAGGAAATGATTCTGGTAACAATACTACGACTACTAGTAACGAGAGCGATAATACCGTTCCCGGAGAAGATAACTTCAATAATCAAATTGGTAATCTAACGGGAATAACCGCAATTAATTCTCTTAATAAAGCTAAATAAATCAGATGAATTTTCTAAAAACATCATTATTTGCATTATTTTATTAGAATTTTTCTAATTAATAAGAAAAGGAGAGGATTTTTTAGTTTTTTGGTAATTACCCAGCCAAAGTAAGTCGGGTTAGCAGTAACGTGACCCGACATTTCTGAATTTTTAGAATGAGTTGGAGTTTCAATTTTATTCTAACCGTTTAACCAGTATTCCAATACGTTTATCCCACTTTTTTCTGCTGGTCAGTCATCCCCTTTCTATGCGGTATCTATCTGACAAATATATAATTCCTTTTCAAGATAAACAGATCGCTCACTTTAAGGTTATTAAAGATTGCATTCTTAAAAATAGCAAGATAAATTACTAACCAAAGAACTTGATTAGTTAACCGAATAACGGCAAACAATATGAATCAAAATCAATGGCAATTTTGGATTGATCGCGGCGGTACGTTTACCGATATCGTTGCTCAACATCCCAACGGCTCGTTATTAAATCACAAGTTACTTTCTGAAAATCCACAACATTATCCAGATGCAGCTATCCAAGGTATTCGGGATATTCTCGGTTTGGCACCCGATGAACCTTTACCGGTTGATCAAATTGCCGCAGTCAAAATGGGAACCACCGTAGCAACCAATGCGCTACTGGAACGCAAAGGTGAACGGACAGTTCTGGTTATTACCCGCGGTTTTAAAGATGCTTTAAGAATCGGTTATCAAAATCGACCGGATCTGTTTGCTCTCCATATCGTTCTACCGGAATTACTTTATGAACGAGTAATTGAAGTGGATGAGCGTTATACGGCACAAGGTGAAGAGTTAAAACCAGTTCCCTTAGCTACAGTTCGTCATGAATTACAAGCGGTTCATCAGCAAGGCATTTGGAGCATCGCTATCGTTTTCATGCACGGTTATCGTTATCCGCACCACGAACAACAAGTAGCGGCTTTAGCACGCGAGTTAGGCTTTACTCAAATTTCGGTTTCTCATGAAATTAGCCCCCTCATTAAACTAGTCAGTCGCGGCGATACCACCGTAGTAGATGCCTATTTATCACCAATCTTGCGCCGCCACGTTGACAATGTGGCACAAGAATTAGGTCAAGTTAACTTACTGTTTATGCAGTCTAATGGTGGTTTAACCGATGCTAAGTGGTTTCAAGGTAAAGACGCCATTTTATCGGGACCGGCTGGTGGCTATGTGGGTGCCGTCAAAACCAGTGCGCTAGCTGGGTTTACTCAAATTATCAATTTTGACATGGGCGGTACGTCTACTGATGTTTCTCATTATGCTGGCGAATACGAACGCGATTTTGAAACTTTAGTGGCTGGCGTCAGAATGCGAACCCCGATCATGCGAATTCATACCGTAGCGGCTGGTGGTGGTTCCATCATTCACTTTGATGGTTTGCGTCTTCGCGTTGGACCAGATTCTGCTGGTGCTAAACCTGGTCCCGCTTGTTATCGTCAAGGTGGTCCACTAACCATTACCGACTGTAATGTTCTTTTAGGTAAATTATCTGGACGGTTTTTTCCGCAAGTATTTGGTGAATCTGGACAGGAACCGTTAGATGAAACCATTGTTAAAGCCAAATTCACGACCCTAACCACAGAAATTAATCAAGCCACGGGACAACAACTGACCCCTAGTCAAGTCGCTGAAGGGTTCTTAAAAATTGCGGTTGACAATATGGCGAATGCGATTAAAAAAATTTCAGTACAACGGGGTTATGATATTACTGAATATACCTTATGTTGTTTTGGTGCTGCCGCTGGACAACATGCGTGTTTAGTTGCCGAGGCGTTGGGAATGAAAACCATTTTGATTCATCCGCAAGCGGGGGTGTTATCGGCACTGGGAATGGGATTAGCCGATATTCGTACACTACACGAACAAACTATTGCGGCTGAATTGGCTGAACCGCTCATGGAACAATTAACCACCGTTTTAACTCAGTTAGAACAAGGTGGTCGGGATGAGTTGCTGCAACAAGGCGTTGTTGCAACCGCGATTCAAGTTCGTCATCAAGTTCAATTACGTTATACTGGCACCGATACGCCGTTATTGATTGATTTTGCTACTATTGCTGAAATGACAGCCCGCTTTGCTCACCTTCATCAACAACAATTTGGTTTTGTTCGCCAGGATACTGCGCTCATTGTTGAAGCCGTTATAGTGGAAGTGATTGGCACTGTAGTTAAGTCATTACCTACCCTAACTTTCCCCCACCAAGGGGAGAGAGAACCCAATAGCTATCTCAATGATAATCAGACAAATTCCCAATCTTTTCCTTTGCAAAAGATAGCGAGAGAGAAGCAAGAAATCCTTCCACCTTGGTGGGGAAAAATAGCTACTTTAGAACTGTTCCCACCACATGACGCCGAGAAAGGACAAAACGATCAGCCTAACGATTATCCGCTAGATGATCCTGCACCATTCCCTATCCCCTGGTGGAAAAAATTTGCTACCCTAGAACCGGCTTACTCTCCGCTCCCTAACCCGGAAAAAGGAATCAACGATAAATCCGATAGTCAGCCGTTAGTATTTTCATTTCCCTGGTGGGGGAAATTGGTTACCTTAGAACCCGCTCTCTCCCATGATATAGCCAGAAAATCAAGTAACTACCTTCTTAATGGTCATCCAATCGATACGGTGATTATGACCACGGGTGATCAAACCTACCTAACCCCGATCTATTCGCGCCAATTGTTACCGATCGGTTATCAACTCATTGGTCCAGCGATTATTATTGAAAAAACGAGTACCACCGTAGTTGAACCCGGTTGGCAAGCCGAAATCACCGCACGCTATGATATCGTTTTAACTCGGCATCAACCAACTCCTTCACAACTTGCTATTATAAATACCGCCGTCGATCCAATTCGGTTAGAAATTTTTAATAATCTATTCATGTCCATTGCTGAACAAATGGGCGTTACACTAGCCAATACCGCTTATTCAGTCAATATTAAAGAACGCCTAGATTTTTCCTGTGCCATTTTTGATAACACCGGTCAACTGGTTGCCAATGCGCCACATATTCCCATTCATCTTGGTTCCATGAGCGATAGTGTCCAAACCGTCATTCAAGTACAAGCGAATACGATGCAACCCGGTGATGTTTTTGTCCTTAATAACCCTTATCATGGTGGCACGCATTTACCCGATATTACTGTAATCACGCCGATTTTCTTACCACCCGATGCAACTCCAGCCAATTCTGCACTATTTTATGTGGCTTCCCGTGGACATCATGCTGACATCGGTGGCATCACGCCTGGTTCTATGCCACCGCAAAGTCGTACCTTACTCGAAGAAGGCGTGGTTATCGATGTTTTTAAATTAGTTGATCAGGGACAATTACGCGAAACTGAAATTCGTCAACACCTCGCCAATCATCCTTATCCGGCGCGCAATATTGAGCAAAATTTAGCTGATTTACGCGCACAAATCGCTGCTAATGCTAAAGGTGTTCAAGAATTACAGCGGATGGTGCAGCATTTTAGCTTTGAAGTTGTGCAAGCTTATATGCAACATGTTCAAGACCATGCCGAGAAAGCAGTACGACAATTATTAACTAAATTAAGCGATGGTAAATTTTATTATGAATTAGATAACGGTGCGGTTATTCAGGTAAAAATCACTGTTGATAAACCACAACAACAGGCTATCATCGATTTCAGTGGCACCTCCCCACAATCAGCCACTAACTTCAATGCACCCATTGCGGTATGCAAAGCTGCTGTGCTTTATGTATTTCGTACCTTAGTGAACGAAGATATTCCCCTCAATGCTGGATGCCTAAAACCGTTACAACTCATTATTCCATCCGGTTGCTTACTCAATCCTATTTATCCAGCCGCTGTTGTTGCTGGTAATGTCGAAACCTCCCAATACATCACCGATGCTTTATATGGTGCTTTAGGCGTCATGGCGGCTTCGCAAGGGACGATGAACAACCTAACCTTTGGCAATGAGAAATATCAATATTATGAAACCATTTGTGGGGGTTCTGGTGCTGGTCCACATTTCTCAGGTACCGCTGCCGTGCACACTCATATGACTAATTCTCGTCTAACTGATCCCGAAATACTAGAATGGCGTTTTCCGGTATTACTAGAATCATTTGGGATTCGTCACCACAGTGGAGGGGCTGGGCGCTATGATGGTGGTGATGGCGTAATACGCAGAATTCAGTTTCGTGAAGCCATGACCGCCTCGATTTTATCGAGCCATCGTCGCGTACCACCCTACGGTATGGTAGGTGGACAACCCGGACAAGTGGGTCGTAACTGGTTAGAACGAGCAAATGGTAAGCACGAACTGTTAGCGGGAACAACCACTGTGGCAATGCAGGTGGGAGATAGCTTAGTTATTGAAACACCAGGTGGTGGTGGCTATGGGGCGGCTAGTGTTCTGTCAAACTTATTTTAACCGGTTAAGTTGTAGGGGCAGACCGATGTGTCTGCCCAAAATAGCAGCACCTAGCCAGGTAGCCAGGTAGGGTGGGCAAAAGCGAAGCGTTGCCCACCATTTACCTGATTAATATATAATTTTAATTGGTTATAATTGAATGAGCATAGTTAAATTTAAAATATATTTTTATAGATCAGCAACTTTGGAGACAAACCGATGAAAATGATTCGACTTAATTTTGCGTTAATGATGTTCTTAATCAGCCTACCACTACTGACCTTAGCGGGTAGTTTAGAACCGCCGGGTCCGCCGGGTAGCATGAGTAGTGCGATGTATCGAGTTGAAGATATCTGCCAGCGGTTAAAAACGGGAGTGGAACCGGAATTGAAACCGTTTCGTGGGCCGACGAGTGGTCCGGGAGCGAGTAGCGGCTGTACCCTCAATGACGTGATGGGGGTAGCACCAAAAAAAGATGAGGCGAGCGGCGCACAAGCGTCGGAAGTGCTGATGGGAAAAAGCTATTGGGGTCTGCGAGCTGAGCAATGGGGAAAGCAAACCGGAACGATGGTGGATCAAGGCGCGCCAACCTATATGCCGAGTACCGAAGATCAAATGATAGCCGCCGGTTATCATAATGGCCAAGGGATAGTGCGAGGAGATGAAGACTTGAGAAGCGCGAACCTGAAAGAAGGGGTCGAACTGTTTGGCGTGAAAGGCAGTTATAATCCGTTGGTATCGACCGGTGATGTGCATGAAGAGTCGGTATTAGCCGGTAAAACGTTTTCGAATGAGCATGGAACGGATTTAGTAGGCACGATGGTCAATCAGGGAGCTAAGAACTATACGCCGAGCGCCAATGATCAACCAATAGCCGCTGGCTATTACGATGGTTCTGGTGTGGTGAAAGGAGATGCTAATTTAATCTCGAGTAATATCAAAGCAGGGGTAAAAATTTTTGGCGTGTCTGGTGATAAGCATGTAGTCGATACGAGTAGCGGCAATGCTAATTCGAGTTACCTGTTAGAAGGCCAAAAGGCTTGGGTAAAAGGCAAGGAGATCACGGGAAGTTTATCGCTTCAAAATTTAGTGAATACCAGTAGTGGTGATGCCCTAGCGAGTGAAATTATCACGGGTAAGAAAGCATGGGTAGATGGCGTGGAAGTGACGGGAACGCGTCCATTGGCGCCAGTATCGAAAACGGGGCAAACGACTTCTTATGCAGCGGGAGATGACGGAACTCATCAGCAAGGCGTAACGATGTCCCCCCGATTTACGGATAATGGTGATGGAACGGTGAAGGATAATCTGACCGGTTTAATTTGGTTGAAAAAAGCGAATTGTATAGGAACAGATAATTCGAGTTCTGATGCGGATGGAACGATTGGAGATGGAATGGTTTATTGGCAAACCGCTCTGAATTTTGTAACCAATTTGAATGCTACGCCAGCTAATTGTGGAGTGACTCAGACGGATTGGCGTTTGCCTAATCTGAAAGAATTGCAAAGCTTAATAGATTATGGTCAAAGTAATCCGGCATTGCCATCAGGTCATCCGTTTTCAGGTGTTCAGTCGGACCACTATTGGTCGGCTACGACGGTCGCGAGTAGTAGTACGAGTCTCGCGTGGGGCGTGAACCTTGGCTACGGCAGCGTCGTCACCAACGATAAGACGGGCCCCTACTATGTGTGGCCAGTTAGAGGCGGACAATAGGTCATTTGATTATTTGGGGGGGGTGCAGAAGCGTAGGTCGGCAATCCTTTGCCGACATGCATGACTGGCGGGAAAGGATTCCCGCCCTACTACAATCTAGGAAGCGTAGCATGACTGGCGGGAAAGGATTCCCGCCCTACAATCTAGGAAGCGTAGGTCGGCAATCCTTTGCCGACATGCATGACTGAATGTTTTGAGCGACGGGTTCATGGGTTCGTGAATGTTAAAACGGGTTCACAGAAGCGTAGGTCGGCAATCCTTTGCCGACATGCATGACTGGCGGGAAAGGATTCCCGCCCTACTAGCCCGCGTAGGTTGGGCTGAGGTACGAAGCCCAACATTCATGGATCAATGATGCCTCCAAATAAAGGTTGGGCTGACGTAAGGAGACCCAACCTACGGGCTGGAAACTCGTGAATCGGTGTGATATATATTTCTTATGTACTTCGAGTGGGATGAATCAAAAGCGGAAAACAACCAACATAAGCATGGGGTAAGTTTTCAGGAAGCCAGTAGTTGTTTTTATGATCCTCATCAAGTCGCGTTTTATGACCCCGATCATAGTGATGAAGAAGACCGAGAAATTTTAATGGGTCACTCTAATCCAGGTCGGTTATTATTAGTGGTGTATACCCTAAGAGAAGATACCATCCGCTTGATTTCAGCACGACCCGCTACTAAACGTGAAGCCAATGATTATGCGCAAGGAATATAATTTAAAGCAAATGAAAGTGAAACGTCGTGGTGTTCTACCGCTACTGAATCGGCCAGAAACCCGTCCAGACCAAGTGAGTCTTACTCTCACGCTAGACCAAGACATCGTCGCATATTTTAACAGTGCCGCTGAACAACCTGGTGCCTTGCCTTATCAAGCTCAAATTAATCAGGTGTTGCGTCAAGTGATGGAAACTGATGGATTGGATGTTCTCGAAATCATAAAAAACCAGTTGCTTAATGATCCAGAGTTTATTCGTAAATTAGCTCAGTTAATCAAGGTGGCATAGCCTATTCGTGTCCCATGGACAAAGTGGGCGGATGGGGTTCAGTCGGACCATTAAGAGTTATATTCTTTGATAAATGCCAATCACCCCTTATTTCGTTTAGAGAATCTTTATCAAGCTTATCGGCAGTGTCGTCGCCGTAGTAACACGTGTAATGCGTTAGCTTTTGAAATCAATAGAACTGCATCAATCAGAGAATCTGATGCAACTAAAAAGAAAATGAAATTTGAATGGGATACGAAAAAAGAACAAACCAACATTAATAAACAGGGTGTTTCTTTTGAGCAGGGATCCTATGTTTTTGCAGATCCATATGCACTTAACCAATATGACGATGATCATTCAATCAAAGCGGATCGGTGGTTGATTCTAGGAAAATCAATAAATGAGGTTATACCTGTAGTAGTCCACACCTTCAAAGATCAAGAGGGGATGGAAATGGTAAGAATTATCAGTGCACGGAAAGCAACGAAACATGAAAGAAACACATATCAAAGCCGGTGTCCAAAATGAAAGATGAATATGATTAAGGAATTCTTTATCAACCCTTTAAAAAGAAAGGGGGTTGAATTCTCGCTCAATAAGGTCATCAATTCCGTATTGAAGAAAGATATTGAAATATCTGATCAACTCAGTGAATAAGGCATAACAAGGCCCGCTAAAGCTGACCCATAACCTTATGCGCTGTTTCGCGTTAAGGTCAGCTTAGCGGCGGCGTTAGTCAATTTCGTAGTAGGATGGGTTTCGCTAACGCTCTCACTTAAGTTAAAAGCCAAAGTAGGAGTACAAAACAACGCTATTTTGCACTCCATCCTTTTCTCATTGGGGGTAAAGAGGAAAAGGAAAAAATTATATTTTGGGGATATTTTCTGCGTAAAAAATTTCCATCATTTCGCGCCGTAAATCCCGCTCAATTTTTTCTCGCTCATATTGAGATAAATCAGAAGCTTTGATTTCAAAAAGATAATTATCTAAGTCAAACTGTTTGAGCACCATTTTAGTATGAAAGATATTTTCTTGATAGACATTCACATCTATCATCTGATAAAGAGATTTAGTATCTTTAGCCAGATAATTTTGAATGGAATTAATTTTGTGATCAATGTAATGTTTGCGCCCAGCTTTATCACGGGTAAAACCGCGGACACGGTAATCCATAATAACAATATCAGAATCAAAATTGCGTATAAGGTAATTTAATGCCTTTAAAGGTGAAATCCGTCCACACGTCGATACATCGATATCAGCACGAAAACTACTAATCCCATTATGTGGATTGCTTTCGGGATAAGTATGTACGGTAATATGGCTTTTATCTAAATGGGTCACCACGGCATCAGGTAAAGGTCCCGGCTCTTGATCGTCGGATATTTTTTGATCGAGTGATGTCGAGGCTTCTTCACAAATCAACATAGTCACACTTGCCCCTTGAGGGTCATAGTCTTGACGCGCAATATTAAGTATATTAGCGTCAATAATATACGCCACATTGGTTAAAATCTGAGTTAGGCGCTCAGCATTATAAACTTCATCAATGTATTCAATATAGCCTTTACGTTGTTTAGCCGTTTTAGCATAACAAATATCGTAAATATTAAAACTTAACGTCTTGGTTAAATTGTTAAAACCCTGTAGCTTGAATTTAATTTTCTTTGCGGTTTTGCTCACCTTTCACCTTACTCAAGAAACACTTATTGTTCAATTCATTCAATACCTAACATAGCCGTGATTATTAACACGGTGGTTTAACTTAGCGTGAAATGATAACGACTACCCTGATTTTGGAACAGTAGAGACAACCGGTACCCTTGGTACCAAACTGCTACTCAGATAAAAAAAGGTTTGAGTAAGTGATTCACCTATCAAAATGATGGGATTTTGGTTTTTGAGGCGGTTTACTTGTCCTTCTTGAACAAAACTATTATTGTTCAATATGAGATCAGGTTTAACTTGACTTTTGGTTTGCCAAATAAGCACACCCACACCAAGTGGTGATCGAATGAATAGATGAGATATCAGGATGTGGTTGATACCACTTATAGAAGCCGGTCTTTGCATAAGCTAAGCTCCCTAACAGTGGGCTATCAATTACTCAGGATAAAAGATGGTGGCTATGGGTGGACTCGAACCACCGGCCTCAGCATTATGAGTGCTGCGCTCTAACCGTCTAAGCTACATAGCCAATACGAACTACCATAATTTTAGAGATTATGAAGAGTTGTACAAAAAAAGTCAACTCTTGTTTAACACTTTATTACCGGCTTCTTGAAAAAGCTCAACCGTATCAAGTATAAAAACGGGGTGCATTATGAAGATTTAAAAATACCCTGTCAAGAGTTCATCCTAAAAATAATCCTGTCACTGAGTAGAGTTTGAGACATTAATTGGTCATGATTTCATCATTTTCCTCTATTATTTCATAGTCATGAATTATTTTAGCCGCTTGACCTAACATAGCAGAGACAGAACAATATTTTTCTGCCGATAAGTCAATTGCTTTTTTAACCGGATCTGTTTTTAAATTATACCCGCTTATTTTGAAGTGAACTCGAATTTCTGTGAAAATTCGCGGATGTTCTTCACGACGCTGACCTTCGATTTCTATAAGACATTGAGTTACATTCTGGCGTTGTTTCTTTAAAATACTGAGCACATCCATAGCGGTACAACCACCCAATCCCATTAACATCATTTCCATTGGACGTACGCCTAGGTTGCGTCCACCAATTTCTGGAGCACCATCTATAATCATGCCATGACCGCTATCGGCTTCAGCCAGAAGACAAGCATTTTCAATCCATTTAATACGTGCTTTCATCAAACTTTCAGTGGATATTCCACCGCTCCTTGTCGGTATTTAAAGTAGAATTACTCGTGACTGTTTATTTTAACAGATTAAATCTGCTTTAGTACCTTAAAGCTGTTGAGTTATGTCAAATTAACACGACTTGATTCTAAACAACCGGCTCCCCTTTCTTATTCTGTGGTACAACAACTTCTTCGTGAACAATGGCAATACGATGGTATTCTAAGTACCCTCTCACAAATTTTTTGGAGATAAGGTAAATAAAAACCACCGTTGTTTTAATTAAATACCTGAAAATATGTGGATGGGTACTTACCGCCTTTTCGTAACGTGTTAATAAACGGCTTATCATTTTAAGTTGTTTAATTTTATCCAAAGATAATTCAATATCGGGGAGTTGCTGTTGGTGAAAAGCCGCTTGACAGGTTACAGTGAAAATAGCTTCAAATAACGCTATACTGAAACAATTTGTTCTTCTAAAGAAAATATCATCTGGTAATTCTTTGCAAGCCGCTAAAAAAGTTTTAAATAAGTCTTCCAGATACTGATTTTGTTTTTCAGTATGTGACTGGCATTTTTTGGCAAATTGATTAAGGAATTTTTTCAACGGTGAGGTATAGTTATCACTGGCAATCAAAAAAGCAAAACTCCGCAGTAGTATTTCCACATCTTCCATATGAAGAGTCGGTTCTGGTTGACGCAATAATCGTCTCCATTCGGGTAAATTATTAATTTTACATAACATCTTATAAAATTCAGAATGATAAAGCGTCACTCTAATTTCAGGTTGATTTAAGTTAGTACCCCGGAGTTAAGCCGATTAAAGATTTCATAAACCGAAGAGTCATCATCTTTAGGACTATTCTGCTTGATGAAAATATTGCGAAGCGGTCTCAATTCAAATTGAAATTGATAATCACCCAGCGTAGTATAAGTAAGATCACTAAATTTATTCTTCGGTTGGTTAGGTAAATTTTCTGGCAACTTCAACTTAAATTCAGTGAAGTAATCATCATTGTTTAAGGTTTCCTCCGGTAGATGTCCATGTTGATCAAAAATTTGTCTTAACTCGACTCGCTGATCTTGTTTAGGAAACCGTTGTTTTATAAAATAATAAATTGAGAGCAGACGTTGTTGTCCATCAATAACTAAGAGCTTGTTACGACCTTCTTCATAAAGGAAAATCTGTGGAATTGGTAAGCCAAGTATTAATGATTCAATTAATTTTGAAGCTTGAGTCTGATCCCAAACATAATTTCTTTATAATCAAAAATTGTTTTAACACTAAAATCGTTTGGTGTCGACGTTAGATCGTATTCATCAATTTGGAAATCATCACCGTTATCATCATTTTCTTCAAACCACTCCGGCGAGGTATTATTGTTAAGCGTAGTCATAATAGATTGTTTCCTGATTGAAATATAAACTACCCTTTCAATTTGGTTGTAGCACCACTAATCGACCTCGACTATCACAAGCAACTAAACTATCACCAACTACCAGCGGCGGAACCAAAATACGAGAACGACTGAGGCGATAACGTGCGGCAAATTTACCACTATCACGTTGTAACCAATGTAAGTAACCTTCTTTATCGCCGACGACGAGATAATCACCGATGCTTACTGGGGCGGTTAACCCACGTGCTTGCAATTGAGTTTGTTTCCATAATGAGGCACCATTGTTGCGATCCAAAGCCCAAATATGACTTTTAGTGTCAGTAACATAAAGTGCATTGGCCTCAATATCTAACCCGACGTAAGAAAAGATATCTCGTTCCCACAATAATTTACCTTGGAGTAAATCAATCGCTACTGTGTGTCCTTGATAGCTACTCACATAAATGACTTTATTCGCTAACAATGGATCGGCATCAATATCGACCATGCGTTCTAATTCGGTGCGTCCGCTGGGTACCGCGATGGGTGCTTCCCATAATACTTTACCGGTATGCAATTCTAATGCGGCTAGCTTGCCATTATCAAAGCCAGCAATAATTAAATCATTGACTACTAGAGGAGTACTGGTACCACGTAATGTAAGTAAAGGCACCATGCTACGTTCATAAACCCATAATTGCTTGCCATTTTTACTGGTCAATCCAAAGAGTTTACCGTCTGCTGTACGTACGACCACGACACCTTGGCTAATTTGAGGTGGCACGAGTACTTCACTGGAAACTGAGGTACGCCATATTTCTTTACCATCCGTTGCTGATAAAGCGACCACATCGCCTTTGTGGCTACCTACTAAGATTAAGTTTTCACCAATCCCCGCACTACTTGAAATCGGTATGCCTAGCTTTTGTGTCCAGATGCGGCTACCATCTTTAAAATTGAGTGCTTGTACTTGTCCTTGAGGAGAAGTCATCAATAATTGTTCGTTATAAAAAGTGGGACCGATTCGGAGGTAATCTTGGCTAACATTACTTCCTGTTCGTGCTGTCCACACGGTTTTTAAGGTCAACGTTGGTGAAAACTTGACTAATGGTGCTGGTGGTTCACTGTTATCTTTGCCGCCGAAAATACCACAGCTACTTAGCCCAACACCGAGAAAAAACAGCAACAGATATTTGAACATAAATGATGTTATGGGGTTGGAGGAGTTTCGGTGGTAACGTCTTCAGTAATGACCTTCTCGCTTGGAAGTGAACTCGATTGAGAAGGAGAAATTGGCATAGGTGCTACTGGAATAGTTAATTCATTTACTTGAGTGGTATTGGGAGTAGCAACAGTCTCGGTTGGAACGGTTAGCTGGGTTTCGGTTTCTCCGGTATTAGGTGTCGCCAAAGCGGATAATGGTGTTTGATTTTCAATCTTATCCACTGGGCTTGTTCCTAGGTCATCTAGTTTCATTTGTAACCAATCACGGTATTTAGGCGCTAAATCTTCACTGGCTAAGGCTTGAGTATAAGCTTGGCGAGCCACTTCGATTTGCTTCTCTGCTACCGCGATATCTCCCTTTAATTCAGCATAAGCCGCTACAAAATCTGCTTGCGTGTTTACATTCGCCAGTAATTTCTTGGCTTCGGCTATTTTGTGTTGCGCCAAAAATAATTTAGCTTTACGTAACCGGGCGATATGAGTCAATTCTGGTATACTATGATTTTGTTCTATGATCCATTCTAAGCGGGCATGACTCGCTTCTATATCGCCTTGCTTTAAATCTTGACGTGCCAGATTCAACACTGCCAGTACCGCATAAGGACTATTACTATGTTTAGATAGTAACATTTGTACGGCTTGGCGCGCTTTTTCCGGTTCGCCTTTTTCTAAGGCATACAGTACTTGATCGTAAGTAACAGAAGCTAATTGTGCTTGTTGGGTTGTATGGATTTGCCACCAACGCCAAGCGATTAACAATCCTAATCCGATCAAGAAACCAGCAACCACTGCGGTGCCATTTTCTTTCCACCATTTTACTATCGCTTCAATTTGTTCTTGTTCAGATTCGTAAGCAGCCACACTAATCCCTTTTTAAACGAGGTGAAGAGGTATTATTATATCAGTTCTCATAGGAGAGCAGATGAATATTGGAACATGATGTTATCATTTTAAACTAATGGTTTGAGATAATCAGCTAGTTTGGTTAGCGCTACTGAAATTTGGGGTTGCTCGGTGCGTAAATATTTAATGGTGATTTGTTGTTGTTCAAGTTCATTCTCGCCTAACACCAATGCGATTTGAGCACCACTTTTATCAGCGCGTTTGAACTGACTTTTAAAACTACCACCACCACAATGGATTAATATTCGTAATGAGGGTAGGTTGTCTCGTAAAGATTCTGCTAAACGCAAACCGTGTTGCATCGCTTGCTCACCCATCGTCATCAAATAAACCTGTGGGGCTGAGCTTGGTAGCGACAAATCACTTTGAGCGAGTAATAAGACGAGCCGTTCCATCCCCAGCGCAAAGCCGATAGCCGGTGTCGGTTGTCCACCTAACTGTTCTACCAGTGTATCATAACGCCCACCGGCACAAAGGGTTCCTTGCGCCCCTAATTGTTGGGTAACCCATTCAAATACCGTCTTATTATAATAATCTAAACCACGAACTAAACGTGGATTAACTTGATAGCGAATACCGGTTTGGTCTAGTAGTTGTTGCAAAGTAGCAAAATCAGCTTGTGATTCCGCATCCAGGTATTCTAGTAATTGTGGTGCGGATGCAATTAACGCTTGCATCTCGGGATTTTTACTATCCAGAATGCGTAATGGATTCGTTGATAACCGTCGCTGACTGTCAGCATCAAGTTGTTGATAATGCGCTGTAAAATAATTGATGAGTTGTTCCTTATACACGGAGCGAGCGTTAGCTGAACCCAGCGAGTTAATTTGTAATTCTAAGTCGGATAATCCCAATTGTCGCCAGAATCGAGCGGTCATGATAATCATTTCCGCATCAATATCTGGACCGGATAGCCCATAAACTTCGGCGCCAATTTGATGAAATTGCCGGTAGCGACCTTTTTGCGGGCGTTCATGGCGAAACATGGACCCGAGGTACCATAACCGTTGAGTTTGATTATAAAATAATCCTTGTTCAATCCCGGCTCTAACACAGCCAGCAGTTCCTTCCGGACGTAAGGTAAGATTGTCACCGTTCCGATCAGTGAAAGTAAACATTTCTTTTTCAACAATATCTGTTACTTCACCAATCGAACGCGCAAATAATTCCGTTGCTTCCAGCAAAGGTAACCGAATTTCTTGATAACCATAAGTTGCCAACAAATGACGGATAGTTCCTTCGAGATGTTGCCATAGCGGTGTTTGTGAGGGAAGAATATCATTCATTCCCCGAACGGCTTGAATCTTTTTGGACAAAATAACTCCTTGGCTTAGTCTATTAACGACGGCTACTAAAAAAACGGGTTAAACCGGCTCCACATTCGGCTGCCAATATTCCACCGATACAATCTACCTGATGATTGTGACGAAAATCTCTAAGAATATCAAAGCGGCTACCAGCGGCACCGCCTTTCGGATCATAAGCACCAAATACTACCCGCTTTACTCGTGCCTGAATAATTGCACCGCTACACATAATACAAGGTTCTAACGTAACATATAAAGTGGTATTCAGGAGACGATAGTTTTTTAAATACTGAGCGGCTTGACGCAAAGCTATGATTTCAGCATGTGCGGTCGGATCATGAACCGTAATGGGTTGATTCCAACCCTCGGCAATACATTGCTCGCCATAGACGACAATGGCACCCACTGGAATTTCGCCTTGATTAGCAGCTTGTTCAGCCAAACGTAAAGCATGATACATCCAGTGTTGATCAGAATTTGATGACCTCAAAATAATTTCCCATTTTTTAAAATACGCCGATTTGACCCTAATAAAAAAATAACCGACTCGTTAATGATAGTTTACTATCCTCAATTCTTCCTACCTTTGTTACAATGGGAAATTAATTGCAAATAAACTCGCTCGACTTCAGCTATTTTAAAAATAAATCAATAACTGATAACTGATATGAACATACACGAATATCAAGCTAAACAAATATTAAATCAATATAATATTCCAATTCCACTGGGATATCACGCTACTAATGCCCAAGAAGCTCAACAACAAGCTCAACAATTAGGCGGTGAAGCTTGGATGATTAAAGCCCAAGTCCATGCTGGTGGACGTGGAAAAGCTGGTGGCATAAAAAAAGCTAACAATCTCAATGAAGTCATGGAGATAACTAATAACTTCATTGGAACTTCACTAGTAACTCACCAAACTGGTGGACGTGGTAAGCCCATAAATGGTGTTCTAGTTGAAAATCCAACCGCGATTAAAAGCGAACTTTACTTAAGCTTAGTGGTGGATCGATCTAAACAACGTATTGCGGTAATTGCCTCAGCGGCGGGTGGTATGGATATCGAAACCGTTGCCGCCCAAACACCTGAAAAAATCGTCAGTCAAACGATAGATCCCATCGTTGGAATTCAAGCTTATCAATGCCGAGACATTGCTTTTGCACTGGGTTTAGCCGCTGAACAACGTCAACAATTGACTCAAATCTTGTTTAATTTATATCGGTTGTTTTTGGATAACGATCTTAGTTTAGTGGAGATTAATCCGTTAATTATCACCGATCAAGGTCAACTACTCGCTTTGGATGCTAAGATCAACCTTGATGATAATGCCCTCTATCGACATAGCGAACTTGCGGCGTTATATGATCCCAGTCAAGAAGATGAAAAAGAACATAAAGCGCGGCAATTTGATCTCAACTATGTGGCTTTAGACGGCGATATTGCCTGTATGGTGAATGGTGCTGGTTTAGCGATGGCTACTATGGACGTCATTCAAAGGCAAGGAGGGGAACCAGCGAATTTCTTAGATGTTGGTGGCGGCACCACTGCTGAGCGAGTAACCGAAGCTTTCAAAATTATTTTATCGGATTCCAAAGTTAAAGCCATTCTCGTCAATATATTTGGTGGTATCGTTCGCTGTGACCTCATTGCCGAAGGTGTTATCCACGCGATTAAACAAACTCATACTCAATTACCGGTAGTCGTTCGTTTAGAAGGAACCCATGTAGACAAAGGCAAAGCACTTTTACAAACCAGTGGTTTAGCCGTAATTACCGCTAATGATTTGGATGATGCCGCACAAAAAGTGGTTAACGCCGCTAAAGGAATGATGCCATGAGTATTTTAGTCGATGCCAATACGAAAGTCATTTGCCAAGGATTCACCGGTAAACAAGGTACTTTTCATTCAGAACAAAGTTTGGCTTATGGAACACAATTAGTCGGTGGTGTTACCCCGGGGCGCGGTGGACAAAACCACCTGGGACTTCCGGTATTTGATACCGTCAGTGAAGCTGTGATGGCAACGGATGCCATCGCGACCATGATTTATGTTCCCGCCGCTTTTGCTGCTGATGCCATTTTGGAAGCCGCCGCTAGTGGCATTAAAATAATCGTTTGTATTACTGAAGGTATTCCAGTATTAGATATGCTGAAAGTAAAAGCCAGTTTAACTGCTTATTATCCAGGAGTTCGCTTGATTGGTCCCAACTGTCCTGGCATTATTACCCCCGGTGGCTGTAAAATTGGCATTATGCCTGGCTTCATCCATCAACCGGGTCGAATTGGAATTGTTTCTCGTTCTGGAACCTTAACTTATGAAGCCGTTCATCAAACGACGCTCAATAATTTAGGACAAAGCACCTGTATTGGAATTGGTGGTGATCCCATCCAAGGCATGAACTTTGTAGATTGTTTAGAACTATTTCAACAAGATCCTCAAACCGAGGGTATCGTCATGGTCGGTGAAATCGGCGGTACCGCCGAGGAAGAAGCCGCTCAATACATCAAATCCCGTGTGACTAAACCGGTTGTAGCTTACATTGCGGGGACAACCGCACCCCCCGGAAAGCGCATGGGACATGCTGGTGCCATCATTGCTGGTGGCAAAGGCACAGCAGCTGAAAAATGGGCAGCACTAGAAGCAGCGAGTGTGATACTTGCTCGTTCGCCAACAGAGATAGGTAGCCGAATGTTAGCTTGTTTGAATGCCTAGCAATGGTAGGATGGGTAGAACAAAGCGAAACCCTTTGCTGGGCAATGCTTCGCTTTGCCTACCCTACCCCTGCTAACACCACAGAGTGAAAGCTGGGTTTCGTTCCTCAACCCAGCCTACTCGGGCTACTCGGGCTTTAGCTTATGCTCATCAACAAACGGATAGCATTAAACGGTTATTAGCTGGCGAAACAGCATTAGAAGAATTGTTACGGGTGAGTAAAGAAATTTAATACCTTGAGAAAAAATCAAGCTGAAAAAACCTTCTCTATCCAATAACCTAGTTATGTTAACTGGTTTTTTCCTCCAACATATGATTATCAATAACCTGAGCGAATTTTATTTTCAAGTGTGGCATGTTTACTGAAGTATAGCAATAACACTGTTAGTCATTTCAACTACTTGATCAATACCGATATTCTCGTCACGCCGATAGGGAAGTGAAACAGAAACGGCAGCTGTATTATGAGTTTCAGAACAGGCAACCCGTACAGTAAAACGTCCAAAGTTAGAGATAAAATTTCCATCGTAGCTCGTTTCTTGCATAGAAAACTTTGGTCCTTTCACTTTTGGAGTCTGAGTGCGATGCCACTGAGTAAGTCGTTCCAGGCATTCTCGACTGTTAATCTTAAGATTCACAACGCGCAAAACGACCAATGGGGTACTAGCAAGATCCTGTTCATAGTGAGCAATTTTCTCCTTTAATTGTTTAACTTCTTTATCGCTACTTTCTTGTAATTGTTTAATTACTTCATCTTTTTCTGAAATAGTTGATGTACGATTAAAATAATTAACTCCGATAGTTCCGGTTATACCGGTAAGGCTTGCAATCACTGCAACTATGATTGCTTGCCAAGCATTAATCCTAGCAATTTTAATTTGATGAGTTGAATTATCCATAAGTAACAACATGAAAATTAAGATTTAGAATTTGAAGTCAATCTATCCATCGTATCTAAGCTAAACTCAACAACTCTAATTATCACTTAGAGAAATAAAGAATGGATTAGCAAATTTGCTTTGTAACACTTTATTTAGAAGTACGCAAGCCTGAGTAGTAAAGTAAGTAGGGTGCGTTAGCGCAGCGTAACGCACCGTTCCTTTGTTTAACCACAAGGAATAAATACTTAATCATGATAGTTAACCTTTCTAAAACACAACTAAAACCGAAAATCGATCATCTAGATGACCAATACGTGCTATTGGCTAGTTAGAACGCTATCGTCCCGTGAGACCATATTTCGTATTCACTGATATCAATATCTTCATTCCATATAATGGCACATCCAGAAGAATCTATTTGGAAATTTTTAAAAAATCCTGGGTGATTAAGCGGAGAAAAAACTTCTTTATTCAATAATTTAGTTATGTCATATCGTCTTTTTTCCTCATTGTTAAATTCAACCATCAACGTATGATTATCGATGACCTGAGCAGATTTTATTTTCGGGTATGGCATACTGATTATTTTAATGGTGGTAATTTGCGAAATTCTTGGGTATTCCACATTTCCAGAAGTTCTTGTTGATACCGGGACGCCCATTCCAGAACCATTTGGGTAGCTCGATGGGGTAAATCACCTTCAATCATTTTCAGAATTTCGATATTGAATATCGCATTATGTTCACCATATATCGCATGAAAGTGTGGTGGTGGATGATCACTAAAAAAAAGTTTAATGATTATTCCGTAAAATCTAGCGATTTCTGGCATAGCTTGTTCCTTATTGCTCTCACTACAATTCAATTTGATATTTTTAGTATTATATTACATAGCTATGAATGGTGCTATTCTAGTAGGTTAGCGTAGTGTAACCTAACGTTCCTCATGGCATTAGTGTTAGAGCCATCAAGAACTTAACCATTTCAGCGACGGTGACCTTGTAACTAAATTTGGGGAATTATTATGAAATTAATCGAAATCTGGTTGAAAATATCTTAGAATTGCTGAGCGCAGGTATGAACATAGATGAAATAGTAGCTGATGATGAAGACCTTGAAAAGAAGATATCTTAGTCGTATTGGCCTATGCGACTCAACTTACTCAGATCAAGAAGATCCAAATAGTTGCTCCATGAAATTCTTAGTAGATGCTCAGTTACCACGACGTTTAGTCTATCGTTTGCAAGATATCGGATTCAAAGCCATACATACGCTCACTGCCATTAAGTTAAGAAAAATTTCTCCCCGCCTTGACAAGGTGGGGTTGGGGGTGGTAAAGAAAGTTTATCTTATTCAAATAGCTAGTAACGCCCCGACCATTTGAATAGCAAGAATCGATAGAGAATGTTATTGATTGGTTTAAAGGAACCGTTAAATTAATTGGAGAACTATTTATGTTGGAATGGCTTACCAACCCCCAAATCTGGGCAGCTTTAGTCACACTAACCGTTTTAGAGATTGTTTTAGGAATTGATAACATTATTTTTATTTCCATTTTGGTTGACAAATTGCCATCTGAACAACAACCATCAGCGCGTACCTTGGGATTAGCGCTGGCAATGTTAATCCGAATTGCTTTGCTGTTCTCACTAACCTGGGTTATGCAATTGACTACTCCCCTATTTCAAATTTTTTATCAAGAAATCTCTGGAAGAGATTTAATTTTAATTGGCGGTGGGTTATTTCTACTCGGAAAAAGTACTCTAGAAATCCATGATAAGTTAGAAGGAGAAGAAGGTCATGCTTCAACTCGTGTCAAGGGTTCATTTCTCAGTATTATTATTCAAATTATATTATTAGATATTGTGTTCTCCTTAGATTCAGTTATCACCGCTATTGGTATGGCTAGCCATTTAGCTATCATGGTCACTGCCGTGGTTATCGCGGTGATATTTATGATGTTTTTCGCTGCAGCAATTGGCACTTTTGTCAATCGCCATCCCACCGTTAAAATCCTTGCCCTCAGTTTTCTCTTATTAATTGGTATGGCACTAGTCGGTGAAGGTTTTGATATGCACCTCCCCAAAGGTTACATTTATTTTGCGATGGCTTTTTCGGTATTGGTAGAATTCTTGAATATGAAAGTACGCAAGTCAGCTACTCCTATCCAACTTCGGCAAGCTTATACGGAATCAATCCAAAATAAATCAATTCGCTAAGTAATAGTAGGATGGGTAGAGCGCAGCGAAACCCATCCAATTCAAGAACCAACACCTCAAAAATTTAACCTGATATCATCGCCATTAGTTTGTCATGAATCTCCTCAGCGAGTTCTGCCAACACCGTTTCAACCTTTTTCTTAGTGAAGTCAGACGATAACAGTTTACCCCGTTGGGGGCAGATTTGCATTCGACTGAGCCATCAACCGCCTTCCAAGCACAAGGTTTACAGATCACCGCATACATCAATAATGTACCTTGCTGCCGGCGTTCTAAAAAGCGAGGAATCTCACGTTCAGCCACAAATTTAGAATTTAAAAAATGAAGTGACACTAATAAAAGTACAATTTTAGCTTGGCTAATCGCTTGTTCAATAGCCGAATACCAATCTTCACCTACTTCCAAGGATTTTTGATCACTCCACAACTTAACTAATCCTTGGCACTCTAAAAAACCTAAATGGATTCGGAATCGTTCTTTCCACAAGTTGTCTTTTTGACTGTAACTCATGAAAATATTGGACGGGCTTTAGCCAGAAGTAACATGGTTATTAGCAGCTAGGTAGGGTGGGCAATGTATTGTTGCCCACCATTGAAACCGACCAAAATATTAAATATTGTTGTTTTATCTATGTTACTATAAATAATGAAATTTATTAAATTACGTCATGATACCCTTGCTGGTGGGCAACGCTTCGCTTTTGCCCACCCTACCGAAAATGTTAAACTATCGACGGGCTAAAACGGGCGGCAATATTTACTTCTTCATGGTGGTTACCTACCGTCGTCGTTTATTATTTCATGACGAAACTGGTCGCTTTTTCTTGAGAAACGCTATCATTAAAACCCAACGAAACTACCCTTTTACAATTAAGGCTTGGGTACTTCTGCCTGACCATCTGCATTGCGTCTGGACATTACCCTAAAACGACAACGATTTTTCAACTCGTTGGAATCTAATCAAATCGGGATTTTCAAAACCAGCTAAAACGCTCTACAACAACGCGCAATGGATAACGACTTCTAAACAAAAACATCGTGAAACAACTCTTTGGCAAAGACGTTTTTGGGAACACCAAATTCGTGATGAATCGGACTATAATAATCATATTAATTATGTTCATTATAACCCGGTTAAACACAGGTGGGTAACGAATGTCAAAGATTGGCCTTACTCAACTTTTCATCAATTTGTACAACAAGGGTTCTACCCGCAAAATTGGGGAAATAGTATCGATAATTCTATTAATGTTAATTTTGGTGAATAAAAAGCAAGCCAGGTAGGTCAGATTAGCGAAGCATAATCCGACTCTTCGAAGGATAATATCAAATACCGTACCTTGATGGTTGGGTTACGCTTCGCTAACCCAACCTACCGGACTACTATTAGATAATTATTTAACAATATCAAATACTATGCAATACCATCGCACTTTGATTCCAGGAGGCCGTTATTTTTTACGCCTGTTATCCAGCGAAGACGACGGATCTTTATCGATGACAGGCAAGCCGGGTAGATCGGATTAGCGAAGCACAATTCGACTTGTCGATGAATAATATCAAACGCTATACTTTTTAATGAGCTTATTTATAGTATTATGGAACTACTCAACACAACCCCCATGCTCGCTGGTTACACGATGGGTTACACGATGGGTTTAAAACCCGATGGGCGTGAATTACTCGTCGTGGCGATCAAAGGCACCTTTACTATCCCTTCCCGAAGTACCCCACCACCACTGGCTGACCAACAAATCCCCCTGATTGAAGCCGATACCTTCACCGGCGAACCCGGCTTATCTGCCCCGGTGTATGAAACCGATTATGCCCCCTATAAAGCGCGTTGTGATGTTGTTTTAAACGGCACAGCTTACGCCCCCCAAAATGAACAAGTTGAACAACTCGAAGTGGGGTTACAAGTTGGTTCTCTTTACAAACGTTTTCAAGTGGTTGGTGGTAGTATTTAGATACAATTCTTCTTATTTTGCATCATCGGATCCGAACGTCTAAATACATTCTTTCCCTCCACTTTCACATCAAAAGAATAAAGCATTGGATCAGCTTGACCTTTAATTACATTAGACTTTACCCCACCAATCGAACCAGGTTCATCTCCAGAACTCATACTAAAATAAGACGTTTTAAGCATAATGGGGTTGCCATCACACTTGACGGTTTTACTTCCTTTAGAAGTTTGAGCAGATAGAGCAATATTAGGGTATGGGGTGGGTACTAATCCGACCTACCTGGCTGGCTCGTCGATAGTTTGACATTTTCAGTAGGGTGGGCATAAGCAAAGCGTTGCCCACCAGAAAGTATATCATGACGTAATTTAATGAATTTCATCATTTTATTATAGCAATGTAGATAAAACAACAATATTTAACATTTTGGTCGGTTTCAATGGTGGGCAACAAAAACACGTTGCCCACCCTACCTGGCTTTTATCAAGTTGGGATTACAGTTTGGTATCAGTGAATCCTATGCGAGCAAAATTTATCATAAAATATCGACCCTTCTGGTAAAAATCCTTCACGTCAAAAATCGTCAAGTCCTCTTTGGAAAAAAGATTGAAACCCTGGTAGTCGATGTCACTAAACAACCGCTAGAACGTCCCCACCAAGGGCAAAAAGCCTATTTTTCGGGTAAAAAAAAAGACACACTCTTAAAGTCCAATTGATAATCTGTTTAGCAACTTTAATGATTCTAAAGGTTTACTGTGATAAAGGTCGAGTTCATGATTTCAAAATGTTTAAAGACAGCAAGGTGCAGATTCATCCCGCAAAACTTTTATTGGCTGATTGGGGTTATCAGGGAATCCGCAAAATTCACCCCAATAGTCAGATACCGATTAAAAGAAAGAAAAAACAACCCTTGGAACTTTAGGAAAGATATCTATTATCCAGTTGATAATCATTATGAGGGAGTCAGCGCTTCTATTTCAGCAATAGATAAACCCGTCGTTTTAGCAATTAAGGTCAGTTCAACCCCTTCAGCCAACAAATTGCGGGCAATGTTTTGTTTTTCCGTGAGTTGTCCTTGTTGTAACCCGTCTTCCCATTCCCGGCGTCGCATATTGTTAAAATCCCGTTCATCTAAAATGGCCAATCGTTCTTGAGGGGTTAACCCATCATCATCAATCAGTCGAGCCGCTTTTTGGATAATCGCTCTTTGCAGATTAATATTCGGGTTGCGAGGATTATTAACACTTTCGGTGACCAAGATCATCC
>JAAUSR010000044.1 GCA_012032555.1 Thioploca sp.
ATGGCATGTATCCGATGTACGGCATGGGCATGGGCGGCATGGGCATGGGCGGCATGGGCTACGGCATGTGGTAAGCCGACAAGCTTAGTTACTTGCTCAAGTAATTAAATAGTGAGCTTAACAAGACAACAAAGGCAAAATAAGGACGATTATAAGTAGCCATTGTTTTTTAAGTAAGATTGGGTGCAAGGAAGCACCCTTTTTATTTTCTAGTTTTACTAGTTTTATACGATCCGCTTTAAAAAAATGTCAGTCTTTAAATGCTTTTACGATTAAAAATCGTGAAGTCTATTCTTTTTATCCTTACTTAATTAATCTTTATTTCTCAAGTATTCTGCGTGGCAAAAGACTTGTATTCGATTTAACGGTGAGTTAAACTGTTTTTCGTCTTAGTACTTCATTAAATCAACTTATTTTAACAGTTTTTGATAAGGCTTCTTTTTATCAACAATCCAAAATTGAGTAATTTAATAAAGAATACTTAAAATTATTTCTAAATGATAAGTTTTAGAAAAATAATCTAAATCTGAGGTTAAGCTTTGATTGAGCTTTTAAAAAGGTTAATCAAAGAAAATTATGAGGTTACTTATTTAGTTAGTTTAAGTACCTCAAAACCATTTGGTATTGTAATGTATTTGGAAAACCGACTTATTTGTGGCATTTAAGGAGAAAATGTTAAAATGAAAATTGGTAACCCGTTTGCCAGGGTTGTCGTTGTTTGTTTAATCTGGGGTTCATGGACTATTTCAGTAGCAGCTGAAACAACTTCAGGAACCACAGGCTTAGATTATCAGCGAGCACGTTGGCATCCGCTTCACTTTAAACCGGCAATCGAAACGGCGACTGATCAACAATGTTTAGAATGTCACCAAGAAATACTCGATAGAAAAGTTAAACAACAATCCCCTGCTGGGGTAAAAACAGCTAATACTTTAGCTTGGTACCAAACTTTAGATGTTTACGAAGGTGAACAAGAAACTTTTCACCGTCGTCATTTAGTAACACCTTTAGCTAAGCAATTAATGAACTTACAATGTAATACCTGTCATGATGGTAATGATCCCCGTGAAGAAGCGCCAATTCCTCCCACCAAAGAGGATGCCGGGTTCACTTTAAGAAAAATGGTTACACCAGAAAAAACTTGTCTTAAATGTCATGGCCGACATCCCTATGAAATCATGGGACTTACCGGACCATGGGAAGAAACCCGTGAAAGTATGGGTAACAGTTGTCTAACCTGTCATGTTGCTATTCGTACTAATCGTCATCAAGTGACATACCTTAAGGCCGACGAAATTGAAAAGGCTGCTGAGAAAAATTCTGATGTTTGTTTTGGTTGTCACGGTGGACGGCAGTGGTACCGGATTTCTTACCCCTATCCACGCCATCCTTGGCCTGGACAAGCGGCAGAAGTTCCTGATTGGGCTAAAGATCGTCCCACTGAATCTGAGCCACGGTTTCAACTGAAAAAAACAGCTGATAATTCAACAGCTAACACCAGTACGACGAAGTAGGAGGAATAGCACATGAGTGAATCCAATCGGCTGAAATTTCTTGAAACCAGCCTTAATATGAGCCGGCGAATTTCTTAAAAACTACGGCGACCAGTACTGCAGCAGCTGGATTAATTAGTACTCAATCTCGAGAAGCGCAAGCATTTGCTTATGAACCTTATCCCCGTGATGATCAATTGACTACGGTGGTAACCAGTTGTGCTCACAATTGTGGTTCTCGTCATATGTTGGTTGCGCACAAGAAAGGTGATGTTATTGTTCGCCTTTCTACAGATGATGGTCGTTATCAACGCGATGGTTATTTTGGTAAGGATACGGAAGCAGAACCCCAGTTACGGGGCTGTTTGCGGGGTCGTTCTTATCGCCTCAGACTATATTCTCAAGAGCGCTTGCTTCACCCCATGATACGAGTTGGTGCTCGTGGTGAAGGTAAGTTTAGACGGGCTTCTTGGGATGAAGCGCTAGGCCTAATCGCTGATCGCATGCAATATATTAAATATAACTATGGGCCAACGGCTATTTTGGATCAAAGTTATGCCGGTGCATCTTGGAGTGCCTTCCATAAATCTGACCAAATTTCTGGATTGTTAGCGCGTTTTCTCGGTATTTTTGGTTGTCGTACGACTTCTTGGTCAGTTCCTTCTTATCAAGGTACTGTATTTAGTTCTACCATGACTTTTGGTACGACTGAAGATGGTAACGAAGATGATGCGTTTGCTTATTCCAAACTTATCATTATGTGGGGTTGGAATCCAACTTATACTTTCCATGGTGGTAATACTTTTTACTACATGCGTCTCGCCAAGCAACGTGGCTGTAAATTTGTATTAGTTGATCCCCAATATACGGATGCTGCTGCCGCTTATGATGCGTGGTGGATTCCAGTTCGTCCCAATACAGATGCCGCGATGATGGCGGGGATGGCTTACCATATTTTCGTCAATAACTGGCAAGATCAATTGTTTATTAATCGGTTTACCCAAGGAATAGACCAAGGCACTATGCCAATGTGGGCTAGAGGTGGTGAAAGCTTCAAAGACTACATTATGGGTTTCTCTGATGGTGTGCCTAAAACGCCAGAATGGGCAGCAGAAATTTGTGGTATCTCGGCAGAAGATATCAAAAAATTAGCTAAAATGTATGCCTTGACTAAACCTGCCGCTCTAAAAGCTTCATGGGCACCGGGTCGTAATGCTTGGGGTGATCAATATAACCGCATGGCAGCTGCTTTACAGGCGATGACTGGCAATATTGGTAAATTAGGTGGGAGTTCCGAAGGAGTTGGTAAGGGGCATCATGTAGAAGGTTCAGCCATACCGACGGATAAGTGGTCGATGGGTGAATATGCTGCCGCGATTAAATCTGACCGTTGGGCACATTGTGTACTCAATTATCCCAACGTTAAACGCGAAGAAATTGGTCTATGGCCAAAATTTGACGGCACCGATGGTCGGATTCCTAACATTCGTGCGATCTTCTGGCAAGGATCCAATTGGTTTAACCAATTAACTAACATTAATAAAGAAATTCAGGCAATCCAACGATTAGACTTAGTGGTGTGCATGGATGCCACTATTACTCCTTCTGGACTATTTGCGGACGTGTTATTACCGAGTGCGACTCATTTTGAACGTCATGATGTAGGATTACCTTGGTATAAAGGCCATTATTACATTCATCGTCCTAAAGTCATTGAGCCAATGGGTGAAAGCAAGACCGATTGGCAGATCTTTACTGAATTAGCTTATCGGTTAGGTTTTGGGCCTATTTTTAATCCTAAGGCTAATCGGGACTACTTCTTCTACAATGATGCGGTTGATGAAGCCTATTTATCTGAATGGTGGAATACCAAAGTAATACCCACTCACCACCTGGATATGAGTTGGGAAGAATTCAAAGCCAGAGGCGTTTACAAATTTATCTTACCGGAACCCCATGTTGCCTTTAAAGAAAATGTTGAGCAAGGCAAACCTTGGCCAACGCCGTCTGGAAAAATTGAAATTTTTGCTTCTCAAATTGCTACGGTACCTGACTTTAAAAGAACTCAATTTGGTTACTACATTCCACCGATTCCAAAGTGGATTGAACCGTTTGAGTGGTTAGGCAGTCCTAAAGCGCAAAAATATCCGTTTCATATGATTACACCGCATCCCCGGTGGCGAACGCACACCATTTTCAATAATATTTCCTGGTTACGGGAAACCTACGATCAAGAAATTACTATCAATGCCGCTGATGCTAAACAAAGAGATATTAAAACCGGTGACACGATAGAAGTGTGGAATGATCGGGGTAAGATTGTTTTACCCGCCTATGTGACTGAACGTTGCAAGCCAGGTGTAGTAATTGTACACGAAGGCGTATGGATGGATTTAGATGAAAATGGGGTTGATCGAGCCGGTAATCCGGACTTTCTAACTTTAGATGAACCCGCACCCTCTGGTGCGTTTGCTTATAATACCATCTTGGTAGACTTGAAGAAGTCTGATCTCGAACATCGGCCAGGATGGGATAGATTGGCTACTGCGCGTAGTCATGTATTCCGCCGCGAGATCTGATAATGAGGAGAACCCATCATGGCTGAAACACAAACTCAACAACCTGAAAAAGATTTAAAGAAAATTAAAGAAGCAGTTAAGCGTCGCAAGCGGGAAGTTTATAAACCGGTCGTACCCGATGTCCAATTAGGCTTTGTGCATAACAATGTTGATTGTATTGGCTGTCGTGCTTGTGAAATAGCTTGTAAAGACAAAAATGGGTTACCAGCTGGTCCACGATTTCGGCGGGTCCAATATATTGAAGGGGGTACCTATCCCGATGTCTTTGCTTACAAAGTGAATATGTCGTGTAACCATTGTGCCGAACCGGCTTGTCTGCCAACTTGTCCGACCGGTGCCATTTGGAAACGCAAAGATAATGGTGTAGTCGATATTGATTCAACCTTATGTATTGGCTGTCGACGTTGTGAAGCCGCTTGTCCTTTTGGTGCACCACAATTTGATCCCAGCGATGGTTTAGTTAAGAAATGCAATATGTGCATAGATGAACTAGAAGCCGGACGGAAACCTTACTGCGTTATGGCTTGTATGATGCGCGTCTTGGATATTGGGCCCATTGATAAAATTCGTGCTGGTACTTATGAAACCAAAGCGATTGGTCCCAATGAAACCACCGTGAAAGCGATTAAAAATCTGGCTAATCCCGAGCTAACTAATCCCTCTATTGCTTTTGTGCCACACCCCAAAGGCAAAATTGACGGATGACAATAAGTCAGACGAATAACGAAAGTGCGTTATTAGCGCACTTTCGGCAAGGTGCTGCTGAAGATTTACGGGAATTGGCTTGGTTACAGTACCAAGAACTTTCTTATGCGGTTGTAGAGGAACTGAAACAGGTCAATTTTCCCGATAATCTGGGACTACGCTTACAAAGTAGCGAAAGTCAAGAAGTGCTTGATTTCATGCGCAAGGCTATTGCTGAGTTACCGGTACCCATTGAAAAAAAGGTATTAGATGACTTAGCAGTCGATTTTGCGTCTATTTACTTGAATAATAATATACACGCCTCACCATATGAATCAGTTTGGTTAACTGATGATGGACTAACTCGTCAGGAACCGATGTTTCAGGTGCGTCGCTGGTATGAAAAATATAATTTAGCGGCGCAAAATTGGCGGGCGCGACCCGATGATCATTTGGTGTTGCAATTACAATTTATTTCCCACCTCTTTTCTTTAGATGAAAAACTCGATACCTTAAAGGAAGCAAGCTGTTTTTTAGATGAGCATTTGCTTCGTTGGATAAAATTGTTTGCCAGTCGGGTAGCGAGTCGCTGTGAAACACCATTTTATGCGGGACTGGTTTTACTGATGGCACAATATCTGGATGAATTACGTGATTTACTTGCCCAAATAGTTGATGAACCGCGTCCCTCAGCGGAAGAAATTGAGCAAAGAATGAAACCGAAGGTTGATCCCACTTTAGTTAAGTTTTGTACACCACGGTTTGATGATCCAGATGAACCGGTTAATTTATAGTTAATGGCAGGTAAGGTGCACATAACGCACCCTACCTAGCACTGTTATCAACTTACGGTTAACTGATAGCGGTTTATGTTAATAAGTAACCAAACCTCAAAAATTTGCTCACCTCAACCTAAACAATTAGTTATATTGGCTTATGGTAACCCTAGTCGTGGTGATGACGCGCTTGGACCTCATTTATTGCATGAAATGGAAATCTTATGTCAATCTAAGGAAAATATTGAATTTATCGAGGATTTTCAATTACAAGTAGAACATGTACTTGATTTAGAAAAGGGTAATTTGATTCTTTTTATCGATGCCAGTATTTCTTGTCCACCCCCTTTTGAATTTATCCAGTTGCAGGCTAAGCAAGATATCACTTATACTTCTCATGCACTTCATCCATCGGCGGTTTTGTATGCCTATCAACAAGTTTATCACCAATCACCTCCTCCCGCTTTCTTATTAACGGTACGAGGCGAGACCTTTGAATTAGGTGAACCACTTAGTCAAGCAGCTACTCTTCATCTAGCCGATACTTTTGAATTTGTGAAACAACTTTGTCAGGTCATTGATGTCAATGTTTGGCAAAAATGGTAGTAATGCATTGGGTAGTGGTTAATTAATGATAATAAGACACAGTTGCTTGCCAACTCGGTTAACGGGTTAACCAAGGATGAACTTGGTTTCATCCACGCTACTGGCTCGAAGTTTATCTCCTCACTCCTTTTGCACCTTTAAAATTTCCACCGCGTGCCCCTTTAATTTTAGCACCGGCTAGATTAGCGCCTTTAAATCTAGCACCGTGTAAAACTGCACCATTAAGATCGGCACCCCGTAAATTGGCACCCCGTAAATCTGCATTCCTCAAATTAGCCCGACCTATTTTAGCTGAACGCAAATTAGCTCGCCGCAGATCGGCTTGGTTTAAATTAGCGCCGCGTAAATCCGCACTACGCAATTTAGCTCCTCTAAGCCTAGCTCTTGACAGATTGGCACCCCGTAAATTGGCTCGTATTAGTCTAACATTATTTAACTTCGCACCACTCAAATTACAGCGCTTACATTTCTTAGTTTGTTTTAGCTTGTTAACATGCGTTTTATTAGCAGCTAAAACAATATCATGCTGCAAAGTACCCACTATAAAACATGGTATTAACATTAATATAATAATTTTTTTCATCTTAGCTACTCCTGCCTTTGTAAAGGATATCTTCAAACTCAGTGAGGAGTAATAACAATCCTAGGAAGAACTTGAAGAAAATAAATATTAAATTATTCAATTATATAAATTTATTTAATCTCCGCCGCTTAGCGGTTAATAATTTCTCCCCCTTTTTATAGACTACAATATTTATTTGATCTATCAACCTTTAATTGAACTTAGTAAATAATTATAATTATTTACTTGAGATAGCCTGGATTAGTTTAGAAGCCAAATCACTTAGCTGTCCTCCCCATAAGTTTAGATAACATGAGATATTCTTCCTAAAGAATTGCAGTTATATGGTGTGGTATCGAAACTTAACCCGATCTACGATTAAATTTCACGTTTTAGAATAATAGATATCTTTCCTAAATAATCTTTGTTGATGATGGGTGTGCAGTACACACCCCACTTGGCTGAAAGTAATATGAATAATAAGAGGAAACTGGGTTTAGAGATTTTAAGCTTGTTGATGTCAGACGTGTGATGTTGAAGTCATTGATGAGGTATTAGACATTCATTTGCCACGGGGGAAGATTTTTAAAACCTAAAGAAAAAAATCGTCGCCTGGACTACGCTACAATGAAATCAGTTGAATCCTGGATTCCACTTGGTTTCATCTAGGCTACATTTTAGTTTATGCTGGGTAAGAGGTCATATTTTATGTATTTTAGGTTTAAGCGATTAGCTGTTTTTATTATCTTGAGCTTAAATGCTTGCAGTGATAATGTGCCGACGACAATTCCTCTTAATGCAAGTGATACGCTTTTAACGACGGCTAACCAAACCGCTAAGCTCCATCTTGAGGCACTGAGTTCACCAGAAAAATCTACTACCATTGAGATGATATTGGGAGAAGGAATTGAATTGCTGGCTACCTTAGAGGCTGAAGACGGGGAGAGTCTTCCTAATCAAAGTTTATCTATTGCTTCGGCAAAAGGTAATTTCTTGACTGAAAATAATTTACTCACTGACCATGACGGTCAGGCAACGAGTTTGTTATTAGCAACCACCGCCGGAGAAGACGTGATTACGGTAAAAACCCCCACCGGTTTAGTGGCTCAGTTAGCCGTGGTCGTTAATACACCCGGTAATGAGGATGAGTTAGAGGATGACACCTCAGAAGAAGAGGTGCCAGATATTATCCTTAATTAATTTTTAAGGGTAGATTGTTGCACTTCTAAAATGACATGACTGAGTAAACCTAATAAACAGAGTAAAAAGGCAAAACTAATGTAATTGGGTGCCCGAAAGAGGCGTAATTTTGCCAATACGGTTTCAGCAGCGGCCAAAATTATGCCTAATAAAGCGAGTTTGGCAATGATAGCTATGCTCCCGATGAGTAAAGCGGCTTCCGTTAATTCGGTGGCAATTCCCCAAGGTATAAATAAATTCGCAATTAGAACGCCATAAATCATTAATTTAATTTGATTGGCCCATTCAATCATCGCTAAATGCCGACCGCTATATTCTAAGATCATGGCTTCATGTATCATAGTTAATTCTAAATGCGTGGCCGGGTTGTCAATCGGAATACGTCCGGTTTCAGCAATTGCAACCATCATTAATCCCAAAGCGACAAAAATAAAGGAAGGTCGTAATACAATGCCTTGAGAGAGAATCACTTCCATCGTCGTTGACAGATTAGTCGTTGAAGCCGTCATGGCTAATGTAAATACGGCCATAAGCATAGCCGGTTCGGTTAAAGAAGCTAAGGTCATTTCGCGAGAAGAACCCATACCTCCAAAAGCGGTACCAATATCCATACCGGCTAGTGCTAGAAAAAATCGGGATAAAGCAAAAAAACCAACTAATACAATGACATCTGCAATAGCCGCTGAAGGTAAATCAGTAGCAATCAGTGGAACCACCCCGGCAGCTAAAACAGTAGTACCAAAAACGATATAAGGGGTAGTACGAAATATCCAGGAGGCATTGGTTGCTATTACCGACTCTTTGCGAAATAACTTTCTTAAGTCTCGATAAGGTTGCCATATGGGGGGCGCTATCCGGTTCTGTAACCGACATTTTTTCCGTTTTATCCAACCAGTTAATAAGGGTGCAATAGCAATAAATAAGAAGGTTTGTAAACCAGCTAACAACCAACCGAGAGGTAAATTGATTAACAATCCATTTAAGTAATCAGCCATAACAGTATCAATAAAGTAAAGAAAGAATAAGCTAAATAAGTCCGAATATTACCGGTTTGAATCCGTCCAATTTGCCGGGCAATTATGGCAATTAAACCAATGAAGGGTTCGTATAAGATTAACCAAAAACGGTCAGCAATATGTAGTTCATAGCGGATAGTTTGAGGATAAAGCGTCTTTTTGTCCGTTTGTTCTTTAACCAGTTCTTCTATACGCCAAGCTGGTTTAAAAATCCGTTGAATGGGCATGGCAAAGGCGGTAGCGGTGTACTGCATTCGAGGACTCACCGTACCAAATCCACATTCCCATGGCGGCGTGCGACGGGTTTTTTTCGTGGTGTAAAGTAACCCAAAAAACACAAACCACACACTGATAATAGCGAGCAACACTAAAGGTGCTGAATAAGAAGCCACTTCAGCAGAAATAGGAGTCAACCACAACCAGCCTTGTTCAGAAGCACTTGGTAAGTCATACCCAACCAGATGTTGAGGAATAACCTCAATGATATCAATAATGGTAGTGGGAAAGATACCCAATAATAAACATAATAAGGCTAAAAAAGCTTGCGCAATAATCATCCCCCAAGCTGGTTCTTGAATGGAATGATTAAATTGATGACGTGGTTGTCCCAGGAAAATAACCCCATAAACTTTAACAAAACCAGTAGCGGATAAAGCGGCTGTCAGTGCCAATAGAGCAGCACTCAGTGGAATCACAGCACGTAATACTCCACTGGTTAAAGAAGGGGTTTGCAAAGCGGCTTGAAAAGTGAGCCATTCCGAAACAAATCCATTCAGCGGTGGTAACCCAGAAATAGCGAGGCAGCCAATTAAGAAAAAGAATGCCGTATAAGGCAGATATCGGATTAACCCCCCCAAGTTTTCCAAATTTTGCTCATGGGTTGCTTGTAAAATAGAACCAGCACTGAGAAAAAGTAAGCCTTTGAATAAGGCGTGATTCAGTGCATGATAAAGTGCAGCAATCATTGCCAATGCACCGAGAAGCGAGTGACCATTGGCGATAAATAAGATACTTAACCCCAGACCAATGGTGATAATTCCCATATTTTCTATTGAAGAATAAGCCAACAACCGTTTTAAATTATTTTGTATCAGTGCGTACAAAATCCCCATCAGAGCGGTGATAGAACCCATAATCAGGAGAATAATTCCCCAACTCCAATGCGGTGTACCTAATAAATCAAATACCAAACGAATAAGACCATAAATTGCTACTTTTAACATCACGCCACTCATTAAGGCAGAAATCGGTGAAGGTGCGACGGGGTGTGCTTCGGGTAACCACACATGGATTGGTATTAAACCCGCCTTCATGCCAAATCCAAGTAAACCCAAACCAAAAGCGATATGTGCCCAAAGTGGTGATAACTCGGCTTGCCGCATCGTAGCAAAGGTGAAATCACCATTGCTACTGATTAAAATACTAAAGGCGAGTAAAATAGCTAAAGCACCCAGTTGTGCCATGAGCAAATATAAAAAAGCCGCTCGACGATGTGTTATTTGTAAATGTTGATATCCGACCAAAAAGTAACTCGAAAGAGACATGATTTCCCAAGCAATCATAAAGAGGAAAGCATCGTCAGCTAACAAAACCAACAACATGCCGGCCACAAATAAACCGGTAAAAAAACCTAAGGTAGATAAAGAATAGGGACCCGATTCAAATTCACGGATATAACTTGGCCCATAGCTACTGATAGCGGTGGTGAGAAGACCAACGATGATTAAGAAAAAACTCGATAGCGGCTCTAAGCGAATATGCCATTTTAGCCAGGGTAATCCCAGTGGCAGTTCACCAGCAAAGGGGATATCATTAATCAATACCCAACTACCACTCGCAATAGCGCTGATACCGGATAATCCCAGTAGTAAAAAGGCTAAGTACCGTAGTAACCAGGAAAAGCGGTAGGCACCCAGGGCGACCAAACTGGAGAGCAACGCTGCAAAAACCGGAAAAATAACAACATTTATAGGCAATGAAGTTTCCAAAGCTAAATTCCAATCCAACGTAGGTTAAAACAAGAGAGTTTAAGCGATGTCATTAACAAGTCAAGCACCAAAGTAAGTATGACCCATTTCGTGCTATTACCACACGCTATGATAAATACTCTACTTATTAATTAATATCTAAATAGCAATTCAATATTAACGGGGAATAAAAAAAGCCAAGTAGCCCACTTTAATGGAGATGAACGATAGTTTTGCAGTGCACACCCTACTTGGCTACTTAGTTTTCGTTCTAGGCAGGTTTCTTCCAGCGAGTACCCACTTTACAACTAACGGGTTAGTTTTGCTGTTATTCTTCACGATGGAAAGAAGTGGAGTTCATTTCCGGAGGAGGACTGACGGTGAAGTGGTTATATTCCGTTTCCGCTGGCCAATGACTTAATGGAAATGGTTTCTGCTCAGTATTATAAGTCAGATAAAGTAATATTTGAGAAACATAAATGCTTAAACTTTTTCCAAATGGAAATAGCGGTTCATTCGGTTTACCAGTCAAGAGGACTGAACCAAATTGGAAGAAAATAACAACTACTCCAATAAAAAGCGCAATCATACCTATCATGGTATATAACAACATAAAAAATCCTCGCAGCCAGGTACTACCTAAGGTGAGATTTTTTTTTAGTTGTTCTTTTGTCATATCATAGCTCATTGATTTAATTCGTTAAGTTATTGAGGTGGTTAAAGGTGGCGCTTTTCCTTGTGCCTAGACGAGTCTAATCGGTGAAGGCCTTTCCTCTTTAGCGGTTGGCATGATCTAAAGTGACAAGGGGCCGCAACCCCTTGTTTATTACTACATGACTAACAGCTTGTGGGGAGACTACTCAAATAAGAATTACTTTTTCTCTTGCTTGGCTAAGGTATCCGCTATTTGTTGGAGAGTTTTTTCAATATTTTCTAAATGTTGTTCTACTTTGGCTTGATGTCCACCAAAGTTTCTATTAGGGAAGTTAGGTGTATTTCCGGTTCTACTGGGTGGCATATCGTAATAACTAGGGCCACCCCATTGTGGGCCAGGATTATCCCAATTAGCTCCACCCCAGCGTGGCCCAGGACCACCACCCCACGGGCCACCCCAACGTGGTCCACCCCACATTGGCGGCTCACCGCCCCAATTTGGCTCACCTCCCCAACCGGGCATTGAACGAGATTCCCACATTTCTTTTTGCATTTCTTCTTGGTGTTGTCGCATCTCTTCTCTTATCCGATCGCGTTCTTCCGGATCATCGGTTTGGTAAAGTTTTTCCATCTGTTCGCGCATATAATTTCTATATGCCTGATGTTTTTTCATGAGATCGGCGGTTTTATTCTCAGCCGTTTCGGTTACTACCGGGGTTTCGGCCGTTTCGGTTGCCGCTGGGGTTGAGGATTCAGCAGGTGATTCTGGTGTTACCACCGGCGGTGTAGCGACTTCCTGGGCTAAAAGCCAAGTTGGAGCTAATGCAAGTGAAATAAGGGTCGGTAGCATATATTTTTTCATAATAAAGTAGTCCTAATTATGTTGTTGGTAAGACCGACAAATCATTTGGAGCAAAGAAAATAATTTTAATCAGCCATCCCGACAGTGATAAAATTCAATTAGATTGTCTAGATTCATAAAATGAATTAGCACCAATTTATTTAACGATTAATCTTATTAACACGATTACTTTCAATATAAACGCCATCCAACTTAGCACCACTGAAATCAGCTTCTGTTAAAGTGGCCTTAAACAAATTAGCGCCGGTTAAATTCGCTTCAATTAAGTTTGTTTCAGTTAGATTAGCTTTAAATAAATTAGCACCAGTTAAGTTAGCACGAAATAAATCAGATTCAAATAAATTACTTCTAAATAAATTGGCTTCTGCTAAATTCGCACCCGACAAATAAGATTCAATTAAATAAGCTTTAGTCAAATTGGCTTCTGCTAAATTGGCTTCAGTAAAATTAGTTCGGGCTAAGTAGGATTCGCTTAGATTCGCTTCACTTAAATCCGCTTTGATCAAATTGGCTCTCATCAAATTGGCTTCACTAATATTGGCACCGGATAAATTAGCACTGGATAAGTCTGCATCAGTTAAATTGGCTTTATTAAGATTAGCGCGAAACATATCTATTTTCGCCAAATTCATTCCAATCAAGTTACACCCAGATAAGTCGGGATAAGTGCTTCTGGCTTGTTTTCTCCAGCTATTCCACGCCGGTACGCCTTGTCGCAGGATGGCCAGATGTTTTTCATTTGCCATTGTTTTTCCTTAATATACTTTGTCTCTAGGAAAATTTTATTGGAAAGTCATTGTAGGTTTATCGCTTGAATGTAGCGATTGACTTGGGTTACTAGAAAATTTTTATTCCCACTTGCGCTAATAACTCAGCTGTTTCATAAAGTGGTAAACCCATCACCCCGGAATAACTTCCTTCAATACGTTCAATGAAAATACTAGCAACTCCTTGAATGGCATAACTTCCCGCTTTATCCAATGGCTCGTGAGTAGCAATATAGGCCGCTATTTCCTGGTCACTTAAGGAACGAAAGTAAACTTGGCTTACGTTTAAGCACACTGATTCTTGAGTCGTGGTTACGATAGCAACTGCTGTCATTACCTGGTGACTAGTTCCAGATAATTGCTTAAGCATCTGTTGTGCATCGGCTTCATTAACTGGTTTGCCAAAAATCTGATCTTGACACACTACGATAGTATCTGCACTCAACACTGGCGCATTGGTGGGTGCAACCAAGCGTCCAGTTTTGGCCTTGGTTAAAGCTAAACGAGTGACATATTCTTGAGGAATCTCTTGTGCATACCGGGTTTCATCAACCATAATAATTAATGGTTGGTAATGAACCTGAATTTGCTCCAGCAATTCGCGTCGCCTAGGGGAATGAGAAGCTAAATAAATCATTATTAAATAAATACTATTTTAAATTATTCTACCTAAGTAGAAAAGAGTCATTTTTAATTTCACTGTTTATCAAGCGCGGTGATAAGGGTGATTATTTAAACAACTCCAAGCACGATATAATTGTTCGGCTACAATAATTCGCACCAGTGAATGAGGTAGAGTTAAGCGAGATAAAGACCAATATTGTTGTGCACGCTGTGAACAAACAGCGGCTAATCCTTCTGGACCACCAATCAGTAAGGCAACTGTGGAATAAGTTGATATCCAATGAGATAATTGTTCAGTTAATTGAATAGTATTCCAATGAGTTCCACGTTCATCTAAAGCGATAACATGGGCATGGGGTACAATTGCGGCCAACATTTGCTCGCCTTCTTGTTGCTGTAACCGAGCTAAATCGGCATTTTTAGTTCGTTTACGAAGGGGAATTTCTTTGAGAGTCAAAGTACAATAAGAAGGTAGTCGCTTAGCGTATTCGTTGACACCCGTATTAACCCAGGTGGGTCTATTTTTACCCATACAGATGAGATCAATTTGCATTTTGGCTTAACTGTTACGAATTGAGATGACTTAATTATTTTTTCTTTAAGATTGTTAATGACCTTTTCATCATAAATGATGATACCCTTACCATTTTAAAAATGGATATCAATAAAATGGGTTATTGATTTACTCCCCATTTAGGTCGTTCATTTACCGATAAAGCTCGCCAATGAGTAGGTGGTGGCTCCGGTTCAATTTCAAAATAGTTACTATACCAATGAGAACCATTCCACACACCCACAAAAATAATTCCATTGAAACAAAGTACAGCGGTATTGATAGGTGGTTTAGTTTGCCCAACATCATTCCAATAGCTTTGTTGTTGTTTCATCTCTAACTCCTCTAAAAAAACTACTCGCGTTAGAAATGAGTGAGAATAAATTTCTATCTATTAAGAAATATTAATGAATTATCACTAAATCTACTGCATTACTAACTGCGGATTTATCATCGCCTGATTTAAACTGACTCCCCAATGCAAGTGAGGACCAGTGGCACGCCCAGTTTTACCAACTGTCCCAATAATTTGCTCAATCTCAATGGTCTGTCCCTCAATAACCTTAATCTGATTAAGGTGACCGTAGAGGGTTACAATTCCTTGACCATGATCAATTAATACCGTTTTCCCGGTAAAAAAATAGTTTCCGATATTGACAACTTGGCCGGGAGAAGGCGCAAGAACCGGTGTACCCAGAGGCGCAGCAATATCTAAACCGCTATGCGGCTTGCGAGGTTGCCCATTGAAGTAACGACGTAATCCAAAAGAACTGCTTAATTTGCCTTGAATGGGTTGCTTTAGCGGCAAAGGAGAATAAGTTGTTGCACGCCAAGGTGTTGCCAAAGCGGTTGCAATTAGCTTAGATTCATATTGGATTCGTTGTAATTCTTCTGGATTAGGATTAACAAAATTGCGTTTGTTAATTTTAACGTATTGAACTTGATATTGTTTATTATAGACGGTGAAAGCATAATTGTTATGTTGTGAATCAATAACATAATACACACCGGGTTGTACTTGTAAGGGGATACCGACCAGCGCAACCCATTGTTGTCCATCACGTAACACCAATACCGGTTTTTGTTGATACCAAATACGTGGTGGTATTGGACTGGATATCGGTAATGATATCCAAGCAATACCACCTGGTACAGCCGGTATATCACGAAGTGATCGAAGCGAAGGGGGTAACTGAGCATTTATCGCCGCTGAGCGTGATGATAATGGTTTTAATGCTTGATTTGGTGGGGCAAGGTTGGAATTATCAGGTATTGTCGCTGATGGAGAAATCGACGAAATTTGGGTTTTTGCCCCGGGTTTAATTACCGGTGCTGGAGTAGCTTGAGGAAAATGAGTCGGTGGTAAAGTACAAGAAATACAAATTAATCCACTTAACCAACTGATAATAAATAATTTTATACTTAACTGCATTATGTCGTTTCTCTAACCAACAGTTTAAACATGACTTTACCCTGATTGGTATGCTCAAATTTTTTGATAATTATTATTTTAAAAACGGTGACTCTGAAAGCAACGGTGCCACCGCTCTGGTTTGAGTACGTGAATTTTTCACGAGTAGAAAAATATTCTATTCAATTTGTTATCATTTTATTTGGTCATTTTTAAGCAAGATACTTGCCAAAAAATTCTTTAGTAGCTTGCCAAGCTTCTTCAGTGACTTGGCTGTCATAGCGATGGCTATCCGGATTAACAAAGCCGTGATCAGCATCATAACTGTAACATTCTAAAATTTTATTGGCTTCTGCCATCGTATGTTCAAGAGAGGCTTGTTTATCTGGCCAAGTTCGTTCAGTTTCAGCGAAAATAGCTAGAATTGCACATTTCAAGGGAGCCGCATTATGTTTATCCAAAATGATTCGACAATAATAAATTGCAATAGCATCAACTAGATCGGGATTATTTAAAACGGCATGCTGCGCTTGTACCCCTCCAAAAGACCAACCCAAGATACCCACTTTACGATGAGGTGCTTGTAACGCAGTCAGCGCTGTATATAATTTACGCTGGTTGACTTCTTGATCAAGACTACGCATAAATTCTCCAGCTTCTTTAACGTCGGCCGGGTTGTAATCATTATATAAATCAATGACCATAGCCCGATAATCCGCTTTGGCAAATCGGTTAGCCCATTCTCGATTGTAGTCGAGCATCCCCCACCAATCATGGAGAATGAGTATCGATCGAGTTGCTTGTTCCGGACCAACAATATAGGCATTAAACGTCTCACCAGCAGGGGTAGTTAATTCCATCAATCACTCCTTAAATATAGACTAATTTTAAATCGGAAAGAAAGGCCAATTTAATAAGCCAAAACTTGCCTTATTTTTAAACGTAAATAGACCAAAATAGAACTTGGTTACGATGGTTTTATACCGATTTATTTTATAATACCTACTTTATTCTCCTGATGTCTAATGATTCGATAGTACTTCAAGAAATTAATAGCAGAAATGATTTCAACTTTTATGTTGTACTTAAGCACAGATGTCTGCTGAATCTTTTTTTCAAATTGTTGTTACCAAAGAAAACTTATCATTCTTCAATCGTCTGAATTGGCTTTTTCCGAATGAAAGGATTCACAGAATTGAGTTGAAAATCAACCGACTTATTCTGTCATTGTTTAAAAAAGTTGAAAATGCTAGTTCAAACCAGATGCTTATTGAAGGATACCCCAATCGATAGGTGGTAAACCAAAGGCAAGGTGTGATGAGTTTGTGCTTAAATTGTTGATATAATACTTTATTTAACTTTTTATTCCGATAATCCAAGATATGTCTTTGCAAAATTTAATCACAATTTACCAACAACGGATCAACACCGCTTTAGATACTTGGTTACCAACGGCGGTGATTCAACCTACTCAGTTACATGAAGCGATGCGTTATGCCGTCTTGAATGGTGGTAAACGGATACGACCGCTGTTAGTTTATTTAACGGGTCATATTTTAAAGGTTAATCCCACTTCATTAGATGGACCGGCTTGTGCAGTTGAATTAATTCATGCTTATTCTTTAGTCCATGATGATTTACCGGCGATGGATAATGACGATTTACGGCGTGGTAACCCAACTTGCCACAAAGCTTTTGATGAAGCAACTGCTATTTTGGTGGGTGATGCTTTACAAACTTTGGCTTTTTATATTCTTAGCCAAGATCCCCATTTGCAAACCACCGCTCAACATCGCTTAGAAATGATTAATACCCTTGCCCTGGCTAGCGGGTCACGTGGTATGGTTGGTGGACAAGCGCTTGATATGGAATCAGTTGGTCAATCTTTAACCTTAGCTGAATTAGAAAATATGCACATTCATAAAACCGGCGCACTTATCCGTGCAAGTGTAAAGCTAGGTGCTTTGGCTTATCCGACAATTGATAACGATTGGCTAGCTAAACTTGATCATTATGCTAAATGTATTGGTTTAGCCTTTCAAATTCAAGATGATGTTTTAGATATTGAAGCTAATACTGAAATTCTAGGTAAAACACAGGGCGCTGATATTATTAACAATAAAGTGACTTATCCGGCTTTGCTTGGATTGCGTGGTGCTAAACAAATGGCTGCCGAACTGATTGAACAAGCGTTGATCAGTTTAAATGATTTTGATGATAGCGCTGATCCACTCCGTTGGATGGCCAATTATATCATCACACGAGCTTATTAACTATGAATAAAACTTTCTTAATTTTAGGCGGTTACGGCAATGCTGGTCGCCTAATTGCTGAACTATTACTTCAAGAAACCCCGATACAATTAGTATTAGCCGGTACAACTACTTCATTGGGATACTTATTTATTAACCGCTGCGCCGGTAATCGCTAGTTTGTTACAATATTTAGAGGGCACTTTACCCAAGTCAGGATTGTGGTACCAAGGTAATGTGGTCGAACCGAAACGAATGTTAAGTGATATCGAAGGATTAGGAGTCCAATTTGAAATCAAGAAAATGACTGATTTTTCTTCACCGGAACGAAGCTTATTTTTGAATAGGAGTGATTAATTCTTCTGTGTTACCAACGTTTAAAACTCGGATTTTGTTTCTTATCGTTACCAAGATTTTGATATCATATAAGCAACCGCATCTTTTACTTCATCATCGGATAAATTGGGTTTCCCACCACGTGGTGGCATATCGTTAAAACCATTTAAACTATGATCCAGTAGTGTTTCTATTCCTTTATCAATTCGTCCAACCCAGTCGCGTTGATTACCTATTTTCGGAGCCGCACTAGACATACCCGCTAAATGACAAGCAATACAGGTATTATTATAAATTTGTTCACCTTGGGTTAAATTGAAACGACTTAGGTCCGGTTTGTTACCACATCCGGTAGTAAAAATCATAATTAATAAGGAAATTTTTTTAAAATCGGTTATGTTGCTTAAGATCATGCGCATCAGTTCATCTCAGTTGCTATCTTCAGTGATACTGCGTTTTTAAATAAAGTGTGAGCACTATTTTTTCAAATAACGCTAGAAATCTTCCCATTCGTCAACTACCTTAGATTTACTGGCAGACGATTTAGGCGATTTAATTGGAATAACAACCGGTTGGTGAAGCTGACGATTAATCGGTGTTGTTCTTTTAATATCCTGAGTGAGATTAAACTGACCGCGCTTAAAAAAAGCAACTTGTCTTTGTAAATCACTAGCTTGCTCACTCATCGACTGACTAGCAGAGGTCATTTCCTCTACCATAGCCGCATTTTGCTGAGTAGTTTCATCCATTTGTACAATCGCTTTATTAACTTGTTGGATACCAGAAGACTGTTCCTGACTGGCAGCGGCAATTTCGGCAATAATATCACTCACTTGTTTAACTGCGATCACAATGTCTTTAAGCGTTTCTCCAGATTTATGAGCGAGTTGAGTACCTTCTTCTACTTTAAGAACACTGTCTTCTATTAATTTTTTAATTTCTTTAGCGGCAGCGGCACTACGTTGTGCTAAGTTTCGTACTTCGGCAGCGACTACAGCAAAACCACGTCCTTGTTCACCGGCACGGGCGGCTTCAACAGCGGCGTTGAGTGCCAATAAATTGGTTTGAAAAGCAATATCATCAATAACGCCAATAATATCGGTAATTTTTTGGCTACTGCGATTAATTTCAGTAATAGCTTGAATAGCTGCGCCGACTACCTCCCCGCCGTTTTCTGCCCGATTTTGGGCACTGAGCGCCAGTTGGGTAGCATGTTTAGCATTATCGGCATTTTGTTGGACCGTACTCGTCATTTGTTCCATACTAGCGGCGGTTTCTTCCAAAGAAGCCGCTTGTTGTTCAGTCCGTTGATTTAAATTGATATTACTTTGGGAAATTTCATTAGCGGTTTGATTAACTTGTGCGGCTGCTTGGGAAATAGAAGTCATAATATCGGTCAATTTATCAACGGTGATATTAATATCATTTTGAGTTGATGAAAAGCACCCACATAATGGGTTTCAATCTGTTGCGAAAGATCTCCTGTAGCCAGCGCCGCTGCGATCCGCATCATATCCCCTACTGCGGACTGGGTGAAATCCATAATTCGATTCAGTCCTTCACTAAAGGATTTAAAAAAACCACTTTTATCTTCAAGATTAAGCCGTTGTTGAAAATCACCTTGAGAAGCGGCATAGATAACGTGATTAATTTCTTGTTCAGTAGCCACTTCCAAAGTACGATCACGAAACTCAATGACCAACCCTAAGCGTTCACCAGCAGCATTAACTATCGGCGTAATAGTATGGTCTAAAGTGAGTTTGCCTATCGTTATCGTGGAATGGTGACTATCAACGAGTTGAGATAATAATTGGTATTGATGTGTCGGATCGCGATGAAAAACCTCAATGGTGTTGTCGAGTAAATGGTTAGCATCAAACCAAGGTAATTCCTGACGAATTTCATCTTGTTTAGCTTGAAAAAGCCGTTGTGCCGTTTCATTACAATAGATGACTTTATAGGCGTTATCGGTAATCAAGATACTGGTAGTCACCCAATCTAAAGCACGATTAATGCGTAAGGCTTCTTCGGCAATCCGTTTATCTTCGGCAAAACGTTCACGTAATTGCGTTTGCATATGAGCAAGGGATTGTAGCAATTGACCAATTTCGTTATGAGGAATTGTGTCGATGGCGTTAGCCAGATTACCAGTCGCGATGTTATTAGCAATATTCACGGCTTTACCCAAATAACCAGAGATATGACGTATCAGCCAAATGAGAAAAATACTGATCACAATCATCATGGCAATAATATTGGCAAACACCAACTGTCGAGCCCATTGTGCCCGTTTCTCTAATTTGGCACCTTGTTGGTGAACATAGTCATTAAATTGAGCAGTAATGGTACTTAGCGCACTTAATGCCGGACTATCGTCGATTTTGACTACCGCATCAATTTGGGGAATTGATTGGTTAGCTTGAATCAATTTTTCGATTACTGCAATATTTTCATTATATTTTCTAGCCACTTTAATAATTTCATCTATCGTTTTGGTCTCTTCTGCTGCTAAGTTAGGTAGGGTTTTATATTGAGAGAGCGCGGCTTGTAATTGGATAAAGCTTTGGTTAAATCTTTCTCGATAGCTTACCTGTTGACGTAATAAATAATTTTTGAAATGGTGAATAATTCCACCATAGCCAAAGTGTTCACGGATTTGTGAGAGTAATTCTAATCTAGTTTGGAGTTGTTCTTGAAAATCTTCCCCTTGTTTATCTGTTAAGCGTTCTTCATTGGTGAAATAAACAATTGAGCTAAAACTGAATAGGATGAGTAAAAATAGTATATTTAATAATACTTTAATGCTAAAAAAGGTGTTTAGTAGCCAGTGCATTTAGGGTTCCTCTACCGGGAAGTCAAGTTGCGGGACTGAGTTAAATACAACCGCTTTTTTTCTCAAAATGCTCCCGAAATGGAAGCAAGGGAAACCAGAGCGATTCCTGAATAAGGATAGGTATCGTTATTTATTTAATGATGACCATTCATCGTTGAAGTGGCTCTAATGGTTTTGCTCACGGTTAACAACGGACTTGATTATACCCGATTAGCCATTACTCGCCTGTTCAGAAGCATTTTCAACAATAGCCAATTCGTTCGAGTTAAGCAACCGATCAATATCGAGTACAATCACCATTTTATTATCAACTGTTGTTAAACCTTTGATAAATTCGGTACAAATAAAACTACCAAAATCTGGTGGTGGTTTAATATCGATTTCACTGACATCATAAACATCTGAAACCGCGTCAACCACAATCCCCATGGTACGCTCTTTACTTTTGCTCGCAATAACTTTAACCACCACGACTACCGTCATGGGTCCATATTCTAAACGTTCGAGATTAAAACGCATTCGTAAATCAATAATGGGGACAATGGTACCGCGCAAGTTAATAACGCCACAAATATAGTGAGGCGTATTGGGAATGGTGGTAATCTTATTCCAACCTTTAATTTCCTGTACGCGTAAAATATCTACGGCATATTCTTCGGTGGCTAAAACAAAAGTAAGATATTTGTTAGTCATATTGGCTATATCAGTGTTCATGATGCACTCCTAAAACCCAAATGTGTACGAAGTGGAGATATTTGAGTTCGACCATAAAAAAGTTGAATCAAACCAGCAACATCTAAAATTAAAGCCACACTGCCATCCCCTAAAATAGTCGCACCAGAAATTCCCTGTACTTGTTGGTAGTTACTTTCTAAACTTTTAATTACAATTTGTTGTTGTGACAGCAATTCATCGACAAATAAACCAATTTTTTGACCATCTCCTTCAACAATCACTAATAACCCTTGATCTAATTGAGTAGTACCGGGTGTAATTTCAAACAAACTATATAAACGCAAAATCGGAATATATTCTTCACGCAAGCGATAAACTTCGGCTTTCCCTGCCAACGAACTGACCAAATCGGGGTTAATTCGTAAGGATTCAATAATTGACAGTAACGATAAAATATAAATTTCCTTACCAACTCGTACTAATTGTCCATCTAAAATGGCTAAAGTGAGGGGCAACCGAATCGTAAAAGTTGAACCTTGGTTCGGTCGAGAAACCACTTCGATCGTGCCACCCAATGCCCGAATATTGCGACGTACCACATCCATACCCACCCCCCGTCCGGAGAGATCACTCACTTGTTTAGCTGTAGAAAAGCCTGGTAAGAAAATAAATTCATAGAGTTGTTCTTCAGTTGGATGATCATCTGCGGCTAATAAACCTTTCTCTATCGCTTTAAGGTGAATTTTTTCTAAATCAAAACCCGCACCATCATCACTGATTTGAATAATAATATTACCACCTTGGTGAAAAGCATGTAGATGTAATCGTCCCGTTTCGAGTTTACCGACTGCAACACGTTGAGCTGGCAGTTCAACACCATGATCAAGCGCATTTCGAACTAAATGGACGAGTGGATCACTCATTTTTTCTAAAACCGTTTTATCGAGTTCAGTATGCTCCCCAGATAATTTTAATTCGACTTTCTTGCCTAATTGTGTGCTTAAATCGTGAACTAACCGTGGAAAGCGGTTAAAAGAATAGCTAATCGGTAACATGCGAATCCGCATGACACTTTCTTGCAATTCTCGCGTGTTGCGTTCTAGTTGTGATAAACCGTTATGCAATTGGGTCATATGAGTATGATCCAATGATCTTTAACTTGATCTAACATGGATTGAGTAATGACTAATTCACCGACTAAATTAATCAAACTATCAATTTTATCAATATTAACCCGAATGGAATTCGCTTCGGCAGTAGTATGATGAGTTAAATGGGGATTGGCAATAACAGTTGCATTATTATCCCGTATCAATTCTGCAGCCGGACTACTGACCAAATTCGGTGGTAGTGGCTGGACTTTATCCATGATAGGCACCGGACGTTGCTCCAAAGAATCGGCTGATGTCATGGTATTATTATGGATTGGTGAAGCCGGTATGGGTGGGGTGATTGTTGTGGGCGTGGAAACGAGCGGTTCTGTTTTAGGTTCAAAGTTCGATTGACTGGTTTCTTGATCGGCTGATTCATTAATCGATTCTTCTGGTTCAATCGCAGTTAATACTGGAGAGGTTGGTTCCGAAGTAGTCTCTGGTGTTGCTGGTAGGGAAGCGGGTGATGGGGATAAACCAGTGATTTGGAGTTCACATTCGTTTTCAACCCATTCAAAAACTTCCTCAATTATAGCTCGCTCTACCGGCGCTTGCAACATCAGTTCCCAGCTTAAGTAACAAGATTGCGGATCTAATTCAGTTAAATTGGGTAATTGGCTCGTATCCACTTTAATATCGAGTGATCCCAAAATCGATAATTCATGAAACAGATTAATGGGATCATTCCCCGTCATTAACATGGAGGGATGCGGTTTAAAAAAAATCTGCCATTGAAGTAAATTATTGGGCGCCGGTGGCGTGGAATGAACTGGAATGAGTTCGGGTGGTCGCTCAATATGCGTGAGTGCTTCTGCTTTTACTTGTTTATCTGCCATTGATTTTTTCAACGTATTCAACAGTTCGGTTTGACAAGTCTGTACCGGTTGTATATCACAAGTAGCATTCTCTTGCAAACTAGATAACATCATCCGCATGATATCTACCGCACGGAGTAACAAATCAATCAAGGCTTGCGTAATCAGATGTTCGCCATTACGCATTTCGTCCAGCAAAGTTTCGGCGACATGAGCAAAAGCAACGACTTGTTCTAACTTAAAAATACCCCCACCTCCTTTGATCGAATGGGCAGCACGGAAAATACTATTAATTAATTCTTTATTAAGGCTACCAATTTCTAAATCCAATAGATTGGATTCCATGAGATCGAGATTTTCAAAACTCTCTTCAAAAAATAAAGCTCGGACTTCTGTTAAATCCACTGGCATAGTGGGTTACCTCAATACTTTTCTAAGAGCAGCAAGCAATTTATCTGGATCAAACGGTTTAATAATCCAGCCAGTTGCTCCCGCTAATTTGGCTATTTTCTTTTTTTCTGGATCAGATTCGGTTGTTAGTAGTAAAATTGGTTTAAACCGATAGGTAGATAAGGCACGCAATTCACGTACTAACGACAAGCCATCTAACCGTGGCATATTGACATCAGTAATAACTAGGTCAAATGAACGAGACTTTGCTAACTCTAACGCCTGCAAACCATCTTCTGCTTCAATTACACTGTAGTTGGCTTCGTTTAAAGTAAATTTAAGCATCTGCCGAATAGAGACAGAATCGTCGCTAATAAGAATATGAACTGCCATCTTGGTTTCTATTTCTGAAGTAAATGGTATTGAATGGATGATGTTAAACCTCAGTCCTCGATTCTATCTAACAAAGTACTTCTAAAGAATGCAAATATCATACTAACCCTGAGTTATTCACCATAAAGAAGAAAAGAAGATTAAATAGTATATTACGATGTATTATATTTGTTCACTAAAATAATCATTTTGCCTAGCTCATAATTAGGAGTATATACTACTTACTTAAGTTGGGTGAACTTGAGGTCAATCACTTTAATCAATTATTAGTTATTTGCTTCAAATTAGAGGTTTACAGCTGGTGCGCATTAAAACTGATAAGTGGCAAAGTCAGTAACTAGAATAGTGATACAACCCGATCCGGTCATTAATCTCAATACGCTTAAAATAGGTAATCAACTCGTTATTCTTTATTCTCAGAAGGGAGTTCCAAATTTGCTTAAAGCAGTCATGCTAAACGGATAGTCATATTCGCTCTATTGCAATCAAGCGTTATTACGCTTGGTTGGTTACCCTAAAACTCGGGTTACCTTCACGATCTATCCGATTTTACCCGAATTGATTTTCTAGATAGTTTAAACTACTGTTAAAATAAATTATGAGTCTCCAGTTACCTTGGCATCATTTATTATGGGAGCAAATTAAGTATTGCTGGCAGCAAAATCGTCTGTCTCATGCTTTATTGTTAGCTGGTCCGCCAGGGATGGGAAAAACTTTATTTGCTCAACGATTAGCTAATTTATTATTATGTGAGCAACAATCTGGGGTTAAAAACTCAGTTGATCAAGTCAACTGGCAACCCTGTGAACAATGTCAATCTTGTCATTTATTGACAGTGGGCAACCATCCGGATTTATTATCGGTGCATCCTAGCGCAGCAGACAAATTGATTTCAGTCGAACAAATCCGCGAATTAATTCAATTTTGTTCTTTAACAACTTATTATGGACACTATCGAATCGTGTTGATTAACCCCGCTGAAAAAATGAACCGTTATGCAGCAAATAGCTTATTAAAACTATTGGAAGAACCACCTTCACAAACGTTGTTTATTTTAGTTAGCCATCAACCACAACAGTTAATAATCACCTTGCGGAGTCGTTGTCAGCTTCTTAATTTTAGCCGTCCTCACCCGCAATTAACTCAAGCTTGGTTACAAAGTCGTCTAGCGATTTCTCAACCAACTTTGACTCATCAAGTCGATGTCGCTTTACTACTGAATATCTCAGCACAAGCACCTTTAGTGGCTGTTGCTTTAGCAGAAACCGAGGCAATGACTCAACGACAAGCTTTATTTAATAGCTTGATTCAACTCGCCACCGGGAAAATGGATCCGATCAAAGTTGTGGCGCAATGGACCCAGTGGGAAACCGTGCAAATCTTACCCTGGTTATTAAGTTGGACAAGGGATATCATCCGTTGTGCGCTCACTGGGCAAACTCAGTATCTTCTTAATCAAGATTATAAAACCAATTTATTTCGTTTTAGTCAACAGGTTGATTTAAAAAATTTATTTAACTTGCTGGATCAACAAACCGAAGTCTATCAGTTAGTCATGGGAAACACCCCGGTGAAAGTAACTGGTTTATTAGAATCACTTGCCATTGCCTGGGTTAAATTAACATATTCTCTAAGGAGATCGTCTTTATGAAACGTCCCGGTGGTATGAAACGTAATATGTTGTCAGTCAATATTCAGGATGAAATGACTTTATATAATTCTTATTTACCTTTCTTAAAACAGGGGGGGTTGTTTATTCCAACAGATAAATCTTATAAAGTTGGGGATGAAGTATTTTTATTACTCACTTTACTCAATGATGGTGAAAAAACCCCGATTGCTGGTAAAGTCGCCTGGATTAATCCTAAAGGTGCGCAAGGGCGACGTCCACCAGGAATTGGCGTTCATTTTGGTGAAATGTATAAAGGGACCACCGAAAAAATTGAAAGTTCTTTAGCTAATTTACTGAAATCAGATAAACCGACTTTTACGATATAAAAATTTATTCTTATGCTAGTCGATTCACATTGTCATTTAGATTTAATTCCCCATAGCGATCCCCACAGCTTAGTCACTACTGCTCAACAACATGGGGTTAGCCATTTATTAAGTGTGGGAGTTGATCTAAACAGTTTTCCTCAGTTATTAGCCATCACCCAAAATTTAAATAATGTTTCTATTTCAGTTGGTGTTCACCCGAACACGATCCAAGCAACTGAACCGGATGTAACAATCCTCTGTCATCTCGCTGATAATCCTAAAGTTGTCGCTATTGGTGAAACGGGGTTAGATTATTTTCGCAGTCAAGGTGATTTAACCTGGCAACAGCAGCGGTTTCGCACTCATATTCAAGCTGCTAAAGAAATCGGTAAACCACTTATCATTCATAACCGGGAAGCGACGGCAGATACTTTACGCCTACTCCGTGAAGAAAACGCCGCTACGGTAGGCGGAATTATGCACTGTTTTGTCGAAGATTGGGAAATCGCTCAACAAGTCATCGACATGGGTTTTTATATCTCTTTTTCCGGTATAGTCACTTTTAAAAATGCTACACTATTACAAACCGTCGCGAAAAAAATTTCCCTAGATTATATGCTAATAGAGACAGATGCGCCTTATTTAGCACCGGTACCTTATCGAGGTCAAATCAATCAACCCGCTTATGTGAAATACGTCGCTGAATTCATTGCTAATTTAAGAGGAGAAGCCTTAATGACGATTGGACAAGCAACCACACAGAATTTTTGGCGGTTATTTAATTAATGGCTCGGATTCTTGGTATTGGTACCGCAACAGTAGATATCATCAACACCGTAGCTAATTACCCCGCCGAAGACACCGAAATTAGAGCCATTAAACAACGTGTCTGTCGAGGTGGTAATGCTACCAACACTTTAGTCGTACTAAGCCAATTAGGGCACCATTGTACGTGGGGTGGGGTTGGGGTTAATGGACCCGATGGACAACTCGTTTTAGCTGAATTAGCCCATTATGCAATTGATACCAGCCCGTGTCGCATTTGGGGTCAAGGTAAGATGCCAACGTCTTATATCCTGTTAAATCAACAAAATGGTTCGCGGACGATTGTTCATTATCGAGATTTACCGGAATTTAGTTTTAATGATTTCCAACGGATTAATTTATCCACTTTTAATTGGCTCCATTTTGAAGCCCGTCAAGTTGCGGAAACGGCACAGATGATTGAACAGGCTAAACAACAATACCCTCAGTTACCGATCTCGTTGGAAGTCGAAAAAGCACGTCCACAAATAGAACAACTCTTTACTCAAGTCGATGTCCTCTTATTTTCAAAAACATTTGCACAATATTACAGCCACGCAAATCAAGCTGAATTGTTTTTACGTTCAATTCACTCACAAATACCCCGAGCTTGCCTGATTTGTGCTTGGGGAATAGCCGGTGCTTATGCTTTAACCCCAACGGGTGATTTACTCCAAAGTCAGGCTTTTCCACCCACCCAAGTAGTAGATACCCTAGGTGCTGGTGATGTTTTTAATGCCGGAATTATTGATGGCTTATGTCGTCAACAACCGTTAGCCATAATCTTAACCCAAGCTTGTCAATTAGCCGGTAATCAATGTGGGCGGGAAGGATTACAACTTATTTCTTAATTAAGTATGGGCTGATCTCAAAATCATTTTTAATGCTTATTTAACCGAGGTTAATAACAATCGATGAAATTCAATAATAACGCCGGACCAATAATTATCGATCTTAACTCAACCAGCAGATAGGATTACTCAACTCATTTTGGGTAACCAGGAGTAGACTAGTGATATACGTGATACCAAACAGAATATTATCACCACTCAACATTTTTACTATAGTTATATTCGGACTAATGCCCTTATTAAGTGTAGCTGATACCGATTTGCAAGAAGACACTCTTGTTGCGAGTAACACTGCTTTTGCATTCCAATTATATACTCAATTAAAAACTCAAGAATCGGGTAACTTATTTTTCTCACCTTATAGTCTTTCTATTGCTCTAGCAATGACTTCAGCAGGTGCACGGAACCGAACTGCTCAACAGATAGCTCAAGTGTTACATTGGCCATCCGCATCGCTAAAAAAAATTCATCCGTTGTTTGCACAATTACAACAAGGAATTAATCAAGCCCAACAACATATTAAAATACAGGTTGCTAATGCGCTATGGAGTGAAGCAAGCCATTCATTTTATTCTAGTTTCCGTAATGTAGTTGCTCAAAATTACGATGCCAACTTAAATTCAATTGATTTTAAAAATGCGTTTCCAACCGCACATTTAAAAATAAATGCTTGGGTTGAGGAAAAAACCCAACAAAAAATCACTCAACTGATCAAACCAGGTCTTATTGATAGCTTAACTCGTTTGATATTAGTTAATGCTATTTATTTCAAAGGCAGTTGGAACACACCATTTGATAACCAGCAGACTAAGAACGCTGATTTTTGGCTAAATGCTCATAAAAATGTAACTGTCTCAATGATGACCCAGCAAAATCAATTTGGCTACGCTGAAAATCAACACCTACAACTACTCGAATTACCCTACGTTGGTAATGCCACTGACGAAGAATCCTTAGAATCCTCCTTTGCACCTAACCACTTGTCGATGACCATTTTGCTGCCTCGACAACGTGATGGTTTAGCTCAATTAGAAAATTCTCTTAATCAACGAAATTTAGAAACTTGGTTCAATCAAATACATTGGCAGAAAGTGAAAGTTTTCCTCCCCAAATTTAAGATCAATACCGGCTTTGAACTATCTAAAACGTTATCCGCTATGGGAATGCCGGATGCTTTTAATACTAAGGCTGATTTTTCTGGGATAGATGGCAGCAAAGCATTGTATTTAAAATCGGTTATTCACCAAGCCTTCGTTGATGTGAATGAAGAAGGAACGGAAGCGGCTGCTTCCAGCGGAATAGTCGTTAATACACGCGGTATACAAGCATCAACGCCGGTATTTTTAGCAGATCATCCTTTTCTGTTTTTGATCAGTCATAAAGCCTCCGGTAGTATCCTATTTTTAGGGCGGTTAATAAAACCAGATAACTTATAATGAGTACTAATATAATAACGCTTGACCAAAACGATACTTAATCAAAATATTAATTGCAATAAATTAAAAAGTATGAACAGATTTAACAAATTAGATAATATAATTATTTATTTTGATAAGGGGTTACGCACTTTATGGGGCGAACCGGTAGGTACTATCCGTCCCGATCCAGCCCAATTATTTGAAGAAGTTGAATTAACGACGGTAGAACAACAATTATCCGCTCGGTTAATGCGAGTCGATCATGCTGGTGAAGTGGCGGCTCAAGCCTTATATCAAGGACAAGCTTTAACTGCACGTCGGATAGATATCCGTGACCAATTACAACAATCGGCGGTTGAAGAAATGATCATCTGCGCTGGTGTCAAAATCGGATTCGGGAATTAAATAGTCATACCAGTTGGCTTAATCCCATTTGGTATCCAGGTTCTCTCCTCATTGGAGCGGTAGCGGGTTTAGTCGGTGATAAATGGAGTTTGGGTTTTTTAGCGGAAACCGAGCGACAAGTTGTTAAACACTTAGAAAATCATTTACAACGGTTACCTGCATCCGATCATAAAAGTCGAGCCATTTTAAAACAGATGCAAATAGACGAAGCGCATCATGCTTCAATCGCTATCAAAGCGGGTGCCGTTGCTTTACCAAAACCCATCAAATGGCTGATGGCAAAAACGGCCAAAATTATGACTAAAACGTCCTTTTGGATATAATGTATACTCTATATATCTGAGCTAAGAAGAGTTTTTTTGAATAAACTGATGGATATGACGACGTTCTTTCTTCGTTGGGCGCCCGCTACCACGCGGGCGTAAGGCGGCTTCTTGCTGCCATAGCTCAGCGTCTTTTTGACGTTTCTCAATGCTGGCTACCGTTTCTTCATATAATAAAAGGGCTTCCACAGCTGGGCGACGTTGGATTGATAACGCTTGAACAATAACAGTGCGTTCGATGTAGCCAGTTCGGATAGTTAATTCATCTCCGATATGGACCGCCTTGGCTGGCTTAACCCGTTGATGATTTAAGTGAACTTTCCCGCCGGTAATGGCTGCCGTTGCTAAGTGACGGGTTTTAAAAAAACGCGCTGCCCATAACCACTTGTCTAGCCTGACTTTAGGAGATGAAGTGACGTCTGTCATGATTAAGACCTATTGAGTGAATTGCTATTCTGTAGAAATATGCCGGTTAGAAAAACTAGCATCTGAAGCTATTATAAATAGGAAAATACCTCAATTACCGCTGGAGAACAATAGGGTTGTTAATTATAAATGTCATGAATCGGATTGACGCGGTTGCAATAGATAATCTCATTTTTTCAATGAATTAATCGGTTACCTTATCAGACCGCTATAGCATAAAATCAATTCGTGATGACTTCAACAGCGTAAGCTCTAAATTCAGGATTATTTTTTCTTAAAATGAATAATTTTAATCTCAACACGACGATTTTTGGCACGCCCTACGGTCGTTTCATTAGTAGCAATCGGTTGTTGTTCTCCTTCACCCCGTTGGATTACCTTATCAGCCGGTAGTCCTTTATTTATTAAATAGCTAGCGACAATAAAGGCGCGTTTTTCTGATAAGACTTGATTATACTGTTCAGAACCAACACTATCTGTATGACCAACCACTTCTACCCCCTTAAGAAAATTAACTTCAATTCTATCGGCTAATTCGTCAAGAGTCGTTTGAGCTTGCGGGGTTAACGCCGACTTATTAAAAGCAAAAGTTACGTCACCGGCTAAAACAATATCAACTGGTTTTTCATAGAGGGCACAACCATGTTCATCCACAGCTACGCCAACCGGTGTTCCTGGACAAAGATCTTTATAGTCTAGTATGCTATCTTGATCGGTATCCAGGGGACAACCTTGTGAATCAACACCCCGAGAAATTTCCTCTGGTGTATTATGAGGACATTTATCTCGATAATCGGGTATACCATCTTTATCACTCTCTAAAGGACAACCGCGTTGCAAGCCATCTTGATAAACGCCTTGAGAGATTTCTACTGGCGTATTATCAGGACAAACATCTTGATCATCCCATATGCTATCTCCATCTCTATCACCCTGATCACCACATTGTTTAAACAACTGGGTGGGTAAATTAGGTGTTTGGTGTGTTTGAACACACTGACCGTCTTGTGTAAAAACTGGATTACCTTGAGAATCAAGTAGATAAAAAGTATCCTTTGGGCTACTGGCTAAAACAGAAGTCACTATCGATGAAAAGAGTGTACTGGTCATGACACCAACCAATAGTTTACGTTCAAAATGATCAAACATGGAGATATTCCTTGTAATAACGACGGTACCAAATTCTTAATTCAGTTTTTTTATCGCTATTTTTTTCTAATATAATTTGATTATAGTAACAAAATTTAAACTAACTCAATAACTAACCTTCACATGGTATACTTTAATATGAAAACAAAACGGTTAAAATACAGTGTATCGGGAACCTATAAGCGGTTTATGGATTTATCAAGTAAAAATCTTGTTCTCCTACTGGTCGATCTTTAAAGCGTCGATGCACCCATAGATATTGTTCCGGTGCACAGCGAATTTGTTTTTCAATCAATTGGTTGACTCGAGCAGCATCTTGTTGTAGATCCCCACTGGGAAAATTTTCTAAAGCGGATTGTAAAATAACCTGATAACCTTTTAAAGATTCTAAACGCTGAGTGAAGCAAGGAATAACTGCAGCACCACTTAGTTTAGCTAGGCGTGAAATGGCGGTATTGGTTGCGGCTGGAATACTAAAAAATCGGCAAATACACTTTGTTTATGACCAAAGTTTTGGTCAGTGGCTAACCACAACACTTTATTCTGTTTAAGACTGCGTAGCATTTCCCGTACTGCTTCTCTGGGTATAGCTTTTTGAGCGTGGCGCTCACGATTTTTTTTCATAAAATACTCAACTAATGGATTTTCATGTTGGCGATAAATGGCGTGAAGAGCAATATGTCGGGTTAAGAAACGATTACCTATTTCAAGGGAAGTGAAATGGGCACTCACTAAAATGACCCCTTTTTCTTGGGCTAAAGCGGTTTGTAAATGTTCTAATCCTTGAATATGTTCGAGTGGCTTTAATTGAGTATCCGATAACCACCAAGCACTGAGCATTTCTAGTAAGCCCATGCCGAGTGATTCAAAGTGTTTGACTACCAATTGGTATTGTTGGGCATTCTTTAGTTCAGGAAAACATCGGTTTATATTAATGTTAGCAATTTGTCGACGACGTGGTGCCAGCCAATAAGCTAAACGTCCTAATTGTTGTCCTACGACTAATTGCCAATGGTAAGGTAGGCGGGTTAAACACCATAATATGCCCACAATGCCCCACCAAAGCCAATAACGTGGTGTTAGTAATGGTAATAGGCTAAGATACATAATTAAGAGATAATTGATTATGAGTTACTGACTATTATCAATTATCAATTATTAATTGTACAGAAGGGGCACTATGATACAGGAAAGTCAATGGAAAAAGTGCGTATTCTCATCATAGAAGAAGAAGCCCAAGATTATCTAAATACCCGTCAACTCCTGGATGAGCAAACTAGCATACTCAGTATTGATTGGGCACCTAATTATGAAATTGCGGTCAAGCGAATTAAACAAAATACTTATGATGCTTACTTAGTAGGATATCACGCCAGTAATTTGGCCCAAAAACGGTTTTTAAATTGGTTATATAAATATACGACTACTCCAACTATTTTGATAACTAAAACCGCTGAACCGATTGACCCCAGCTATCTCGATAGCTATCGAACTGATTTTATCGCTCAGGAGCAACTCAATTGGTTATTGTTAGAACGGGTAATTCGCTATTTAGCTAATTTATTGGCTTTACAACAAAGAGAAAGAAATTTTCAAACGATTTTTGATAATGCCTTCCAATTAATGATATTACTCACTCCCGAAGGCATTCTACAAGAAATTAATCAAACTGCTTTAAAATTTTTTAAAATAAACTCCGAAATGATTATTGGTTTTTTACTCTGGGAAATACCTTGGATAAAGTCACTACCACAGACACAGACAGTATTTCAAACGGCTATTATGCAAGCTACTCAAGGTGAATTTACCCATTGTGAAGTTAAAATTCCGCTTGATAAACCAGATGAGGGGGGAATTGTGAATTTTTCATTTACCCCACTGATGAATACGGCTGGTGAAATAGAATGGATTTTAATGGAAGGACGTGATTTAAGTGAATGCCGTGCTTTAGAACAACAATTAACTCATACAACCTTGCACGATCAACTCACCGGCTTACCTAATCGACATTTATTTTTAGAATATTTAGAGCAAGCCATAACTCAAGCACAACCAGATAAAGATAAACATGTGGCTGTATTGTTTATGGATTTAGATCGATTTCAAATGGTCAACGCCAGTCTAGGTCATGATATGGGTGATTGGTTATTGATGGAAATTGCTCAACGTGTGCAAGGCTGTTTAGAAAAAGACATTATTTTAGCCCGCTCTGGGGGTGATGAATTTATGATCTTGTTGGACCAAATGCAAGATTTAAATGAGGCAACTCGTTTAGCCGCAATGATTAATGAAATCTTAGCCAACCCATTTTCATTAGATGGTTATGAAGTCATTACTTCAGCGAGTATTGGGATTGCTTATTACACCGGCGCAGAAGAAAGTACGGATTTACTGCGTAATGCCGATACAGCGATGTATCGTGCTAAAATGACCGGAAAATCCGGTTATGCAGTATTTAGTCAAGGTATGCACAAACAAGCGGTTTCACGATTACAAATTGAAACTAACTTACATCAAGCTATTGAAAAAAATAGATTTATTTTATTATATCAACCCCAAACTGAACTCGCCTCAGAACAACTGATTAGCACGGAATCCGTCATTCGTTTTTGTCATCCTCAAAATGGTTTTATGTCATCGGTCGATTTTAAACCGATACTCGAAGATACAGGGATTATCGTTTCGGTGGAAGAATGGATGTTACGCATGGCTTGTCAACATTTAAAAGCTTGGTTAGCAGCGGGTTTAAGCATTAGTCGAATTGCGGTTAACTTATCAGCACATCAATTTCGTAATAAACGTTTAATTAACATGGTTGCCGAATCGATCAAGGGCTCCGGATTAACACCAGAATGTTTAGAATTAGAATTGACTGAAAATCTGCTATTCGATGATATCGATTCAACCATAACCACCTTGAAACGGTTTAAAGATATGGGTATTCGCGTGACTATTGATGAATTTGGAATGGGATATGCCTCTTTAAATTATTTAAAGCGTCTCCCCATTGATAGTTTAAAAATTGATCAATCTTTTATTAAAGGTATTACTTGCTCTCCTGAAGATACCGCTATTACAGTAGCCACCATTGATATGGCACATGCTTTAGGATTAACGGTTATTGCTGAAGGTGTAGAAACCATTGAACAACGTGATTTTTTGTGTGATCATGGTTGTGATTTTGCGCAAGGTTATTTATACGCGGGACCAATGGAAAATAAAGATTTTTTGGAATGGGGTAAGCAATATAATAAAATGATTAATACTAAACCGCCTTGTAAACAGTAGGTTATGGTTAAAGACCTCTCTAAAATTAAATCATCATCATGAGTAATCCTTTGTTAAATATCAGCAAATTATCCGTTGCTTTCCAAACCACCACACAGCATTATACCCAAGTGGTACATGAAATCAGTTTTGCCCTCCAGGCTGGCGAAAAATTAGCTTTAGTTGGCGAATCCGGTTCCGGTAAATCTGTGACCGCTTTATCTATTTTACAACTTCATGATCGCCACCAAGTCGTTTTTCCGAGTGGTCAAATCGAATTTGACGGTCAAGATTTGCTCCAATTAAAGCCAGCACAGTTGCGGCGAATTCGCGGTAAAGAAATTGCTATCATCTTTCAAGAACCCATGACCTCACTTAATCCAGTCTATCCAATTGGTACCCAATTAATAGAACCATTAATGTTACATGAAGGTTTGAGTAAAGCAGCGGCTCGTTATCGAATGTTAGAGCTACTCGAACGCACCGGCATTCAAGAACCGCAACAACGTTTTAACTCCTATCCACATATGCTATCTGGGGGACAACGGCAACGGGTGATGATCGCGATGGCATTAGCTTGTCATCCTAAATTATTAATTGCTGATGAACCCACTACCGCTTTAGATGTGACCATCCAACTGCAAATAATTGAATTACTGGAAGATATGCAGAAAGAATTTGGCATGGCGATATTATTAATTACGCATGATTTAAATATGGTTAAACGTTTCGCCGAGCGAATTTGTGTTATGCAGCAGGGTTATCTTGTTGAAAGTGCACCCGTAGAGACTTTATTTAAACGACCCGAACATCCTTATACCCAACACCTTCTCAATAGCCAACCGCAACGACTTCAAACCGATTACAATTACAATACCGGCTCTTCCCCTCTACTCGAAGCTGAACAAATTCGCTGTCACTTTCCCATTAAACAAGGATTTTTAATTAAACAGACTATTGGACAAATTAAAGCGGTCGACAGTGTTAAATTACACATTTATCCTGGCGAAACTGTTGGAATAGTTGGTGAATCCGGTTCAGGTAAAACCACTTTAGGACTTTGTCTATTACGCTTACAATCTTGTACCGGCACCATCCAATTTGCGGGTAACCGGTTAGATAGATTACGGACTAGTCAATTACGACCCTTACGTCGCCATTTTCAGGTGGTATTTCAAGATCCGTATTCTTCTTTATCACCCCGATTAACAATCGAACAAATCATTGGTGAGGGACTATCGATTCATTACCCCGAATTAAATCGTCATGAGCGGCGGGAGCGAATTATTAAAATCTTAAACGAAGTGGGTTTACAAGAAGAGATGTTATGGCGCTATCCCCATGAATTTTCTGGTGGACAGCGACAACGTATTGCTATTGCTAGAGCGGTCATTTTAGAACCACAATTAATTTTATTAGATGAACCAACTAGCGCTTTAGATGTGTCTGTACAAAAACAGGTTTTAGAATTATTAAGTCATCTACAACGCCAGCACCATATCAGTTATCTATTTATTAGCCATGATCTCAAAGTGATTCGAGCTATATCTCATCGTATTATTGTTATGCGCCATGGTCAATTTATCGAACAGGGAAAAACGGAAGAACTATTTAACTATCCTCAACACCCCTATACACAAACCTTGTTACAAGCTTCTTTGTTTACTGAAAACGCATAATCCATATGGTTCCTTTTCTCGATCTCAAAATACAGTACCAAAATATTAAAAATGAAATTGAGGAAGCCATTTCTAACGTACTTGAAAACACTCAATTTGTGTTAGGAACGGAAGTAGCCGCTTTTGAAACCGAATTTGCTGCTTATTGTCATGCCGATTATGGAATCGGCGTTAATTCCGGTACCAGCGCCTTGCACTTGGCTTTGTTAGCGGCAGGAGTGGGTCCCGGTGATGAAGTCATCACGATACCCTTTACCTTTGTAGCGACGGTAGCCGCTATTGATTACACTGGTGCTAAACCCGTTTTTGTTGACATCGAACCGAATTCTTTTACGATAAATACCAACCAGATTGAGAAAGCCATTACCCAGCGAACTAAAGCGATTTTACCCGTACATTTGTATGGTCAACCGGCAGACCTAGATCCAATTTTAGAAATCGCTCAACACTACGGACTAACCTTAATTGAAGATGCCGCTCAAGCGCATGGAGCAGAATATAAAGGACGCCGAGTAGGTAGTATTGGCGATCTCGGTTGTTTCAGTTTTTATCCTAGTAAAAATTTAGGCGCTTATGGAGAAGGTGGTATGGTAGTCACTCACCACGAAAAATATGCCCACGCCATAAAACTACTGCGAGATTGGGGACAAGAGCGAAAATATCATCATATTCTTAAAGGTTACAATTATCGGTTAGAAGAAATACAAGCGGCTATTTTACGAGTGAAACTTCGCTATTTAGAATCCTGGACCAAAGCACGACAATCTCATGCCCAGCAATATGACGAACAATTAATTAATGCTCAGGTGCAAACACCCCAAATCATGCCTTATAGTCGCCACGTTTATCACATTTACGCAGTGCGTACCACCCAACGAACCGCTTTACAACAACAGTTACAACAACAAGGAATACAAACCGGTATTCATTACCCAGTTCCAGTACATTTGATGCCCGCTTATGCCGATTTGGGGTACCAACTGGGGGATTTTCCTCAATCTGAATTAGCAGCTAATGAAGTGTTATCGTTACCGATGTATGCAGAATTACTAATAGATCAAACTAAAAGTGTTACTCATGCCATTAACAGTTTTATAGGCAAAGAGTAAATACCTTTATTCTTAAATACAATTAAGTATTAACTTAGCCTATTGAGTAAAATTGATTAGATTATCCAATCATTGTTGAGGTATATGTATGCTACAACTACCTTTTTTTGATGAACTCCATTCAGCTAAAAATATCTTATTAGCCGGTGCCGGGGGTGGATTTGATATTTTTTGTGGCTTACCGCTTTATTTTGCGCTGAACACGATAAATAAAAATGTTTACTTGGCCAACCTCTCATTTTCAATGTTACCACAACCACCGAAAGTAGCACCAGAAAACTGGCTGACTCCTGATTTACTTAAAGTTACCGCTGACTTGTTTGCCAATGATACTCGCTGGCTTTCAGCGATGTATTTCCCTGAGCTGCACTTGACTAAATGGTTTGCGGAACAAGGTTGGAACGTACCGATTTATTGCTTTGAAAATACCGGGGTTAAACCATTAGTCACCAACTATGAAACTTTAGTTAAAACTTTAGATTTAGATACCGTGATTTTAGTGGATGGTGGTACGGATAGTTTAATGCGTGGCGATGAAGTGGGTTTAGGTACACCATTTGAGGATATTAGTAGCATTACCGCAGTACATCAATTAACAGTCAAACGCAAAATGTTAGTTTGTTTAGGATTTGGTGTTGATTACTTTCATGGCGTTTGTCATGCACAATTTTTAGAGGCAGTTGCCGAATTGATACGTTCTCAAGGTTATTTGGGCATGTTTTCTTTAATGCAAGAAATGCCAGAGGTACAGCTTTATCAATCGGCTTGTCAGGACATTTTTCAAAACATGTCAGAACGCTACACCAGTATTGTCTCCAGTTCGATACTTTCCGCATTAGCCGGTCATTATGGTGATTATCATGCTACTCGCCGCACAGCCTATAGTAGATTATGGATAAATCCTTTAATGTCAGTGTATTGGTGTTTTAAGCTAGAGCAAGTTGCCAAGCGCATTTTGTATCTTGAAGAAATGAAGCCAACCGAAACCCATCAAGAGGTTATCAAGGTTGTTAATCAATTTCGGAGTAAATGTCTAGGCATCAGAAAATGGGAAGCCATTTCAGTATAAAAACCATTGGTAGCGAGATAAAAAACACCCCCAAGTTGAAATCATCAAAGACATCGGCAGTGGACTTAACTTCAAGCGAAAAGGGCTGTTATCCCTTCTGGAATGAGCCATGCGGGGAGATCGCCTCCAACTTGTACCCACCGAGATCGACTGGCGCGATTCGGACTGGAGCTTATCAAATATATCGTCGAAACCATGGTGGAGAACTCGTGGTTCTCAACCAAACGACATACTCTCCTGAACAAGAACTTAGCAAAGACTTGCTCAATATCCTTCCCGTCTTCTCCGGCCGAATGCACGGACTCAGAAATTATCAAAAGCAAATACATCAAGCTTTATCCCAGTCGAAAACAACGGGAGACCTTTAAATATGGGTTGAGTATCTTCCGTTACGTCTTCAATTGGACCATTGATTTTATCCACTCGTGCCAAAATTGGACACCGAAGTGGATGGAAATTAAGAAATATGCGACACAGCCCGGTAGCCTAGCCTAGTAGGCAAAGGTATCTACACAAGTCTACCCTGGCACCAGTTTAGCCAGTGCTGGTGAGGTTGTTCGTAGTTTGTCTCGGATATCGTATAACTCATCAAGGGTGTAGTCTTCGAGTACTTCTATCATAGAAAGCATTACCCATAAACCGGAAAATAATGCCGGCCAAGTGACGGGTTTGCTACGTTTCATTGGGCGGCCACTGAGTTTGATTAAAAATTCTTGTACTTCTTGTGCCTCCGGCAATTTTGAATGTGCAACTGGCCAAACGACAACACTGGCCATACTGGCTACCAACAAACGTTTGGCTAATGCCAAGCCGCTTTCCTGCTGCCAGCTTTCTAGGTGATGTCCAGCTTGTTTGAGCAATTTGAAAACAGATTCAATTTGCCAACGCCAGTAATACCATAGTGCAAGCGTTTTGGCCGGCACCTGGTTGACGTTGCTCAGCCAGAGCCATTCTGCTAATACATGCCCGACATCATCCCTGATGCGACTAACGAGCAAGCGCAACGGTAATGCTTTGCCATCAATAGGCGCAACCCGCTTGCCATCCACATATCTTTTGGGCTTGGCTAGACGTGTGACGGTCACGTTAGCTTCGGCAACGTATTGTGTGGCTTTCTTACCTGTGATTGTCACGGCAGAAGTCGCTTGAAAAATCAAGCCATCAGACACTTCTCCTCAGGGCCACCTCATTTGGAATGGATGGGTTGTAATAATGGATGGGTTGTAATAAAGATAATAAGAAGTCATTGTTCCATCCGGCACGTTTCCGTTTGCCCTTGAGAGAACCTTTAGATTTATCCGGTTTTAGTAACGTCATTGCCATTTTTCTAAGTAGTGAAAAATTCACGGCGGCATTAGGCGTGTGAATTAATGAAGCATCTTCAGAAAAACTCACATCTAGCACCCAATGCCGATTATTTTCAATCTGCCAGTGAGCTCGTCCCATTTCCAATAACTCTTTCGCCGAGCGTGATAAACTACTCAGGTAATAGCGAGTTTCCTCACTGATACGTCCTTCAAGCAAATGCTCAGTATGGGAATGAATTTTTATTAATGAACTTAGACCTTTCCAGTCTTCACGTCCCTGGAGTCGATATCGGTTACCACCTGACAGCAACGTGTCTCGAGACGACTGTGTCCCTTATCAAGAGCTTCGTAGTAATCGATACCGGATACGGAGGGATTTTTTGATGAACTTAGATAGTCAAAATAATCAGCCACATCTTGATGTAGTGTACCGTGATTGCCTTTCAGTGCCAGCAAATAATCTGCTTGTTGCTCAATAATTGGTGCGGCAATTTCTTTTTGAGTTCCCATCGCATCAATGGGAATCACGGCCCCTTTCACTTCCAATAACTTGAGTAGTTCGGGGATAGCCGTGATTTCATTAGATTTAGCAGCCGTTTTGACTGGTCCTAAAACCAACTGATGTCGGCATGACCACGCACTGACTTGATGAATAACATTTTCTTGAGAAGCTCGAAATGCCCCTCGTAAGCGTTTGCCATCTATGGGAATGATATCACCAGCGACACTAGTAATAAGTGTTGGTATCCAATCTCGAAACGCTTGCTCAAAACGGGTTGGCTCTAGTCGTGTAAATACTCACCGGTAGGTATCATCAGAAGGAACACCATGGGGCAATTCTAACAGATGCTTGAGCCAGTCAAATTTAGACTGGCCATATAACTCAATATCGTTCCAACTCTCGGCACCACAGATAACTGCACAACAAGCAATAAACAAGATATCCCCTAATTGATGACAATGGTTGTTTCGGCGTGGGTCTTCGATACTTTCAAAACCGGATAATGGGCGGGTGGTTGGCATGACTTCTCTCTCAATTCAATGGAGATATGAGCCTTTTGCAAAAGGCCCAGAATAGGTCTGGTAAAAAACTACCCCCCCATTCCCGCTAAAAAAACGAAAAATTGAGCGTTTTTAACGATAACGGTTTGAGCACAGCGCTCAAACCGTAAAAAATTCTACTTATCAAGGCATAACTTGCCCTACCCTATCTCAACGGCTCACTCGTGCTTTTGAGGCGTATGGGTTGGTCTTAGGTGAGCCGGCGCAACAGTTGTTCAGCGGCGCTGCTCAAGATGCCAAACAGCCGATGTGCATAAACTTTGTCGGGCCCACGTACTCGTACGGTGTGACCGCCCCGGTTATCTTTCAAATGGCTGTTTGGACGCTCCGCGCCGTTGCGTTCTTTCTAGCGTGGTGCATCGTGCGGCGCAAACTCAATCTTTTCGCCGTTACGTCGGTGGTGTTCAATTAGCGGAACATGCCCCGCTTGGCGGGATTCATCGCGGCTAATCGTGCTGCCATAGGCGCGGTCCGCCAAATCGTATAACGAGGTGACGCGCGGCGGTGCAATCTTCATCAACGGCAATATCGCGCCACTGTCGTGCATCGCGGCTGAACTGAGCAGCGCCGCCACCGGAATATCGCCGTCCGCCGTGGCTATATGTAGCTTGTAGCCGCGCCAGGTTTCTGGGTGACCGGTGCTGTTGTTCTGGCAGCCGCTATCACAGTCTTTCGGCATCTCATTGAGCATCTCGTCTCATGATTGATGTTGCTGCTGTTCTAACACCGTCGGTGCTTTTGCCGGGCGCGCTTCGCCTTTACGCGGACGGCCTCGCGCTTGGGCTGTTCTGCCTCGGACGATTTCGCAACGGCTTTTTCCCGCGCTGCTATTGCCGTGCCGTCGTATTTTA
>JAAUSR010000045.1 GCA_012032555.1 Thioploca sp.
GGTTGGTTTCCGTCTTATCGCCAAGCCAGACTGGGTTTGTAACCCAGTCTAAACGTTTTTCGGTCAGAGCCACTGGTTCATGGGTTCGTGAATGTTAAAACGTGTTCACGGTTCAAAACGTTCAGGACGGGGTTGCAAACCCCGTCCCGCGAGGTTGGTTTCCGTCTTATCGTCGGTATCGTCGGTGTAGTACGAGTAGGCTGGGTTGGTCAACCCAGCTCGTTTTTATTCAATTGATTGAACTACAAATAACCAAAAGGTGATTGGTGTTTATCTTGAATAAGAATAAGCTGGGTTTCGTTCCTCAACCCAGCCTACTCGTGCTAAATAATCTATTGTCCACCTCTAACCGGCCACACATAGGAGGTGCTCGTCTTATCAACGTTGTAGACGCCGCCGTCGCTGAGGCCCACACTCCACGCGCCGCTCGCATCACTTGCGCCCGTCGTAACCGACCAATAGTAGCCCGACTGGACACTTGTAAACGGATCATTTTCACTCCACTTACTCGTACCAGCCGCATTCGATAAAGCCGGTTCATAAAAACCCCAATGGATAAGACTTCGTAATTCATTTATACTTGGCAAGCGCCAATCACCCACCACTGAACCATCACTCAAACCACAATTCCCACTCAACAAACTATTAGCTGACGTAAGGGCAGTCGACCAATCTTGAACACCAAAGCAGTTCGCATTCTTTAACCAAATTAAATTGGTCAAATTATCCATTACCGTTCCATCAGAATTATCCATAAAACGCGGATTGGGCAAACCTACACCAACTGAACTATCCTCTCCCGTCTTGGAAACAGCCGCTAACCCTGACGACAATTGACCAGTCCCCACCACTTCCTTACCCGCTACCCACGCTTTCTTGCCACTCAGGATCTCACTGGTAGTCGCATCACCACTACTCGTATCGACTACATTCACATCACCAGACACGCCAAAGATTTTTACCCCAGCTTTGATATTACTCGATACTAAATTAACGTCTCCTTTCACCACACCAGAACCATTGTAATAGCCCGCTACGATTGGTTGCTCTTTCGCACTGGGCGTATAATCCTTAGCTTCTTGATTAACCATCGTACCAACTAAATTTACCCCTTGGCTAGTTGAGAAGGTTTTCCCAGCCAGCACTTCTGATGCCACCGCAGTTCCCGTGCACCCCCCGCCACCGACGGGCATTCATAATTACCGGTCACACCAAACAGTTCTATTCCCTTCAACAGATTATTCGCTGTTAAGTCTTCATCTCCTCGCACGATCCCTTGACCATTATGATAACCTGCGGCTATCACTTGATCTTCGGTACTCGGCATATAGGTTTGCGCGCCTTGATTCACCATCGTTCCGGTTTGTTTTCCCCACTGCTCGGCTCGCAGACTCCAGTACGTTTTTCCTAATAACACTTCACTCGGCTGCACTCCACTCGCCTCATCCTTCTGCGGCGCCGCGCCATCACGTCATTTAACGTACATCGACTACTCGCTTGCGGACCACTCATCGGCCCCTGAAAGGGTTGGCGTTCCCCCTCTTCACCTTTTTTCAAACGTTGGCAGATATCCTCAATACTGTACATCGCACTTCTAATATCACCTCGCGGGGCTGGTGAATCGATTGGGCCAGCTAACAGGGGCTTAGCCATAAACATCAGGGATAGGATTAACTTCGGATAGTGATTAACCAACCACATTTTATTTGCTCCTCTAGATAAATAACATCAGGGCTTCCTAGTCGTCATAAGTTTCTTGACTAAATAAGAATTCTATCATAATTATTCTAATGCATGACTCAACCTCGCTTCGTCGCTTCCTTGAAAAGGGTCACACCATCAGCTAACATTTTACATAATGAGCAAAATCAATTGGCATCGCCTCTTTGGAATCACTTTAATGGATTTCGTCACCGATTCTAACTATCACGTTGAATTGGAACACGAAGTCTCGCTCAAAAAACAGTACTTAGATATTGTTATCATTAAACAACACCCAGGTAGACCATTGACTCCTATCCCGGATGGTCTCGAACAGTTAAGTCAACATAATTTATTAACTTACAAATCTTTGCGAGAACCCTTAGATGAGTGGGCAATTGAAGAATTAATCGGGTATTATACTAACTATCGTAAGTTGGTTAGTTCTTCTCCAGCATTATTACCAACGAAACAGTTTCAATTATATGCCATTAGCACGCGTTATCCTCAGCAATTCTTGAGTAAGAAACTTGCTTACCAAGCACTTCAACCGGGGGTATTTGATCTCACCTGGGGAACGCGCCTTATTCGACTTATTGTCTTAAGCCAAGTTGCCTTAACCGCTCATAATGCTTTGTGGTTATTATTCAGTGGACAGGAACAGCGATTTGCGTATGGCGACCAGCATTATCAATGGCGCCAACTTAGTGAACGGGCCATACTCAATCAATTATATGAGTTATATCAACGGGAAGGAGTCGTTATGCCTTACACCATAGCCGATTTTGAAAAAGATTTCACCAAAGAACATCTGCATTTGTTATTACCCGAAGAACGATTACAGGGGTTACCGCCCGAAGAACGATTGAAGGGATTACCGCCCGAAACCCTATTAAAACAGGTGTCTATAGAAGACCGCTTCCAAGGATTATCACCCGAAGTTATTGAAGCTTACTTATCCAAATTGAAGCGCGCCGACTAACCCAGTCTTAAGAGAAACCAGTACGAGTAGGTTGGGTTGATCAACTCAGCTCGTTTTTTATTCAATTGATTGAACTACAAATAACCAAAAGGTGATTGGTGTTTATCTTGAATAAGAATAAGCTGGGTTTCGTTCCTCAACCCAGCCTACTCGTGCTTTACAGCTGAATTGACATAACTCATATGATTTTCTCCTCATAAATTAAGTTTTAAAATGAATTAAATGACGGTAGTTGTTGCACGTTTGTAACCCAGTCTAAACGTTTTTCGGTCAGAGCCACTGATTCATGGGTTCGTGAATGTTAAAACGTGTTCACCGTGCCAGACGGGGTTTGTAACCCCGTCTAAACGTTTTTGCCCGTGCCAGACGGGGTTTGTAACCCCGTCTAAACGTTTTTCGGTCAGAGCGACTGGTTCATGGGTTCGTGAATGTTAAAACGTGTTCACGGTTCAAAACGTTCAGGACGGGGTTGCAAACCCCGTCCTAAATATAAATTAAGAATTAAGACCCCAAACTCGAAGCGCGGCGGATTCCAACATGAAACTTCGCTTTTTAAGGATTCGTAGGGCGTGCATTGCTCACCCTACGTCTACGTGCTACCGCGCCACCGGTAATCCGGCCACTTTCCATTCCGGATACCCCGCTTCCAAACGCCGTGCGTTAAACCCCTGTTCACGAAGTTTCGCCACCGCTGAATACGCCAGCACACAGTAAGGGCCGCGGCAATAGGCCACCACTTCTTTTTCAGGCGGCAAGGTATGAAGCAAGGTTTCCAATTCTTTCAAAGGAATATTCACGGCCTGCGGTAAATGGCCGGCGGCAAACTCTTCAGCAGGGCGCACATCTAGCACTGTCACCAGACCTTGCTGAATCCGTTCGAGCAGTTCCGGTGCGGCAATCGGTTCCAGGTTATCTTTCGCCGCTAAAAAAGTAGCCACCAGTTTATCCACTTCCGCTAAACTTTGTTGGGCGACCGCACGCAACGCGCTCAGCAAAGTGATCACGCGCTCATCCGCTAACCGATAATACACTTGTTGACCTTCCTTGCGTGTCGCCACGAGGCCTGCGTGGCGAAGTTGCTGGAGATGCTGGGAGGTGTTGGCGACAGTCAATCCCATCACTGTCGCTAAAGCCTCCACTGGACGCTCCCCCTGCGCGAGAAACTCTAGCAATTCCAAGCGATGTCCATTGCTAAGGGCTTTCCCAACCCGCGCAAACTGGGCGAAGAGTTGTTTTTTGAAATTTTCTCTTGACATAAATGAAATGCTTGAATACTCTATCATTCAATTAATCAATTGATTAATTATTTTTTATGATTTATCTGATATTATTTTAGTCTAGCGCAACCACCCGCTTTCGGGTAGAGGAGAAGAAAATGAAATGGGGCATCGTAATCAGTTCGAATGACGCAGAAACCGTATGGAATGCTTTTGAACGGGGGTGTTTGCGCTCCTGCAAGGCGATGAAGTGAAAGCCTTTTTGACCGGTAAAGGAGTGGAAGCAGAACAACTCGATACCGCTAAGTTCAAGATTTCCGAACAGATGCAGACTTTTCTTGAACAGGGGGGACAGATTTTTATTTGCGGTTCCTGCTTAAAACTCCGGCAAAGTGAAATCTCGACAACTTGTCCGGTTTCGACCCTGCAAGACTTATACACCTTGATCAAGGAAGCTGATAAGGTACTCTGTTTTTGAGGAGAATAGCGTATGAAAGCTCATTGGGAAAAAATTTATCAAACTCTGCTACCGACCGAAGTGAGCTGGTATCAGGAACGTCCTGATCTGTCGTTACGTTTGATAAATATAGCCGGGATCACATCACAAGATTCAATTCTCGATGTGGGCGGCGGAACGTCTATGCTGGTAGATTATCTGCTGGACGCAGGATTGACGCAACTGACCGTGCTTGATCTCTCAGCAGCGGCCATTCAACAAACCCAAGCCCGGTTGGGTGATAAGGGCAGTCAAGTCCAATGGATTGAGGCGGATGTGACGACTTTTCAGCCGCCGCAGCGTTATAAACTGTGGCATGACCGGGCCGTTTTTCATTTTCTCACCGCAGCCCGTGACCGCACCAACTACGTCCAGGTGTTAAAAGCCGCTTTATTACCCGAGAGCTACGTGATAATCGCAACGTTTGCAGCCGATGGCCCGCAAAAATGTAGCGGGTTGGAAGTCGTGCGCTACGATGCACCCAAAATACGCGCTGAATTGGGAAACGAATTTGAGCTGCTGGAAATTCAGCATGAAAGTCATGCTACCCCCAAACAAGCGGAACAAAAATTTACTTATTTTTTGTTTAAATATCTAGGTTAACCCTAATAGGAGAAGACGATGAAGAAAATATTCAACTGTTTATTGATTACCTTGAGTTTGGTGATTACTCCGCTGACGGCTTTAGCAGCGGAAGAATTGAATGATGCCGATGCGCTGAAAGATCTCAAAGTGGGTAAAGTCATCTGGGACATTGGGACAGATAATCCTGCTAAATTAGCGCTTTACCTTAAAGTGATTCAGAAAACCCACGAAGGGTTAGTACAGCAGAAGGTTACGCCGGAAATGGTATTTGCTTTTCATGGGGGCGCAGTCAAATTGATTACCACCGACCGCGAACCAATTCCATTAGAACAACACGGCACGCTGGATGAAATTGCGAAACAGATTGCTAATCTCCAGAAGCAATCCGGCGTGAAAATGGAAGTGTGCGGTTTAGCCACAGCGCTGTTTAACGTCAAAAACAGTAGCATTTTGCCTGGCATCAAACCGGTTGGGAATACCTTTATTTCTATTATCGGCTATCATGCGCAAGGGTATGTGGCGATACCGGTTTATTGAAATAGAGCGCCTAGCCCGATAGGGTTGCGTTTGTTCATGTATGCCGTTGGTCTCAGAACTGCCTTGCCAAAGTTATCTTCCAGAAAGTCATTTTGGTAGCAAAAGGTCCTTTTTAGGTGATGTTGGCAGTCGTTGTACACCACTTCTCCCACATTTGTCGATAAATCGTTTCTAATGGTGAGTAAGCTGCTTGCCATCCATCAAAGGAGAAGTTTGCAGTTGAGTGCGCAAGCGAGCACGTAATTGTTGTAAATAATCAAGATCATTAGCCAATTTAACACAAATTTCGACATATTCTTCCGGAGTATAAGCAATCAGTTCAGTTAGACCAGCGGCGGACAAAATACTCAATCCCGTTCGGGAAGCATGCCTTTCTCCCACTAAAGTCACCACCGGTACACCCATCCATAGCGCTTGACAAGTGGTCGTTCCACCATGAAATGGATAAGTATCTAGCCCGATGTCTATTTGGTGATAAGACCTCAAATGGATTTCAATAGAAGATTCATAGTTACTGATGATCAATCTGCTTGATTCAATATCTAAAGAGGCAAACAAATTAAGGAAACTTTGTTGTGTATTTAAATCGTTAAAACTTTTAGCCTTAATTAATAATCTTGAATTCTTGACCGCTTTAAGTACTTGTGCCCAGAGTGTGAAAAGTTTCAAATTCATTTTCATATAATTGTTAAATGAACCAAAAGTAATATAGCCTTGGTCAAGTGCTGGTAATGAATTTACGTGAGGTGTATTTATAAGTGGATGATAACAAAAATAACTGCCAGACAATCTAATTGGTTGTTCGGAATTAAAAGATTGGTTTCTTTCAGGTGGATCCACATAATTATCTGTTATTCGATAGTCAATGCTGGTTAATCCAGTAGAACTGAGATAACCGAGATAAGTCACTTGTACGGGCGCTGGTTTTCTCGCAAAAACTAATAATCGATATCCACTGGTATGCCCGGACAAATCAACCAGAATATCAATTTGATCTTGCCTAATTTTTGCTGCTAACTCAGCATCAGATAATTCCACACAATTAACCCAATGATCGGCATAAGATTGCAACCGTCTGGTGATAAAATCATCGTGTCGCTCATTGTAGTAACAAACTATTTCAAACTGTTGATGATCATGGTGAGCGAGAATGGGTTCAATAAAGAAAGCCACCGAATGTGTCCGAAAATCAGCAGAAACATAGCCAATTTTTAATTTTCGCTGTGGCTGGCGATCATTTAAGTGTGGCTGAATCAAATGAGCTAAAGGCAGGGCATATTTTTCGTTAAACCGTTGATGGGCAGAAAAAATAGTCGCTGGTGTTAACTCGTTAAGATAATTCAGGAGTAACAGAACCGGAATTTGATCTTGAGTTTGTAAAGCTTGAATCTTTTGCCAAGCTTCTTCAACGTTGCCCTGTTCTATTAAAGTTGAGCATAAACTTTGATGAATCCCCAGATCATCAGGCGTTAGAACCAAAGCTTGCTGATAATATTCAATCGCTTTACTTAATTGACCTTGTTGCTGGTAAACAGCGGCTAATTGCTTATGCACACTGGGATAATCTGGTTTTAACGTGATAACCCGTTGATAACACTCTACTGCTGATTCAAGTTGACCGCGTTCTTTCAAAACTAAACCTAAATTATAATGTGCTTCAGTAAGATTTTTATTAAAAGCCAATGCTCGTTGCAACCAATCGAGCGCATCAATAAATTTACCTTGTCTCCTCATAACAATCCCTAAATTAAGATAGATATGCGCATTAATTGGATTTAAGGCTAAGGCTCGTTGATAACAAGCGATGGCTTCAGCAAATTGGTTTTGTTCCTGAAGTACATTGCCTAAATTCAGGTGCATAGTAGCGATATTGGGATTTAAATTGATCGCTTGTTGGTAGGCTACTGCCGCTTGCTCAAATTGATATTGCTCTTTAAACGTATTGCCTAAGTTATAATAGGCTTGAGCATAATTGGGATTTAAGGTTAACGCCTGTTGATAACACGCAATGGCTTCGGTTAGTTTACCTTGTTCAGTTAAAGCAATGCCTAAGTTATTGTGAAATTCTGCTTCAGTTGGATTTAAAGCAATCGCTTGTTGGAAGTAAGTAGCCGCTTGAGCAAATTCACCCCGTTGAGCAAAATGAATACCCCGACTGTTTAGTATTTTATCTAAGTTTGGTGAAGTAGTTGTCGTAACTGAGGTTGCTTTAGGTTTTTGCCGCTGTGGTTTAGTCTTAGAAAATCGTTTAGACATAGTTAAATACTTTCTTTCTTATAGTAAAGTTCACGCTTCAACCTAACTGGTTGCTCATTAATTCCTCACTCACCCAACGCACTTGAATTCTGAACAAGATTAAACGGATGAAAGGATAGACCGGATAATTTTTCTAATAGTCCTTTGATGCTAAAAGGCTGTCAATTGGGGTAACCTTGATTTATCCTAGTAATCTATTAATCCGTTTAATCTTGTTCAAAAATTGAATATCGAGAAAAATACTGTTGGTTCTTTTGGGGTTGCCATAAACCAGTGGTAATTTTAGGGTAATGATAAGCTTGATTGTGGAGGTAAATCCAGACTAGAATGCGGTGATCCTGATTTGTCATAACGGGTGTTATTTCTCGATGGTAATCATGGGGATGATTTTCTAACCCATCGAGTTTTCTTAAGATAGATTTCGTAATGGTGTAAACCTCACCAATCGCTTTGCCTCGCCCACGAATAGCGAGGGGATAATGTGGCCCAGCATGTAGCACGATACCCGGTGCAACGGCGGGTACGGGGGCAATTCGTGAGTTGCCTCGATAACCACATAATAGATAGTGGTTAACTTGACCTTTTTTTAAGGTGCCGTAAACAAAAATTTTAGGCATTCGAGAGCACATTAACCGGCTCGATCCTACCTAGACATATTTGATATCTAACACTTCATATTCTTTCTTACCACTGGGTGCATTTACCACGGCAATATCACCTTCTTTTTTACCAATTAAAGCACGCGCAATAGGAGAACTAATGGAGATCAAATTGGCTTTGATATCGGCTTCATCCTCACCCACAATTTGATAAGTCACTTCTTCTTCCGTATCAACATTCATTAGATCAACTGTGGCGCCAAACACAATTTTACCTCCGGCGTTGATCTTGGTGACATCAATAATCTCTGCATTAGCGAGTTTACTGTCAATTTCGACAATCCGACCTTCAATAAAACTTTGTTGTTCACGGGCGGCATGGTATTCGGCATTTTCTTTCAAATCACCATGGGCACGTGCTTCCGCAATAGCTTGAATGATTTGAGGTCGCTTAACGGTTTTTAATTCATGTAATTCGTCGTGCAACTTTTGTGCACCTTGGGCGGTTATGGGTGATTTGTTCATACTGCTATTACACCTTGTAATTCTTTATGCAAATCTTGTAAACGGTTAACTTTATTCGTATCAAGGGTTTTTAGTGCCAAAACACTGGCTCGAGCACCGGCAATCGTCGTGGTAACAGTGACTTTATACTGTAATGCCATTCGACGAATGGTATAAGAATCAGCTATCGCTTGTTTATCTTCGGTGGTATTAATAATAAAACTGATTTCTTCATTTTTGATTCGGTCGACAACATGCGGTCTGCCTTCAAGCACTTTGTTAATAACGGTACACGCAATACCCGCTTGTTGGATAGCTTGAGCTGTCCCGCGAGTAGCGAGTAATTCAAAATTCAGGGCGGCTAATTCGCGAGCAATATCAACAGCTGCCGGTTTGTCCGTATCACGCACACTTAAAAAAGCAATCCCTGAACGCGGTAAATCACTGCCGGCAGCGAGTTGTGATTTCGCAAAAGCTTCCCCAAAACTACGACCAATCCCCATTACTTCGCCGGTGGATTTCATTTCTGGACTCAACAGGGGATCAACGCCGGCAAATTTAGCAAACGGAAAAACAGCCTCTTTAACTGAATAATAATTGGGAACACACTCTTGTGTAACACCTTGTTGCTTTAAACTTTGCCCAACCATACAACGTGCGGCAATCCGGGCGAGTGACAAACCAGTAGCTTTAGAAACAAAGGGTACCGTGCGCGAAGCGCGTGGATTGACTTCTAAAACATGAATGGTTTGATGTTGAATCGCAAACTGGGCATTAACTAATCCGACTACATTTAAAGCCATCGCCATACGGGTCATTTGCTCTCGGAGTTGGTCTTGAATCATGGCGGATAAGCCATAGGGCGGTAAAGAACACGCCGAATCGCCAGAATGAATGCCGGCTTGTTCAATATGTTCCATAATACCACCAATTAAAACTTGTTGGCCATCACAAACTGCATCAACATCGACTTCGATAGCATCATCTAGAAAACGATCTAACAATACCGGCGAGGCATTGGAAACGGCTACGGCTTGCCGCATGTAACGATGGAGATCGTCTTTATTGTAGACAATTTCCATCGCTCGCCCCCCTAACACATAAGAAGGTCGAACTACCAGGGGATAACCAATTTCTTCTGCCAAAATTAAAGCGTCGGCTTCGGTACGTGCGGTTCGATTCGGTGGTTGGCGTAGTCCCAGTTGTTGAATAAGTTGTTGAAACCGCTCCCGATCTTCGGCTAAATCAATCGAATCAGAACTGGTACCAATGATAGGTGCCCCCGCTGCGACTAAAGCACGAGCGAGTTTCAGTGGGGTTTGTCCGCCATACTGAACAATAACGCCCAACGGTTGTTCTAAGGCAATAATTTCTAAAACATCTTCTAAGGTCAGTGGTTCAAAATACAGTCGATCCGAAGTATCATAATCAGTAGACACGGTTTCTGGATTACAATTAATCATGATGGTTTCATAGCCATCTGCTCGTAAAGCTAACGCTGCCTGAACACAACAATAATCAAACTCAATTCCTTGACCAATCCGATTGGGACCACCACCCAAAACAATGATTTTGTCACGTGAAGAAGGTTGCGCTTCACATTCTTCTTCATAAGTGGAGTAAAGATAAGCGGTCGTAGCCGCAAATTCAGCGGCACAGGAATCGACACGCTTAAATACCGGTCGAACTTGATGACGATGACGGAGTTCTCGAATCGTTTTCTCACTGACTTCAAATAAATCTGCCAAACGTTGATCGGAAAAACCTTTCCGTTTTAAGGCACGGAGTTGCTCAGCACTAATATTTTCTATACAGCCAATACAGAGGCTCGATTCCTCATCTACTAAATTGGCAATTTGTACTAAAAACCACGGATCGATTGCAGTGAATTCATGGACATCTTCAACCGACCAACCGGCGCGAAAAGCATCGGCAATATACCATAGCCGTTCGGGACCGGGATTTTTTAATTGATGACGAAGTACATCGCGCACTGCAGCCGAGGTCATATCTAAGTGCGGATCGAGGCGTTCATCTAAGCCATTCACGCCGGTTTCCAAACCACGCAAAGCTTTTTGTAAAGATTCTTGAAAAGTGCGTCCAATCGCCATAACTTCACCAACGGACTTCATTTGAGTCGTTAAGATTGGTTCAGTTTGAGGAAATTTCTCAAAGGTAAAGCGTGGTATTTTAGTGACGACATAATCGAGCGTGGGTTCAAACGAAGCTGGGATAATTCCGCCGGTGATTTCGTTGGCCAGTTCATCTAAAGTGTAACCGACGGCTAATTTAGCGGCGACTTTGGCAATCGGAAATCCAGTTGCTTTGGAAGCTAAAGCCGAAGAGCGTGATACGCGGGGATTCATTTCGATAATCACCATCCGTCCATCGAGCGGATTAACCGCAAATTGTACGTTAGAACCCCCAGTATCCACCCCAATTTCCCGCAACACCGCTATTGCTGCATTGCGCATGATTTGGTATTCTTTATCAGTCAACGTTTGAATAGGAGCAATGGTAATGGAATCCCCGGTGTGGATTCCCATGGGATCAAGATTTTCGATGGAGCAAACGATAATACAATTATCCTGATGATCACGTACCACCTCCATCTCAAATTCTTTCCAGCCTAGAACCGATTCTTCGATAAGTAACTCATGAATCGGTGATAATTCCAAACCATTTTCACAAATCGCGGTAAATTCTTCCCGATTATAAGCGATACCACCACCGGTACCCCCTAAAGTAAACGATGGCCGAATCACTAGTGGAAAACCGAGTTCATTGGGTGCTAACAATGCCTCTTCTAGGTTATGGGCAATCAAAGAGCGTGGCATTTCCAGACCAATATGACGCATGGCGGTGCGGAATTTTTCACGGTCTTCTGCTTTTTCAATCGCTTCGATGGAGGCACCAATCATCTCCACTTGAAATTGAGTTAAAATCCCTTCGCGCACTAAGTCCAAGGCACAGTTAAGAGCCGTTTGTCCCCCCATCGTGGGTAATAAAGCATCTGGATGTTCTCGTTCAATAATTTGGGCAACGGTTTGCCAGCGAATTGGTTCAATATAAGTGGCATCAGCCATGTCTGGATCAGTCATAATCGTCGCTGGATTAGAATTTACGAGAATAACTCGATAGCCTTCTTCTCGTAATGCTTTACAGGCTTGGGCACCAGAATAATCAAATTCACAGGCTTGACCAATCACAATGGGACCGGCACCGATGATTAAAATAGTTTTTAAATCAGTACGTTTTGGCATGGTTCAATTATCCGTTGTCAGTTATCAGTTATTGAGAGTTAATGGTTCACTGAAAACTGTTAAGAAGATTTCATTAATTCAATAAATTGCTCAAAAAGAGCAGTAATATCATGAGGACCGGGACTCGCTTCCGGATGTCCTTGAAAACCAAAAGCCGGTTTATCAGTACGTTGAATTCCTTGTAAGGAGCTATCAAATAAAGAACGATGCGTGGTTTGTAAGCAAGCGGGCAAACTGGTTTCATCAATAGCAAAACCATGATTTTGGCTGGTAATCAGTACCCGCCGCGAAGTTAAATCTTGAACCGGATGATTAGCACCATGATGACCAAATTTCATTTTAATGGTTTTCGCACCACTGGCTAAACCTAATAATTGGTGGCCTAAACAAATCCCAAATACGGGCGTCTCCGTGGCAATAATTTCTTTAATCGCCGTAATCGCATAATGACAAGGTTCTGGATCGCCTGGTCCATTAGATAAGAAAACCCCATGCGGTTTTAATTTAAGTACTTCATGAGCCGGTGTTTGTGCTGGAACTACAGTCACTTGACAACCGCTATTAACTAAGTGTCGGAGAATGTTTTGCTTAATCCCAAAGTCGTAAGCTATCACCTGCCATTGTGGAGGTGGTGGTCTTAATTCTTGATAGGGTAGAGACCACAAACCTTCTTTCCAAATATAACTTTGTTGAGTAGATACCTCTTTGGCGAGATCTTGACCTGGCAAGCCGCTAAAGTCTCTTGCTGATTGAATAGCGGCCTGGGCATCAATTTGTTCACCAGCAACTAGGCACCCTTTTTGAGCACCTTGTTCCCGTAATAATCGAGTAAGGCGTCGGGTATCAATCCCAGCAATGCTCACGACTTGGTGAAGTTTTAAATAATCTTCTAATGCCATTTCCGCTCGCCAACTACTTTCTAATAACGGCAAATCCCGAATAACGAGACCAGCCGCAAAAACCCGTGGTGATTCTTGATCTTCCTGATTAATACCAACATTACCGATATGAGGATAAGTTAATGTTACAATTTGTTGATAATAAGAAGGATCAGTGAGTATTTCTTGGTAACCGGTCATGGCAGTATTAAAAACGACTTCACCAACACGTTGTCCGGCAACCCCGATGGATTCACCATAAAACAAACTGCCATCCGCTAAAGCTAACAAGGCCGCGTGTCTCAAAATAATCTCCGTAAATAACGTTGTGTTCAATCTTAAGCAAAAGATAAATCTTTAAACAATCCGATTGAAAATGTACTTGTTCAGTTTGATCAACGTTTTGCTATTGAAGACCGTTGATAATAAATAACCTATTTATAAATACTGGTATTTTACGGCTATTATGACTGTACCACAAGTGTTTACCATTATAAGAAGCCTAAGTCAGTTAATACGTTGACGAGAAACTCTTTCGTGCTGATAATTAAATTTTTTTGGGCTAATAAGCGATAATACTTGGCAAAAATAGCTTAACTTATTAGTATTAGTGTGACTCATTAAAAAATTCTGAATCAGAATTTTCAAAATTAAACAATTGACCATGAGATAATTGATCGGCAATTTTATTCTATGAATTCTTCCATTCCTGAAATGCTGATTCAGATAATTGAGAGATGATAAGCATGTTTAAGCTAAAAAATGGGTTGTTAACTATCTTAATGGTGTTATCAGCAGCTTTGGGTGGTACTAAAGCTTATATTGACCACTTCTTGCGTCAAACCTTGAATACCTCAATTCAAGCAATAGCCAATAAAGTTAATGTAGATTATGCTGATATTCGAACTTCATGGTTCGGTTCGGTTATTTTAAAAAATTTAGATTTAACATTATTAAACCACGATGAATCACTCCATATCGATACGATACATCTTCAGCAAGCTTACCAATTTATGAGTTAACTCAATGGCCTACTCATATTCAATTCAGTCTAAAAAATTTACAATACGCTATTAAAGACACCGATTCACCACCCCCAATAATTATAACTAGTTTAGGTTATGCACCTTATTATCTTACCGCTAAGGAATTACGCAGTTTAGGCTATCTCAACCTGAATGCTGACATCGATATGAAAGTGGACACCCGTTCAGAAAAAGTTTCCATAACTAGTACGACAACTGCTCATGCTTGGGGTAATTTCAATCTCATTATCGAATTAAATCATTTGCCTCCACCTCAACAATGGACTACTGCCAATTTAAAATCAGTTCAATTGATTGATTTAAAATTCAGTTACCAAGATAATGGGTTCTTTAACCGAGTATTCACATGGTTGGCACAACGTAATAAAATGACGTTGGCTAATTTTAAACAGACTTTGATAACGCAATTAAGCCGGGATTTAAATTCTACTCAAATAGAAATGGGTAGCAATGTACTTAATCCTTTATTACAATTTATTCAAGATCCTCGTCAACTCACTTTGTACTTGCGACCGGATTTACCTATCGTTATGGAGGCACTATGGTCAGTGCCGCTAAAACAATTAGGTTTAACAATAACAACTGATTCATTGTCATCAGTTGAAAGTAACACTTTTTATGGCAACAAACCAGGAGAAAATAATGTGTGTTAAAACTGTTTGGTATTCAACCCTAACCGGTCTGATGTTGTGGCTCATTAGCTTCAGTACTATTGCTAATGAATTAAAAACTGATGAGGGTTACATTATTCACTACAATGTTTTTAGTAGTGAAATACTCCCCGCTGAGGTAGCTCATACCTACCAAATCGTTCGTAGCAAAAACCAAGCAGTACTCAATATCGTTGTACGTAAAAGTAAAGACGACAAATCGATGCAAACCGAAGCCGTTTTTGCTAAAGTTACGGCTCAAGCGGTCAACTTAGCTGGACAGTTAAAAACGCTCGAACTGCGAAAAATTGAAGAAGGTGAAGCGGATTCAAAAGCGATTTACTACATTGCTGCCTTTAAAGTAACTAACGAAGAAACGCTTAATTTTACCATTAACGTTGATCCAGAAAATAAAGGTAAAGAACATGAAATTAAATTTAGTCAGCAATTTTTCGACTAATTAAGCTGTTTTTACTCAAGCGAGTGCTACAATTAGCAGCTTGAGTGAATCTCGTTAATGACCAGCAAATCAATCATGATAATTTTAGTATGGACTAAAAATAACCTAGCCAAGTGAGCGATTTGCTCAGTAATAACCCTTGTTGACAGCAGTCCACCAGGACTGCTTTTTCATTTTAGGAATGATTACACCATGTCAATGACTTTGATGTCTAATTATGCTCGTTTACCGGTCACTTTTGTCAAAGGAGAAGGGGCGTGGCTATGGGATACCCAAGGAACGCGTTATTTAGATGCGATTGCGGGGATAGCGGTCTGTGGTTTAGGACATGCCCATCCGGCGGTTACCACTGCAATTTGCCAGCAGGCTCAGCAACTTTTGCATACTTCTAACTGGTACGGGATTGCGCATCAACAAACGCTCGCTGACACTTTGATACGAATAACTCATCTGGAGCGCGCTTTTTTTGGTAACTCTGGTGCCGAAGCCAATGAAGCTGCCATTAAAATTGCTCGTTTGTATGGACATAGCCGTGGTATAGACTTACCCACTATCATTGTTACCGAGGGTTCATTTCATGGACGAACTTTAGCGACTTTAACTGCAACCGGCAATCCCAAAATGCAAGCGGGTTTTGCGCCGCTAGTGCCAGGTTTTATTCGGGTACCCTATAATGATATTGACTCGATAGCACAACTCGCTGAACAACATCCTGAAATTGTTGCGATATTAGTTGAACCAGTAACGGGAGAAGGGGGTATCGTTATTCCGGATCCCGATTATCTCGTTAACTTACGCACGCTCTGTGATCGCCATCAGTGGTTATTAATGTTGGATGAAATTCAAACAGGGATGGGGCGTACTGGGCGATGGTTTGCCTATCAAGAAACGGGGATTCTTCCAGATGTATTAAGTTTAGCTAAAGGACTTGGTAATGGTGTGCCAATAGGTGCTTGTTTGGCACGTGGTCAAGCGGCAGCGCTTTTTCAACCGGGTCACCATGGTTCGACTTTTGGTGGTAATCCACTGGTTTGTAGAGTTGCTCTCGCGGTAATTCAAGCCATTGAACAGGAAAATCTGTTACCTCATGTCCAAGCACTCAGTCAACGTTTTTATAATGGTTTCTCAAAAGCATTAGCGAGTATAAGTGGGGTCAGGGCAATTCGTGTCAAGGGGTTAATGATAGGTATTGAGCTGGATCGACCGGGTTATCCTTTAATGAGTAAAGCACTGGAACATCGCTTATTAATTAATGTCACGGCTGAGCGCGTGGTTCGTTTATTACCCCCTTTGATTATCAACGATGCTCAAGCGGATGAGATTATAACCACGGTTAGTCAATTGCTGCGAGAATTTTTTAACTCTCCCGTTATCCATTAATAAGGAGATGTTTATGGCTCCACGTCATTTCCTGACAACATTAGATTTTTCAAAAAATGAATTAACACAGCTTATCGCCCGTGCTATTGAACTCAAAGCGATGCACTATGCGGGTACATGTCATGAGCCGTTTAAAAACAAAGTACTCGCTATGATTTTTGAAAAATCGTCTACCCGTACTCGAGTTTCATTTGAAACCGCTATGTATCAAGGTGGAGGTAATGCTATTTTTCTTTCACCACGCGATACCCAATTAGGACGTGGTGAACCGATTGAAGATACAGCTAGAGTCTTATCGAGACTGGTAGATTGTGTCATGATTAGAACTTATGCTCATCAAAGTATTGAATTATTTGCTAAATATTCTAAGGTACCGGTGATTAATGCTTTAACAGACCGGTATCATCCTTGTCAGTTGTTAGCTGATATCCAAACTTATATTGAGCATCGACAAGCTATCCAAGGTAAAAAAGTCGCTTGGATAGGAGATGGTAATAATATGTGCCATTCTTACATGTTAGCGGCTTATCAATTTGATTTTGAATTAGTGGTTGCCTGTCCTCCTGAATATCAACCTCATGCTGATATTATCGCGAAAACTCAGCACTATGTCACCATTACCACCGATCCGAGGCAGGCGGTTAAGGGAGCTGACTTAGTTACAACTGATGTGTGGTCGAGTATGGGACAAGAAGAACAGCACCATGTACGAGCACAAGTGTTTAAAACTTATCATGTTGATCAACAGCTAATGTCTTTAGCCAAAGCCGATGCCTTATTTTTACATTGTTTACCGGCTCATCGAGGTGAAGAGGTTAGTGCTGAGGTTATTGATGGTCCCCAAAGCGTGGTTTGGGAACAGGCAGAAAATCGGTTACACTCACAAAAAGCATTATTAGAATTTCTATTAGGCGTTAACCGTTAATGGTACTTATTTATTAATTAACGCTATATACGATTTATCAAATTTAAGTGGTGTATCCAAAAAAATGAATGATGGCCAACCAAACACTTGATTTAGGTAAATTAAATCCCTTTAACCCTCACGCTTTTCCCAGAGGGAAAAGGGAATTTTTCCTGACGAATTACCCCATTGTCCTGGGTGGTACATCCATAGCATTTCGTAATTCTCGTAAAAAAGCCGGTACCACTGCTAGAATTTGCGCTGGTGGTGTATCGGCAATCCGCTGCACTAAGGCACTACCAACCACGACAGCATCGCTAATTGTCGCAATTTGGGCAGCAGTTGAAGCATCTTTAATACCGAAACCAACGCCCAGCGGTAAATGCGTATAGCGGCGAATTTCGGTTATTTTATTAGCCACTTCAGCGACATTAAGATGACTGCTCCCAGTGACCCCTTTGAGAGAGACATAATACAGGTAGCCATGTGCCTGAGTACAAATCCGTTTGATACGTTCCGGTGTAGTCGTTGGTGCTAACAAAAAGATGGGCGCTAAATTGTGAGAACGTAATAAAATACCCAGTTCAGCCATTTCTTCTGGTGGTAAATCAACCGTTAATACGCCATCAACTTCAACAGATTCAGCCGTTTCTACAAAAGTTTTATAACCCATTATTTCGATAGGATTAAGATAGCCCATCAGTACGATTGGCGTCGTTTGATCTTGTTCGCGGAAAATTTTCACCATGTCTAACACATCTCGTAACCGCGTTCCAGCCGATAAGGCTCTTTCACTGGCTTTTTGAATAACCGGACCATCCGCCATAGGATCAGAAAAGGGAATACCTAATTCGATAATATCGGCACCGGCGGAAACTAAAGCGTGCATCAACGGGACTGTTAAAGTGGGCGTCGGATCACCAGCGGTGATATAGGGAATAAGTGCAGCCCGCTGTTGCTCGCGAAGTTGATTGAAACAAAGTTTTAACCGATTCATAGTGAAATCCCTTCCAATGTCGCCACCGTGTGAATATCTTTATCACCTCGCCCAGAGAGATTGACAATGATAATTTTGTCTTGACTTAATGTCGGTGCCACTTTTTTGCAATAAGCTAAGGCATGACTAGACTCGAGTGCTGGCATAATACCTTCTAACTTGGTCAAGTCGTGAAAAGCCGCAAGCGCTTCCTGATCAGTAATAGCGACATACTGAACCCGCCCATTATCTTTTAACCAGGCATGTTCTGGCCCGACCCCGGGATAATCTAACCCAGCGGAAATAGAATGGGTTTCAATAATTTGCCCATTGTCATCAGTCATTAAATAAGTCCGATTGCCATGCAGTACCCCCGGTTTACCGGCACATAAAGGAGCAGCATGATGACCAGTAGCGATGCCTTCGCCAGCGGCTTCAACACCATAAATGACAATATTTCTATCTTCTAAAAACGGATAAAATAGACCAATGGCATTAGAACCACCACCCACACAGGCAATGAGCACGTCTGGTAACCGACCGGCTAATACTTTAATTTGCTGGCGAGTTTCGCGTCCAATAACCGCTTGAAAATGGCGAACCATCACTGGATAGGGATGTGGTCCAGCAACGGTACCGATAATGTAAAAGGTATCGTCTACATGAGTTACCCAATCGCGCATCGCTTCATTAAGGGCATCTTTTAAAGTTTGCGAACCGGATTCAACTGCTCGTACTTCGGCACCGAGTAACCGCATTCGATAAACATTGATGGCTTGGCGTTTAATATCTTTAGCACCCATGTAGACAACACATTTCAGACCGAAACGTGCGGCAACCGTGGCAGTCGCAACGCCATGTTGACCAGCACCGGTTTCTGCAATGACTCGGGTTTTACCCATCCGTTTAGCAAGTAAAGCTTGCCCGACAGTATTATTGATTTTATGTGCCCCAGTATGATTTAAATCCTCACGTTTGAGGTAAATTTGCGCTCCACCTAACTGCTCTGACCAGCGAGTCGCGTGATACAAGGGAGAAGGTCTACCCACAAAATGATGTAAATCATTATTTAGTTCGGCTAAAAAAGTAGAATCTTGTAGATAATGTTCATAGGCTTGGCGTAATTCTTCTAGTGGTTGCATCAAAGTTTCTGCTACAAAGCAACCGCCATAAGTGCCGAAATGACCGTGTTCATCGGGTAAACTATGTGATATATCTTTTGTCATTAAATAGGTAATAGACATGGAGACACCTTTCATGAATGCAGTCATTTTGGTTGCGTCTTTAATCCCTTTAGCCGATTCAACACCACCGCTGACATCAACTGCATAAGGACGTAAAGTCGCAATCACTTGGCTGACATTGTCAGGGGTTAAGCCACCAGCAATGATAAGTGGTTTGGAAATGTGAGTTGGAATTCGTTGCCAATCAAATACGACCCCGGTACCACCTTGGACATCAGGTACATAACTGTCTAATAGGATAGCGCTAGCTTGAGTATAACGTTGTGCTTCTAGTGGAATATCCAGATCCGGATGCATACGTAATGCTTTAATATAGGGTTTACCAAACGTAGCACAGTACTCTGGGGTTTCTTCACCGTGAAATTGCAAGCTATCGAGTGATACTTGAGACAGAATATGACTTACCCACGGTGGTTTAGCATTAACGAATAAACCAACCACAGTAACAAAAGGCGGTAAATCTCGAACAATCGCTTGAGCTTGCTCTACTGTGATGACACGAGGACTTTTTTCGTAAAATACTAAGCCAATGGCATCAACGCCCAGTTGCGCAGCAACCAAGGCATCTTGAGGACGAGTTATACCACAAATTTTAACGCGAGTATGTGGTATGAATCGATTTTGACGGGTGTTAAACATGGGAAATTTAATTTTTTGCTATTAACCAAGGATTGTAATCGTTTTTTTCGCCAAGGGTTGTTTAGGCCTACCTAATAATTACTTGACTATTTTAAAAAAAATTCATTAATGTGCAAGTTTTATTTTGGGGTATCTGATAGGACGTCTAGAAAAAAAGCCCGTCGGATACATGAGGCATCAGCCGTAACGCACCAACTACTTGAGTGACAATCAATGGTGAGTGTTATTGACGCACTAAAAGAAACAGTGTGTTATGCTTCACTAATCCGACTTGGCTGTTATTAAGTTAAAGTGATGATTTAACCAACAACCCACTAATTTTAAATATTTTTATGAGTTCATTTTTATTTATAACTGATCTAGATCATACTTTCGTTGGTGATGATTCAGCCTTAGAAATTTTGCAGCAGCAACTCAGTGAACATCGACGACAGCATGGAACCAAAATTGTTTATGCTACTGGACGCTCACCAACACTTTATCGACAACTGCAAGCAGAAAAAGCGTTACTAGAGCCAAATGCGCTAATTAGTTCGGTGGGAACCGAAATTTATTTTACTGAGAACGACGAAATTCCAGATTTAGAGTGGTCTGAATGGCTTTCATCGGGTTGGAATCGTGAAGTTATTGTTACTTTAGCGGCTGATTTTCCAGCGTTAATTTCTCAACCCGATTCCGAACAACGCCCTTTTAAAGTCAGCTATGTTATTTCACCGACTGATTATGAAACCGTAGCGCCGCAACTTCAAGCCCGTCTGCAAGCGCAGAATTTAACTACTCGATTAATTTATAGTGGTAGCCAGGATTTAGATATTTTACCGGTAAACGGAAATAAAGGGTTAGCTATGCAATTTTTGGCCAAACGTTGGCAAATAGAACCTCATCGGACTGTAGCTTGTGGTGATTCTGGAAATGATATTGATCTTTTTCAAGTTGGAGCAGAACGAGGTATTTTAGTTGGGAATGCCAAACCGGAATTATTAGCTTGGTACCAAACTAATCATTCGCCGCATTTATATTTAGCTAAAGCTTATTATGCTGCTGGTATTTTAGAAGGTTTAATTCACTTTGGTTTTATCACAAAAGAATAATAAGCAAAAAGCTGGGTTTCGTTCCTCAACCCAGCCTACCTGGCTGTCAATTTTATACAATCAGCAAAAAAGTTGGGTTTTGTTCCTCAACCCAACCTACCGGGCTTGAGGTTATCCAAACGGCTATACCCGCTATCAAAACCGACCGCGGTTGGTTTGAAACCGCGCGGTCGAGCCGTTGACGGCAGTGGTCATATTTACTCCGGTTATCATGCACTGGGTCGTCAATACGATAATCGACGGGAAGGTGTTGATCTCCCTCACTCCAGAGTCAGGTCAGGCGGTTAATACTTCGTACTGACTTCTGAGGTTTGCCAGACCAGTGCCAGCCGACCCGCTCCATCTTGTTCGTATCGGGTTTATCACGGGTGGTGTCATCCAACTCTAACCAACCGTTACTCATTTCTACTAAGCCTTTGGCTTCTTGCCACAGATCCTCGCTATTAGGTTCTTTACGAGGTAGCCTCCGGGTTATTGCATCATGTGCGGCGGCATTTGCCTTGAGTGGTTGTACTCGTCCCGCCTCTAAACAGCTATAGTTTTTAGGTGTGGCAACCAGAGAATTAATGTAATCATATTCATTATAGTAGCTCGGATTTATCATTAAATTTTAACCAGTTTGACCTCAACGGCGTAACTCCTAAAAATAATAAATATAGTAGGGTGGGCATTGCCCACCCTACTGGACTGGACTACTGGACTGATACCTTATCCACCCTACAGTCCTGCCGAGCAAACTTTGGAAGAAGATGGATGGTTAGTTACACCTCGGTTGAGTCGGTAGTTATATCTCCAATAATACGTCTTTTTCGCCAGTCAATTATGGTTATAAACGCTTAAGTGAAATAATTAGGGCAAGTGAATTATTTCATATTGAAATGCGTAGCAATAATAGTGAAATGTATATTAAAGATCGACGAAAGAAACTCTGAGTAATACCCATTTAGCAATTATTGCGTCATTCAAACCATTTTTTTAAGGTGAAATGATTTGCTTGCCTGGCGTACTGGGTAACCGAGGTAGAGATTGCTCTGGAAAATCTCCGGTTAAAGCCTTGAGAAAGGCAACAATGTCCTGGAGTTGTTCATCTGTTAACTCTTGATTTAACTGAGTTTTAGCCATTACACGTACCGCTTCCTCGAGGGTAACTACAGCACCATTGTGAAAATAAGGTGCAGTTAAAGCGATATTGCGTAAGGTAGGAACTCGCCATAAGTTTTTATCAGCCTCTTTTTGCGTCACTGAGTATCGTCCCTCATCTTTAGTCAAATTGTATTGAGTTTCATATTGACTTCCCGCAAAGGTGGGAAATTTCATGAAAAATCCTTCACCCATTGATAATGATGGTCCACTAAAGTTGGGTCCGGCGTGACAACCGGTACATCCCAGTTCGGCAAAGGTATTCATCCCTTTCACCTGTTGCTCAGTTAACGCCGTTTTATCCCCTTTGACATAACGATCATAAGGTGAATTGGGGGTGATAAGCGTTCTTTCATAAGCCGCAATGGCTTTAACCGTATTGTCTGTCGTCAAGGGCTGGTTATCTCCAAAAGCCGCTTTAAACAAAGTTTCGTAACCAGGAATAGCCGCTAGCCGCTTAATGACCGCCTCCCAATTAGGTATTCCCATTTCCACTGGATTGGTCACCGGACCCTTTGCTTGTTCTTCCAAACTGTTAGCGCGACCGTCCCAAAATTGCACTGATAAAAAAGCACTATTCCATACTGAAGGTGCACTTCGATTGCCTTGCTTACCGGCTACACCCACGGAATTGGGACGGTTATCATCTCCACCAGCCATCAAATTATGGCAAGAATTACAGGATATCGTTCCAGTACTAGAAAGGCGTGGATCAAAATATAAAGTTTTACCGAGTAAAATTTTGGCTTCAGTTTGAGGATTATCCGCCGGTATAGGGGGCAAATGAGGTAATGCTTCCCATGATGCGGCATAGAGTGGCAAGATAATTATACTTAATAAACTGGTCACTAATTTAGGATAAAATGATTTCATTTAAATAACTCCTGTTGCTGAGCATAAAACAATAAACTAATTATTACCTCTATTTCAAGTGGCTAAAGTTTAGGGTTAATATTAAACTAAATAATATAAAGTAACTCACCTGACGCTAAGAAGAAGTTTAACCTTCTAAGTCCGAAATCGAGAGAAACAAGAGACTTGCACCCAACCTCACCGATCGCCATTCTTTAGTATCCGATAACTTTCGTTAAAAACGGCTTGCCGGTCGATAAAGTAGGCATCAATTTCGCTAGCCATTTTCCGGTTGACCAGTGGCATTTGAGAGACGATATGATGAATTTTCTACCGGTTGTTGCTTAGCATCACCATTTTTAATATTTAAGCGGGTTGATAGGCTTTGCCGGATTGCTACGGGAACAATCTTGAAAAAAGCCGATTTGCCTCATTGCATTTTGTTTAAATGGTGCTGGAATAGAACGTGAAGTGTCAAGAAAACCTAATAGCGATGATAACCGTGCATCCATTTTCTGGTATCAGGCGCCTCGATTCCACCAAGGACCACTCTTTGTCTATACCCTTCGCTTTAAACAATTCAAGAATAGCTTCTGGCGATAAATTTTCTGGTTGAGTGGGGATTTCGATAATATTAATCATAGTTAGGCTATTATAATAAAACTCGAGGGTGTATCATTAATTACAACTTATTGAAAATATAATATAAATATTGCCAGCCTTACTTCTTCGAGCTAACAATTGATGGGTTTCGCTTCGCTTTACTCATCCTACTCTTATTTTTATTGAAAGGAGTTCATTAAAAAAATATGCTTAATCATCTTTCTCTTAAATTTAAGATGATCTCGCTAAGTATATTAGCTGTGGTCACAGTTGGCATGGTAATAAGTTATCTGACGGTTAGGCAAGCGATGCTGGCTATGGAACGGGAAAGTATTGCCCATATGGAAAGTATTCGCACCATGAAAAAAAATCAAGTTGAGTACTATGGCAAAATACTAGAAACTAATATTAAAATTTTTACGCGGTTAGATATTACCCGCCAATTTGTCCGCAAATTAATTCTGATTCATAATGAACTTCAGGTACCCGCTGCTGAAGGATTTCCTATTGATGATCCGCAGGTAAAAGCCGTTTATGCAGAGTATGATACCCAATTCCAGGAATATGCTCGTGCTTACGGTTATCGAGACTTATTTATCATCTGTAAAAAGCATGGACATGTGCTCTACACTGCAACTAAAAAAGCCGATTTAGGCACTAACCTATCTACCGGGGAATTACAACGGGGTAATTTAGCCCAATTGTGGCAAAAAGTGACTACCAGTGGTCAAATGGCAGCGGTTGATATGGCACCTTATCCTCCGGCTAACAATGAACCAGCCATGTTTATTGGTGCACCGATTGAGGATAATGAACAAATCATTGGTATTGCGGTTTTGCAAGTGAATGAAAAAGATATCAATGCTATCATGCAGGAACGTACTGGCTTGGGTAAAACCGCTGAAACGTACTTAGTGGGTGCGGACAAACTGATGCGTAGTGACAGTTATCTGGATCCACAACACCATTCGCTGCAAATTTCTTTTGCCGATCCTCAACGTGGTATGGTTGACACCGAAGCGGTTACTGCCGCACTCCATGGTGACCAAAACAGTAAGATCATTACGGATTACCGCAATGTTCCGGTCATTTCAGCTTTTGATACCGTTAATTTAGCCGGAATCAAATGGGTTATTTTAGCGGAAATTGATCAAGCTGAAGTCTTACAAACCGCTTATGCTCTCCGCCAACAAATTTTCATTATTGGCATTGTCATTATAGTGGGTATCGTGCTGGTGAATTTATTGGCATTAAAAATTTGGTTAATCACGCCACTGCAACGTTTTCAAGAGGGATTACTGCGTTTTTTTACTTACTTAAATGGTCAAAGTTCCAGCGTTAAACACCTCGAAATCCAGTATCAAGATGAATTAGGGCAAATGGCGCGATTAGTTAATGATAATATTGAGATAATTAAAGAAGGGATTTTTCAGGACAATCAATTAATTGACGATGTCGCTGTTGTCGTCAATAAAACTAAAATGGGGATACTGGCAGATCGTGTTACGGCGACGGCGCATAACCCTACCTTAAATCAACTCAAAATATTACTCAATGAAGTACTAGCAATCATGGGTGGGGTATTAACCGAAGTTGGCAATAATCTTAATCAATTAGCGGTAGGTCAACTCAACGCCCGAGTTACCCAACCTTATCAAGGTGCTTATGCGCAGTTACAACAGGATTGTAATGGCATTGCTGAACAAATCCAAACAATTTTTCGAGAAACTAATACAGTACTGAGCCAAATGGCAGCCGGTCAAATTTCTGCACGGATCACCGGGCACTTTGTTGGCGATTTCAGTGGCATCAAACACGCGACCAATACCATGGCAGAAAAACTCCAGCGGTTGATTCAAGAAGTCAGTGAGCGACTATCGCAACTAGCGGCTGGTGATATGACTGCCAGAATTAGTGGTGATTTTCCCGGTGATTTTACTGAAATTAAACGTACCGCTAATGCTATGGCGAATGATCTCCAAATCATTATCACTGAAACGAGTCGCATTTTAAACCAGTTAGCGATTGGTGATATGGAAATTCAAGTTACCCAGGTATTTCCCGGTGATTTTAATGATATTAAAACCGCTTTAGAAACCACAGCTAGCAAATTAGCGCAAGCAACGGCAGAAAATCAGATTCAAACTTGGTTAAAAGCTGGACAAAGTCAACTGAGTGAGCGAACCAGTGGCGATAAAAATTTACGCCAATTGGCAGAGGAAATTATTAACTTCTTAACGCCTTATCTGCAAGCGCAAGTTGGGGCTTTTTATCTCTTACAACCTCATGGTGCTGATCAAGAACCTTGTTTAAAAATGATAGCTAGTCATGCGTATGTCTGGCGAAAAAATGCCAAGCACGAATTTAAAATTGGTGAAGGTATCATCGGCCAAGCCGCTTGGGAACGCAAACAATTTGTCATTCAACAAGCACCAGATGACTATATGATTATCCAATCTGGCTTAGGTGAATCATCACCGCGCGCGATCCTAGTCGCACCGTTTCTTTATGAAAATGCGCTCAAAGGGGTAATCGAATTAGCCACGTTAACGACTTTTACCGCTACGCATTTAGAATTTTTGCAACAAGTGTTACCGCTCATCGCAATTGCAGTAAACACCGCACAATCTCGTACCCAAATGCAAGAATTGTTAGAACAAACACAGGCGCAAACCGAAGAACTTCAAACTCAACAAGCCGAATTACAACATACTAATGAAGAGCTACAAAGTCAAACTGAAGAACTCCAAGCTCAACAGGAAGAATTGCGGCATGCCAATGAAACTTTAGAAAACCGTAGCCAAGAATTACAGCGGCAACAAAGTGCGATTCGGGAAAAAATATTGAACTAGAACAAGCCAAAGCCGTAGTTCAAGCCAAAGCCGAAGAGTTAGAAGTGGCGAGCAAATATAAATCTGAATTTCTCGCTAATATGTCGCATGAATTGCGTACCCCATTAAATAGTTTACTTATTTTATCGCAACTACTGACTAGTAATAAAGAAGGCAATTTGAGTGATAAACAACTGGAATATGTTCGCACCATTCATAATGCCGGCACGGATTTGTTGAATTTAATTAACGATATTTTGGACTTATCTAAGGTTGAAGCCGGTAAAATCACGGTCAATCCGGAGGAAAGCTTTTTAGTAGAATTAGTGGCACTGTTAGACAAGCGCTTCCATCACATGGCTGAGGAAAAAAATCTCCATTTTCTGACTCAAGTCGCAGAGGGGTTACCCGCCGTGATCGAAACGGATGGACAACGACTTACCCAAATTTTAACCAATTTACTCGGTAATGCGTTTAAATTTACTACTCAAGGGCAAATTACACTAGCGATACACCGTCCCGCACCCAATACTAATTTAATGCGAAGTGGTCTCGATCCGAACCAAACCATTGCGTTTAGTGTCAATGATAGTGGGATTGGTATTCCTCAAGACAAACAAAAAGTTATTTTTGAAGCGTTCCAACAAGCGGATGGAACCACCAGTCGCCGCTACGGTGGCACCGGTTTAGGTTTGTCTATTTCCCGGCAATTAGTTCAATTGCTCGGAGGTGAAATTCAATTACACAGCGAAGAAGATAAAGGGAGTACTTTTACTATTTACTTACCCGAAAAATTAGCCACTGTTGACAAGCAATCTCCCTCAGTTCCAGTTACCCCATCTGCATCACCCCATGCCGCTATGCCATCACCAACTCACTCTCCCAATCTCTCAAAGCCAACCAATGTCAACCTACAATCACCACTACCCGTTGCCGATGATCGCGCCCATTTGCAAACCGGTGATAAATCCTTATTAATTGTTGAAGATGATGAACGCTTTTCGCAGTTACTGATGGAACTCGCCCGAGAAAAAGGCTTTAAATGCTTACTGGCTACTGAGGGGCAAACTGGTTTGCAATTAGCTGAACAATATCAACCGAGTGCCATTATTCTCGATATCGGCTTACCACAAATGAATGGTTGGAAAGTGATGTCGCGCTTGAAGGAAAATTCTGCAACTCGCCATATTCCCGTCCATTTTGTTTCCGGTACGGATCAGCGTCAAGAAGCCAAACAAATGGGCGCTATTGGTTACTGTTTAAAACCAGTGAGTATGGATGAACTCAGTAATACCTTCAAACATATTGAAGATTTTCTCGCTAAAACGGTCAAAAAATTGTTAATTGTCACCGATAATTCTCAACATCAACAAGCCATGATTGATCTAGTCAAAGAGGGTTCATTTCAAGCTACCGTAGCGGCAAATCGAGCGACTGCCTGGCAACATTTACAAACTGAACAATTTGATTGTCTGGTATTAGATGTTGATCTAGAAAAAAGTACTGGGTTGCAATGGCTAGAACAATTCTACCAACAACCCCTGCTAGCACCATTACCGCTGATTATTTATGCTCAGCGCGATTTGACTGATAAAGAACAACAAATTTTACAACGCTGTGCTGATCGCCTCACCATAAAACAAGTACACTCACCAGAACGATTTCTCGATGAAGTGACTTTATTTCTCCATCAACTGGAAGCCGATTTACCACCAGATAAGCAACAAATTTTGAATCAGGTTCGCGACAAGGAGGCTATTTTAGCCGGTAAAAAAGTATTAATCGTCGATGATGATATTCGCAACGTGTTTGCCTTAACAGCTACTTTAGAAGATAAAAATATGGAAATTGTGGTGGCACATAATGGTTTACAAGCTTTACAAGCTTTACCAGATAATCCTGATGTAGCGGTGGTATTGATGGACATTATGATGCCCGAAATGGATGGCTACGAGGCAACACGAAAAATCCGTGCACAACCGCGCTTTCGCAAATTGCCCATTATTGCATTAACTGCTAAAGCCATGAAGGACGATAAAGCCAAATGTATTGCCGCTGGTGCAAATGATTACTTGAGTAAGCCGGTTGATAGTGAACGTTTATTATCTTTGCTGCGCGTGTGGTTATATCATTAAAAAGTATAAGATAACTTTGGGTACTGAAATGACTAATTTACATGAACTTTATCAGAATAATTATACGGCATGGTCTGAAAAGACAGCGGAACTGTTGAAAGCCGGTCGATTTTCCGAATTAGATATTGAACATTTACTAGAAGAATTGGCAAGCCTGGGTGCAAGTGAACACAACGAATTAGAAAACCGTCTAACGGTATTAATTGCCCATTTGCTCAAGTGGCAGTTTCAATATCAATGTTTATCTAACCAGTGGAAAGAATTTGATAGTAGAAGTTGGCGTTCTACAATCGTTGAACAACGCACCAGAATCGCTAAACGGTTACGCAAATCACCGGAACTGAAGGCAAAATTATCAGCAATCCTCTCGGAGGCTTATGAAGATGGGTTAGAGTTGGCTATTAAAGAAACACAGTTACCGGCATCGACGTTTCCCGCTGAATGTCCATATACAGTTGAACAATTGTTTGATGATGATTTTTATCCGAGTCAAGATTAGAAGTTACGCAGTTGCCTTTAACCACCCCCTCTTTGACCCCTGCTACCATAATATCTTACAGATGTTGATATTTTTTTGGAAACCGGGTTATGAAAGCCAAAAAACGCTTCTCTCAATTTACTTTAGCGCAAGCTTTGCAAATTTTAAATCAACATGAAATAGCTGAATGGCGTATCCCTTTTAAGGTGAGATTACCATCATCGCTTTATACGGAAACTATCACCCGACTCTCTAAGTATTTTGATTTGTCATTATCAGAAGCGGCTAAAAGTGTTCTCATTGATGCCATTTTACTTGAATCCATTAGTTACTTTGAGCAACTCAAAATTTGGAAAGCGGCAAAATTACAAAGTGAGACCTTACAAGGCGTTGCCGATTATTTAATTGCGCCACAAGGAAAAGTTTATCAAACCCCATTGTTGTGTGTGGTAGAAGCTAAAAATGACGATTTTGAGCAAGGATTAGCCCAATGTTTATTAGCAATGTATGTTTGTCGGCAGAATAACACACAACCAATTAATCTATTTGGAATAGTTACCAATGCCACGGTATGGCAATTTTATCAACTTGATCCTCAACAACATATTTATGAAAGCCCCACTTATACAACGACGCATATTAATGAAGTTTTAGGTATTTTAGATTGGATTTTTGAGCAATGTTCTCACCATTTAACCAAATGTTCCTAGCTTACCTTAGGTAGGCTTACACCAATAGGAGATTCTTTACCAAAACAGTTTGGCTGTATTTAATCTGTAGTTGCTTATTCCTAATGGGATGTGTAGAGGCAAGATGGTGTATGACGCTGCGCTCATACACTCTACGCTTGCTACGCTTCAATGCCATTAAGTTAAGGGCAGACACACAGGTCTGCCCCTACAAAATACACCATGTGTAGGGGCGAACCTGCGTGTTCGCCCTAACACTCAACTGCTTAACTTAACGGCATTGTTGCTACGCTTGCTAATTTAGATTTTTTTAGCATTAACAAGGAGTAATTCTTATGAAGAATTTAACACTCGAATATGATAGGGATTTTGATGCTTGGATTCAACAACACATTACTTTACTTAAGCAAGGTAGAGTGAATGAGATTGATATTGAGCATCTGATTGAGGAGCTTGAGGATATGGGCAAAAGTAACCGCCGTGAATTGGTTAATCGGCTTATCCCATTGATTGCTCATCTGTTGAAATGGGAATATCAGTACAACCAATTGCAGGATCGTTGGGGTTCATTTACCGGAGGAAGTTGGAAGGGGACAATTACTGAACAACGAACAAAAATTACTTTGCTTTTTAAACAAAACCCTAGCTTAAAGAGTAAGTTACAAGATGCTGTATTGGAAGCCTATCCCAATGCTTTAGACATTGCAGTTGATGAAACCGGGTTGCCTAAATCAACTTTCCCGAAGAGTTGCTCTTATACCATCGAGCAATTGTTGGACAGAAAATTTTACCCTACCCTTAAAGATTAATTTTCGGGCAATACTAATTAAAGATAGCACATAGCCCGGTAGCCCGGTAGGGTGGGCAAAAGCAAAGCGTTGCCCACCTTTTTCCTGGTGCCAATTAAAGGTGGGCAAAATGCCGGGATCATTTTGTGCCAACACCAAACACCCGGGCGGCATTTCACCCACCCTACTTGGCTGCACCGCACCGCAGGAGCAGCGCCATACGTATTCCCACGCCGGCGCGTCACTGCCATGAAGTTAAGTTCTTTACTTCCCCCTTCGTCAAAGGGAGAGAGAGGGGTGCGGGTGCCGATTTGTAAGCAGTACCCGAATGTTTTAAATAGCCTTATGGATGCTCAAAATGTTGGGTCAAGGTTTACAAACCTTGACCCGCGAGCTGCCCAATACGGTACTCAAACATAACACAACTGTGTTAATATCGCTCACGGGTGACTCCTGGTTTGATATTGGCGGATTGGTTTTCACCAATATTTTACTTCAGTCACCTTTTTTTCAACCGGTTATCTCATTCTTCTGTTTTGGCGAAGGTATTGTAAAGTTAGAAGGTAATATCAATTGTTGGTTTCCCCAGTTTTTAGCATAATGACTTCTCATAATAATGATTTTCTTCTTATACCAGCTAGGAGTTAACAATGAAACTTAGCAAGTTATTATTTTTTGTCTTAATGTTTTTAGGATTCTCTAAAGTATTAGCAGCCACAGATTGCACTCAAGTCACTCAAATACCTCAAATTGAATGTGAGGCTTTAGTCGCATTTTATAATAGTACTGGTGGTCCTAATTGGATAGATAATACGGGTTGGAATGAGAGTAATACGCCATGTGATTGGATTGGGGTATTCTGTTTTGGCAATGATCATGTAGGTGATCATGTATTTGAGATTGCAATGGCATCGAATGGGTTAGTTGGTTTTATTCCTCCGGAACTTGGTAATCTTAGTGAGATGAAATTTCTTTACATAGATGAGAATCAGTTGACTGGCTCGATTCCACCTGAATTAGGTAACCTTACTAATTTAGTGCTTTTTAATTTATCTCGTAATCCACTAACTGGTTCAATTCCGGCGGAACTGGGTAATCTTAGTAATTTGCAATCATTTTATTTAGGTAATACTCAAATAAGTGGTTCGATTCCTCCTGAATTAGGTAATCTTAGTAGATTGCGGGAGCTTTCCTTAATTTATAATCAACTGAGTGGTTCAATCCCGGCGGAACTGGGTAATCTTAGTAGTTTACAATCACTTTCTCTAGTAGTTAATCAATTAAGTGGTTCGATTCCCGCAGAATTAGGTAACCTTAAAAATTTGCAAATTATTGAATTGAATAATAATCAACTGAGTGGTTTAATTCCTATGAAATTGGGTAATCTTGATAATTTGCAATCACTTGACTTAGGTTTTAATCAATTAAGTGGCTCAATACCTACAAAGTTAGGTAATCTTAGTAATTTAAGAATGCTTTCTCTGAGAAATAATCAACTTTGTGGTGGTATTCCACTTTCATTGATAAATCTTAATAATTTGTTTTTCTTAGATTTAGAAGATAATGGCCTGAATGTTACTAATCTAGCTCCAGAGCTAGAAGAGTTTTTTAATAATGTAATTGTTGTTGCTTTGGAACCTCAAAATCCCTCTATTTGCCCAACTTCATTAGCAACCTTAGCAACCTTTGAGGCTATACCAAACTCAAAGAAAGTCTTATTAAAATGGCGAACCTTATTTGAAGACCAAAACGCTGGCTATTTCATCTGGCGGGGACAACCGAATAACTCTCAATGTACCTCTAATCTAGAAAATTATCATGATATTGTCCTCGTTGGTTTTGAGGCTAGCAAGGGTAATGGTTTTTCTGGAACAACTTACCTCTATCAGGACCATACTGTTAAACCAAAAACCACCTACTGCTACCTTCTAGAAGATCGTGATTTTGGAAGTAATAGAACTTTCCATTGGGATTCAATTGTATCAGTGACTACTGACTGATTATGAGTGTGAATTAGTGACTAATAAAATGGGTGAGCATTTAGACTGTCTCACCCGTTATAAACTTAGTTTATGAATTGCTTAGAGTTGTAGTGGTACTCTGGCTAAAAGAAGGTGAACTATGAAACGAATATTTCCAACAGAAATAGAACAACGAAATTCCCATAAACTTAGAAATTTAGTATGTCGTCTTTCTTCTCATAAAGACATGGCTAGCGTTTCTAGTCATTTACGCAATTATAACGTTGCAGAACTTATTGGATTGGTTGGAATACTTGATAGTCATCCTAAAATTAAGGGTGTACCTCTTATATCAGCGAATCCTGCCAAATATCAGCAAACTAAAGGAACTGTATCGAACCCATTTACTCATGCAATGCCATGTTATTTACTATTGAATAAAGAAGACATGAAGAACTTTTTTGATTCTGCTAAAGCTAAAACTGTTGTTGATAGGATATTTGGTATGGGTGTTATGGCTCCTGACAACTGGCATGATTTAGATGGATTTAAATCGAGTGAAAATAAAAGTATGAAGCCAAGCCAAGTAAATATCGTTGATAATATTAATGAAAGATATCGTTTTGGTGATGGATTAGTTGATTCACTTGTAATGACAATGAATAGAGCTGTTGGGCGTGGTTCTTGGGAAGCATCCGGAGTGCACCAACATAATTTATCATCGTTAGAAGACTTTGTTTATCACCATTATAATCATGTTTGGAGGCAAAATGCTTTTGGAGCATATTCAATTACATCTGATAACTTACAGAAAAAACAACAAGAAGCTAAGGAATCGAATGATCAAGATCGAATTGATATAATCCAACAGCGCATTGATATTGTTGATGAACAAAGAAGAGTACTTCAACAAGATACAATTAATGTTAAGGAAGTAGTTAGGAATCTTGTGTCTGATACTGCTGGAGAGAAGTGGGAATAGATGAGTTTATTTCAAAAGAACTCTACCTTTCTGATTTAGCAGCTCACGTTACGCACTCAGCAGAATTTTGAAGTTCTCGTAATTGTTTAAATGCTTGCTGAATAGCTTTAATGTAGCACGTAGGCTGGGTTGAGGGACGAAACCCAGCTTTCTTGAGATCATTCTTTTGATCATCATTGGGTAGTTCAAAGTATTTATCTAATGAGTTTAACATCAGTTTTGGGTAAGCTGGGTTTCGTTCCTCAACCCAGCCTACTCGTGCTTATACACCCTACGCGGGTTGCCTGGCAACAGTTATAAACGGAATAATTTGACTGTCTGGTATTAGATGTTGATCTAGAGAAAAGTACTGGGTTACAATGGCTAGAACAATTCTACCAACAACCCCTGCTCGCACCATTACCGCTGATTATTTATGCTCAGCGCGATTTGACTGATAAAGAACAACAAATTTTACAACGCTGTGCTGATTGCCTCACCATTAAACAAGTACATTCACCAGAACGATTTCTCGATGAAGTGACTTTATTTCTCCATCAACTGGAAGCAGTTCAAGAACTTATCTTATAAATAAGCAGTTAATAAGATACAAAAACTAAACCTGGCTGGGTTGATTTATTTTGGTTTTTTTAAGGAGATAACGATGAAATTTAAGCAGTTTATTCTATTGTTAGGGCTGATTAGTTGGTCTTTACCGGGATTAGCCGAAACTTATAAATTAGGTCTGGTTGAATGGATGCCTTGGAGTACCGCTTATGTAGCGCAACAACAAGGATTTTGGCAAGACGCTGGCATTGACATTATAGTTAAACAATTTGCTAATTATGAAACTGAGAACCTTAAAGCCTTTGAAAATCACAAAACTGACTTTATGCTCAGTATGTTAGGTAATGTCATCGAAATGATCAATCATTCTCCTGAGTACGTCATCATTTACGAACACGATTGGTCTCATGGTGGGGATTTATTTATTCTGCATCAGAGTCTTTCCCGTTTGGAACAGATCCAAGGTAAAAAAATTGGGGTCTATACACGATCAGCACCGATTCAGTTTTTTATCAAGCAAGTGCTCGATAAAGCCAAAATTAATGTCAACGAAGTCAAATTAGTAGAAATAGCCAATACCTATGATTTAAATCAAGCTTTTAAGAAAGGTAAATTAGCGGCGATTGTCAGTTATGATCCCGAAGCCTCTAAATCTATTAAAGAAAAAGTGGGGCAATTATTATTCACTTCGGCGGATTTTCCTGGGGTTATTCCTGAAGGTATTAGTGTTCAAAAGCCGCTTTTAGAAAAACATCCCGAAGTGGTCAAAAAATTCTTACAAGGTTGGTTACGTGCGGTTCAATGGCAAGCTGATCCCAGTAATAAAGCCGATTTTTATACCATTTTAAGAAAAACCATGTTTAGTGACCACCCCCATACTGATGCCGAATTGGATGCACTCACTACCGGTGGTAAGATTCATACCGATCTAGACACGATCCTCACCAGCAATCAACAAGATGCTCCAACTTATATTAAAGAACTTCTCCTTTATCTCCAACAAACCGATCAACTCATTCATTCTTTACAGCCCCAAGACTATATCCAAACCCAAATCGCTATAACAGCAGCGCAATCTATTTTTAAATAATTGATTAATAAATTAGTTTTTATTAAAAGGATAAGCTGTGTATCTGCGATCTAAACTATTGCTCCAAACTATTATTGTAGTGGTATTTCTGAGTGTGACTAGTGGTGGCATCGGTTTTTTTTATACTTATCATGTGGCTCATATTTCCACGATTTTAGTGGAAACTGAAGCTATTCCGATCTTAAAAATTAAGGGGTTAGAAAAATTAATCTTAGAAATTTGGCTACGCTTAATTCTGCATAGCAGTGTGACGGATGATGAAACCATGCAACGGGTTAGACAAGAACTATCGCAACTTGAACAGCAACTTAACAAACGCATCAAACTGATTGCCTTGCGTTATCTACGGGCTGATACTGATGAATCAAGTAGTCAACCTTGGTTTGCTTTTCAAGAAACGGAGGAAAAATTTGCTGATATTATTTCTCAAGTATTACATTTCAGTGAGGACTATGATAAGCAACAAGCTATGCAATTAGTGATTAGCGGTGCTGGCTGGACCACTTATCAGCAAATGACGGATTTATTAAATACCTTAATTGAAAGTCACCAAAAACGGATGGAAGCCTTACGAGATGCTGCTATCAATGCGCAACAACATGCTGCCTGGGCAATCACTGTTTTAACTGCGATAGTAGGCTTAATTGCTTTAATCTTAATTACGCGGTTAACTCAACAATTAACCAAACCGTTGATGCTGATTAATTCTCACCTCAAAGCGTTATCACAAGGTAAATTAATCAAAGAAGCCCTCACTTATCAAACCCGAGATGAAATTGGTGAAATTGTTTATTCTGCCCAACAATTGAAAGAAGGAATTAAAACCACTATTGCTCAAGCACATGCCATTGCCACTGGCAATTATCATATTGAAATTAAACGCTTGTCTAAAGACGATCAGTTGGGACAAGCCTTAATAGATATGACCCAAGCGTTACAACAAGCTGCCGCACAAAAAGCTAAACAAGACTGGCTCAAAACTGGTCAGACTCAGCTTAATGATTGTATTAGTGGTGAACAAAATATTATTCATTTAGCAGAAAATATTATTAATTTTCTTACACCTTACTTAGAAGCTCAAATTGGTGCTTTTTACCTTTACCAAGCCGAAGCAGAGGAAACGCAACCGCCTTATTTAAAGATGATAGCCAGTCATGCCTATATTTGGCGTAGTCACTCAGTTTATGAATTTAAATTGGGTGAAGGGATTGTCGGACAGGCTGGTTTGGAACGCAAACCGTTTGTGATCGCCAAAGCACCATCTAACTACATTTCCATTGGTAGTGGTTTGGGAGAGGCAGCACCAGCTACCATTTTAGTAGCGCCATTTTTGTATGAGAACCAGTTAAAAGGGGTAATTGAATTAGCTGCTTTTACGGCTTTCACGGAATTGCATCTGGAATTTTTAGCGCAGGTGTTACCCGGTATTGCAATTGCCGTCAATACCGCCGAATCACGTACGCAAATGCAAGTTTTGTTAGACAAAAGTCAAGCGCAAGCGGAGATATTACAATCTCAGCAATTGGAATTACAACAAAGTAACGATAGATTAACCAAACAAACCGAAGAACTCCAACATCAATCCGAAGAACTTCAAGCGCAACAAGAAGAACTGCGTCAAATTAATGAAGAACTCGAAATCCGCACCCGTGATCTAGAACGCCAACAAGCCGCTATCCAAGAAAAAAATGCCACGCTCGAAAAAACTAAATTGGAATTACAAACCAAAGCCAATGAATTAGAATTAGCCAGTAAATACAAATCAGAATTTTTAGCGAATATGTCGCACGAACTGCGGACACCTTTAAATAGTTTACTGATTTTGGCACAACTTCTCGCTGATAATAAAGACAACAATCTGACCGCTACGCAGATTAAATATGCCAATACCATTCACAACGCCGGTTCCGATTTACTGTCGCTCATTAACGATATTTTAGATTTATCTAAAGTTGAAGCTGGCAAAGTTGAAATTCATCCGGAAGAAGTTCTGTTTGCTGACTTAATTGAATCGCTGGAACAAAAATTCAACCATATTGCCGCAGAAAAAGGGATTGGTTTTACGATTCAATTAGCTGCGGATTTACCGGAGAGTTGGTATACCGATTCCCAACGTTTGATACAAGTTATCACCAATTTAATTGCCAATGCGTTTAAATTTACCGCTCAAGGTGGCATTACCGTTGACATTTCTCGACCCGCAGCTACCACTAATTTATCTCGAAGTCACTTAGACCCACACACCACCATTGCTATCCAGGTGACGGATACGGGCATTGGTATTCCCACTGAGAAGCAAAAAGTCATTTTCGAAGCCTTTCAACAAGCTGATGGTACCACTAGCCGCCGCTATGGTGGTACTGGCTTAGGATTATCGATTTCTCGCCAGTTAATACAACTGTTAGGAGGAGAGATTCAATTACATAGTGAAGCGGGGCAAGGTAGTACGTTTACCTGCTACTTACCCGAACGTATTCAAGATCATAAAACCCTTTCTTCACCTTCACCAACGAAATTAGCGGCAAAGGTTTCTCAACCAACGATTAATACCAATAAACTAGCGATAACAACGGTAACTAACCCAGTAACTATACCACCACCGCCAACCATTAAAGATGATCGAGACAATTTGGCTGCTGATGATAAATTTTTATTAATCATTGAAGATGATCATCAATTTGCCCAAGTGTTAATGGAAATAGCTCATGAAAAAGCTTTCAAGTGCTTACTAGCAGCCGATGGTGACACCGGTTTACAACTGGCGGCAACCTATCAACCGCATGCAATTATCCTTGACATTGGCTTACCACAGGTCGATGGTTGGAGCGTCATGGAACAACTCAAAGATGATCCGGTTACCCGTCATATTCCAGTTCACTTTGTTTCCGGTACTGATGAAAGCCAAGATGCCAAAAAGATGGGCGCGATTGGTTACTGTCTCAAGCCAGTTAGCATGGCACAATTAGGTGAAGCCTTTAAGCAAATAGAAACATTTATCACCACAACGGTAAGAAATTTACTGGTCATCGTCGATAATCCGCAACGTGAACAAGCCATTTTGCAATGGGTTAATGGCGGCGATATTCAAACCACGGTAGTGACCACTGCAGCAGAGGCTCAACAACAACTCCAATCTCAACACGTTGACTGTATTGTTTTAGATGTTAGTGTTGGCAAAAACACTGGTTTACAATGGCTTGAGCAATTGTATAACGAAATTTATCTCGCGCAAATGCCCGTAATTATTTATGCCGAACGGGAATTGACCCCAGCAGAAGAAACGATTTTACAAAAATATCACGACTTCCTCACCATTAAAAAAGTCTATTCACCAGAACGGTTGGTAGATGAAGTGACTTTATTTCTCCATCAAGTTGAATCGCAACTTCCTCAAGAACAACAGCAACTGTTACATAAAATCCGTAATAAAGAAGCGATTTTTGCCGGTAAAAAAGTCCTGATAGTCGATGATGATGTGCGGAATGTCTTTGCTTTAGCAGCGACTTTAGAAGATAAAGAAATGGAAATTGTCGTTGCTCGCAATGGTCAAGAAGCCTTACAAGCTTTAGAAACCCAGTCTGATATTAGTGCGATTCTCATGGATATTATGATGCCCGGCATGGATGGTTATGAAGCCATTCGCCAAATTCGCAGCCAAATTCGATTTCGCCAATTGCCCATCATTGCCCTGACAGCCAAAGCGATGAAAGGCGATAAAACCAAATGTATTGAAGCTGGCGCCAGTGATTACTTAGCTAAGCCCTTTGATGCCAATAAATTATTATCTTTACTAAGAGTATGGTTGCATCGATGATTAGATAATTCATGATTTAAATTACTATGGCTGAATTTAGGGTGTGCAAAAAAGCGTAGCATTACCTACCATTCTCTCTGTCAGCAACGAGTTAACTAGTTAAATTAGAGTTAAAAATTACCATGGTAAAATTCCAAACAGTAGCCGATTTTACATTCCCAATTGAGGCATATTTAGCTAAAGGGCGGTTAGAAGCGGAAGGTATTCCGGCTTGGGTTGTACATGAAAATCATGTGTGGGCTAATTGGATGTACTCCCAAGCATTGGGTGGTGTAAAGCTCCAGGTATTAGAGAATAATCTTGAAGCAGCTCATTTAGTCTTAGAAAAGCATTTAAAAGGTGCATACGAAAGTGATCTCGACAGTGAATTTCCCGATATAGAAATAGAAGAAGATCGCTGCCCTCAGTGTGGAGCAAAACACTATGAAAGTCGATTATCGCTATCTTCGCTAATAACTGTACTGCTAACATTTGGCGTATTTACCATTATTTTCCCATTGAGAAAAAAGCATCATAAATGTCTAGAATGTGGATTCCATTGGAAACACTAGCTGAGTAGCCCGCGTAGGGTGTATAAGCGAAGCGCCATATTGTAGAAAGGTGATAATAGCTTTGGCTTGCCCATTGATGGTCGTTTCTAGAACCATTTCATCTTTAACAATCATTCGGTTGATGTTTCCACAAAAAATGAAGGGATACGTATTGCCCAACCCCGTTTTGCTAACATAGCTAAAATATTATCAATATATTGAGTCGTCAAGTGACTTATTACTAACTATTTTGAACATTTCAAAACAGCTTCATACTCTAGAAACAAAGGTACCAAAAGCAAAAACGTAAACTTATTTTTGCTTTTTATGATCATAGGACTTATACATGGACAGCGGGCCGAAATTTGGGGTTGAGATACTCTTTCATGTTGCACACCAGCTTGATAACTCGGTGATATTGCTCAACTCGCCAAGGCGAGTCGTGTTGGTGTATAAAGGCTTTCCTATCGAAGGTGGTGAATGGTGTGGTATCGGTCAGATAAATCACATCATGGCGCAATTGGTTTTTTAACTGCGTCGGAAACCGCTTCACCTGACGGCAATTCTTTAGCCAAACTATCATGCTCTCATCGGCTATCTCTATCTTAAGTACCAAAGTCCATTCACCACCCTGGAAAGAATGATAGAATTCATAATGTAAAACCAAGATATAGGTGCAAAAATTGTGATCGACCCGTGGTGAAAGATCCACAAAATCGTCGAATTGAAAGATCCATAAAATCGTCGAATAACTGTAGAAACGAAACCAATCATTGCCAATGGTTTCTTAGTAGAGAAAATTTCCTGGCGAGGAATTCCTCGCCTCACCGGAGTCGCGGTGAGTTGGATACCAGAATATGCCAATGAAATCTATTGTGGTGCTCTACTAACCTCATTATCGAGTAAAAAAACAGTCCCATGACCCGCGAAGGTGATGAAAGGTGGAGTTAGGTTGGGAATACCGCTTCCCCAAGTGGGGTATAGTTAGCTCTAGATGTCGTTAAAGAGTGGGGTATGCGGTTGACCAACGTGATCCAAGAGCAGCATTAAGATTATGGCAATCATGGCCGCCTGTCTATCGGCGGGGTGCAGTTAGCTCTACGGATAACTGGAAAGCTTCTCGGGGAATTCTACCCCAAACCCACCATCGAGTCGTCGAGACAAATACCAGCAAGACTAATCATCTTGAGAGATTTAACCAGACTTGACGTCAGAGAGTTTCTCGTTACGAATTTTCGGTACCTACAAGCTCTGTCACCGAAAAAACAGCGACTATTTTAACGGTCAGACAGTGGTCATGTTCTTCTTAGTGACATCCAAGGTAAGCTTGCCGGTGGGATTGCGGTTTTATTGCCCAGACCCAGCAGTCACGCTTTGGAACCAGGAAGATAACAAGCTCAAAAAACCCGGCGTGAAACAGTTCAAACGCCCGCCCAAACCGGCTCCTAATTCCCATTATCCAACTCAACCTGAATTGACTATAGCGTTTCAAATATTATCATCCTCAAATTCAGGTCAAAGCCATATTGGTAGCTGCGTTGTATAGCAGTGGCCAGTTTATGAATCGAGCAGCAGAAGTCTTCACCAATACCCAGATCATAAGCCAATTGCGGAAAACTCAACGAGTAAGATTTCGTAACCAAGAGAGGACTGGAAGTTATATGTATGAAGGATGGGAGCAATCGGCCCCGCAGTATGACTATGAGGGATCAGGCAGCAGAAGCCCGATTCTGAGTCTGTTGTTGGACTATGCCCTCCTCCTTCACCCAGAACAATCAGCCCGCCTTGAAAACCAACTGCCCGCTTGTATAGTCGGCAGCCGGCAACAGAAATCTCGGATGGAGGCACTAGTAGAGGCTATTCGTATCGTAGTATTATCAATGCCGATAATCCTCACGACAAGTTGGATGAAATGGTTGAGGTCGCAAAAAGGCTCTTGGTACTCAGACCATCCGCAAAACATATGAATGGCAGAGAGTTAGGCCGGCTTGAACCTACCCACTCTTTAAAGTATCGGGTCATCGCTTGTATGTTATAAGCAATAAATTCTGCTTCGGTCAAGCCTAAAAAACTTGATAGTCGAGTTTAATTCTGTCGAAGAAAATTTTTTTTGAGGGTTATATTAAAGTATTTTCTCAGATTTGGGTATAGAAATAGAATTAGTAGACAAATACCTCCTTTAGTCAGATATATTTTGGTGATTAGTTTGCAAAGGAACAAAAACACAGAATATGAATGGTTCGTGGAAATTAATAAGAAATTATATACGCAATATAAATTTTATACGAAATGTATATGTAG
>JAAUSR010000011.1 GCA_012032555.1 Thioploca sp.
TGCCACCCATGCCGCCCATGCCGCCCATACCCATGCCGTACATCGGATACATGCCACCCATGCCCATACCATACATACCCATGCCGTATTGAGCGCTAGAAATTTGAGGTAGGGAAACTAAGCTACCAGCCACAACTAAAACACCCAGTACTTTTTTCATACTTATCATAATTTATATTTCCTTAAACTAGGATAATTTAGGATACCTAAACTAGGTCATATCTAGGTCATATTGTTAATTTATTTTGCCTTAATAAATAGGGGCATCCTAATAACCGCAAATCTCATTCCTATTATAGTTTTTTTATTATAATATATTAATTATAATTAATATTTTTTAATCATAAAAGTTATCTATTAATTTTAAATTATGACATAAAGTCATAATCCAATTAGATGACTTTAATAAATTATTGTGATAACCAGCGTTTAGCCAACTTGATTAAGTATATGTCATATTGACATATTTTTGCTTTTAATTTTCTGATTTTTTTTACACCTAAATTTTATTAAGTTGGAAAAAATCATATTAAATGTTTACTAAAAAATTAATGGCTTAAATTCAATTTTATTTCTAATTTAAATAGTTAAGTAAACTTTACTTAGTAAATGGGAACATTTTAAGCAATGATAAAACTCAAAAATAAGGATATTAATAACCCCAAATTAATTTATTTAAAAGGTATTTTATTCTTACTTATTTTAGTAACATCAGCGAGTTTAATATTAGTAAAAACTAAAAGCTGGATAATCAGTTTTTTACTATTATTGGTTATTTGGTCATCAGCTCGATTTTACTATTTTATGTTTTATGTCATTGAGAAATATGTTAATTCAAATTATAAGTTTGGCGGTATTCTGCATTTTTTAAAGTACTTGATTTCAGAACGGGGCAACCAAAGAAATAACCATGGATAAGTTTTGTTTGTTTATTTGTGATCAGTCATGAATTCACTTAGTTTACTGATTTTACTTGGTTTAATAACTTGGTTGTGGTTTGATACTCAACGTAGTCAAGAAGCCGCTAAAATGATTTGTAAACAAATGTGCAACCAATTCAATTTACAATTGTTGGATGATACGATTGCGCTAGTGCAAATTCGTTTACAACGTAATAGTCGTGGTTGGTTACAGCTAAAAAGAATTTATGAATTTGAATTTTCTGATAGTGGTAATAGTCGCCAACGGGGTATAATTATAATGCGAGGTAGTGCATTGCAGATATTAGAACTACCCGGTTATATGGACAGAGTTATTTTACCTATTTGAGTATAGGTTTAGATTGAAATAAAAATAGCGCAAATTGTCTAGAAAAGCGCGCCTTAAAAAAACTGACCCAATCTATTAATCCTATCAATTTCAAATGTCCGATCGACTGACTTGGCTAAACGAGACAATTACGAATCCTCTTTCAAAATGAATAGGTGGCAAACTACATAATGCTTAGCTAGATCTAAAATACGAACTATCCAACCAAACCAGATTAAAAAAAGTCATCCATTGTTAGTCAAAGTAAACTAAAATAAGTAAAGTCGGTTTAATTTATTAATTATTAATAATAGAGGATGGCAATATGGAACGGGCAGACATTGGCTTAATTGGGTTAGCTGTCATGGGGCAAAACCTAGCCTTGAACATGAATGATCATGATTTTAAAGTCGTGGTTTATAATAGAACAGCTACGACTACCGATGAATTTTTGAGTGGTCCGGCAAAGGGTACTGCGATTAGCGGTACTTATTCTCTAGCTGAATTGGTTAAGACTCTCAGAAAGCCCCGTATTGTTATGTTAATGGTGAAGGCTGGAACTGTCGTTGATAATTTAATTGACCAACTACGGCCCCATTTAGAAACTGGTGATATTATCATTGATGGTGGTAACTCATTATACAAAGATACACAACGTCGTACTAGAACTTTATCAGAACAAGGAATTCGTTTTATCGGTACTGGTATTTCCGGGGGTGAGTCCGGAGCACGGTTTGGTCCTTCTATTATGCCTGGTGGCAATCCAACAGCATGGATGGAAGTAAAACCTATTTTACAAGCAATTGCTGCGCAAGTTGATGGTGAACCTTGTTGTCAATGGGTAGGAGAAAATGGTGCTGGTCATTACGTTAAAATGGTCCATAATGGCATTGAATACGGTGATATGCAATTAATTGCCGAAGCTTATCATCTTTTGCGTGAAGGCGTGAAATTACCTGTAGAAGAATTATCCCCAGTTTTTGCTGAGTGGAATAAAGGGGTATTGGAATCTTACTTAATTGAAATAACTAGCCAAATTCTCCAAGTCACTACGGAAGAGGGTACCCTACTTATCGACAAAATTCTCGACGCGGCTGGACAAAAAGGTACTGGTAAATGGACCGGAATAGATGCCCTTGATTTAGGTGTCCCGGTAACACTAATTACCGAGGCTGTTTTTGCGCGTTGTTTATCTGCGCTCAAAGCCGAACGTGTGAAAGCAGCGCCCATTTTAACTGGCGATAAAAAAACCTTTGTTGGCGAAGTTAAAACTACGATTGCCGCTATCCACGATGCTTTATATGCTTCCAAAATTGTTTCTTATACCCAAGGATATATGTTAATGCGCGAAGCCGCTAAGGAGTACAATTGGGAGTTGAGTTATGGTGATATTGCTTTAATGTGGCGTGGTGGTTGTATTATTCGGAGTCAATTTTTAAGTAACATCAAACAAGCGTTTGAGCATAATCCGCAACTAGAAAATTTGCTCTTAGATAATTTTTTGCTACCGAGATTAAAAAAGCTGAAGCGGGTTGGCGTAAAACAGTCATGTTAGGTGTTCAATTAGGTATTCCTACCCCGGCTTTTTCATCGGCATTAGCTTTTTATGATGGCTATCGCTGTGAATATTTGCCAGCTAACTTATTGCAAGCACAACGAGATTATTTCGGTGCGCATACCTATGAACGGACAGATAAACCCAGAGGGCAGTTTTATCATACTAACTGGACTGGTCAAGGTGGTCAGGTTGCCTCTACTATTTATGAGGTTTAACCTTGGAAAGGTAACCTCTGAAAAATAGGTTGGGTCTTCTTACTGTATTAAGAATAGGACTTACGCAATTATTTTCATAAATAGTTTGTTTTATTAAATAATTTTCCTGTACGCTAAGATAACAACTTATTGAAATAATTAAATTATCTATTTGAACTGCGTAAGTCCTAAAGGATATAGACAGAAGAATTATCTTCTTTTTAATTATCTTCTTTTTAACCCTACTTCTAAGACAGTTCTTGCTGATCCATCAACACGAATTTATCTGGTGTTAACGCCAGATAGAATTATCGTTGGTTTGCTTGGGAATGCTTGTTATTACTATAAATAATAGCCAATCAGTTTGAATCTAGAATGTTCTCTTCTCCTTTAGGCTATCTCTATTTTTTCCTTGCAAAAATATCATTTTACTAATAGAATAATATCATTTGATAAATAAATTACCAAGTTTATTTATTCTTCAAAACGACTGTTTTAATTCCTAGTATTTCTTGTTGTTGATCTGTTGAAGGTCATCTTCATTTTTTATAGGGTAGGACTATATGTATTCCCATAACAGATTGATTTTATTTATTCGTTTTTTGGTCAGTTTAGTTTGCGTACTCACCTTACCAATGAGTTTCGCTACGACTAAGAAATTTTGTGATACCGTTGGTGGACCACTGTCTGCAGATGAGACCCCTAAAGAATATACTTTAGTTATCAATGACAGTGGCACTATCGAAGATCTTAATTTTTCTTTGAATCTAAATGGACATCAACATGTTGGTGGACTCATTCTCACCTTAAAACAGGGTACCACTCAAGTCACGCTTATTGATCAACCTGGTATCCCTAGCCTAACACCACAACGACCAGAAACTACGAAAGGCTGTTCCGGTTGGCATATTCCTGCTGTTATTTTAGATGATGAAGCAACGGATAGTATTGAAGAAAATTGCAATGATGCTGGTGATCCAGCTTATAAACCGAATGGTTCGTATCGTCCTAATAATTTATTAAGTACTTTTGATGGTCAAAATATCCAAGGTACGTGGACATTAAGTGTCCAAGATAAAGAACCGGCTAGTCCAAACGGACAGATTAAAGAATGGTGTTTGAATGCTGATTTGGTACTATCTGGTAATCCAAATTATGCCTCGCTACCTTTTCCCAATGATACGCTTCAATTTCAAGCTGTTCCGATCGAAGGTTTGCCTCAAGATACTAGTACTACTTCATTTCAACCGATTAGGATTTCTAATCAAAGAGGTAATGCGGATTTACAAGTTTACTTCAAGGAAATCATTGGTGATAAAGACGATTTTACGATCGACATGACTCCAATCCCAACTACTAATACGTTACTAGCAACAATTCCCGCCGGGATGAGTGACGTTATTACGGTCAAATGTGATGCGACTACTACCGGTGAACGATTGGCTACTTTAAAACTCACTACCAATGATCCAGATAATTTAAATTTGGAGTATAAGCTGAGTTGCGCTGGGTTGGGTTCAGAATATCAAACTGTTCCGATTTTTGCTGATAATACAATTCGTTTTGGCGATATTCCATTAAACATGGGTACAACGCCAATGGTCGCAAAAATTAAAACCTTTCAGATTAATAACGTGGGTAATGCGCCACTAACCATAGAAAATATCCAACTTGATCAAACTGGTGATTGGTTGGACTTTGCCGTAATAGAACCGGTTAGTTTCCCGATTACCCTGACTGATAAGACGAGTCATTTAACGGTTAAGCTACAATGTGAGCCATGGGCGCTAGGAACACGTCAAGCTAAATTAATTGTCACGACTGAATTTCGAGAACTTCATGAATATGGATTGCAGTGTGATGGTATTGACGCAGATGTAGTACCATTAGAAGCTAAATACCACTCCTTACCACCTCCCAATGATCGAATTGAATTTAAGGCTGGGGAAGAGACGCCAGTAGAAAAAACGTTGTTTATTACTGAAGTCGGTGGGCGTGATTTAACGATAAGTAGAGTCGAACTGATTGAGGAACAGAGTGATACTTTAGCTAATTATTTCTCTATAGATAAAGATCCTTCTTTCTTCCCCTTTACTATTCCGTACAACGCTCCAGATTACCTCCCTATCAAGATTACCTGTAAACCTTCGCCCAAAGCGAATGGAGATTTTTTACCTCAAAAAGTAGCAAAATTACAAATATTTACCTACGAAGGTACATTTGAAGACGAACTCAATGAAAAAGAATCGAAAAAGGAGTATCACTTACAATGCGATGTCCAACCGAGTTTTGCCGGTTATGAAGTGACCTATCAATCCTCGACAAATGAAACGATTACTCTCAACCCGAATGATACTTTTTACGTGGGGCAAAGTCGGGAAAAGAAAATTCGCTCCGGTCAGTGGGAAACTGCAGAAAGAACTTTTGTTATTCATAACCCTGGCGAAGCGGATTTACAGGTAGCACTAGACAGCATCGACAATGCCGGCTTCACCATTAAAAATGTTGATACGCTGTTTCAAAATCCAATTCCTAAAAATGGGCAACTTCCGGTTACGGTACAATGTACCCCTCACAAAAGTTGGATAACACCCGCCACCTTAACTTTATTGACGCTAAATGCTTTCAATCTTTCTCCTAATAAAAAACAACCACAGAAATTTAAGTATAAGTTAGAATGTTTTGGTATAGCTGATCGACCAGCTATTTATAATTCTATGCCAGTTTCACCAGGAAAACCGATAGATTTTGGTTCTGTCCCAATTAATTCTACCCAAAAAACGACTTTGACGATTGTAGAAGATGGTCATTCATTATTATGGGTCGATTTGGCTAAACCGATTTCTGGTCCCCAAGCCGGTGAATTTAAACTGATTGATTCACCGTTACCACTATTTTCTCCAGAAACTTCAGTGGGTAAGGAAACGACCATTCAAGTTCAATGTCAACCACAAGCTCAAGGTGAGCGGCGAGCCACACTTAATTTAATAACCAATGGTTGGCCAAATGAACAACAACCCCCTCATCAGGACTTACCCAGTAAGCAAATTGAAGATTTAGGCCATTGGTCGGTTAAATATGATCTGATTTGCAATGGTGTACAACCGGGCTTGCCTGGCTTTGCATCCACTCCGGTTCCTAATAGCACGGTTGAGTTTGGTGAGATCAATATTGGCACTAGTGCAACACAATCTATTGAAATAGAAGAAATTGGCGATAAAGATTTAACGATAAAGTCAGCTATTCTTGCCGGTGAACAACAAGCTAATTTTAGCATCGTGAATCTAGAATCGATTCCTTTCACGATAACCAATGGTAGTGCCAAACAAATACTTACAGTCCAATGTCAACCAACAGCTGCTGAGCAGTATAAAACCAAATTAGAATTAATGACTAATGATCCTAACAATCTTACTGTTGCTTATGATTTAACCTGTCAGGGTATTTCAGTAGCACCTATCCCAGGCGGGGATAATGCGCTAGTTATCCAATTAGCTGGTGAGGGTAGCGGTTCAGTTACGAGTGATCCGCAAGGAATTATTTGTCATGAGAATAACGAAGCCACCTGTGTTTTTAGTTTTATGCCTAATGCCGTGGTGACTTTGACACCTAAAGCTGCATTGGGAGCAAAATTTGACCACTGGAGTGGTAATTGTAACGAACATGGTCAAATTATTATAGCCGGACAACAGTCATGTACAGCCCATTTCCAATTATTACCGCCGACACAATCTTTATTTAACTTGACTGTCAGTGTTTCCGGTCAGGGTAAAGTGACTAGTAAGCCGGTGGGGATTCTCTGTGGTGACGGCAATAAAGTTTGTGCATTTGATTACGAGGAAGGAACGACAGTTACTTTGACAACTACCTTTGATTCAACGGCGTGGCGATTTAGGGGTTGGGTTGGTTGTTCACTCGGTAATGATAACACGACACAAGTGGTCATGACCAAAAATCAAAAGTGTCAGGCTATCTTGGTACCGCTATCTCAATCTTCGCCACAATCGTCATTAAATTGTCCCAATACCCCCATTCTTTACGTTAATCAAAAGGCGGGGGGCAATAATACTGGCCTAAATTGGAATGAAGCTTTCACTGATTTACAAACCGCTTTAACGACAGCGATCAGTTGTGATGGAGTTAATCAAATTTGGGTAGCAGAAGGTACTTATAAACCAACTAATCAAACTGATCGGATGGCCACTTTTCAATTGATTAATGGGGTAGCGATTTATGGTGGCTTTAATGGTACCGAAACCCAACTGCAACAACGTGATAGTGCTAATCATCCAACTATTCTCAGTGGCGATATTGGTGTCGTGGGTAATCCTCATGACAACAGCTATCATGTGGTTACGGGAAGCGATACCGATGAAACCGCATTGCTAGATGGTTTCACTGTTACCGCTGGTCAAGCGAACGGTAGCCCAAATTGCCCCCTCGGTTGTGGTGGAGGCTTGTTTAATGATCAAGGTAGTCCAACATTACAATATCTCTTAGTAGAAAATAATTCTGCCTATTACGGTGGTGGATTGTCAAATCATGCCGGCAGTCGTCCCAAGGTAAAATATAGCTTCTTTAAAAACAATACTGCGACTAGTGGCGGTGGTATGGCGAATATCAATAGTAGTCCCCTAGTCAGTCATGTTTTCTTCATTGCCAATACCGCTACTCAGATAGGCGGAGGTTTATTAAACCAAGGTGATAGCCAACCTCAGCTATCACACCTAAATATCATGAACAATTCGGCGATTTATGGGGGTGGGATGTACAATGATGCCAGTAGCCCGTGGTTAAGTCACAGTATCTTTACTCAAAATCAAGCGAGTCATAGCGGCGGCGGTTTGGTTAATAAAAATAATAGTCATACTTGGTTAAGTCATGTAGTTTGGGGTAATAATTTAGCCGTTCAAGCGGGTGGTGCTGTATGGAATGAAAATAGTTCTCCTTTACTGGTTCAGGTGACCCTAAGTCAAAATGAAGCAGCGAACGGTGGCGGTATAGCTAATCAGGCCAGTTCAGTACAAATCATGAACAGTATCCTCTGGAATAATAAAGATAATACCGGCACAACCGCTCCTGCTCAGATTAACGATGACAGTAACCATACCATGGTAACCTATTCCATTATCCAAGGGGGATGGTTGGGCGAAGGCAATAAAAATGAAGATCCTCGCTTTCTAGATTTAGAAAATAACAAAACGCAACATACTGTGGCAAAAGAATTTCATTTAGCAACCGATTCTCCGGCTATCGATGCTGGAAATAATATCAATATTCCACCGGATTTAACTGATGCAGAAGGTGAAGGTGGTGATGGTAATACCACCGAATTGGTTGAAATCGATTTCGATGGTAATCCACGTTTGCTAGACGGTAATGATGATGGTATCGCTATTGTTGATATGGGCGCTTATGAAGTTTATTCCTCATCGGGACAACGGTTTACTTTAACCATTATTAATACGGATACTTCTCAGGAAAGTATTATTAAAAGTGAGCTACCCAGCATCCACAGTAATTTACCGGGCATCTCTTGTGGCGACGATTGTACTCAAGAATATCCTTATGGTACTGAAATTATTTTAATAGCACAGAATGGTACTCATTCTCAATTTGTTAGCTGGAGTGGTGATTGTCAAGGTAGTTCTAATCATATTACGTTCAATATGACCAAGAATAAAACCTGTAAAGCGTTGTTTGAGGCAACCGCCTCCATTTCAGTTACGCCAATCCATGAAGATAACTCTAACTTAACTGATAATCCAGTTATACTGGAACAGCCAACCATCGCCAAACAAATTCAAGCACTGCCCCCGGCTTGTCAAGAAGTCCAAGGTAGTTTCATTAATGTCGTTTGTAACTTAGGTGGACAAACCCGCCAAGAAGTTACGATTGGTTCTGAAGGTAACATTTCTAATGTCAAGCTGGAAGGCACTAATTTTAGCCAAGGCTGGATATCCAACGCTCAGTTAGCCGTTAATTCAAATTTGATGGGTGGTGTATTATCCGGTGTTGTCGAGAATAAAGGGACCATATCCCATATCGAATTTCGAGGTGCTAAATTAGCAGGTGGTTTCTTGTCCGGTCTCATTATTAATAACAGTCCGGTCAATGGTCGGCTTGAAAATGTTTCACTGGATACCGATGCTTATCTCTTAGGAGGTACCTTGTTCGGTGAAATTAATAATTTAGGAATTATTCGTGATGTTTTCATAGCGGCTGATACCCGAATCAGTGGTGGAACGGTTACCGGCAGCCTGATTGGTCAATCTGCTAAGACTTCGGTGCTAGAAAATGTCAGCGTAACCGCGGGTAGTTGTTTAGAAAATGTTAAACTTGGTCAAGGTGTCCAATTAGAAAAAAATGTCACAACCACCGGTCATTGTCCTCAACCTAATTTGGGTAACACGCTTATTACCGAGGCTATTCCGGCGGCGGGTCAACCTTTTAAAGATGCCATCATTGGCATTGAAGGTCAACTTTCTCGGGCAGTGTTACAAGGAACGACTCGAAGTTTAGGGACGGTAGCCGACGCAATTTTAGCACCCCATAGCACATTGATAGGCGGTTTGGTGCAGGGACAAGTCATCAGTGAAGGAACGCTAACCGATGTTAATCTGGCTGCTCATACCCATGTTGTAGGTGGTACCCTAAATGGTTTCATTATGGGCGATGAAGCATACCCAGCTTGGTTAGAAAACGTAACGATTAGTGCGGGGAGCTATCTGGACAATGTGAAATTAGGTGCTGATGTTCAACTCGCCGATGGCGTGATTTACGGTAAAGGGGTTGAACGTATCACTCCAACCCAAGCCAATACTCAAGTTATTATTACTGATTCGGTTCAAGCCGATGGTAAAGTATTTAAGGACATCACGATTGCGCCGACTGGTATTCTTACTGATGCGGTACTCACCGGAACAATCACCAATTTAGGTCAAATCTCAACAGCAACCTTATCAACAGAGGGTATTTTAAGTGGCGGGATAGTAAGCGGTCAATTTACTAACCGGGGTACCGTTAAAAATGTGCAATTGAATAATGCTACTCTCACCAACGGGACACTCGCGGGTCAGATAACTAATACCCAAAGTATTATTCAAGATGTCACCTTAGCACCGAATACCGTAATCGAAAATGGTGAATTGCGTGGCCAAATCAAAGGGGATCCGTATTATCCAGCCATACTCAATAACGTTCAAATTGCGAGCGGCAGTTACCTTGAAAATGTTATTTTGGGTGAAAATGTTCAGGTTGCAGAAAAGGTAACTTATGGCGACGGTGTTCAGCAAATAGGCTATTCAGATTTAACCCCGATTACTTTAATTACCAGTTTGATTCAAGCTGAAGGTCAAATCTTATCGACTGTCACGGTCACAGCTGAGGGTAAACTATTTAATCCAACTTTAACTGGCACCATTACTAATCAAGGTATGATCGTTCATGCTACTTTGTTACCCGATACGATTATTAATGGTGGGCATTTAGCCGGTGATATTATCAGTGACGGTGGTATTGTTACCGATGTCTCTCTAGAAGCAAAAAGTCATTTAACCGGTGGTCAAATCGAAGGTCGAATTCAAGGACAAGGAGAAGCGCAACAGCGTGCACAACTGGATTTAGTAACCATTACGCCCAACAGTTATGTCTCCAATATCATTATTGGCCAACAAGTTATTAACGCTGGAACTATCGCTGATTCTGAACTTCAAGGTGCTAACTTAGAGGGAGGTACCTTAGCTGGTGTCATTCTCAATACCCGTGGTGGCACAATTAACAACGTGCAATTAGCGGCGGGTACTCAAATAATCGGCGGCAACGTGATGGGCAAAATAACCGGTGATCCAACTCAACCAGCACAGTTAGAAAACCTCACCATTGCCGCTGGTAGTTTCCTTGATAACGTCATTATTGATTTAGCGACGACCGCTCTAGCAAACCAAGTTAACTTGGGAGCAGGTGTTCAATTAATAAATCAAACACCTAATCAACCAACGATAGATCAACCGAACTACGCTGCCATGGCTTTGATCAAAGTAGCTCCAGCCGAGTATGTGACTAAAAATATTGTTGCTAGTCCCACAGCACCTTATTTCCTAAGCCAAATACATACCTCACAAGGCTTACAACCCAATCATGCCTTGTTAACTTACATCCAAGCTGAAGAAATCAGTCTTGACACCACCATTCAAGTGGCACCGGAACAGGTAGGGCAAGTCGCCGATATTCTTATAGTGCGCAGTTATCAGTCTCAAGAAAATACAACTTATTCTATGCGTCAACAAGATGAATGGGTCACCTGGAATAAAGATCCAAGCACCTTACAAGTTGCACAAACTGTTCAACAATTACCTAAGAAGCTAACCGTGAAAGTGGTGGACAAAATGGATTTAAGCAAAGCTGCCGGTGAATACACTTTTTATGTTGGTTATCGCACTTTGCCAGACAATACCATTACCTATAATGGTGCTACTCCGCTACATTTCTTTGTTGATAGTGCACCACCAGCTTGTAATCTTTACGCAGTACATGATGAAGGCGTAGCCGATACTCAATTCCTCAAAATTGACTTAAGTTATTTAGGATTAAAAGGCGTTATGACACCTTTAGGACCACTTTATCCTAATAAAAATATTGAGGGACTCGCATTACACCCATCTAATCCTGATGTACTATACGGAACAGCCGGTTCAGTAGCGGGTCAAAAAAATAGTTCGCTTTACACCATTGATCGACTTACCGGCGAAATCCTATCCCAAATGCCACTCACGATTCCTGAGCAGAATCTTTATTTTAATCAAGTGGCTAGTTTAGCAGTCAACTGGAATGATAAAACCTTGGACCGACTTTGGGCATGGGGTAAAACTAATCAAAGGGTAACTGGATGGGCTTGATTCAAATCGATCCGAATACGGGTATAACCACCCTAGTTAAACAATTTACTGATGAGGTGTGTCAAGCTCGTTATGTATCGCAATTGGAGCAGCAACAAGCCCACAATGACAGCTTTCATCAACATTATACTGACTTAATTCAGCGGAATAATAATCAACCGCTAACACAATTAGAGTCGACTCAAGTTGAAAAATTTATCCAAAAACAATGTGATATACAGGCATTAGCTTGGAGTTATAATGCTTCTAACCAAGAAATTCCTAAATTATATGCCGCTGGTAATAATACTTTATGGATTTATGATCACCTCAATACCCAAGAATTAGAGTTGGCTTGTATTAACGTCGTGCCAGCCGGAGAACTGATTGAGGGATTAGAAATGCAACCTAATGGTTTGTTATTACTAGGGATTGATCATCGAAATACCAAAGAAACCAGCATTGTTGCCTATGATCCGAAGACTTGCAAGGCCGTAAAAAACGTACTTTTAGTGAAAAGCTAGGTTATGATGATATTGAATCTCTCGTTTGGCCTGTTGATGAGTGTTTTAACCAATCCTGGTTGTGGCCAGAAGAAGAATCTAATTAATATGAACTAGGTGGGGTGTTATGTGTCGCACCTCTTTAGGATGAGTAGAAGCGAAAAAAGCCGAAACTCATCCTACGCTATTTCTTTATGACTAGTATGAAAGTTAGGATGTCTCTTGTTACAAATAAAAGCCCTTTTAGTTGAAAAGACTTTAATGACATAATTAAGTTGTAAGGATTAACTTTTCTTAACGGATTTTTGCCGTAACTGCACTAAGCTTTGATTCAAAGCATATTGTGGTTCCCAATGTGGCATTAGTAAGCGTTTGGGTAATCCATGCGGAGTTTTAGCCGGACGTACTAATTTTTCTATGATCTTTTGTGGCGATTCTTCTACAAGTTGCATAGCATAAATATAGGCTCCAAATTGACGTTTGATAAGCTCGATGCTGTTCTCATAAGCAATTTGGTGTGCTTGAACTTGGGTTGGGATTGTTAAAGGTTGTGCCTCTTGAAGTAGTTCTCGTAATATCGGATAAGCTCCAGCAAGGTATTGATTAGTATTAATGAGCATATCAGCGGGTAAAAGGCGACGGCTGTTATGCCATTCTACCTCGATACGTACCCGATCAGAATACTGATCACCGAGTTGCTTGCCTTTTTCATAAATGCGAGCATATTTTCCAGCTTGACGACTACCGATATAAATTGTTCGACCTTCATGTGGGTTATCAAAATTAACGCGTTCACGCCGTGGCAATCGCCCTCGAATATTGAATTTGCCGGCTTCCCAATCTCGATTAGCTTGTTCTACCGAATAAAATTCGGCTTTGACATCAATAGCTATGTCAACTCGAGTTAATCTCATACGGGGTAATTGTTGTAACCAATGAAATAATCGACTTTCCCAGCCGATAGCGGCTGCCAAACAACCTTCACCATAAATTTGGACTAGAATGGTTTTGGCCTGAGTTTTCCCGCCTAAGCCAACTAATCCCCAATTTTCAGCTGATTTATTGCCTAACCGAAAACACTGCTTATAACGTCGTAATGGTCGATGTTCTTGACTAAGACCATAACCAAACACCTGAGTTAATTGTTGAGAAAGTAATGAAATAGTTAAATCTTTTTTTTCAAGAACGGTTTCTGGATAATAATTTTCAGAAAACGTAAAACTCACTGTATCTACAAAGGTTTTTGCTTTTGAAGTCACTGCTATCGGTGCCGGTATTTCTTCCCATGGCTCTTTATTTTGGCTAATTAAAGTAAGTTCTTGTTCTTTAGCTAGTAAATCCAATTTTTTACACCTCTTTATTTTTTACTATTAAATCAACATCTAACATAACTATATGAATAAAAATAATATTTTAATTTACATTTAAAGTAAGTATAAACAAAAAACTGATCATTTTGCAAAGTGCAGACATTAGCTTTGGTTTCATCTATAATGTGACGTAATTGATTCATCCATAAGTTGAAAGGTGCGGTAAAGTCTTTGTTAATACTGGAGGATATTTTAATGCGGAGTCCATTAAAAAAGCATAAGTGGTTAGTTGTGATTTTAAACTTAATAATACCAACATGGGGCATTGCTACTGAAATCTCAGTAACTATACCACTTGACCTTGATCAACCTACTTATAGCGTACCTTGGAAACGATATAGCCAATGGGCACAAAATGACTGGAGCAATTACAGCCATTTGAGACAAGAGATAGCCCGCCCAGTTTCTTTTATTCAACATGTTGAAACACCGATTAAAGGTAATCCTGATAAGGGTAAAAAACTGATTGCTGATCGTAAAAAAGGTAATTGTGCTGCTTGTCATTTATTACCAGCAGAGAAACTGCCTGGAAATGTAGGAATTAATATCTCCACTATTGGTACTTGGCAACGTACCGATGAGTATTTATTTAACTACATTTACGATCCACGGATTTATAACCCCTCTACAATAATGCCACCTTGGGGTGCTCACGAAGTACTCACCAAAGCAGAAATTCAGGATATCGTCGCTTATTTTAAAACCTTAACTCAGCCAGTTGAGTTTACTGATCCACTAGAAAATCCTGATAAACGACCCATACCGGTAGAAGATAGAAATAATTTGGATGAAATGGAAAACCCAGCGATGTTTGCAGTCAAATTGGGTGAGAAGTTATATAATCAACCGGGATCGATGGGGAAATCCTGTCACGATTGTCATGATAATCCGCAACAAACTTTTGTTACGTGGGCAGTTAGAATGCCCAAAGTAGAACCCCGATTGAATAAAGTCATTGGCGTAGAAGAATTTGTAACTCGCCATGCACGCGCAACGACTGGCGCTGAATATTTAGCACAAACCGAAGAAAATTTAGCCTTAGCAATTTATTTACGTTATTTAGCCAATGGTCAGGTGATTTCCATCGATAAAAATGACGATAATACCCGTATTGCCTTAAGACGAGGTGAAAAATTGATGGATCGTAAAATTGGGCAACTGAATTTAGCCTGTAACGATTGCCATCACACCAGTGCTAATAAATGGTTAAGAGGTCAATACCTAGGTGACTTCGTTGGTATGTTAGATCATTTTCCCACTTATCGCACTAGTCGAACTGAAATCTGGGATATTCGTAAACGTTTTCAATGGTGTAATGTTTCAGTTCGTGCTAACGAATTACCACCCGATGCCCCAGAATATGGTGATCTTGAACTCTATCTCACCGCCGCTAATAATGGGCGGACTTTAAGTGTACCTGGGATCCGTCATTGATTCAATTATTAGTACTCACTCACAATGGGTTACTGATAACTGTTCACTGATAACTGTTCACTGATAACTGAAAAAAGGAGAAAATAAATGATTACTTCTCGTCGTAATTTTCTTAAAAATACGCTTAGTAGTGCCATCGTGTTAATCACGAGTACAGCGATTTTATCACAACGAGTACTGGCTGATTGGTCTAAAATGGCTTTTACCGCTAAAAACACTGAAGAAGCTTTAATGGCTCTATTTAATGATTCTGATGCCACTGTCAGTGATAAAATTACCATTGTTTCTCCAGAAATTGCTGAAAATGGTAAAGTTGTTCCGGTTGAAGTAAAAGTAGATTTACCCCGAGTAGAATCAATCACCTTATTCTCAGAAAAAAATCCGGTGCCACTATTAGCTCAGTTCAACTTTACCGGTGGTCGTGCTAAAGGTTGGATTAAAACCCGGATTAAAATGGCTGAAACCGGTAAGGTAATAGCCGTCGTTAAAGCGGACAGCAAATTGTACCAAGCTAGCCGAGAAATTAAAGTCACAGTTGGTGGTTGTGGTGGTTAACCGGAGAAAATTAATATGTCAAATGAAACCAATACGCGTCTGCAAGCAAAATTCAATGAAGGTGTAACTGAAGTCAAAGCGCTCATTAAACATCCAATGGAAACGGGACAAACTAAGGATTTAGAAACGGGTAAATTGATCCCGGCTCACTTTATTGAAGAGATTCGTTGTGAATATAATGATGAAGTAGTGATGTCAGCACAATGGGGAGTGGGTATTTCTGCCAATCCTTATCTGGCTTTTCAATTTGAGGGAGGCAAAATCGGTGATAAAGTGAAGCTAACTTGGAAAGATAATCAGGGCCAAACTGAAACTACCGTAACTGAAATTATCCCAAAATAAGTTGCTTCTTTTTTTTGACTTCAACTCGTTTTCAGTAGAGTGCGTTACGGCTACCGCCTAACGCACCGATTTTAAAAGCGATCAGTGCATCTGCCATCAGGAAAAAATTATTAAAATCAGTAGCGGATAAATAATATAATTTATTGATTTAAAAATAATATTTTTAAAGAGCACCAACTTATTTTGCCCTTCTTGAGGAGACGTTAATCATGTCAATGAGTCGTCGTCAATTTCTGCAAGTGATGGCTATTGCTAGTGCTAATGGCCTGTTACCACAATCTGTTTTCGCACAACGCCAACAATCAGCTGATCCCTACGAAATACCTAATTTTGGTCAAATCCGCTTATTACATTTCACCGATTGTCATGCACAGTTATTACCCCTCTATTATCGAGAACCACAAGTTAATTTAGGCTTGAATGATAGACAAGGTAAAGTTCCCCACTTAGTTGGTCATGCCTTTCTAAAACATTTTAATATCCAAATGAATACGCCGGCGGCCTATGCTTTTACTCATTTGAACTATGTCAAAGCCGCTCAGAAATACGGCAAGGTCGGTGGTTTTGCTCATCTTGCTACGTTGATAAAACGCCTCCGTGAAACTTATGGTCGAGAGAAAACTCTATTGCTTGATGGTGGTGATACTTGGCAAGGTTCTGGAACAGCGTATTGGACACGTGGGCAAGATATGGTTGGTGCTTGCAATCAATTAGGTGTGGATATCATGACTGGACATTGGGAATTCACTTATCCAGCTGCAGAGGTATTAGCTAATCTTAAGCAATTTCAAGGTGAATTTCTTGCCCAAAATGTTAAGGTAAAAGAGGAAGCTTTATTTGTCGGTGCAGCGGCTTTTAATGAATTAACTGGACATGCTTTTAAACCTTATGCGATAAGAGATTTAAGCGGTGTGCGCGTGGCGGTGATTGGTCAAGCCTTTCCTTACACCCCTATTGCGAATCCAGCTCGATTTATTCCTGATTGGACTTTTGGAATTCAAGAAACAGAAATGCAGCAATTAGTTAATCAAATCCGTCACCAAGAAAAACCCAATATTGTGATCGTTATTTCTCATAATGGTATGGATGTCGATTTAAAAATGGCGAGTCGAGTGACTGGAATTGATGCAATTTTAGGAGGTCATACCCATGATGGAGTGCCTCAACCAACTACAGTTAAAAACCGTGATGGCGTCACCTTAGTTAGTAATGCGGGTTCTAATGGTAAATTCCTTGGTGTATTAGATTTTGCAGTCAATAAAGGTAAAGTGACCGCTTACCAATATCACCTGTTACCGATATTTTCTAATTTATTAGCTCCCGATGAAGAAATGCAAACTTATATTGATAAAGTACGCGCACCCTATTTAGCTAAACTCAATGAAAAGTTAGCGGTTACTGAGCAATTACTTTATAGACGTGGCAATTTCAATGGAACTTTTGACCAACTCATTTGCAATGCCTTACGTGAACAAAATGATGCTCAAATCGCCTTATCTCCGGGTTTTCGCTGGGGTACCACTCTCTTACCGGGTCAACCGATTACCCTGGAAGCCGTATTGAATCAAACGTGTATCACTTACCCGGAAACCTATGTGCGAAACCTGAGTGGTCAAGCGATTAAGACGTTACTAGAAGCAGTCGGTGATAATCTTTTTAATAATGATCCTTATTTGCAACAAGGCGGTGATATGGTACGAACTGGTGGTCTCAATTACGTTTGTGAGCCCACTCAAGCGATTCATAAACGGATTAGCAACCTCACCTTAGATGATGGAACTGCGTTGGATATGAACAAACAATACAAAGTCACCGGTTGGGCAACGGTAGCTAATCAATCTTCAGGCAAGCCTATTTGGGAAGTGGTTGTTGATTATTTACGAGCGCATCAAACCGTTAAGTTAGACAAAATCAATTTACCTCAATTAATCGGAGTAGAAGCTAATTTTGAAGCTTATACTTAATTTGAGGAAAATCGGGCACGCTGCGCTCAGTCCGATCGACATTTGAAATGGATAGGTGGTCCGTGCCAAAATAACCTTGACAGTTAAGTTGCCAACCCGTAGTATAAACAGTTTATTAATAACTAGCGAATTTTGGAAAGTATTGAATGAAAACCTTTAGCGCCAGACCGCAAACAGTTAAGCGAGACTGGTATGTGATTGACGCGGCTAATCTGGTATTGGGTCGATTGGCAAGTGAAATTGCTAAACGCTTGCGAGGTAAACACAAACCGGAATATACCCCTCACATCGACACGGGAGATTATATTGTGGTCATTAACGTGGAGAAGCTCCGTGTGACCGGTCGCAAACGGACCGATAAAATCTACTATCACCATAGTGGTTATCCGGGTGGAATTAAAGCGATTCCGTTTAACAAACTCCTCCAACAAGCGCCAGAGCGAATTTTGCAGATTGCGGTAAAAGGCATGTTACCTAAAGGCCCCTTAGGTCGAGCTATGTTTCGGAAACTAAAAGTCTATGCGGGTCCCCAACATAACCATCTGGCTCAACAACCCCTCTCGTGGACTTTAACTCAGTGATATCCTTATGACAGAACAATATTACGGAACCGGCCGACGCAAAAGTGCTTCGGCACGGGTGTATTTAAGACCTGGTGAAGGTCAATTCCTGGTCAATGGATGTTCTTTAGAAGAATACTTTGGTCGGGAAACGGCACGAATGGTGGTACATCAACCACTGCAAGTCGTTGATAGAGAAGGCACGTTTAATATTTATGCCACAGTAAGTGGTGGTGGTAACACCGGTCAAGCGGGTGCGATTCGGCATGGCTTAGCTCGTGCACTAGTCAATTATGATGAGAGTTGGCGGACTCCCTTGCGTCAAGCGGGTTTCTTGACCCGGGATGCACGTGCAGTGGAACGCAAAAAGGTGGGTTTACATAAAGCCCGCAAACGCCCTCAATACTCAAAACGCTAGTATATCAGTTACCTATTATCATTATTTATGGATAACTGATAATTGCATGGGGGATCGTCTAGCGGTAGGACAGTGGACTCTGACTCCATCAACCCAGGTTCGAATCCTGGTCCCCCAGCCCACTACTCTCAATCCGTTTTACAATCAGAAGTCTCTCTCCTAACAGCTGTGAAATAAATCGACTTCACCACTGAGGTGAAGTCCATCTTAGCCTCATTGGTCTAATTTGCAATCTAGAAGGATTTATCGAAATTGATATTGACAAAGTGTTCACCGATTTCGGTAAAAAACCGCTGGCATAAAATAGCTAATTGTTACCGACTTTGATGAAGAACTAAACGTGTGTTTGTAAATTAAGGTGTGTTGGTAACCACAAGTGGTTGTGAAGAAGATGTGTGTTAATGTTGTGTGCTACGCAATTTGTTATTCATTCTACTAGAAAATCATTTCATCTTACCTTCAAAGGCTTTACATTAATAGAACTTCTGGTCGTGTTGCTAATATTCAGTCTATTAGCTGGATTAGTTGTTCCTCGGTTGAGTAAAATGTATGCCAGTTGGCAAATGACTTTAGAACGGGATGAGGTATTAACTCAATTAAGCAGTTTAAATTACCGTGCTTTTCAACAACGTATTGATTTTACTTTAACAAATTATCCGCCTCAATCAGAAGATAAGCCTGAGAATAAACCCACTGACGTTATAGCCCCCCTCCTTGAACTCCCGGCTGGTTGGCAAATTAATACTAAACAACCTATTATTTTTCGCGCTAACGGGGCCTGTGGTGGTGGTATTGTGTATTTAAAATATTCGGAATACACTTTCACCGCACAACTAGAACCCCCTTTTTGTCGAGCCAAATTGTTAAATTAAAATTTGACTCGTCATAGTCGTTATCGAAAGATATCCATGATTGTTGTCTTTAAAGTTCCACTATCATCTCGATCTGATCAAGCTGGTTGCATGGTGTAGTAACGCAAAGTTAAAGCAAATTCTTGTAGTGCTTTAATCCCAGTTGCCTCGGCTTGTTTACACCATTCTTGCAATGATTGTAAGAGGTATTCTTGGCTCACAGCCGTTTGTTGCCACAATGCTTGTAAGCGCATGCGGTAGTGATAGACGGTTTGTAAAGTTTGATTTTGTTCGAGTATGGTCACCAGATTAATTTTATCTTCTTCATTTAGAAGAGATTCTTCTCGTATTAGCAAAGCGCGCACTCGCTTGAGTACTTGTCGAGAGGTACCTTGAGTATGGCGTAATTCTTCTTTATATACTTTAACTAATACTTCTTTAGCATAGTGTGCCATTACTTGAAATCGGTAATGGAGAATTGCTTTAACTGTATCTCGATCGATCAAGTTTTTTCCTTGATGTAGGTGTGGGTGAGTAGCGACTTTTTTTACCTTAACTAAACCAACTGATTGCAATAAGCGAATGTACAACCAGCCAATATCAACTTCCCACCACTGAGAAGACAATTTAGCGGAACTCGCAAAAGTATGATGGTTATTATGTAATTCCTCACCACCAATAAAAATACCCCAAGGTACAATATTTTTAGAAGCATCGGCACATTCATAATTGCGGTATCCCCACCAATGTCCCAACCCGTTAATGAAACCCGCCGCAAAAATGGGAATCCACATCATTTGCACTGCCCAAACCGTAATACCGAGTGCACCAAATAATAATAAATCGATAACCGCCATAATCGTTATACCCAACCAAGCATGACGAGTATACACATTTCGTTCTAACCAATCATTAGGTGTCCCATGTCCGTATTTAGCCAGTACTTCTGGTTGATGCGCAGCCTGGGCATAAAGTTCGGCACCTTGCCACAAAACTTTTCTAATGCCAAAGATTTGCGGGCTATGAGGGTCATGAGCTGTTTCGCAATTCGCATGATGTTTGCGATGAACCGCTACCCACTCTTTGGTAATTGTGCTGGTTGTTAACCAAATCCAGAAACGAAAAAAGTGACTCAGTATGGGGTGTAACTCCAAAGCACGATGTGCTTGATGACGATGTAAAAAAATAGTCACCGACGCAATAGTGATATGAGTTATGAGCAAAGTAACCACCACAATACCCCAAACGGGTAATTCTAATAAACCATTTAACATAATTATCCTCATGTTCAATTATCAGTTATTCAGTTATCAGTTATCAGTTATCAGTTATCAGTTAATTGGCCATTTAATGTTAATTAATAAATTCCACAACGAATCATTAACGCCACACGCAACTTTTCATATTCAACCACGCTAAGATTAAATATTAGTTAATATTAACGACTTATTATGAAATGACATTGCACATCACGTTAATTATCAACTGATAACTACTAACTGATAACAGATATTATTTCAGATAAACCACCTTCGGATCAATTCCACTTGAAAACAATATTTATTATGACCAACCGATTCTATCAATTCGCGTTGAAGTAAATGAGTTAAAGCGACTTCACCATCTGGTTCTGACAGTTGGCTATGTTTGATTAAATCTTCTCGGCTAATGGTTGCGCCTTCTCCTTGTTGAGCTAAAAATCGTAATAAGCTTAAACCGGTCTTAGTTACTTGATTATTAGCAATATCAGCAAAGAAAAATCGTCCATGTTGTAACGCATCAGGAATCGCTGCTTCAACATCCGTCACTTGGGCAAATCGGCGTTTAATAATATCTTGTTTATTTTTAAGTGTAACAATTTCTGCACATAACAATTGGATTAAAGCCGGATGACAGTGTGTTATTGTCATCACCCGTTGACTGGCACTCGGATCATAACGCAGAGCAAAATCTTTTACTGGATGTTCAATAAGTTGTAAGGCCTCCTGAGCTTGTAGGTAGCTAATATGTACAGTTTGAACATTAATTAAATAACTAGCCCAACGTTCAAATTCATCTATGGTATGAGAACCCGATAAGAGAATTTTAATACGGGGACGATGTTGAATAAGGTGACGAAACATACCCAATACCGAAACTTCATCTAAAAAACCTTTGTTAAAGATATGCTCTAAAGCACTAAACTCATCTAAAGTCAGTAATAAAGTTTGTTGCAAATCAAGACTCTGTTCTATTTCATCGAGCCATTCATCAAAACGCGTAAAGGGGTCAGTAATCAATTGTTCACGGCTCAGTGGTGGTAATTGTAATTCTCGATGACGCTTGGCAGAAGTTAACATAGCGCGACTGATGTTATAGAGAAAACCAGCATAATCTTTAGCTAAAGAAGCCGGACCTTGTAAATCGACAAAGAGCGGAATAATTTGCCAAGGTAATAATTTGCCTAGATTATTAAGTAAGGAAGTTTTACCGGTACGTCGCTGACCATATAATAACAAGGGTGGACAACGAACATCGAGTAATAATCGTTCAATTCGAGCACTGATATCACTACGCCCAACGAAGATTTCTTGATGTTCGGTCAGTGGAATGCCAATAATGTAGGGATTGCTAATTTCTTGCCGACTTTCTACCGCTTCCCCTAAGGCACGGACATAATCTGCTACCGTTTGTCGCCATTGCGCCGCAATAGGATAAAAACGTTGAGCATAAGGTTCGGAAGAACGTGTTAATTCTCTGAGTAAGCCATCTAAACGTTCTTCTACCGCATCTAAGGCGAGACGTTGATTGTAAGAACTTTCTTGCGCTAAACCAGCATCGACATCACGACTAATTCGACTAAAACTACGTAATAATGCACTGACCGGACTACTTAATTCACCCGCCGCTAAGTGACGATGTGCTTGGCTAATGGTGGTCACATTGTGATAACTTTGTAATCGTTTGGCGTCTAATTCAATTTGTGCTTCTTGTGCCGCCCAATTTTGAGGACTATTACTTAAATATTCTATAGCGGCTTTGCCAATGATCGGATGACGTTCCGTTACCATGACTAAGTAAGTTTCTAATCCAAACAGGGGTAAATGTTGGTGTTCGTCCCAAAAAGCGGTATGCCAAGACAACAAGCTCGTTTGACTATCTCGTTTTTCCTCAGCATGGTAAAGCAATAAATTCCAGGCGGATTGGAACGGGTAAAATAACAATGGACGCCACCATACAAAACTTAATCCGAGTAAAATAGCGGATAGCATTAATAATAATAGCCACAAGCTATCGTCTTGAATGAGGAGAGCAAAGGCAATAAAGACACCACCACTACCAAAAATCCCGGCAATAATGCCAGCCCAAGGATTGGCAATGCGTTCAGCCAGGACATAAGGAAAAGCAAACAATAATAGATAGAGAAACGCATTTTCAATTCCACCATGAAAACCATAGGGTGGTATTTGGAGTGGCAACAATACGAAAAATTGATTCTTTAGTAACGTAAATAGAGCTAACAAGAAACTAGTAGCAAAACCCAACAATAAGGCCGATTGCCAATGCCAAGTGGGTAAAAACCAAATAAACGCAATTGATAATCCAAACACGCCATTAATCAAAGTATCATAAGCTAAGGTAAATAGAATCCCATTTTTTATCAAGACAGTAACACTATGAGCAGCCAAGGCGGTGAAGCCGACAATTAAAAACACCACCACGCTACTAACCACCACACCAATCACAATACTACCCATTTGGCGATAAGCTGGATGATTATAGGCGGTTTGAGTGGTGCTATACATAATACTGCCCCCTAAACTCGCCGTAAAAATTCCTAACCAGACTGTTAATAATGCTAGGAAATTTTCACCCGTTGTTACTGGAGAATCAGAGAAGTTGACGATGAGCATGATGGCAATCGCCAGATTTTTAGCCATGCTAAACAAAATTTCTCCAGCAATACCGATAGGTAAGCTCAGTAAGATACCGCCTATTATTCCGGTAATAATGCCAAAAGCCACTGATACCATAAGACTGCCTAATATTCCACCAACCAAACTCAGTGGTAGGGCATAACAGGTTGCTAATAAAATGCCTTCATTAGACGCATCTAACAACCATAAACAACAGATAACTATCAAGCTAACCCAAAGAGCAGTTAATCCATGCCCTAAGATCAATAATCGCCATAAAGCGGGATGTTGCCAATGTTGTTTAGTTAAATGCGCTAAAGCAAAATTAGGTGATAAATGGGGATCGATAGTAGCGACATAACGCCGCCATGCTGAAGGCGTAAATAATAACCAACCAATAATAACTAAACTCGCGAAAATTGGACTGGATGGTAACATCGTGATAGTAACCAGTGGAGAATGGCTGTTGTTAGGCTATTCATTCTGGCTGTTTTCCAATAAATAGCGATAAGGATTCATCCGTCGTAAAGCTTCTGTTTTCCAAGTTTCGTCAGTTTTGCCCTCTTCTAAGGCGGTGAGACGCGCATGACACAAAATCTGTAATAATGCCGGCCATTGACCACTTTGATTCATAATCCAGTCAATATCACTTTGCCCAAAGGGAATAGGGGAACTTGCGATAAGACTAAGTGTTTCTGATTCAGTTAATGGACCCAAATATAAGACATGACCAAAGATATTGAAAAAAGGTGAAGGTTTATTATCGTCTAAAATCATTTCTTCTGGTGCTTGGTGAGCCGTGAGTAAAAACCCGATTTTACCACCAGCATGATGACTTCCTAATGAGCGCATACCCCACCAAAATTGTTCGTCTAAATCTGGCGAAGCTAAACCTGCACTAATTTCGTCCAATAAAACTAAGGTTGGAATTTCCAAATAATTATCAATGATTTCCATAAAGCTAACTAAATCACAAGGTTCCGGAACCGGCATATCTAATTCAATTAAAATATGCCGCAATAAACTTTCCTGATAACCCATCCGGGGATCTTGAAAATCGACAAAAACCCACTGATAACCGGGACTAAGCCAATTATTACGTTGTTTGGGACGTAATTGCTCGGCTGGGGTATCAATAATCCGGCGGAGATAATGGAGTAAAGAGGTTTTACCACTACGTTTAAACCCTACAATGGCAATATGTTGTAGTGGTGTGTATTTCCAAACGTCAAAGATCCGTTTTAAAATATATTCTCGCCCAAAAAATTGATGGGGTTCAGTAATCGGTGGCCCAATCACAAAAGGACTACTATGCCAAGTATTTAAAGAAATAGGTAAATTTGACTGAGTTAGCATCATTGGCTCTGCTTCATTATCACTTGCCAATCCCGCCGCTAATAAGAGGTTTTCACACTCAGTGGCTGTTAAGTTCAGATGGTAAGCACATCGCAATACTTCATCGCGTTCCAATGGTAAACTAAATTCGTCGTTAACCATTCTAATAAAACATCACGACGTACCTTGATTTTTTTAGCTAATTCAACATTACTTATGCCGCAACGTTTCATATAACTTATTAGCAGTTCTGCAAATGAAGGCATAAATGAATAGTGACTTTGATCTTTAAATAGAGAATTCATCGTTGGAGATGACCAAGTTACATTTTATAGACATGGATAGACATGACCTTATTTTGAGTCAGACCTTCTGTCGTGTATAAGGATGCAACCAGTCCGATATTCCCTCGCCCACTTTCCCGACTCAATCGAAGAAAGAAAACTTAGGGTTACATTTCCTTAAGATATTGTAGGCCCCATTCATATCTATATTGATTAAGATTCTGTCTTGAGAACGGTACAAGCCCAGTTTAATGCGTTTACCCAGGAAGAAAGCGGTTCGGTTGGTACTAATTAGGTAACGAATCTCAAAGTTAATGCAGTTGGCAATATCAGAAAAAACCTAATCGCTTGCCACACCTTGTTTGGTTGGAGCGGAGACCCGATCATAAATAAATAATTTTAGGTGACGGTAGACGGAAATCGTTCCCTGGTTGACCAGCCTTGACCGGTGTTTACGACTAATACCGGTAAGTTTGAGAACCTCTTTAGCTTTCATCAAGTCGTATTATACACACCTCATTATAGACTGGTCTATAATTATGGATGTTTTTACCGATTGACCAAGGTTGGCTTCGATCTTTGAAGAAGTGGGTAATATTTTACCTGATGGTATTGAGTTAGAGAGAATTTTTGCTGATACTCAATGGCGTTCAAGAATAAATGTATTGTGGTAGGGAAGGATTTTCCCACTAGCAACCGAAATAGAACATTGCTTGGGAGTTACTGAGTATGAAAAACCTAGTGTAGGCAAAAAAATCTCTCAGGATTAACTATCTTTTGCTAAACTTAGATCTAAAAGAATGGACAACTTATTCTTTGATATTCATTTTTTACTAAGTTAGTATCCCACGTCTGGTCAATTTCGGCTAGTCAAAAAACACCTCTCATTTTTTTAATGGGGTTGAGTCATTTTTTCTCAATACCTAAAATTTGGGCTAGGCTTATTTAGCGAGGAGTTAGGCCATGTTTAGATTGTTTTTCTTAATTATTAGCGTCATGACTCTAGTTGACGCAGTATCGGCAGCGGATGCTGTTGTTATTCATGCTCAGCAAACGGATTCTTTTTACCCAGGACAATTACTGGATAGCAAAATGGATGTCAGTTTAGCCGAACAAGCGGAGTTTACCGTGGTCTTTGCCGACGGTCATGTCCAAACTATAACCGGACCTTATCAAGGTCAATTGGCAAATCCTACTGAACTCGCGCTAGCGGATCCTGAATTTATTCCTAATTTTGTCAAAGCATTAGATGAAATTAAAGTCCTCCAAGAGCAAGTGACTCGAGGACCAACTAAAAACCCCGACGATATTTGGTGGGTAGATGTGGCAACCCAATCCACCCAACAACGCTTTTTTTGCATTGCGCCAGCAGTTAAAGTCGTGTTATGGCGACCCCAAAGTCAAAGTGATAGTGCTGCTACCGTATTGATTAAACATAGACCGACCGGCAAAGAGGCCAAAGTAGTTTGGCCAGCTTATCAAACGACTTTGAAATGGCCAGAAAGCTTACCGATTATCGATGGTGAAACTTACAATGTTGAGGTTAAAACTCGACAAGGTGCTTTTACCTTTAAACGGTTAGTGCTCTATAAAGTTCCCGATAGTTTACCAACTAATTCGCATAAGGTGGTTTGGATGGTAGGAAGAGGGTGCATTTCTCAAGCGAATATGTTATTGGCCAGTTTACGTTAACTCGTTGGCTTTACTCGAGTTTATCTGGTTAATTTATCCGTGATCTGAGTAAAGTAAGCAGCAGTTGAAAATAGCTTTGTAGATAGTTGTTCTACAAAGCTTTTTTAGTTATTGGTGCATTTTTATGGGGATGTGTCACTACGATTAACTTATACTGTGTTCAAGAATAAATAAAACCCCATATAATTTATCACACATTATGAGCCGGAGTTAATTGAAGAATATGTTATGGATCAAAGCTTTTCATATTATTTTTGTGGTAACTTGGTTTGCTGGCTTATTTTATTTACCACGCTTATTTGTTTATCATGCGATGACTGACGATACTAACGGTCAAGAACGTTTTAAAGTGATGGAACATAAATTATATTATGCTATTACTACACCCAGCGCCTTTCTCGCTACCGGTTTTGGTCTCTGGTTATTAAGCGCTTATTGGTGGAAGCCGTTGTTGAATGTGACTGGGGTCGGTTGGCTTTATCTTAAATTAGTCTTAGTCATTATGCTGATCGGTTATCATCTTTATTGTGGTCAATTTCTTAAAGATTTTAAGCATAATCGTAATCATCGTAGTCATATTTTTTACCGCTGGTTCAATGAACTGCCGGTCATTATTTTAATTGCTGTCATTATTCTAGTAGAAGTACAGCCTTTTTAAGCCATCAAGAAGGCAATAGCGCTTGTTGCTTAACTCAATAAATTTGTTAATAATTTCTCTAGTTTGGGGGCATGGATTAATTGGGCAAGCCGCCGGCTATGGACAATGGCTTGTAAATCTTTTAAGGCTTGAGAAAAATCGTCATTCACTACCAAATAGTCAAATTCAACATAGTGGCTGATTTCATCAAAAGCACCCCGTAACCGCTGCGCGATCACGGCATCACTATCCTTACCTCGGCTGCGTAGTCGTTGTTCTAGTACTTCTCGTGATGGTGGTAAGATAAAAATAGTGACGGCATCTGGTTTTAAGCGACGAACTTGCTGCGCACCTTGCCAATCGATTTCTAGAATCACATCGGTACCGGTATGTAAACGTTCCAGCAACAATTTTTGCGAAGTACCATAGTAATGATCATAAACTTGAGCATGCTCTAAAACAAATTACAAGTTAACATATGAATGAAGTCGTCTTCTGTCACAAAATGATAATTGACACCATTTTTTTCTCCAGATCGCGGTTGACGAGTCGTGTGAGATATCGATACGGTTAAATTATCAGTGTTGGCTACTAAAGCATTCACTAAGCTGGTTTTACCCGCGCCCGAGGGTGCAGAAATGGCAAATAGGATACCTTTAGTCACGATCCCTCCTTTATTCAATGTTTTGAGTTTGTTCACGCATTTGTTCGATGAGCACCTTTAATTCCAGTGCGTGGCGGCTAGTATAAATATGATTGGATTTGGAACTCAAGGTATTCGCTTCTCGATGTAATTCTTGAGCCAGAAAATCTAACCGTCTTCCCACCGATTGATCTTGAGTTAATGCCTGCCGTATCTCCTGTAAATGCGCTTCTATCCGTTCTAGTTCTTCGGCAACATCCATTTTTTGAGCGAGGATAACAATTTCTTGCTCTAAACGTTCACTATCGAGTTCAATTAATTCAGTCAAGCGAGTTTGTAAACGCTCGCGTTGGTTTTGTAAAATCAACGGTAATTCACTTCGAATTTGCACTACTTCTTCAGCAATAGCGGCACCACGTTGTGCTATCAAAGCGGCTAACTGTGCTCCTTCACGTTCACGATGTCCAATCAATTGCGTGAGTGCGATTTCAAAATGATGAAGGATGGCGTCGCTCACTTGTTCTATATCAATAGAATTCGTTTCGAGTACCCCGGGCCAACGTAAAATATCTAAGGTATTGAGTGTGGTATGGGTTGCTGTTAAGGTATTAATCTGTTGGATAGTATTCCACAATTGTTGAACTAAGTTGGTATTAAGTTGCCACTGCCCAAGATAGCTCGTGTTAGCTTGAAAATAGAGAGTACAATCGACTTTGCCTCGTTTCAGTTGTTGTTGAATACGTTCCCGTATGGTGGCTTCTAAGCGACGTAGGTCTTCGGGTAAACGTACGCAGATATCCAAATAACGATGATTAACTGAGCGTAACTCCCAACAAAGTTGTCCCCAAGTTTCTTGTCGCTCTTCCCGAGCAAAGGCGGTCATACTACGAATCATCATGGGTATCCTTGGTAGAAAATTTTTTAATTAATTGCAATAAATGGCGCAAGTTAATGGGTTTGCTTAAATATTCATTCATGCCAATGGCTAAACAACGTTCCTGGTCTCCAGGCATAGTCAAAGCCGTGACGGCAATGATGGGTAAATCTTGATACTCAGGATTGGCACGAATACGTTGAGTCGTTTCCAAGCCATCCATACCCGGCATTTGGATATCCATAAGAATCAATAAAGGTCTTTCTTCAGTCAAACATGTTAAGGCTTCGATACCGGTGTGAGCAACTTTAGTACGATAATTAAAGGCAGTCAAATAATCTACCATAATCTCAACATTATTTGGATTATCCTCAACGATTAAAATTAAAGGTGAATGATGAACCGCTGGAGTAGTAGGTAACGCCATTATTTCTTCTACAGCGGCTTCTTCAGTAATTACCGGTTCGTTTGGATAACCTAAAGGCAACTCAACCATAAAGCAACTTCCCTGATTAACTTGGCTAGTTACCGTGACACTGCCACCATGTAATTCAGCCAGTTGTTTTACTAATGCTAACCCTAATCCGGTTCCTTCGAGTTGTTGAGTCAGTTCAGAGTTGACTTGTTCAAACGGATTAAACAAACGTGACAAAGCCGATTTCTCGATACCAATACCCGTATCCCTTACTGCAAAAGTCACGGTATTTTCAGTATTATTCTGCTTAACTTCTAAACGAATCAAACCTTTCTCTGGCGTAAATTTCACCGCATTACTCAGTAAATTAACTAGAATTTGTTTAACCCGACGTTGATCAGCTACCATAATAGTTACTTCTGGCGCCAATTCCAAAATCAGTTTAATTTGTTTCTTGTGAGCAAGTTGTTTCACAAATGCCAGACTGGCTTGACAAATTTCATCTATATCAACAGAATCTAACTGCAATTCTACTTTACCCGCCTCAATTTTAGCTAAATCTAAAATATCATTAATAAGAGACAATAAATGGTAACCACTATTACTAATATTCTGTAATGATTTCATCTGTTTATCATTGATATCCCCATAGACTTGCTCGATGAGAATTTCTGCCATTCCTAAAATAGAATTCAGCGGGGTGCGAAGTTCATGACTCATATTGGCTAGAAATTCATCTTTGAGTTCATTAGCCTTTTTCAATTGCGTATTAGCGACACTTAAATCAGCAAGCCGTTCGGCTATTTGTCGATTCAGTAAGATTTGTTCAGCCTTCAAGGTGGATTGAAGTTGTTCATATGGAGTGATATCAATAACAAAACTGACGATACCCGTGATTTCTCCATCCGGCTCGCTCAGTACAGAAAGAGATAACCGCGCAAAAAATATGTTGCCGGATTTTTTCAAAAACGGCATTTCAATTTCATCATTACCGACTTGACTCCATTTTGCTGATAGCACTTGTAGCAAGCTGTCTTGATTCTCCGTAAGACATAATAAGGCAATCGATTGTCCCTTGATTTCTGTAGCCGTATAACCATAGAGTTTCTCCGCACCCTGATTCCAACTCGTAATCTGATATTGTTTATCCGTAGTGATGATAGCATCATGAATTTGGTTAATAATTTGCGCTTGTTGCTGCAATTGTTGTTCTATTTGTTTGCGTTGGGTGATTTCTTTCTCGACGGAGATAAAATGCGTGAGTTCATGATTATCATTATAAATTGGTTGAATGCTCAGCGATACCCAATAACGTTGTCCAGTTTTAGTATAATTCACCAATTCAGTGGAGATAGGTTGTTGTTCACGTAAGGCAGTGCGAATTTTAGCTAGCGTGATCGGATCGGTTTCAGCACCGTGTAAAAACACGCTGGGACGCTTACCAACGACTTCTTTAAAGGGATAACCGGTGATTCGAGTAAAGGCGTCATTAACCCATTCGATTTGAATCATGGCATTGGTAATAACCACGGCGTTATCGGTATATTGGGCGACTAAAGCGAGTTTCTTAATTTCGGTCTGCGCTTGTTCTCGACGAAACAATAACGTGTTAAGTGCATGAGCAATGACACCAATTTCATCGTGTGCGAGGATGGGGACATCATTCTGTTTATCACTGATTAAACAGTGTTGAATCGCCTCAGCTAGAACTTGAAGAGGACGTTGAATGAATCGGCTAAACCAACTATAAATGAAGATAAATAGAATGCTGAGTAACAACACCATCCAGATCCGCAGATGCCAATCTTCCGAGTAAAGAATAGCTTGGAGTGGAATGGTATTTAAATGAACGGTAATGATACTTTGGTTAGCATTATTAGTTAAGGGAGTATTATTACTTAGCCATAAGGGGGTAGTAAAGCTAAATTCATAAATTTCAGGATGGTATTGATAATTCGGTTGTTGGCTTTGTAAAGCTTGATTTAATTCTTCACCTAAATTTTCTTGTGGTAATTGACTCAGTAATTTACCTAACCAAATGTAACGAGTGGATGCAATGACTTTAGCCGGCTCCCCGCCCACGATGACGATCAATTTGACATCGGGTTCGGCGCCCAAGGCACTTACCAATCGCTGTAATTGCTCCGATGAGTTTGCCATTTCAGCGGCTTGCCGGATACTGTTAATTAACTGTTCTGCTCTATACAACTCCAGATTTTGTAATTTTCCCGTCACAATATGATTAAATACCCAATTTAAACTGGGCAGGATGACAGCACCGAGTAATAACAAAGGAATGAGAAGTTTCCATTGTAGCGAATAAAATTTGGTCGATAAAGCCGGAATTGAATTCATTGGTCAATCGCTCTGGAAACGGGTTCTGACATGATGCAGTTTATCGTTCGCTGTGAGGAAGTCAAATAGCCGGCTTTACGAAGGGTATTATCCATCAGCGTTAAAGTCCGTTCCAAAATACCCCGGGGTTCAAAAAAAGCGCGTTGCTCAGTTAGCCGGATCACTTGTAATTGTTGGCTTAATATTTTGCTGAATGCTTGTGGATTGATGCCTTCACGTTCAGCCATGAGTGGATGAGCTTTATTCGGATAAGCGAGACTATATTGCATCGCAGCCTCAATGGCTCGAATCAAGGCGACTAGTTCATCAATCCGTGTTGCCATAACATGGGTTTGTACGACTAAGACATCAATAATTTCTTGAGGAATTTCTTGACTCGAAAACAGCCGCCGGGTTTGACCGGTTTGCTGCAAAATCACCGCAAGTGGCGGATAAGTCACTACTGCATCGACGGTTTTATTATAAAAAGCATACTTCATGATATCTGGTGTCATCGGCACCAGGATAACATCACTTAGGATTAAATTAGCTTTTTCTAGGGCCCGAGCGAGCAAATACATATTGACTGAGCCTAACTCTAAACCAATTCTTTTACCACGTAAATCGGCTATTGTAGTTAATGAAGGTTGCGCTAAAATAACATCACCCCCGGTTGAATAATCAATAACATAAATAATAGGTGGACAATAGGATAAATTTTCTCTAGCCAACAAAACTTCACTGAGGGTCGTAGCCATCACATCCAGTTGTCCCCTTTCAAAAGCTAAACGGCTATCACCGAGTGATGGAAATTCAATCAATTGAACATTAATCCCGGCTTGGGCAAATAAGCCCTGTTCTTGGGCTAAAAAGATAAACTCATAACCTGGCCAAGTATTTAAGCCAATTCGTAGCAAAGCGGGAGGCGTTCGATAACAACCCCAAGTGGATAATAAGGTGAAAATGATAAGAAGCCATTTTTTTATGCGATTGAATTTCATGGTTTTATCCAATCCCTGGTTGGCAATAATAGGGAGTTGCTTTGAAGTTCTTTTTATAAGTAGTTACAATTTCTTTTCACTTAGCAATCACTACCGATTTTAAAAAAACCGGACCGGTTTCAACAACCGCTCCGGTTGATATTACCGCCTAAAGTTTTTCTCGTTTTAACCGGATAGTAAAAGAAATCCCTTCTGCCCCACGATTAGCCACCGTCACTGTTCCACCCAATGATTCAATCAGGTGATAAGCGATAGACGGACCTAAACCGGGATGTCGGCCGGGTGTAACGGAATCAGAAGGTGAGCGAAAAAAATACGGTAAAGTATCCTCAGCGATAAGTCTACCGGTGGTATGAATACCCAACTGAATTTCCCCTTCTGACGGTTCGCAAGATAAGCTAACTATGCTGTCTGGATTGGAAAACTTAACCGCCGCTTTGAGTAATTCCATGATAGCTTCAGCACAAAGTCGTTTACCATGATTATCGGTTTTTTGAACGCTTTTAATAGGAAGGAGATAGGTTTCCGCTTCGTCTGCCTCCTCGGTAGCAGTGAAATAATCGGCAGAAATCAAAGTATATAACTCTTCTTGACCAATAGCTTGCCCACCACACATCGGAACTGCGCCGAGAGAAACTTGACGAGAACTGGCAAAATCACGACTGGCTGCAATAGCAGTCGCTAATATATTACGTACACTGCTCAGTTCAAAGGGATAGATATGAGTCGCTGGATCAATCTGAGTCACTAATAGAGATTGTTTGATGCTTTCAAGTAAATGGTTCACTTCATGAACACCATCAAGGAGGCGTTGTTTAAATGTCGTTAATATACTCTTAAATGGTTTCTGCAATTCATAATACAGTGAACTCAAGACTTCATCTTTAACCCGGTTAAGTTTTTCTAATTGTTCTTTGGCTTCAGTCAGTTCTTGGGTTCTTTCTTTAATTTGCGCTTCTAAAGTATGATTATACTCTTCAATCTGGTGAAGATAAGCTTGTTCTTGTTCATGCCAGAATTTTTTTTCTAAACAAGCTCCAATTCTAGCTTTGAGTAAAGTTGAGTTAAACGGTTTAGTGAGGTAATCATCCGCACCCATCTTTATGCAATTAACGACACTATTTATTTCATCTAATGCCGAAATCATAATCACCGGAATATCGCGCCAAGCAGGGTTATCTTTGATTTGACTGAGGACTTCATATCCATCCATTTCTGGCATCATAACATCTAACAGCACTAAATCAATCGGTTGTTTGGCAATGATATTCAAGGCGATAATACCACTCGCGGCTAAAATAGACGTATGCCCTAAAGCAGCCGTTAAATTTTCCAAGGTTTCCCGATTGGATTGAACATCATCAACAATAAGGAGAGTAGCAGCACGTATCATCATAATTAATTAATAATAAGTGGTTAGTGAATTTGTTAAGGTATCTGAATTCAACGGTAAATCCAGTGATTCAACTGGGGGTTAAAGTGACTATTCTTAACCGGTTTTAAATACATTCTAATAATCTGGATTTTCCAAATCAGCTTGTGAATAGTGACGATGAGTAATATCTTGAATAATAACAATAAAATGGTCACTATATGGTCCGGTCTCTAATAAATGGGCGGTGAGTTCAAACAAGGTTTGCTCTACCGGGAGCGGTACAGCAGATAACGAAGACAATACGCCTTCAAACAGGGGCGCTAAAATAGCAGCCATTGGCCCGGTTAAAATCAAGTTATTGGTTTGAATGGGTGTAATCACAGATAAATAGTGTTGCGCAATCGAATTAGTTAAAATAATGCGTTTGTTAACATTCAATAACAATACCCCAATCGGTAGAGATTGCACCAGATTTTCTAAATTTTTTTGTTCCTGGGTCAATGCGATACGAGAACGCTTTAAGGCATTCACTAAATGATTAACTAAAGTATAGCAAATGCGTAACTGACTTTCGGAGAAGGCGTTATTTGCTTGGGCACCGAGCCAAAGAATACCGTTAATCGGTTGATTGACTTGATGTGAAGGGGGAAAGTTAATCAATAAAATTTGGCGCTTAGTGCCTAGACTCTTGATTTCCTGGAGTGAATTAGCATATTCCTTGAGACGACGCATCGGAATATCTTCCAACAAATGACTCGGGCCACCGAATTTGGTTACAATAGTCGTTAATTCTTCTTTAATTTCGTTGAATACCTCTGTTGTTATTCGGTGCCGTAATACTAAACATAAATCGCCACTACCATCCTGAACAACGATTAAACTACTGCAAGAGATAGTTGGTATTAATCGGTATAAATGCTCATATAACACTTCGGCAATTTCATCTAACGACAGGGCACCACTAATATCTCTTGAAAATTCATATAATTGGTGAATCTCAAAATTACGCCGTTGCAATTGTTTCTTACTTTCACGTAAAGCGGATTCCGCTTGTTTATGTTGACTAATATTACGTGATGAAGTCACCAACTTAATAATTTGTTGGTTTTTATTTAGGATTGGAGTGGTATAGGTTTCAAACCAAATATATTGACCATTTTGACAACGAATTCGGTATTCTACTATGTTATCGATTTGATCGTCTCGACTTTGTTCATAAGCTTTTTTGAACTTATCATGATCATCTGAATGAAGTAGCGAGTAGGGAGATTTACCCAGTAATTCTTCGGGATGATAACCCAATAAGTGAGTAACGGCTGGAGATAAATGCAGATAAGTGCCATCGACCTCATGTAAACAAAGGAGATCATGGTTATTTTCTGCTAGCATTCGATATAATTCTTCGTTCTTACCCAGTATTTCTCGTCTTTGCTCACGCGAAGTGACATCACGTACTAAAGATAATAAAGATAAAGGCTTACTCGATTGCGCAAACCGAGCTGATAATTGCCATTCACAATGAATCACTTGACCAGTTTTTGTGTAATTGCGGATAATTCGAGTCAACCGCGTTTGGTGAGGCGGATGCAATTGGGCTAGTTCTTGTGCCATCAGATTCGCATCCTCTTTATAGATGAATTGCCATTCCGTGAGTTGCTTACCGATTAACTCTGCAGCCGACCAACCAAAAATGGGTTCAGCCTGCGACGACCAACGTTGTAACCGCAATTGCGCATCCCACTCCATCACGGCACAAGGGAGATTATCGAGATGAAAACTTAAATCAGCATAAGTTTCATTGACATCCCTTTCTTGTTGGCGTTGTTCAGTGACATCATCTATCAAAGCAAAGGCAAAATTAGGCTGTAATAGATTTTCAGGTATCCAGGTAATATAACCATTTACCCATTTTATCGTGCCATCTTTGTGAAGGCAGCGGCTGGCAATGGGAAAGTAATTATTTCTCCTACTTCTCACTTGTTCAAAAGCTTGAGTATTTTTATCACTATCTTCTGAATGGCTAATATCTGTAAACGATTTCCCTGCTAATTCTTGTCGGGTATAGCCTAATATTTTCTCAGCAGCCGCATTACTTTGTGAGGCAAAGTAACCTTTTAAATCCATCAAAATAATGCCGATAGGCGCCTGTTCAAATAAGGTCCGAAACCGCGCTTCATTCACCCGCAAAACCGCTTGCATTTTCTGTAATTGCAGATTTTGTTGTTGTAGTTCCTGTTGTTGCTGTAATCCGTTGACGATAAAGGGCATCCATTGCCATAGCCCAATCAAGAATAGAATTTTACTAATCACTTTAGTTAAAGCGATACCCACCGCATTGAATGGAAAAGCAGAAGCGGCTACCGGCACCTGTTCCCAAAACCGGGGGGTATCATCCAAAGTAAATAGGTAAATGACATCTCCCAAAGTAACCAGGATTAAACTGATGAACATCAAATACCATCCAAGCTGTCGAGTGAGTTTATGATGGATTCCTATCCATCCAAAATAGCTAGCGATGGCTAAACTTAACCACACTTCTAAGCTGACTAAGATAGTATGCATGATTTCAATACCTCATTGAGTAGCAATTTTAGAAAATCATTATGCGTTCATCATAATCTTTTAGAAAGGGTAATTAAAGTGCTGATTCTCAATCATACCAACTCCTATTTTCTTAAGCTTTTCTTATTTTAAGTTGATGTAGTTGATGTAGGTCGGACATTGCTCCGCGTGTCCGACTTCCTTTTCTGTGCGTATCCAACTGCCTATCGGGGTCAGACAAGCGGAGCAATGTCCGGCTGGCTTTATTAGCTAAGCGGAATAATGACGAATCCTATTTCAAAATGGATAGGGGACTAGGTTGGATACACACCCAAACCGGAAGTCGGACACGCGGAGCAATGTCCGACCTACCTTCAAAATTAATAAGTGGTTAGGAGTGAGGAAAAAATCAGTTAACTTTAGTTACCAGTTAGCGAAGTGATACGAAATTAAAGGTGGTAAGCCTGAAGTGAATCAGGGCAATAGTTAGTCAGAATTCTATGGCAGAATACCAAATACCGGTTGAATACTTCTTAAAATTTCATATCTTCAAAGAATTTCTTGACCCCATCTAGCCAGGAACTTTCTCTGGGACTATGTTGCTTGTTACCGGCTCGCATACTTTGTTCAAATTCTTTGAGTAATTCTTTTTGGCGAGTGGTAAGATTAACTGGGGTTTCTACCACCACTCGGCAATGCAAATCTCCAGTTGGACCACCCCGCACCGGTTTAACCCCTTTCCCACGAATTCGAAATAATTTACCAGTTTGAGTTTCTGAAGGAATCTTGAGCATAACCCGACCATTTAAAGTAGGTGCTTCCAATTCACCACCTAAAGCCGCTGTTACAATACTAATTGGCACCTCACAGTAGAGATTATTTTCTTCACGAGTGAAGATAGGATGAGGACGAACATTAATTTGGACGTATAAATCACCCGCCGGACCGCTATTGACACCGGCTTCCCCTTCACCGGATAATCGGATACGATCTCCAGTATCGACCCCGGCGGGTACTTTAACGGATAAAGTTTTGTGTTCCTGAGTTCGCCCACTACCATGACAGGTTGGACACGGATCAGCTATAATTTTCCCCGTTCCACGACAACTCGGACAAGTTTGTTGCACCGAAAAAAAACCTTGTGTCATGCGAATTTGACCCTGTCCACCACAGCGACGACAGGTCGTTGGACTACTGCCTGGTTTAGCACCACTACCCTCACAACGAGAACAAACGATTTGAGTTGGTAATCGAATCTTAACTTCAGTTCCGGCAACGGCTTCTTCTAGCGATAAACTGAGATCGTAACGTAAATCTGAACCCCTAAAAACACGATTACTACTTCCTCCCCGGAAACCACCACCAAATACGCTTTCAAAAATATCACCAATATCGCCAAAACCACTAAACCCAGAGAAACCACTACCGCCAGCTATATTGGGATCAACACCCGCATGTCCAAATTGGTCGTAGGCAGCACGTTTTTGTGGATCAGATAAAATTTCGTAGGCTTCCTTTGCTTCTTTAAATTTTTCTTCTGCTTGTTTATCACCGGGGTTGCGATCGGGATGGTGTTTCATCGCTAAGCGGCGGTAGGATTTTTTTAATTCCTCTTCACTAGCATTTTTAGCGACACCGAGTGTTTCGTAATAATCACGTTTTGACATAGTTAGCAAACTTTATAGCGAAATAGGACGATTGAGATTGTCCGATATAACTTACTCATTTACTTAAAATTTAATTAATCAATAATAGCATACCGTTATTAAGTAATGAATGCGACTAAAAACTGCTTGCTTTGCTATTTTCACCGCCAAGTAATTAAGTGATGCCTTATGGCAAACAAAGGGATATCCTTTTATTGGTCACCATTTTTTCCGCACGACCCACTCTTAGATTTTTAGCGGTGAAAGAAAGCAACAGTGATCTTTTCAAAGGTTAAGCGGATTGATAAGCGGTTGTTATTATTTTGCTTTCACCAACATTCCACTTTAACCATTTAAAATCGGTTAACCACTTATTAGGATCTAAAACCATACTCCATGAAACCGAGTTGTTATTTATTCTAGCTTATCTTCAAATTATTTTTTACCGGCTTTAACTTCCTCAAATTCAGCATCGACGACATCAGATTGACTGTTAGCCTGTGTTGATTTTTCTGCGGCAGATTGTGCTGCTTCAGTAAAGCCTTCACCCTCACCGGCATTTGCTTGACTATAAGCTTGTTGAGCAATTTTACCAGAAAGTTCTGCTAAAGTTTGAGTCTTCGCTTCAATCTCAGCTTTGTCATCACTTTTAATCGTTTGCTTAAGATCTTCAATAGCGGCTTCAATGGCAGTCTTATCATTAGTACTAACCTTATCACCTAGTTCTTTTAGAGATTTAGAAGTCGCATGAACTAAATTATCGGCTCGATTGCGTGCTTCTACTAATTCATGAAACTTCTTGTCTTCACTCGCATGGGCTTCAGCGTCTTTAACCATATGTTTGATTTCTTCTTCAGATAAACCGCTTGACGCTTTAATCGAACGTTTTTGTTCTTTACTGGTCGCTTTATCTATAGCAGAAACATGTAAAATGCCATTAGCATCAATATCAAAGGTGACTTCAATTTGTGGAACACCGCGTGGTGCTGGTGGAATATCGGTTAAGTCAAATTTTTCCAAAGACTTATTAAATTGCGCCATTTCCCGTTCACCTTGTAATACATGCACGGTTACAGCGGTTTGATTATCTTCGGCAGTTGAAAAAATTTGGGAGTGTTTGGTAGGAATCGTGGTGTTCTTAGGAATTAATTTAGTCATTACTCCACCTAGGGTTTCAATCCCTAATGACAGCGGGGTTACGTCCAACAACAACACATCTTTAACATCACCACTTAAAACACCACCTTGGATAGCGGCACCAACCGCAACAGCTTCGTCTGGATTAACATCCTTACGTGGCTCTTTACCAAATATATTCTTCACAGATTCTTGCACTTTCGGCATACGGGATTGCCCACCAACGAGAATTACTTCATCAATATCTCTGGCGTTAACACCAGCATCTTTTAGTGCAATTCGGCAAGGCTCTATACTTCTTTCAATCAGATCTTCTACCAAGGATTCTAACTTAGCGCGAGTTAACATAATATTAAGATGTTTGGGACCACTGGCGTCAGCGGTGACATAAGGTAAATTAATGTCAGTTTGTTGGCTAGAAGATAATTCAATTTTCGCTTTTTCAGCTGATTCTTTGAGGCGTTGTAAAGCTAAAGGATCGTTTTTGAGATTAATGCCGCTATCTTTCTTAAATTCATCCACGAGGTAATCAATAATCCGTAAATCGAAGTCTTCACCACCCAAGAAAGTATCACCGTTGGTAGCCAGCACTTCAAATTGATGTTCTCCATCAACCTCGGCAATCTCGATAATGGAAATATCGAAAGTTCCGCCGCCCAGGTCATAAACAGCGATCTTAATATCTCCCCGTTTTTTATCCATGCCATAAGCTAAAGCGGCAGCAGTAGGCTCATTGATAATACGCTTTACATCCAACCCAGCAATTCGTCCTGCATCTTTAGTGGCTTGACGTTGTGAATCATTAAAATAGGCTGGTACGGTAATAACGGCTTCTTTAACCGGTTCACCTAAATAATCCTCTGCCGTCTTCTTCATTTTCATTAATACCCGCGCTGAAATTTCGGGTGGTGCCATCTTTTTACCTTTGACATCAACCCAAGCATCACCATTGTCAGCTTCAACAATTTTGTAGGGTACCATGTTGATATCACGTTGAACGACATTATCTTTAAATTTGCGACCAATCAACCGCTTGACGGCAAATAAAGTATTATGGGGGTTAGTTACCGCTTGTCGTTTAGCCGATTGTCCTACCAAAACTTCACTATCATTCGTGAAAGCAACAACCGATGGTGTAGTCCGCCCACCTTCACTATTTTCAATGACCCGGCAATTTTTACCTTCCATTACCGCCACACAAGAATTAGTTGTTCCCAAATCAATGCCAATAATTTTACCCATAATTTTCTCCGGTTAATAAGTTTTCGGTTATCTGTTAAGCGAATTAGTTTAGTTTATTGCCTAAAATCTACCCAGTTGATATAGGGTCTTACCCTTGGTTTTCAAGCGATTTTTCCGTTTCAAGTACTTTTGCGACAATAACGCGAGCCGGGCGTAACAAACGGTCATTCAGTTGATAACCTTTCTGATGAACATGTAATACGGTACCCGCCGTCACATTCGGTAGTGGTTGCATAGCAATGGCTTCATGCCATTGTGGATCAAATTTTTGGTCTTGAGGATTGATTTCAAGAATATTAAACTTAGCCATGACATCTGTGAGCATTTTTGCCGTTAAAGCTAAGCCTTCACGCATCGTATCCAAGGTGGTTTCTGGTTTGGTAACCGCATCTAATCCTAATTCCATACTATCTTTAATAGCTAACAATTCCGTAGCAAATTTTTCTAAAGCATACTTACGAGCATTATCCAGATCACGTATCATCCGTTTTTGGAGATTGTCGTATTCTGCTTGGCTACGCAATAAGTTATTCCAATAAGTTTCTGATTTCTTAGTAACTTCCGCTAATTGGTGCTTTAATTCTTCAACTGAAGGTGTTACTTCAACTTCAGCAGTAACGGTTTCATTTAATTCGGTACTAGCCATTTCAGCTGGTGTGCTGATTTCCAAGGTTGCATCAACTGCTGCTTCTTGCTTCGCATTCAGGGTTTCATTGGTAGCGACATGGTGATGGGGTTCAACAGTTTCGGTTGCTGAAATAGTATTATTGGGATGACTATTAGCAACGGCTTCCTCTGAATTTTGTTCAGCTAATGTGGATTGTTCTGGTTTAATTTCTTGATTTATGCTCATAATAGATTATCTCCTTATCAGTTTTTTTCAGTTATCATATCAGTTAGCAGTTATCAGTAAAAAATGATAACCAAAAAGCGATAATCGCAATCTATATATAGATAATTAAGATCCAATAATAATTAATAACCGACAACGGTTAACTAATAATGGTTAACTGTTAACTGATAACTGATAACTGAACCGGGTTCAGACAGTTTTACGTGGCGATAGTTCTGTAGTAACATCCAGTTTCAAAGGACAGACTAAATTTTATCGAACTAAAATTTAGACCAGAGATGGAAGAAAATTGTTCGAGTAAACACGTATTGAAATCGTAAATTTTCCAACTGGCGATAAAAATCATTCGATGTCCTAAGCCAGATGCCCTTTGTCGATCTTTGAGTGGAAGAAGATTCAAAACTATCGTTGGGGATATTTATCATTGTTATAGTTTAACTTAAATATGCAATGATATTGGTAAAAGGTAAGTCAAGTTGTTACTCGTTAAACAACCTATTTCTCATATCGAAGATATTCTCTCAAATCTTAGCTAACAGAAATTGTCTAAACAATTGTTAATACCACTGGATACCGAAATTTTTTGGCATGGCCAGTGCGCAAAAAAACGATACCGATCCTTAATAAAAATGGAGCGATCTTTAAATTATTACCAATACCGCTGTAAATCATACCTGCAAAAATAAACTTTCGCAATCCCTAACAAACAAACCCGTTATAAAGAATTGGGCGCTTAAGAAACCGATATGACACGACAGTGATATCAGGATATGAACAACCGCCACAAAATTGTTCATTATGCCAAGATAAACCTAGAAACCGAGTAGAACCCTCGATGAGCAGAACGTTCTGTTCAAGAAAACTCGTTGTAGCAAAGCAATTGTACCCAAACTGGGAGAAGTGGTTGATGAAATTAAACTTAATTGGCTGGATCTCAATGGAGAGCCAAAAATGATAACCAATCAGTAACCTAAACACTTCAACATGATGAAACTTCCCAAGTGGAATAACCTGTGCAATAAGTTTGCTGTTAGTGAAATGAACTGGATTGAGAATCAACTCGTAAAATAGTAAGTTGTTGCAATTAGGAGAATGATGTGGATATTAATCCTTACCTTAAATTGATGGTTGAGAAAGATGCTTCTGATATCTTTTTTTCAGTGGCTTCCCCGATACGTATTAAAGCCGGTGGTAAGATAATGATTGTTGGAAAAAATGCTTTAACAGAAGAAATAATGCAAACCATCGCCCAGAAAATTATGACTGCAGAACAATGGGCTGTTTTCGATAAAGAATTAGAAATTGACTTCGCGATTACTTTAGCTGAAGCTAACGCCCGGTTTCGGGTTAATGCTTTTAAGCAACAGGGCGTGATTTCGATGGTCATGCGTTATATTAAATCACAGATACCTAGTTTGGATGATCTTAATTTACCACCGATACTCAAAGAAATCATCATGCGCAGACGTGGCTTACTTCTCATGGTCGGTGCCACTGGTTCTGGTAAATCTACAACTTTAGCGGCGATGATTAATCACCGTAATGAACGTCAAGCGGGGCATATTTTAACCATTGAAGATCCCATAGAATTTGTTCATCCTCATAAAAAATCGGTCGTTAATCAGCGTGAATTAGGAATAGATACCCGCTCTTACTTGCGCGCCTTAAAAAGTGCCATGCGTGAAGCACCGGATGTTATTTTAATTGGAGAAATCCGCGATCAGGAGACCATGGCTTCCTCACTAGAATTATCTAACACTGGTCATCTCGCTATTTCTACTCTTCATGCCAATAATGCTTATCAGGCCATGCAGCGGGTTATTAATATGTTTCCTCAAGAACAACACAAGCAGCTATTTATGGATCTCTCTTTAAATTTAGTCAGTGTCATCTCGCAACGCTTAGTCATAGGAGTAAGTGGTAAACGCGTAGCCGCTGTAGAAGTGATGATTAACACACCTCATATTGCTGACTTAATTCTCAAAGGTAAAATAGATGAAATTAAGGAGGCTATGTCAAGTAGTGGTGCTGAAGGCATGCAAACATTTGATATGGCTTTATTCAATTTATACAAAGCCGGTACAGTAACTTTAGAGGAAGCCTTAGCCAATGCAGACTCCCGAACCAACTTAGAATCACGAATTACTTTTAACCGGTAACTTTAATTCTAAACGAATTGAGAATAGCTAAACAACAGAACGGGTATCCACCGGAATCGATATTGTGAGAACGATTACCTTGAACCTTATTCGGCTCAGGTGGGAATTCGGAGGAATGTTTCAGGTCTCCTACAACTTTTCGGCCGGTAGGCTAACTCAACAACATTCACTACACTCATTCCCGGGGTAGAAATGTTAGGTTCAAGTGTCTACCTTAAACCCACAATACGAAAGGGGATACCCTAAAACTAAATCTCTTACTACAGCATTTATTTTATAGTTTTATAGCGGATAAAGCAAATTCTATTTTGTTTTCTAGGCGTGTTATCTCGTTTTGTGCTATACCGATAGAGTTTTCTCTTTGTTGTTTATATTGCAAATATTCATGAATAATATTTAAAGCACTGATAACTACCATTCGTTCGGTACTAACTACTTTACCACCTTCCCGTACTTCTTGAACTTTCTTATTCAAATACTGAGCAGAAGCCATTAAGGTGTCACGTTCTTCTTCCGGACAAGCCACTATATAATCTTTATCCAGTACTCGTAAATTGACCGGAATTGTTTTACTGGTACTCATATACCCACTTCCATCGATTTTAGTCGAGCAATCATGGCTTCAATACGATCTCGAGCAATCGCATTTTTCTCTAATAGTTCCGCTCGTTCAGCTATCAAATGCGTTTGAGTTTCACGCAAGACACGGTTTTCATCCGCCAGTTGATTGCAAATTTGAATAAGCGCATTAACTTGTGCTTCTAGTGATTGCAAATCCAACTTTTCCATTGATTCAAACCTTGCTATCTTCTTAAACTCGTATCCACATAATTAAATAAACATTATCAATTATTAATCAGTAATTATCAAGGTTTTTTTAATTAATCGGTTTTGATTCTATACTATTCTTCCGAAATTTCATTTTCTCAATCAGCCTTATCTTCTTCTATCGCTGAATTATCCCCCTTATCTTCTTCCAAATCATCAAATAATTCACTCTTTTCAGTATCATCCTTTTCAGTCGCTGATTTATCCTCTTCACTTTCTTCCAAATCATCAAATAATTCACTCTCATCAATCGCTTGTTGAGGTGGATTACCATCATAAACTAAATATTGACGTCGCGCTAAGTAAGCATCACGAATATAAGAATACTTATCTAAAGCGGCTGTTTGTAAAATTTTTTCTATATCTAATAAATCAGCTCGAGTATCGGTAGCACTAATCACATTCGTACTAATTACAAAATCACGAGCATTACCACCTTGATAATGAGCATAATAAACACGTGGATCTAAAAAGATGTCAACCCCTTTCCCTAAGACATCACGTACCGAACTTGGGCCAAAAAAAGGTAACACCATATAAGGGCCACTTTTTAATCCCCAATAACCCAAGGTTTGACTAAAATCTTCTTCGTGTTTAGGTAACCCTAGTTTAGTCGCAACATCAACAAAACCAACTAGCCCCAGTGTGGAGTTCAATAATAGCCGACCGGTATCTGCAGCCGCTTGTTTCAATTTAAACTGTAATAAATCATTACCGACAACAGTAACATCATTTAAATTATTAAAAAAATTAGTTATTCCTTTATCAACCGGTGCTGGTGTGATTGCTTTATAACCTTTGGCGACCGGTTTTAACATAGCTTGATCAACACTTTCGTTAAATGCAAACACATTACGATTAAACTTTTCAAAAGGATCAGTATGTTGAGGATTAAAAGCACATCCAGAAATGAATCCCAATACGAAAAACAGTATTCCTAATAGGCGACTGTAATGAACCACATTTACCATAAGTATCGTTACGTCTCTCAAAATCAATATCACCCAAAATTAAGTTTTAATTTACTTTACTATTTTTTATTCTAGTCTATCAACTTAGAAAATTCTAGTTAACTATTTGTAAAGATAACTTATTTTAAACAAGCTCGTACTGGAGCAAAAGAGCGACGATGAAGAGGAGTGATACCTAATCGTTGAATCGCCTCCCGATGAGCACGAGTTGGATAACCTTTATGAGCAGCAAATCCGTAACCGGGATATAAATCCTCCATGGCGATCATTTCTTGATCACGGGTTACTTTGGCAATAATAGAAGCCGCACTGATAGCCGGTACGGTTTTATCTCCACCAACAATGGCTTGTACTGGACAACTTAATTGCGGACAATATTTACCATCAACTAGCGCATAATCAGGAACAATGGTTAACTGTGCCACGGCTCGCTGCATAGCCAGTAAACTCGCTTGTAAAATATTTACTTTATCAATTTCTTCAACCTCGGCACGACCTAAAGCCCATGCTAAAGCGCGCTGATGAATTTGTTCAGCTAATTTAATTCGTCGCTTTTCACTCAGTTGCTTGGAATCAGCTAACCCAATAATGGGTGAATTATCCGTTAAAATAACCGCAGCGGCTATGACCGGCCCTGCTAACGGCCCACGACCCACTTCGTCAATACCGGCTATATATATTTCATTTTTCACGATAAGGTACTCTTGAAAATTATAAGATTTCTAATTCGGAGTGGGTCATTAGCGACGCAAGCGTTAATGATAAGCAAAACCCATTGCGAGAAAAACATGGATTAGTGCCTGGAACTCGTTTGGTCAAATCGGAAGCCGCTTTGGAGGAAAATTCAGGCTTGAACGCCGGAGACCTTATATGAATCTTAGTTTCTTGCTTTAGACTCCATCCCCACTCATCTTGCTAAACACTAGTGTCAACAGCTTACCCCGTTACACCACTTTGAATAGGTAGGGTGGGCATTGCCCACCCTACTTTCTACCGCATCCCTTCGTGTTGGCATGGAGGGGGTAGATAGTTACCACTTATCTTACACACACGATTTGGAACAAGATTAACCTGATGTTAATTCTTTTAATCGGGTTCAGAAGTGAAAGTTGAACGTCTTCTCAGTGTCAGTTGAATTAATCAATTAACGAACTATCCGGGTTTCTTTCTAACCATCTAACTGAATAGATTATAAAAATATAAATTAACCCCCATGCTACTAATAAGAGCCATTGTATATAAATTGAAGAATGTAATGCGAGCAACGCTGAAATACTACAAGCAACCATCAGTAAATATTCTAATAAAACTGTCCGTTTATGTCCCCAACCTAATTCTACTAACCGCTGATAATAATGAGATTTATGCGCTAACCAAATCTTCTCACCCCTTAACATTCGTCGTAGTAAAGTAACGCTAGCATCCACAATAAAAGGTGAAAACAGCAACACCGCTATCCACAAAGGAAAGATACCTTCACGATTTCCCCATAAACTCAAAGCCGCCGCTAAAAATCCTAACGTGGAAGCGCCGGTATCGCCCATAAAAATCCGTGCTGGTGGAAAATTAAATAATAAAAAACCACCGCCGGCACTGGCTATGATCAAATTCAACGCCATAAACTCAGGTTGAGCAGCTAATTGACCGAATATCGCTAAAGTACCAAAACCAATCACCGTCATACCTCCAGCAAAGCCGTCCATGCCATCCATGAAGTTGTACAAATTAATCATCCAAACAATAAAGAGGAGAGATATTCCCATTTGGAAAACTAGGGGCCATTGCCATTCGATTCCGGGCAAACTTAGTGCGATTAACTCAAATTCACCTGGCCATAACAACAGGTACGCCGCCAAAAAATGAACGACTAATCGTGACAATGCTGAGAGGTGATGACAATCATCAATAAATGAAATTGCCGCGATCAATAAACTACTTATGCCTAATTCCCAACAGTAATGCGGTAGTGTTTTATAAAACTGAGTCATGAGCACCGTTGATAAAACAATCGCTATTAAAATAGCAATACCACCGGTAATTGGAATGGGATAACTATGGAGAGAACGAGCATTTGGTGTATCCAGAATCGGCAAAATAGTGGTTGAACGGATGAAATAGCGCGTCAGTAGCGCCGAGATAGAAAAAGCCACTACTGTTAAAGTAAAAACCATGTTATTTCTAATATTCCATGGTGTGTTATTTTAAAATGCCCATGTCGTTGTCGCTAAATTTTCGGGGACAATAACCAAAATCATGGTGAGCAGTACTGTGGTCGAAACAGAGATCTTGATTCATTCGCGTTATCATGGCAGTCGATAAGTGAGCAAAAGTGGGTAACCAAGCCATACTATAAACTAGTAATTTAAAAGCTGGCAATGGAATTGAAAAAATATAGGGTTTCTTACCCAGTTGTTGAAAAATGGCTTCAACCATAGCGCGATAACTCAGGGTTTGTCCACCACTTAAATTATAAGCACGATTCACTGCTGTGAGAGAAAGAGCAGCTTGAATGCAAGCCGCTGCTAAATCATCCGCGTGAACTGGTTGCCGCAAGCCCTTCCCTTGGCCTAACAAAGGAAAAAAACCAAAGCGGCGAATAAATTGGGCAATAAAACTGACATTTTTATCTTGACCACACCCATAAATTAGAGTGGGACGAAATAATGTCCATTCCACCTGCTTGACTTGACACCAATTGATCAGCGACTGTTCTGCTTTAGTTAGCTGGGCAACAATCGCTCTTTCTTGCGGATCGGTAGAAGTCCGTTTACTAAAACAACTAGTTGAACTAAAAGCAATAATTCTTTTGATAGCGGCTGGTTGAGCTAAACGTGCCAATCCGAATGGTAGTAAGGGTAACGGTGCTAAATGGAAAAGCAAATAAGGTTGAGAAGGAGAAATGGGTAGGGTAGTCACCTGCAAATCAAGTTGTTGCCAAGTGACCCCCCTTTGATAAGGTTGTGGTTGTCGGCTGATAGCCGTGATAGTAAAACCAGCCATTTTCAGACGTGGTATTAAAAATCGACCAATTTGACTGCTGGCACCCGTTACTAAAGCATGAGTTTGAATAAAATCTGCTAACATCATCATTTATTGTTATCATGGTTAAAAAATATTCTTTATATAAAAATATTTTACCGGATAGCTTAGGGTAAAGTAACCGGAATTTGATAAATACGGCTAAGGTGAACTCGGTGAAGTGTAGCGGAATTGAGGAAAACGATTCTAAGGTAACTTGGATGAAATATATAGAATAATCAATGACATGATCGTAAGACGCCTTGGGGAAATTAGCGAGTTTGGACGGATTTCAACGCTTTTATTTAAGTCATCCTACCCCCAACAAACGTGCCGAGAGAATACAAACTCAACTTTTTTAGATTAAAAGTTTAATTGCTCGTATCCTTTCGACAATAACCATAAATAATAAACTCTTCCAGTGGCCAGATTTTTCTCTGTTTCGATGTTGTTCTTAGTTAATTGAAGAATCATAATGAATGAGAGGAATAGTACCTTCAATTGGTCAGATTGAAAGTTGAACCTCACCTCATCTTATTTTAGCACTTTAAAATATACCCTTAGAGTTAAGATAACGGCCTAATTCTTTATCTGAAACTAAAATGTGATCAAACAGCCAGTTAACCAGAAAACTCAATATTTTGAATGTTTGAACTTTGCCTTGATAAAAATCCGCTCTAAATTCCTGAATACGAAAAGTGAATTCATCATGTTGGCGTTTATGAATTTCGCTAAAGGGGTACTGATACTCTGTCATCAACATTTCTTCGGTGTTGAAATGGTAATGAGTGTAGTCAAGTAGTTCATCTAACACATTGCTTTGGATTCGATGATCAAGTTGGGTTTCAACCACCGCACGCATTTTTCGGATCAACTTCATGAGATGCTGATGTTGTTCATCAATTTCATCAACATAAACGCTGTAGCGGTTATTCCACATAAAGGGTTTGAAACCCATTTTATTTTCTGGGTTCTTTAAGGTTATACCTGCTAACCTTTTATCCTCTGGTTTCATATCGTTTGTCATACCTTATAACCTCATAATAAGTGAATGGGATATAAAATAGCTGATACTACAACCGGACAATATATACAAAATTTATTCCTATATAAAATAAGATTTAAAATCATGTTTTATTTCAATAGATTAAAACATCATTTCGATTATAGCTTCAATTTAAGGGTGTTGATTTTAAACACCTTAACCGGTTCATTTTAAATAGTACCTGTTCATTTTCAACACCCGGCAATAATGTGGATTTAAGTTGGACCAGTCAATCCAAGCTAAATCGCCATAAGAGTGAAATCACTGCAACCACTCATCGCCAAATATCCAGTTTGGTGAAGTATTGACTTAAATGGATTAGCTTATTTAACTCAAATGAGTAGGGGGAAATTTAATCAGTTTTATAACCCTAAACCCAACTAAACAAGAAATATTAGGTTCAATTGATTGCTGAAATTGAATTTACAATAACGATTTTAATGCTTGTAAAAAGGCTTGATTTTCTCTTGATGTACCTATTGTCACCTGCAAACAATCTTCTAATAAGGGATGTCTACCATGGACACACTTAATCAAAATGCCTTTTTCTTGTAACTGCTTAGAAATGGTTTGGGCATGATCAACCCGAAATAAAATAAAATTAGCTTGACTAGGCCAAATCTGGATATTTTTCAAAGCACTTAATTGATCTAACAGTATTTCTCTATCTTCTTTAATCCGTTGAATTTGTTCTTTAAACATTGCATAGTGGCGAAGTGCGAAAGCAGCACTAACTTGAGTAAGAACATTAATATTATAAGGTTGCCGTACCTTTCAATTTGCGTTAACCAATCTTGCGTTCCCGCCAATAAACCTAAACGCAAACCAGCTAAGCCTAACTTAGAAACCGTTCTCATAATAAGTAAATTAGGATATTGATCTAAACGTGACATAAAGGTTCGATTACTAAAAGGAGCATAGGCTTCATCAATAACAACAACGCCCGGGGTAGTTTCTATAATCGCTTCGATGTCCTCAGTGGCAAACAAATTACCGGTTGGATTATTAGGATAGGCTAAAAATACTAAAGTTGGTTGATAGGTTTCAATCGCTTCTAACATCGCATACATATCAAGGGTGAAACTATTTTCTTGTAAAGGTACACCCACATATTTCATTCCCACTACTTGCGCCAGATGACGATACATAATAAAGCTAGGTTCTGGAACTAATAATACCCGCCGTGGTCCATTTAAAGCCAAAATCAGCATTTGAATCAATTCATCTGAACCATTACCCAAAACCATTTCTACTCTATCAGGAATCTGCATAACGGTCCGTAGAATTGCTTTCAGTTTACGTGCTGATGAGTCGGGATATCGATTCAGTGCGGTTGTTTGTAAAATTTTCAGCCATTCTTCAATAAGAACGGCATCCCAACCATAAGGATTTTCCATCGCATCCAGCTTGATAGCATTACTTGGCTCCGGAACATAATAAGCAGAAAGTTGTTGAATTTCAGGTCGTATCCAATTAGTAACAGATTTACTCATAACAATTTATAGCTCAATCAAGATAAAAAAGAAGATATTTTCTATTATTTCAGGTTGTTATTACTTAATATCTCATAACATAGATGATATTGTCCATAATTTTAATAACTTAATTAGTTCATGATCAGAAAAATTTTTCTCTCATTAAGCCCGGAGTCAGGTATATTGATGAAGCTTAGAAATATAACTAATTAAATATCCAAACCACATAAGCCTGTTCCGAATTTTGTACCGCCCGATAAACATTAATTTTCACTTTGAAAACATAGCCATCAGCGTGTAACGCTTCCTGAGTCTTACTTAAATAATCACCACTATTACCATTTAAGAAATTGAAATACTCACGAATCGATAAATTCCGATTATCTCGTGGTATCATTAAAGTAAACTGGCGGTTCATTAAATCTTCACGACGGGTACCATAGAGTCTACCAAAAGCACGATTCATATAAACAAATTTAGCACCTTCATCAGTAATACAAATAGCAACATCAATCTGATCACAAGCGGTATACAGTATCGAATGAGTAATCTCCGGAGATAATTGGTGCACTTTTCTAGTAACCGTAATATCCTCACCAATTAACCAATGCTTCCAGCCAGGAATGGGAAATTTTTCGGTATAATTGGACCAAGCAATGATTCTAACGTTACCGTCTTGGCAAGTCATTTCGGTTTCATAGGGCACCGATATTGAGTTCAGACAAATTTGGGTAGGTAAATTGTGCTGATTGGGTACTGACTGATATAATCGAGCGAACGAGTGAGGTGATTGCAGCATTTCCGCCGATTTATATCCGGTGACCTTTTCACAATAAGAATTCCAATGGATAAGTTGACCTTGTTCATCATAAACATTGACCATCATCGGTAAATTTTGTACTAAGTGTTTTAGGCGATTTTCATGATGATGAATGATCTTTTGGTGGACAGTCATATCGATCCCAACTCCCCATATAGCCCAACCTTGGATTTTGATTTTATCAGAAAGCATAGACCACATAATCTTTTTTTGAGTACCCGCTTTACAGGTTAAAATCATCGTGAAACGATGAAGTTGCCGGTGAGTTTGAATAACTTGTTGCCAAATTTGTAGTACTTTTTGGCGCACGGTCAAATCCGGATAGAGTAATTCCCAAGCGTGGGGATTATTAATAATTTCTTTAGCACGATAACCCGTTACTTGTTCACAATAGTGATTCCAAAAAACAATGTTAACTTGTTCATCTAGTGCACCAACCATAACCGGTAAATTTTCAATAATGAAGCGTAAATGCGTCGCATGTTCTTGTAACACCGTATTAAAACTCGCTTCTTTATCCGGTTGATATGGTCGAGTTTGATCCAATTCCATTACTTCTTCACCAACACCAACGGTTAATAAGTCTGGCATCTCAACTTGGTTGATTAATGACCAAGCTACCGTTTTTTGCTGTCCTTGCTTACAAGTCAATTTCCAGAGCCAACGGTTATTTTCTGGATGGTTTTTCGACATATATTGTGCCACTCGAAACAAATTGTCTCGATAAATCGTATCAGGATAAAGCTGTGTCCAAATATGAGGATTGTTAATCACTTCAGCAGCACTATATCCAGTTATTCGCTCACATTGTTGATTCCAAAAGACAATATTGTTATTCAAATCGATAGCAATGACCATAATCGGTAAATGTTCAATAGTCAAGCGGAAACAAGTTTCATTAGCTTGAATTGCTTGCTGATCTTCTCGTAAACGCTGTTCAGCCTGGACATAATTGGAAATATCAATAGCAAAGTGAATGACACCTAAAATATTGCTTGCCTTATCTCGATAAGGAATTTTATCTACTCGAAAAATACCTTTAGGTAGATGTTCTATTAAACCCAATTTAGCTTGACCGGTGTTCATCACTTCTAAGTCATCAGTATAATCTTGCTCAGCATACTCTGGTAATAACTCATGAAGAATCATACCTTCGAGTTTCTCCGGTTGAGTCCCCTCTCTTTCTGCAAAATAGCGATTAGCACGGATAATCCGATTTTCCTTATTTTTATAAATAATGGCTAAGGGAGCCGCATGAAAAATCGTTTGATATTGATGATGTTCATAACGGAGTATGGCTTCTAAATATTGTTGTTCACTGGCATCATGCATTAAACCAAAACTGAATAAAATATGGCCTTTATCATCACGAATGACATCAAAACGTCCCCACACTGGAAATTGCCGCTTGTCAATATCTAATACTTCTAAAATACCTTCCCAGGTTTTACCGGCTTGGAAACTGACTTTGATTTCGTGCTCAATCAGTTCTAAAGTTTCTGGCGTGCAATAATCACGGTGATTGTATTGACGAATATTTTTTAAACTATGTTTAAATAATTTGGCATGAGCGAAATTGGCATAAACTAATTGTCCTTCCGTGTTGCTAATGGAAATCGCTTCATGAGAAACTTCAACAATACGCTTAAATAAACGTAATTGTCCTTGGATTTTTTTGCGTTGGCTCATATCAATTCCAACACAAAGCACATAAACAATTTGTTCATCATTCCCCATCACCGCACTGGCATGCCATTCAACAAGTAGTTGTTGCTCCGTTTTGGTGAGTAGGCAATTTTCCAATAAAATACTTTTCTCCCGTTGCGAAAGTAAAGCACTCATACTTTCTGCAATAAGAGGGCGTTCAGCTTGAGGAAATAAGTTTTTATAGTCTTGGTTGATGATTTCTTCGAGAGGATAACCCAATACTTGTAAAAGAACTTCATTACATAAACTGATTTTACCGGATGGTGTAAAAGCAAGCAAAAAAACCGGTGCGGCTTGAATGAGTGCATTAGCAAAAGCTTCTGCCTTTTGTAAGGCGGTCTCAGCTTGCTTACGTGCCGTAATATCGCGTACCGTAGCACAGACTAAAGTATGATCTTTAAACGGATAACTTCCGGTGGAAATTTCCACTGGAAAAACCATACCATCTTGCTTTTTATGCCAATGTAACAGAATATGATAAAATTTGCGCTTACCAGCTAAGCGCAGATCAATTAAGCTTAAGGGGATATTATCAAGAATGTTTTCCATATTTAACTGCAACCATTCTTCACGGCTATAACCATATAAATTAGTTGCGGCCGGATTGACATCAAAAATTTGTAATGTATTGGAATCAAATACAATAATCGCATCCGATTCGGCTTCAAACAGCAGACGATAACGGGTTTCACTTTCAGTTAGGATTTGCGTGGCTTGTTTTTCTGAAGTGATATCACGAATAACGACCACAAAGTGAGTTTTAGCTTGCCACATCATTGATTCAGTTATCATTTCTACTGGGAAGATGGTTTTATCTTGCTTTTTATGATAACTGGCTTGGGAAATACCTAATTCCAAATTAGCAAAATTAACATGGGTAGTAAAAATATCATTTGCCACTAATTTTAAAAAAGTCTGACGCGTATAACCGTATAACTGCAAAGCACTAGGATTCGCATCAATAATCATCGCTTGGTTATCAATGAGTAAAATCGCATTGGGTTGTGCCAGGAAAATTTGCTCATATTTTTTACATTCAACTAAAGCCTCTTCAGTCCGTTTATGCGAAGTAATATCCGTAAAAATAATTAATAAACGGGTAGCTTGACCGCTATTGTCACGTAAAACGACACCTTGGCTTTGAACCCAACGATAAGAACCTTCTTTATGTTGTAACCGATGGTTATTATCATAAAGTGCAGCGGGATCTTCTAAACAATTTTTAACTTCTTTAATGACTTTATAATAATCGCTGGGATGAATATGGGAATACCAAACATTTTGGCTATTTAAATCTTCATGAGAATAACCAAATAAGGTGTTCCAAAGCGGAGAATAAGTGATTTGATTAGTCATCAGATCCCAATCTAACCAACACTCTTGTTTGGCTCGTAAGGTTAATTCAAAAAAGGTTTGCAATTCTTGTAAACTGCTATCGAGTTGATTGATAACTTTATGTAGCGCTAGGTTTTCTTGTTGTAAATGAGTACAATTAGCTTGTAAATTCAATGGAATCTCTATTCCAACGACGTAAAAAGCAGATTCTGCGGCAACGCGACTCGCTTGCCACAAAATCTCTCGATAAGTACTATCATAATGTAAAAACCGATTGGCAAAGGTCACTGATTCTGTCGTTTCATTGAGCTGATAAAGCGTCGCTTCAGTTAAGGCATAATTTTCCGGATGAACTAAGTCCAAATAGGAACAATTGGGTAAATGGCTACTGTCATAACCCAAAGTCTTTTCCCATTCAGCATTAATCTGGCGAAAAGTACCATCAAAGCTAATTACACAACATAAAGTTTTACAGTTAGAAAAAAAATGGGAATGGCTAAGATTGTTGATGTGCATGGCAATCTAATCTAATCTCTTTAATAATGAGTTGACCTACTATTGATATTAATTTAGCCCATCTAACTCACTACTGACTAACTTGGGCTTAGATAAGTAGGAAAGAGATAACTGGGTTGTCGTTAATGATATAACTTACCCGCTTAAGTTAAGCGATATCTCACCAAAACCACTATTGGTGGAATACTGGCTTAACCTCAGTGCTATTTGAGTTAAGCTTTAAAGCAAGAGAGCGAACACCTTTCCCTCTACTGACATAATTTGGGTAGGAAGAAGCCACTGGTTTGCCTTTAATTTAATAGCAGTGAGTTTTTACTCGCTTTCTCGAGCAAGCCGATACTCCAACCACCCACTCATGTCCATTTCATCATGAGGTTAACGATATTTGATTTAAAAATTTAGGTTAAAATAAGACGAATTAAATAAAAATATATACAATAATTTAACTTAACTATCAATCTCATTAAAGAAATTAAGCCCGTTCAATAGATCACTAACTGACAACTCAATCTATGATTAACCAATACAATGCCGCTGATATAGAAGTTTTGACTGGGCTTGAGCCGGTGCGGAAACGTCCCGGAATGTACACTAACACTGCTAACCCTAATCATTTGGCTCAAGAAGTGATTGATAATAGTGTTGATGAGGCTATTGCTGGCTATGCTAACGACATTGAAGTTATTTTGCATCTCGATGGATCACTCAGTGTTCGGGATAATGGTCGTGGTATGCCGGTTGATATCCACCCTGAAGAAGGCATTAGTGGTGTCGAAGTTATTCTCACTCGTTTGCATGCTGGCGGTAAATTCTCTCAACAAAATTATCAATTTGCCGGTGGATTACACGGTGTTGGTGTATCCGTGGTCAATGCACTTTCTAGTCGTTTAGAAATCACCATCAAACGCAATGGCCAGTTATATCAGATGTCATTTGCTCACGGTGACAAGACCTCGGAATTAAACGAAATTGGGACCATTGGACCACGTCGTACTGGTACCACAGTACGTTTTTGGCCAAATCCGAGTTATTTTGATTCGCCACATTTTTCGGTAGCGGCTTTAACCTACTTAATCCGTGCTAAAGCGGTATTATGTGCTGGCTTGACGATGACGTTTAGTGACGAAAATACTGGGGAGAAACAACAATGGTTTTATCAAGAGGGATTATCTACCTACTTATTTGATCAAATCAGTCCGGCAGTCGTTTTACCAGAGGTACCCTTAATTGGCCATTTTGCCGGAACCACTGAAGCAGTTGATTATGCACTCTTCTGGATAATCGAGGGTAAACTTATCGCGGAAAGTTATGTTAATTTAATCCCGACTCCCCAAGGGGGTACTCACGTTAATGGTTTACGAAGTGGTTTGTTAGAAGCCCTGCGAGAATTTTGCGATTATCGTCATTTACTACCGCGAGGAATTAAGTTGGTTGCTGAGGATATTTGGGAGAATTGTGCCTATGTATTATCTGTTAAATTAGCCGATCCCCAATTTGCGGGTCAAACGAAAGAGCGACTCAATTCTCGTGCTTGTGCCACTTTTGTTGCTGGGGTGGTGCGCGATGCGTTTAGTTTATGGCTTAATCAACACGTTGAAATGGGAGAACAAATTGCTGAATGGGTTATTCAACAAGCCCAAAAACGGTTGCGTGCTGATAAAAAAGTCATTCGCAAAAAAGTAACGAATGGTCCAACTTTACCAGGCAAATTAGCTGACTGTACTCTACAAGAGATGAAACAAACGGAATTATTCTTAGTGGAAGGCGATAGTGCTGGCGGTTCTTGTAAACAAGCACGCGATCGTACCTTTCAAGCAGTCATGCCGTTACGAGGTAAGATTCTTAATACCTGGGAAATCGAGACCAGTGAAGTGTTAGCCTCGCAAGAAGTTCACGATATTGCTATAGCATTAGGTATTGATCCCGGGACTGATTCCTTAGCCGGGTTACGCTACGGTAAAGTATGCATTTTGGCTGATGCTGATTCCGATGGAGCACACATCGCCACCTTGCTTTGTGCCCTATTTGTTAAACATTTTAGCAAGCTCGTTGCCGAAGGGCACGTTTATGTCGCAACGCCGCCATTATATCGAATTGATGTGGGCAATACCATTTACTACGCGTTAAATAATGAGGAAAAACAAGGTATTTTGGATAGAATTACTGCAGAAAAAAAATCGGGAACCATTCACATACAACGTTTTAAAGGTTTGGGTGAAATGAATCCGTTACAATTACGCGAAACCACCATGGCTAGGGAAACCCGGCGATTAATTCAACTCACCCTAAATGATAATGACCCAACTCACGCTATTATGGATAGGTTACTCGCTAAAAAACGATCTGCTGAGAGAAAAATTTGGTTAGAGCAAAAAGGTCATTTAGCCATGACAACGATTCAGTCAAGTACCAAGTAAGGTGCATTTCTTATTTCCTACTGAGCTATGGTTATTAACCAGGCATCACGATTGAGTTGAGTTAAGGTAATCGATACCTCTAAAAAAGTACGAATGACTTCAATATTGGTGAGCGTATGTTGAGTCGGGTGGAGAGTAACCCATTCGCCTTCTCCAACTAAAGCCAACGGAAGCAGCAATTGATCAGCTAAATATTCACCCACCGGAACATTAGCTGTTAGGTAATTTTGTACCTGAGCTATCACCTTATCTGCCACGGCTTCCGCTCGAATACCCCGTTGACCAAAACCAGTGAAAACCTCAGTGACGTGTTCACTTTGAATTTGTAATAATAACACATTAGCCGGTCCCAGTTGTGCGGGTAAAGTATGTTGTTGTAAGCAGTTTGGTGACCAACCTAATTGACTAGCCACTCGCTGTAATTCGCGTTCGGCTACCTGCTGTGGGATATTCGTTATTAAGGTGGTTGCTTGATAAGCTACGGTTTTACCTCGTTCCAGTAACTGAAATCCTTGAAGAGATTGAGTTGGGGTAATATGAACTTGTAATTGTCCGCCACCGGTTGGATAAAAGCCATAGCGATCTAAAGTCACTTTTACCACTGCACCCATACGGTTAAGCAGTGGTAACCAAGCTTGATCTAAAAAATCAAATGGCGGTGCTAAAGGATTATGAGTTCCACCGGTTAGGGTTAAGTGAGATTCGTTGGTAGTCAATAAGAGGGGATACAAAATGGTTTGTAATACTAAAGTAGTACTACCCGCACTGCCAATGGCAAAATGATAGTGACCACCCTGTACTTCACCCGGAACGAAGGTTAAAGTCGTTGAGCCAATTTCATCTCCGCTCACTTGTGCTCCACAGATATCACGTGCCGCCCGAACTGCCGTTAAATGTTGGCGTTGTAAACCGGGTTTTTTACGAGCAGCGCGGATCTGAGTAATCCGAAAGGCTTTACCGGTACAAATAGATAAAGTGAGGGCACTTCTCAGGACTTGTCCACCGCCTTCACCCATTGCCCCATCAATTTCAAGATAAATTAGGCTGTTGGAGTTCATATTATTTAATTGAATGGTTAATTGATTAGAGATTCATTCAATCAATAAAAATAATACTTAATTTAAGAAAGTAATAAGAAGGTCATACTGAATTAGCGTTGATCAATTTGGCATAGTTTAATTCGGTAGGTAATAAACTTTCAATCGTTTCAAGTAATTGTTTTAAATTAATGGGCTTGCTTAGATAAGCATTAGCACCGGCGTTAAGACAACGTTCTCTATCGCCCGCCATGACTAGAGCAGTCAAAGCAATAATTGGTGTCACTACCAATATGGGATCAATCCGTAAACAGCGAATAGCCTCTAAGCCGTCTATTTTGGGCATCTGAATATCCATTAAAATAAGATCCGGTCGTTCTCGCTTAGCTTTCTCAATCGCCTCAATACCATCATGAGCCAGCAGAACTTGGTATTTTTTAGCGACTAAATAGTTAAATAACATTTCTTGAGTGGCTTCACTATCCTCCGCTAGTAAAATGCGTGGTATGCTATGACGAATGGTTATTTTCTGAATCGAAGTTGTTTTCGGAATAGATTCCCAGCTTGAGTGAACGAACTGATCTCTTTTTTCATCAGGATGCCAAGGTAGGGTTACGATAAAACAACTCCCTTGTCCAATTTCACTCGTCACAGTAACACTGCCACCTAATAATTCAGTTAATTTGGAAACTAAAGATAACCCTAAACCGGTTCCTTCTTGTTGGCGATTGAGTGTCGCATCCAATTGGATAAATGGTTTAAATAGTTTATTTAAATCAGCTTTATGAATACCAATCCCCGTATCACGAACGACAAATTCAACCGACTGGTGCTCTACATCCGCATTAACAGCCAGTTCAACCTGACCACCTTCCGACGTAAATTTAACCGCATTAGTTAATAAATTAACTAAAATTTGTTTGAGACGTAATTCATCTGTTTTAATAATATAAATTTGATAATCGCAACTAAAGCGGAGTTTAATCCGTTTCTTTTGTGCGGCTTGTTGGACAAATTGTAAACTGTCTTGACAAATTGGATCGACAACAACTTGACTAATTGACAATTCTAATTGACCAGCACAGATCTTTGATAAATCGAGAATATCGTTAATGAGTCTTAGTAAATGTTTACCGCTGTTGCCAATACGTTGAATAATTTCTTGTTGTTTAGCCGTTAATAAACCAAAGATCTGTTCTTGGAGCATTTCGACATTACCTAAAACACTATTCAACGGGGTGCGTAATTCGTGGCTCATATTGGCAAGGAATTCATCTTTCAAGCGGGACGCGCGCGCTAATTCAGCATTAGCTACTCTTAATTCGATAGTGCGTTCTTCTACCCGCTGTGCTAAGGTAGAACGTTCTATCTGTAAAGCTTGTTCTACCCGTTGACGTTCGGTGATATCATGTAACATAACTAAATAGGCGGGGGAATCTTCCCAGTAAGTATCAACGAGTTCCATTTCAGCCGTTCCGCTTTCTCCACTCACTCGAACAATATCCATTTCTTGACGTTGACCGTTGGTTAACGATGAAGTGAAAACTTCACCTACTTTAAATACACCTTGATTTATTAAAAATTTCTGCATGGCCTGATTAATAAAAACAATGATATTCTGATGGTCAAGCACCATAATACCAATAGGGTTCAATTCAACCAAATGACGAAAGCTTGCTCGACTGGCTGCTAATGCCATTTCCATTTGTTTACGAGTGGTAATATCATGGGGAATAATAATTAAGCCAATTTTTTTATTATGAATATCGGTTAGGATACTAACCGTTAATAAAATACAACGGGTTTCTCCGTTATTTTTTAGATGTACACATTCTCCATGCCAAAATCCAGTTTGATTTAATTCTTCATTCGTTATGGCTTCTTCTGTATGTAACCATTGTACTTGATAAAGGTTGGTCAGCGGTTGTCCTATTATATCGTTATTATTGCAATGATATTGAATCATTGCTGCTGAATTAAGGTAAATAATACAATTATCATTATCAACGACAATAACCGGATCACGAATTTGCTTCAAAATACGGCGTTGAAATTGAATATGTTCTTCAGCTTGTTGACGTTCTAGAATTTCTAGTTGGAGGCGAATATTGGCTTGTTTAAGTGCAAGCGTTTTCCGATGGAGATCGACTAATACAGCTACTTTAGCTTTGATAATAAGATGGTTAAATGGTTTAGGGATAAAATCGATAGCACCTAGTGCATATCCCTCCAGAATTTTTTCTAAATTTTGTGTAAAACCAGTAATGAAAATAATCGGTAAATTCGGATTAGAATGTTGTTCTCTAATGCGTTTAGCGGTTTCTAAACCATTCATGCCGGGCATTTCTACGTCAAGAATAATTAAGGCACAGTTGGGTTCCGATAACACCCATTGTAAAGCGGCTTCACCCGACTTAACTGCGATGAGATTATAATTTTGCCGCCTTAATATTTTTTCTAGCGTAAATAAATTATCCTCCCGGTCATCAACTAATAAAATGGGTGGTTGTGCTGCTTGTTGTTCAAGATCGGTCTGTTTTTTCTGTAATATAGCTAATTGTTCATTTCTATGATTATTATATCTCATCTGTTTTTAAACCTCAAAATACCGGGCATTTTATTATTTTAATCTGGGTTGGGTAATTAAAAGAATCAATCAGCAAAATTCGTATCAGCAAAATTCTCAATTTCTTATAGGAAAATTGTTATGATAAATTAAAGCATAATAATAAATTTAAATTAATTCAATTTAATCAAAAAAACTAAATGGTTTACTTGGCTTCAATAAGGAGTTCACATTGTGACAGATGAATCCACTCAACCTAAAATAATAGATAAGTTAATTAAACTATTAACCAAGCTATGGCAGCAATTGGTAGCGCTTTATCATCCGGACAATCTTAAAAAACGGGGGACAAAGCAAAGTGTGATTTTAATCGCACTGACGGTATTATTTCCAATGATCTTAATCGGTTGGTGGTGGAGTACTGAACCCCATTTATTCGATGTGAAAAGTATTGCTCAAAAACAAGCAACACGCCATAACCAACAATTGGTAACCGGTTATGTGACAACCTCTACCCTAATTACTATTGCTAATACCCTATTAGATAAGTCTGGAGGGTATTTAAGTAACGATGTTATTCCGCCGAGTATTTTTATGGATGACATGTCTAATTGGGAATTTGGCGTTTTGCAGCAAGTGCGTGAATTTACTAAAGTATTACGTAATGATATTAGTCGCTCAAAAACACAATCAATAGAAGATCCGGATTTAGCCAAAGCTGAACCGAAATTTAATGCTGACAATCAATCCTGGTTTTGGCCAACCAGTGAAACGGAGTATCAAGAAGGTATCCAATTATTAACTCACTATTTATATCGCCTAGCCGATCCACAAAATAATACCGCCCAATTTTTAACCCGCACTGATAATTTGCGTGATTGGCTAGAAGTTGTCGTTAAACGTTTAGGGGGATTATCACAACAATTAAGTGCGAGCGTTGGGCAGTTACGAATCAATACTGATTTAGCCGGGGATATTAATCAAGCTAATTCTCCCAGTACTGAATTGCGGGTAAAAACCCCTTGGGGCAAAATTGATGATATTTTTTATCAAGCACGTGGCACATGCTGGGCTTTAATCCATTTACTTCATGCGATAGAAATTGACTTTAAAGAGGTTTTAGAAAAACGTAATGCTATAGTCATGCTACAACAAATCATTCGAGAATTAGAAATGACCCAAACAGCCGTTTGGAGTCCGATGATTTTAAATGGTTCTGGATTTGGATTATTGGCAAATCATTCACTGGTTCTTTCTGCTTATATTTCGCAAGCGAATATCGGTATTATTGAATTATATAATTTATTGTAATGGTTATCCGTGAACAGTTATCAGTTATTAAGGATAGCTTTAGCTAATAATTAATAATGAAAAAACATTAATTGATAAGTAAAATTAATAATTGATAACTGTTCATGGATAACTGAAAAAACTGACAACTGCAATGACAACTCAACAACAAAATTTACCGGTTTTATCTTTAAAGAACGTTGGAATTTATTACAAACGTAACCGTGGTGTATTTGGCGAATCTTTTTGGGCACTTAAAGATGTTTCCTTTGATTTATATCCAGGTGAAACTTTAGGTATTATTGGTCGAAACGGCGTCGGTAAAAGTACCTTACTCCGCTTAATGGCAGGCATTATTAAACCCAATAAAGGCCATTTTATTAATAATGGTCATCAGGTTTCGCTATTATCTTTAAATTTAGGATTTATTTATTATTTAACTGGACGAGAAAATGCTATTTTAAGCGGCATGTTTATGGGATTAAGAAAATCAGAGATCCAAGCTAAAATGAATGCGATTATTAAATTTTCCGAACTGGGAAAATTCTTTGATCAACCGATTGCAACTTATTCTTCTGGGATGTTGGCTCGGTTAGGATTTTCAGTTGCTTTTCAGGTAAATCCCGATGTGTTATTAATTGATGAAATTTTTGGCGTGGGTGATGCCGAGTTTCGACAAAAATCAACTTGGCTGATGCAAGAAAAAATTCATTCTCACCAAACCATTGTATTTGTTTCCCATCAAGATGCCTTAATTAGACAATTGTGTCATCGCGTCGTTTGGATAGAAGACGGGGTAAGCAAAGCCGAAGGGCACGCAGCCCATGTACTCAAGGAATATCATCAATCTTTGCATCTCAGTTAAGTCTAGGCTAAAGGAAAATTAATTTGACCCAAAAAATCAGAGATTCGACTGAACCAGATGATCTCGTTGCGACTAGAGCGCAGATCATTGAATATCAAGAGGAAATTGCTCAACTACGGCGTAGTTTGGAAGAAAGGACTCAAGATATCAACAAACTCATTCAATGGACCCAAAGTTTACAACAAGATATTCTAGCGGTTTATAGTTCAATCACTTGGCAAACTGGTCAGTTCATTACCCAAATGGCTTTGAAATTACTTCGCCGTCCGGTTGGAACAACGGCACGCGATCATATTAATAAAATTTTGACGACCTTTGAGGCTTGGAAAATTAACTATTTCCAAAACCGCCGACAATTGGGGTTACAATCCTATATGCCTTGGCATGACACCAAAGAATACACTTTATGGATTAAGCAATATGATACCTTAAATCAAATTTTGCTTGACCAACTTGGTGAGCAGTTTAGACAATGGTCGTATCAACCCACGATCTCTCTTTTGATGTTAATTAACCGTTCCAATAATCAGTGGTTACTTGAGGCAATCCAGTCGATACAAGCACAGCTTTACCCTCATTGGGAATTATGCTTAGCTTATCAAAGTACTCTAGCAAAACCAACGATTCAAATCATAGCGTTAGAACCACGAATTAAATTAATAGATTGTACTCAAACTGACACGTTAGCCGCTGCTTTAAATCAAGCTTTAGCTCAGGCAACGGGTGACTTCATTGCGACAGTGGGTGAACAGGATAGATTACCAATTCAGGCGTTGTATAAAGGAGTCGAATGGCTCAATCACTATCCCCAAATTGATCTGCTTTACAGCGATGCAGATAAATTAGATGAAAGCGGAACACGTTATGATCCCTATTTTAAATCTGACTGGAACCCGGATTTATTTTATTCGCAAAATTTTCTGCAACATTTAACCCTCTATCGCCGCTCAGTGGTAGCGAGAATAACTGGTTTTCAACCCGATTATCCTGGTAGTGAGGATTACGACTTTACCCTTCGCTTCATTGAACAAATTGATAGCAGCCATATTCACCATATTCCACATATCCTGTATCATCAACGCCAAGTTTCTCAACCCACCCTTATTTCTAATAACACGCCTTCCCATTGCCAAGCATTACAAGCCCATTTGCAGCGATTAAATCAATCCGCTCAAGTGGTAGCTGCACCGGGTGGACATACGCGAGTTATTTATCCGCTGCCTTCATCATTACCTTTAGTTAGTTTGATTATTCCAACTCGTGATAAACTAAATTTATTGCGTGGCACAGTGGAGGGTTGTCTTAACCAGACTCGTTATGACCACATTGAAATCATTATTATGGATAATAGTAGTGTTGAACCTGAAACTTTGGCGTATTTAAAAGCTATTCAACAGGATAACCGCGTAACCGTCATTCGTCATGCGGCACCGTTTAATTATTCGCAACTCAATAACATTGGTGTTGCTCAGGCCCAAGGCCATATCATTGGCTTAATTAATAACGACTTAGAAGTCATTTCCCCAGATTGGTTAACTGAAATGGTGAGTCACGCACTGCGTCCAGAAATTGGCGCAGTCGGTGCTAAACTATATTACGCCAACGACACAATTCAACATGCTGGTGTCATTGTTGGACTTGGTGGGATGGCTGGACATGGTTTTAAATTCTTAGCCCGAGAAGCCCCCGGTTATCATTGGAAACCCTTTCTAATCCAAAATTATTCAGTCGTTACGGGAGCTTGTTTAGTGTTGCGGCGTCAAGTGTTTGAGGAAGTAGGGGGATTAGAAGAAAAACATTTGCAAGTGGCATTCAATGATGTGGATTTATGCCTACGGATCCGCGAACGTGGTTATCGCATTGTTTGGACACCGTATGCGGAACTGTATCACTTGGAATCAGCGAGTCGCGGTTTAGATAACACTTTAAAAAAATTTCTTCGCTTACGGCATGAGCTTAATTACATGAAATCACGCTGGGCAGATATTTTACGGAATGATCCTTATTACAATCCTAATTTAACCATTGAATATGAAGATTTTTCTTTAGCTTATCCCCCGAGAATTAATTTAATCGACGTCATCAATTAATGCTGATCGATTAATTAACCAGTTATAACTTGGAGTAAAATCAATGCAAATTATTGTCTTAGGGATGCACCGCTCTGGAACATCCATGGTCGCACGGTTACTCAATATGATGGGAGCCTACTTTGCTACAGAAGAAACCGCGATGCCCCCTACAGCGGCTAATCCTAAAGGTTATTGGGAACGCGAAGATATTCGTCAATTAAACGATCGTATTTTTAGCTTATTGGGAATGTCTTGGGATAATATCATTGATTTTAAAAGCGATTTACTAACCGCCGCTATCCAACAACAACTGGAAGAGCCGGCGAGCAAAATCATTTTCAGTTTAGAATCGCATCGTCCGTGGATGGCAAAAGATCCTCGCTTTTGCTTATTATTTTCCTTATGGCAACCGCTATTAGAAGTGCCAATCGGTGTTTATGTGTATCGTAATCCGATTCAAGTCGCGCAATCGCTAAAAAACCGTGAAGGATTTCCACTGACTTTGGGTATCGCTTTATGGGAAAAATACAACCTGTGTGGACTAGCTAATGGTGTTAATCTTCCTAAAATTCTTATTTCTCATGCTGAACTCATACGTGATCCAGTTGGCACGGTTAAAAAATTCTATCAAGATTTGTTAGATTGTGATGTTCGTGGCTTACGTTTCCAGCTGATAAAGAAATTCAGGCTTTTATTGATGCTAAACTTTTTCATGAACAGAATAATCTTCACCTTTATAAAGATTATCTTAATCCACAACAAGCTGCTTTATTTGAAGCTTTTGAAAATGGTAATGTATTTCAATTGAATCCATTACCCAATCTTTCTGGTGGTGCCGCTGAGGTTTTACAAGAATATAAAATAAATTAGTTGCCACTGAAGAAAGAATTAGACTTCACCAAGAAATAACCCATCGTGATCAAACCATTATCAATCTCAATCACCTTATCGACCAACGTGATACTGAAATTAACCAGCGTGACATCGAAATTAGCCGATGTAACACCGAAATTAGCCAACGTGATATTGAAATTAGTCGGCGTGATGAAGAAATCAGACAAAATGCCGCTAACCTAACTCAATATCAAACTCAACTAGACAACTATCATAATCTATTAGCCATTACTGAAAATAAAGCGAGTAATCTTCAACAAAAAATTAATAAAATTAATCAACAATATCGCGAGTTAGAAATTCATTTAAATGAAAGTAAAAGATATTAGCTGAAAAAGAACAAAGCCTTACTGTATTAGCGAGTCAAGTAGAAAAACAGCAATATAACATACATCATCTTTTACATTGGCTTAAAGCATTAGATGATGATATTAAAGCCATATTTAATTCTTTAACTTGGCGTGCCGGTAACATCATTACCAGAATTGCATTAACTTTGATGTTTAAAAAAGCCAGTTTAACCGCTCAAGATCATATTGAAGAAATTCGGCAAGATATTAATACTTGGCAACAAGCAGAAAATAAAAATAACCTCATTCCAGCAATATCACCATCCTCTCCGACAAAAGTTACGCCGTTGCCAAAAGCGTTATCACTGGTGGTGCGAGACTATCAACGTTGGATCAAAAATTATGATACGTTGACTCCTAAAGTCATTAAGCGAATGCAACAACGCCTGCAAGAATGGGAATATCAACCACTGATTTCTATCGTGATGCCAACCTACAATACTGATGAAAAATGGCTTAGAATCGCTATTGATTCAGTACAACAGCAAATTTACCCGCATTGGGAATTATGTATTGCTGATGATGCTTCGACACAACCGCATGTCCGTCAGATCTTAGCAGAATATGCTCAGCATGATGATCGAATTAAACTGCTATTTCGGACTGAAAATGGGCATATTTCTGCCGCTTCCAATACGGCACTAGCGATGGTAAGTGGTGAATTGGTAGCCTTTTTAGACCATGACGATAAATTGGTTCGATCGGCTCTTTTTTGGATTGCTAAAGCGGTTCTTGAACACCCGGATGCGATGCTATGGTATTCTGATGAAGATAAAATCAATGAGGATAATCAGCGGTTTCAACCTTATTTTAAATCAGATTGGAATCCAGATCTGTTTTTATCGCATAACTTAATTACACATCTTGCCGTTTATCGAACGGCCTTAATCCAACAAATTGGTGGTTTTCGCGAAGGTTATGAAGGTGCACAAGATTATGATCTCGCTTTACGCGCTATTGAACACCTTACCCCGGCGCAAATTTGTCATATTCCTAGAGTGCTATACCATTGGCGAATGATTGATGGTAGTACAGCTAAAGATGCGGATGAGAAACCTTATGCTATCATAGCGGCACAAAAAGCTATTCGTGAGCATTTAGCTAGACGCAATATTGAAGCCCAAGTTATGGAAGCACCGGATTTACCGGGTACCATCCGAGTCCAATATGCTTTACCTAGCCACTTGCCTTTAGTTAGCCTCATTATTCCAACTCGGAATAACTTAGAACTATTACATCGCTGTGTAGAAAGCATTCTTAATAAAACCGATTATGATCCCATTGAAATTTTAATTATTAATAATAACAGCGATGATCCAGCCACTTTAACTTACCTACAACAATTAGAAGATAATGATCAAGCACGTATCATTGATTATTCACACCCGTTTAACTACGCTGACATGAATAATAGAGCAGTTGAATATGCTCAAGGAGAAATTATTGGTTTAATCAATAATGATATCGAAGTGATTAATCCGGAATGGTTATCAGAAATGGTTAGTCACCTCTTAAGACCCGAAGTAGGTATAGTGGGCGCGAGATTATGGTATCCCAATGATACTTTACAACATGCTGGCGTGATCCTTGGTATCGGTGGTGTTGCGGGTCATCCCCATAAAGGATTACCACGAAACAATCCCGGCTATTTTAATCGAGCCAATTTGATTCAAAGCCTTTCCGCCGTCACCGGCGCGTGTCTGATCATGCAGAAAAGTAATTTCTTAGCCGTGGGTGGCTTAGATGCCGAACATTTGGCTATTGCTTTTAATGACATTGATTTATGCTTAAAAATGAGTGAACGGCAACTACGAGTTGTTTGGACGCCTTATGCAGAATTATATCACCACGAATCAGCTAGCCGGGGTTATGAAGATACCCCAGAAAAAATAGCTCGCTTTGAGAAAGAATGTCTTTATATGAAAAAGCGTTGGGGCAACTTATTACTAACTGATCCGGCTTACAATCCTAATCTCACTTTAGAAACCCAAGATTTTGCTTTGGCGTGGCCACCTCGAGTTGCTATATTGCCTTAGTCAGTTTAATCACTTTTAAGAAAATATAAATAGACATGAATATATTAGTTATCGGTAAAGCTAAAACCGGCACGACAGTCATTTCTAAAACCATTCAGAAGTCAATTTCTGGACCAACACAATATCATTTAGAACCCAAGAGAATTGGATTTTTTGAACAAGAACATTTTGCTAAATCAGATTGTTCTCATATAGTCAAAATCATTTTTGAACATTGGTCAAACACCCCTAGAATGCGAAATGCTATCATTCACAATGAAGCGGTACTTAAATTCGATAAAGTCATTTGTATCGTTAGAGATCTACGTGATGAAATTATTAGCCGGCTAATGTATTTAATTTATCCTTATCAATTCGAATATCACTTGAAAGCAGAACAAGTTGCTGCGTGGCTAGACATTTTGGAGAAGAAGGAGAAATCACCCCAATCGATTGCTTTTGTAGAATTATTTGCAGAATTTGAAAAAATCTTTAAGGTGAGTTTCAGTGGAGAATTGAATCATTCTATAATGCAATCGAAAATATATTATGATTTCATCCAAGGACCGGCTAAAAATAGCTATCGGATAAAGTACGAAGATTTTATTACGGGTAAATTACAATTACTTGAAGAGTATTTTGGTTTTTCTGTCTCCAGTGATAGAACAGTAGATGATTTAGAAAGAACCAAACGTTCTGTTACGTTCAATAACTGGAAGAAGATTTTTACAGCGGAAGATGTTGAGTTTTTTAAGCCTAAGTTGTCTTTAATATTAGAAAAGTTCGGCTACTTGGACTGGGAATTGGAAGAAAGTGATAAATTAGAATCAGAGCATTATTCTGGATATGTAAAGCATTTATTAAATCCCAATCCAAATAAGATCAAATCATTACACATTTGTAATAATGATATAGCAAACAGTTACTCAATACCAAAAATAGGAGAACATAATAATGGCTAAAAGCTTAGAAGATAACTTAGAAAATCGCTCTAATTACAAGGCAACTTGGAATAAATTAACGCCTTCTTCAGATGATGCCAAAATGGCAGTTGCCGGACATGCTAATGAAGAAGAACTTGACCAATCTGCTTTAGTTACTGTCAGTATTTTGGAACAATTCATTGAAATCAATTCTGCAGATGTAGTACTTGAAATTGGTTGCGGAGTGGGTAGGGTCGGTAAAACTTTAAGCAATAAATGTTCAAAGTGGATTGGAACAGATATTTCTGGCAATATGCTTAAATACGCTGCACAGCGACTTAAAGGAGTAACTAATGTCGAACTTATTGAACTGAGTACAGTTGGTTTAAAAGAAATTTCAGACAATTCTGTTGATGTAGTTTATTGCACAGTGGTTTTTATGCATCTTTATGAGTGGGATCGTTATAAATATGTTCAAGAGAGTTTTCGAGTATTAAAACCCAATGGAAGATGTTTTTTTGATAATGTTGATATCACTTCAAACCACGGTTGGAAGGTATTTATGGAAAGTTCATCATTTGAAATAGACAAACGTCCAGCACGAATTAGTATGGTTTCAACGAGAGATGAACTTGAGACTTATGCTTTGAAAGCCGGTTTTCAGGAAGTGAAGGTACATCGTTGGCATGATGCGTGGGTTGGTGTAACCGGAGTAAAGCGAGTGTAGCCTGAATAAAACGAAGTGTAATCCAGGATTTCAGTTCTCCTGGATTTTGTTCAGGCTCTCTCCAGTTCAAGTTACTCCCCTAATCGATTACCATTGGAAACAGTATAGTAACCAAATTGAGTCTGGAGAAAATATAAAAATTCCTATTAATCCGAGTGGCTGGTTTCTATCCATTCCAAAAAATGGTTCTTGCTGAAGTGGCAAGAAGATAATATGATTGATTCAATTAAAATTTTAGCAGGATGACCTGATGCCGCTCGCTCCCTTGAACAATAGTGTCGTTTTTAAAAAACTTTTTACCGATCCGGAAATTGTTACCGCATTTGTAGAAGATCTGATGGGTGTAAAACTAGAAATTCAAGCCGACAATATTGTGCTGGAAAAAAAATTTTATCCGCCCATTGGCGCTATTGATATTACTTTGGATATTTTTATTGACGATCCCAAACACCGTCTCATCATTGAAATCCAGAAAGTTCGTTATGATTACCATTTTGATCGCTTTTTACACTATCACCAAGCGGCTATCGTGGAATTGGCTAAGAGTCATAAAGCGTATAAATTAGATCGCACGGTTCATACGATTGTTTGGTTAACTAGCAAAGTACGAGATAAAACTTATCAACATAGTCTGATTACGACCTCACTCTCCTCCGTGACGGAAAGTGGTGAAGAATTGCACCTGTACCCACATAAACTGTATTTTCTCAATCCTTACTATCTGAATGAGAAAACGCCTGCTGGCTTGGTGGATTGGTTTCAGTTAGTAGTAGAAAGTATTGTGAATCCCAAAACACCCCAGATTAACCGACACAATAAATTTATTGACAAAGCCGCACATGTCATCGCGGAAGATGGTTTAACACCCCAAGAAATGGTCGTGTTATTAGAAGAAACCGGTTACGAAGAAAACTTGCGACTCAATCGGGAAGAAGGCTGGTTAAATGGATGGAAAGAGGGTCAAATAGAGATTGCTCGTACTATGCGTCGGCAAGGACTCGATATCGCTCTGATTGCGGAAGTGACGAGGCTATCGCTTGAGGAATTAGAAAATTATTTTAAGGAAGCACCATCAGCTTGAAATTCGTAAATAATTACCAATCACTAAAGTGGATATGTTTTTTTAGTAGCTTAGATGAAACCCAGTGTAATTCAGGATTTCAGTCATCCTGAATTCCGTTCAAGTCCTATCCAGGCTACTTGTTGTCTAAAAAAACTAAAACAACTGCACATAATACCGATTAATCAATGCAGCTAGCATCGTGGTTAATAACAATGGTATATAACTAATTGTTATTAAAAGTAATTTTTCTTGTTTAATTTGAAAATAATTATTATAAAAAAGCAAGAAAAACAGAATTCCAATCGGAATAAAATACCTTCCTTGTAACCCGTCCACAACTTTATTACCTATTGGTGTAAATGAAAAATATATTGAAGTATAAATAAGTACTGCTGCCCCCAACCATACTAAAGCAATAATAGCTTTTTGGGCAGATAAAAATGTAATATCTGGTTTTGAATCAATTAAAGCATAAATGATTAACATCATACTATGTAGAAATAATAACCAATGAGGCAACGAGGTATCCAGCCAGCCTAATTTGCCTATAAAAGTTTCAATAAGATATAATCCTTGTAGTTTGGTGGTATTAATTAGAACATCTAGATATTGTAGTGGATAATTGAGTACAAATTTGAACTGTTCAGAAGAGGAAATAATTTGCCCCGGCGGCAAAGGACGCCAAGAGTGATAAGCAGCATAAATATCACGGATCAAATAAGACCATGTTGCTGTAATACTTATGCTGGATAACAGCATCAATACAAAAAACCAACCATATTGTTTACTACCTAATTGGTTAACCGGTATTAAAAAGAATAAGAATATAATAAAAACATAGTTTGGTTTAGAAAGAGATATAAAAATTGCTAAACTAAATAATAATATCAATAACACCAATAACTGGGATGATTTAATTTCTTTATCTAAAGCAATTTTGAGGAGAATAGAAATAAATAAGAAACAGACAGCAATTATTAAACTATCAGCTGACAAGGAAGCCGCTTGAAATATTATCATAGGCGATAAAGCTAAGAGACAGAGTAACCATTTTGAAGTTGGCATCAATTTAATCGCCATATAAACACAAAGTAGCCATACTATTAACGCACTTAATCTGCCAAGATACATAATTTTCAACCAAGATAAATGAAATATTTTACCTATGCTTATTCCTAACATTTGTGGCAAATACGGCAAAGGAGAGTAGATAATTTGGTGTTTAACAAACTGTTTTTGTTCTGGTTTTGGCGGTAAACTCAGAAAATAGGCTAACTTCTCAAAAGATTGCTTACTTTGCGGCTTAAAAGCTAAATAGCCGGCCAATTCACCACCGGTAGCGATTGCATTAAGCGGAATAAAATCGCCCGCCACATTTCCATTTACCTTTGGTATAAAATCTCCTTGACTTATTCCTAGAGCACGAAAGAAATGACTGGCTTCATCCGGTACCTGAAAAGGAGGCGTTATCAATATAACCAGTACACCAAAAATAAATCCAAATAAAATAAAAACAGATTCGGGTTTTTGTAAACAAATCATACTTAAATTAATTACAATAAAAAATGTTAGAGAAAGAATATTCAGCGAGAATAACCGGAACTATACTTCGTGTCATCCAGGATTATTTACTTGGAGAAAATATTACCCATTTTGTTGAAAATGTATAGATACTATTTTTTCTTCTCCTTATAGTGCAATAGTTCAGACAGTTTTAAGCCACAATCACACCATAGTTACAAAAGTTCTTGAAATCAGGAGAAGATTTAATTGAATTGAAGTCAAGAGCTAAGCTAGAAAAAGTATAAATACTTGATTAGGTTAACTGTAAAAATCAGTTAATCAATTTTTTTAGTGGCTTCATCAATTGGATAAGGGGATATTTGATTTATCACTAGATCGAATTAAAAAATCATCTATAGTATTATTTACTAACGTATTCGTAAAAACGGGCTGGTTAAAAAATTAAGTTGGGGTGTTAAACTGGAAGTTCAAATAGTGATTTATAATCATATAAATTAGGAGTACATAATATGTTATTAACTAATAATCTTGTCTATAGATTAGGTATAATAATAAATATACTGTTAGTTATCAGCTGCACCACTACCCCGACAACCCCTCAGCAAACTTGTTCAGTAGCTGATCCTAAATTACAAGGTCATTATCAGGGTGATTGTCAAAATGGTAAAGCTCAGGGATTAGGTAAGGCAATCGGTAAAGACATGTATGAAGGTGAATTTGTTCAAGGGTTGCCTCATGGAAAAGGAACTTATACTTGGGCTGATGGTGAACGTTTTGTTGGCTCTTTCGATAAGGGAATCCCTCAGATTCCTCATAGTGGTTGTTATGTTGCTGATCCTCGCTTACGTGGTCGTTATCAGGGTACTTGTCAGAATAATAAAGCACATGGTCGTGGTAAAGCGACCGGGATAGATACCTATGAGGGTGAATTTAACAATGGACTGACTGATGGACAAGGAACTTATGTTTGGTCTAATGGTGATCGTTATATTGGACAATTTAAAGCAGGTCAAGCCAACGGACGTGGAGTGATGAAATATGTGGATGGTAAAGAAGAAGCCGGTTTATGGCAAAACAATGAACTCATTAATTAATCAATGTCAATTGTCCATAGGGATAGCCCTTGTGGTCGCTCTTATCTAACGATGGAGAACTTTGTATGGATAGACCAGGAAAAAGAGGTGAAGAAATCTCTTGGTTTAGGAAAATGTTTGGTTTGCCTCAATCCACACCGACTGTTAAACCGGGAACTCAACCAACGGAACCGGGGCAGTTTCCAACCAGTTTTGATAGGAATAACCAGACTTTACTGCAACAACTCCAAGAAGCTATTCGATATCGTAGTGTGATTGAAGATGCGGCGCGTCGTTACCGGTTGCAACCGGCCATTCTTTGTGGAATTGGATCACGAGAATCTCAATGGGGGCTAGCATTAAGACCACCTGGTCCAGATGGACGTGGTGATTTTGCGCAACGGCGCCCACGTGGGGATCGATATACACCAGAACCCCCAGATGGTCCTGGTTATGGACGGGGTTTGATGCAAATAGATTACGATTGGCATGAATTTGCTCGCACGGGTAATTGGCAGAATCCACGAGAGAATATCATGTATGCGTGTACTGTATTAGAGCAAGCGCGACTATTTTTTCGAAATAGTGGGATTAACTTAACTGAAGAACAATTATTGCGGGCGGTCATTGCCGCCTATAATGGCGGAGCCACTGCCACTTTACAAGCCATTCAGGTTGGCCAAGATATTGACTATAACACCACGGGTCAAAATTACTCTCGAGATGTCTTAGATCGCAGTGGTTGGTTTCAGTTATATGGTTGGCAATAGCGTTTTAAATCTCATTATCCAATGGTCATTATTATGCTATCTAAAGATAATTAAAACCATTAAAATCAATGTAAGGATTCTGAGGATATAACTGAATGACTGTTATTCAATTTAAAAGTGTTTGCAAAGATTATCGAATTCATCGGATCCTCGACCATATTGATTTACAAGTAGAGCAAGGCGAATTTTTTGGTTTGGTGGGGGTAAATGGTGCTGGTAAGACGACTTTAATTAAAAGTTTATTGGACTTATGCGAAATCGAACAAGGTAAAATTTACCTATTTGGTGTACCTCATACCACTTATAATGCACGTACCCATTTATCCTTTTTGCCCGAAAGTTTTATTCCGCCTTACTATTTGACCGGCCAGAATTTCTTAGCCTATGTCGCTCGGCTGCAAGGCCAAATTTTGGATCTTGCTCATGCCTATGAAGTTTGTCGTACCTTAGATTTTGCTATCACTGCCCTCAACCAACCGGTACAAGATTACTCTAAAGGCATGGCACAAAAACTCGGTTTAATTGCGAGTATTTTAAGTAACAAAAGTCTATTAGTGTGGGATGAACCGATGAGTGGTTTAGATCCCAAGGCACGAGCTTATCTCAAAAACTACCTACTTAACTTGAAAGGAATGGGTAAAACTCTCTTTTTCAGCACACATCTGTTACCGGATGTGGAAGCTTTATGTGATCGCATGGCTATTTTACATGAAGGACGGTTAAAATTTGTGGGAACACCAGCAGAATGTTGTCGTTTGTTTGCCACTCCCCATCTGGAACAAGCTTATCTCAGTTGTATTGAGCAACATGAATGAGCGTTTATATGTCAGTCTTTAAAAAAGAGTTTCGTTTCTAAACGCATCGGTTAGCCAACAAATTTGTGGCGTAATGAGAGTACCTTGAATAAGCACCACATCAAATCGACAAGGATGTTGTTGAGTCCATGAATGTGTATAGAGGTAATGATGCGCTGTTCTCAAAATACGTTGTTGTTTAGGGTAATTAATACTTTCTAAACTGCCACCATAAGAAGCATTTCGTCGGTATCTTACTTCGATGAAGACTAAAATAGCTTGTTGCTGCATGATAAGGTCAATTTCGCCTCGTTGGCAACGATAATTACGTTCAATTAATTGTAGTCCCTGTTGACAAAGATAGGCATGGGCAAAATCTTCTGCCCATTGCCCAGATTGAAAACTAGATTGATAATGACGACCCATTATCTTGGTTTAAATGAGTTATTTATTAAGTAACTGTGGGACACCGTCAACAAAATGGGCCCACTGCAATTGATCACGATGGATTTTACCATCTTGACTTAAAGATAAATGTCCGGTTTGTCCAGTCCACTGAAATGGTGTTAGTGACTTGAATAAACGCAGTTGGGAAAGCAGTTCATAGGCATCGACACCTAATGCATGTAACCGACTTAATTTTTCTATTTTTTCACTGGGCCAACCGGCTTGTAAGCTACTATGTAGCTGTTGCGCTTTACTGTCAGGTACTAATATCCAAGGCATATCCACAAATTTTACGCCATTTAGGTTTTGATCTCGTTGCGGATCTGGTGTTCCCGCATAAATATGAGAAGTACTATAAATGGGTAGGCGTTGCGCTGAATCCGCGTTCAATAACGGGAGAATTTGCCGTGCTAACGGGGGAAAAGCAACTAAAAATAGCATATCTCCTGAGTTCAAATTTTGACGCAATTCGCTAATAGCTACTTCAAAATTGTTACCATAACTTTGTTCTCTAATGATTTTACCACCGTGTTTTTCCCATTCAGTTTGAAATGCACTCAGTAAGCGTTGGCCCCAGTCGCCTTCTGGAACTAATACCAGTGCAGATCGGTGCCCATCACGAGCGGCACGAATAGCAACAATTCGCGCTTCATCTTCAGGTGATAAACTAAATTGGTACAAATTACCAGCTATGACGGGGGTTTCTAGATGATTTAAGCCTAATGTTGGGACCGGTAATTGTGGCTTTTTCTGATCGGCTAGCATTTCTAAATCTTGCTTTTCTAGCGGACCAACCACAAACCCCGCACCAGCTTTGACTACCGTATCATAAGATTCTAGAATGTTTTCGCTATTAACATCATGAATATTGATTTGTGGACGATTTGCCAAGTTATCTGCTTCAGCTGCCGTAATAAACCCGTTTTTAATGGCCTCTGCCCAATCACCAAATTTACCACTTAAAGGTAGTAATAAGGCAACTTGTTTAAGTGGTTGTGGTTGAGCGAGTATTTGATTTTGATTAGTCGGTGGCACCAAAAGAATAGGTATAATATCTTGATTAGCGGGGTGGTTGGGAAAACGTAATTGCCAATTATTTAACGTGGCCGGTAAATAACCTTGTGGTGTGGTATTTACTAATAATGATAATGCCACCCAACCCGAAAAAATATCACCTGGGATTTGCTCAATCTGTTTGAGATCATTTAAAGGGTAAGAAAGCAAGGCGCGCCATAATTGTTGATGATTTTTTTAGGTAAATTAGAATCAGCGGGGGCTAATTTATCCACTTCGATCCATTGACGTATTGCCTCCAAAGTATCCCCCTTTGCCATTTTAATTTGAGCATATAATTGTTTATATTCTAATTGCAATGGTAAAGGTAAAGTACTGGGATCAATACCTTGTAATTGCTGCCAAGCGGAGTCAGTTTGGTGTTCAGCTAAGTCTATTTTAATATGGACTAATTCAATAGGAGTTTCTAAACCATAACTTTGCTTAATATCCAAGCGTGCTAATTCCGCTTTCGCTTCAGTAATCATATTAGCTTCTACAAAAGCTTTTATTGCTGATAATTGATAACCTTGTTGAGTTGGTGGGCGCATTTGCGCGGCAACTCGTAAATATTCATGTGCAGATTCCCGGTAATAACCTTGCATTTCCAACTGCTTAGCCTTCGCAGCGGGATCTGAGACGAGTTGAGAAGTAGTCGATTCATTGTGTTTAGGGAACCAAGTACTACAACTCGACAACAATAACACCAATAATACCATTAAATAATAAGTTGATATATGAATTTTCATGATCATGACGTATTAATTTTAATACATGATTAGTTATGTTAAGTTAATAAGATTACCGTTTTGGACTGATTTTTGGATAATAATACCTTTAGAATCTTTACATGAACACCCGAGATGGTCAAGGTCATCGTGGTAAAAATTCAGTTATCAATTACTCATTTGTTCAAACAACCGGTTAACGAAGTAGTTGGTACTGAAATTAGCTTGAATTCGCTTAATGAAAAGGCGGCGGGTCAAGCCGTTTTTTAGTTAGAGTGCGCCCGTTGTATTGTCGTTAATGCCATTAAATTAAGTAAGCTACTTAGCGAGTAACAAAGTCTATCAAACTAATCCAACTATTGTTAGTTTACACCATTTCTAAAATCTCTTGGCTCATTCGTTCAAGGGGTATCACTTTATCGCTTAAACCGGCTTCCACTACCGACAGCGGCATCCCGTACACCACGCAACTCGCTTCTGCCTCGGTAAAAATAACACCACCTTGGGATTTAATCCACGCTGCACCTTGTTTGCCATCAGAACCCATTCCGGTCATGACTACACCTAAAATGCGCTTATGAAATATTTCTGCCGCCGATTGAAATAACACATCTACCGACGGTCGATGTAAAGTATTAGAAGGATTAGTATCTAAATGTGCAATGACTTGGTAGTTTTCCAAGCGTAATAATTTCAAATGTCGGCCCGCTGGCGCCAATAGGGCAACGCCGGGACGTAATTCATCGCCTTCACTGGCTTCAACAATGGTCAGTGCGGAAATTTCATTTAATTTTTCGGCATAAGCTTTGGTATAACCGACCGGCATATGCAATACGATGGCAATGGGCACTGGAAAATCGGCGGGTAATTGTGGAATTAAATAGCGTAAGGCTTGTGGTCCGCCGGTCGAAATACCGAGGACAACGATATCGATCATTTTTTTACTCAGGACTGATTTAGTCAAAGGTAATACCGTGCTGCTAGGTGGTGGTATGACTTTGCGTAACGAAGTTAAGGGTATCAGCGCAGCGGCTTTGATTTTACTAATGAGTTCGTCACTAATTTCAAATATCTTTTCGGTGGCCAACGAAGTGGGTTTATGAACAAAGTCAATCGCACCAAGATCTAGGGCTTCTAAAACTTGTTCGCTACTATCAGTCGTAATACTAACAATGATAATTCGCATGGGTTGTCGCAACATTTGTGCACGTAAAAAGCCAACACCATCCAACTGTGGCATAACCAAATCCAGGGTAATCACATCGGGATTGAGTTCTTGAACTGATCTTAAGGCTTCTTCACCATCGCACGCAGTTCCCACTACATCGATAAAGGGACTGCGGGATAATATTTTTTTAATCACTTTACGGATATAGGCAGAATCATCGACTACCAAGACTCGGATTATTTTGTTCATTGATAATTGCTAACTCAAATTTGGATGAATTTTAGGGCAGAAACGGTACCGTTAAAAATAAGTTGTGCCTTTTTGAACCACGGAGTTACCTTTAACATAGACGAACGCGCTACCAATTTCCTGCAAATCAAAATCGGTAGTGATTTTTAATAACGATTCCGATGCGCCCACAAACAAGTAAGCACGGGTGGGCATAAGTTCAAAAAACCTGCGCACGGTTTTGCGAATCATCTCTTCGGAAAAGTAAATAAAAACGTTCCGACAAAAAATGACCGAAGCGGCGGCAAAAGGCGTTATTTCAGTCCGCGAGATGAGATTAGCGGTATGCCATTTTACTTGAGTGATCAACTCGGGCCGGATTCGCCATTTATCTTGTTCGGGTTGAAAATATTTCACCCGGAGTTCCTCGGGCAAATTGCGCAACGAATAATGACGATACAAGCCTTGGCGCGCCCTATTCACGGCGAGTTCACTCATATCGCTCGCCATAATTTCAATCGGAACACGTTCCAACCAACCGGTTTCAGTTAACGCCATCACGATACTCAGCGGTTCTTCCCCGGAAGAACACGCCGCACTCCAAATACGCAGTGGTTGTTGAGGCTTACTGGCAAAATAATCTGGTACTAATATTTTGACTAACGCCTGAATTTGATCGATTTCGCGCCAAAAAAACGTCTCAGGTACTCGCAACGCGTTCATCACCTGTAACCACTCACTTTCAGCTTCAGCCGAATCATATTTTAACAAATAGTAATAATCTAAGAACGAATCAAAGCCGCGCTCACTCACCAGTGAAGAAAGTTTATCTTCTAATAGTTCCCGTTTACTATTTTGATAGAATGACCCCAGACGTTCATGAATTAAGTCGCGTAATATAGTAAATTCGGGTTCTGATAAAACCAGTTTTTTAGTGCCAAAGCGGTTTTCCCATGAAGAAGTTGCCATGTTGGATTTATTTAAGCGAATTTTTAACAGTAAAACCGGTATTTTAGTGTATTCATTCTAAAATAGCTTGATGGAGTATTTTTTGTGCGGCGCGACGGACCGCTAAGTTAGGATCTTCACTGGCTATTTTGGTGAGTTGAGCTAAAGCGGCATTCATTTCTACATGAGCCAAGGCAGTAACAGCTGCTAGTCGAACGGCAGCGGCTTGGTCTGCTAAAGCAGTTAACAAAGGCAAATTAGCGTGGGGTTGTTTCATTCGACTCAAAACCTCGACGATAGCGGTTCGGACACTAACTTGTTCATGATGTAATTCTTGGGCAATCCAGTCAATTTGCTCGGGTTCTCGTAGTTGCGACAAGCTCATGACACAAGTTTCTCGCCAGCGGGGTTGAACTGTCAAGGTCGCCAAAGCGGTTATCGCGGCCGGTGTTGCCAAGTGCGCCAGTTGCTGGATCGCTTCCTCAACCAATTGCGGATCCGCCGCCGTGATAGCAACTTGGTGCAAACTCTTTGCTGCTCTCGGGTCAGAATGATTCCCTAAGGCTCGAATCACTTGCCACTGGTAGCGTTGTGATTCTGAATCTAAGGCAGTTAATAGTGGCGCTAAGGCTTCTGGATGATTGATTTGTCCCAGTGCCGCTATAGCGACTTCGGCTAAATCTGCACCATTTGAGTCAATCAGGGTAACTAACACCGGAATGGCTTGAACCTGACCGATTTTGCCCAAGGCTTCAATACTCGCAATTCGGACTTGACGTGCTGAATCGGTCTGGGCTAATTGTAGTAGCGGTTCGAAGGCGACTACGGCTTTGAGTTCTCCCAGTGACCGCACCGCAAAATAGCGTACCCAAGTATCGGGATCTGTCGTTGCTACTGGGATCAGTACGGCAATCGCTTGAACATTGTCAATAGCGGCAAAAGCACGGGCGGCAGTGGCGCGCACTTTGGGCGTAGCTTGGGTTAAAGCCTTGGTTAAGACAGCAATAACCCGCTCATCTTCAAAATACGGTAAACTTTCAATCGCCGCTTGGCAAACCCGTTCATCACTATCCTGACAACAAGTTAATAAAGCCTCGAAGTTGTCACGATAACCCACATAACCCACGATTTTAATTGCCGATTCGCGGACATATGGATTGGGGTCACTTAATAACTTTAGCGTCCAGATTGACATTTCTGGGTGATTGAGCGCATTGAGTGCCGCTATCACCGCTTGGCGCACGCGCGGATCGGGATGGCTCAATAAGTTAAGCAACGCTGCAAAAGCTTGGGGATCAGCTATCGTTGTCAAAGCTTCAGCGGCACTGATCACGAGATCTTCATCTGCTTCACTGAGGATATCGATCAGTTTAGGAACGGCGCGCCGATCACCCAAGCGACCCAAGGCGAGGATGGCAGCACGGCGAGTTGCTTGTTCCGGCGCTTCGAGTTGTTCCAGCAGCAATTTACCTACCCGCGTTCCATAACGAACTAAAGCTTTGACCACTTCTTTTTGCGCTGTCGGTTTACCCAATAACTGAGTTAGCGCTTGTTCTACCGCCGTACCTTCTAACCAACCTAATAATAAGGCTAAGGCACGTAACTCCTGTTCTTGAGCTGGATTCAGTGCCGCTATTAAATGGTGAACGCCCCTATCGGTAATCGCTTGGCAAGTGAGTTGGGTAATTTTCTCGCCTTCGTTATAAAGTTCTTGATAACAATCATATAAAGCAGTAATGGCTTGAGCAATTAGACTGATTGGCGCCTCCGCTTCATTTAATAAAGTTGCCAGTGGCGTAACCACCGTTTCATCACCCAGTTGACCGAGCAATTCAATGATGGGATCCCGTAATAGCTCATCAGTTTGTAATAAAGCCACGATGTGAGGAATCACGCCCGGATCACCAATACGTTTCAACGCATCTAAAGCCGGAAAGGCTAAAAAGAAATCGCCTGACTTAACAATGTCAACTAAAGCCAATGTGGCTTCTTGTGCTTGTAATTTACCCAAACCTTCAATCGCATTGTAACGAACATTAATATCATCATCATTTAAGGCTTGGATCAGTGCTGGAATAGCGCGGCGGTCAGTTTGATCTCCCAAAGCTAACACGGCATAACCGCGCAAATCGACATCGGGAATTTGTAAGAGTTCGGTTAGCGGGGTGATGATATCACCTTGAATTCGTGTCAGGGCTTTCAGCGCACTATTGAGAACACTGAGATCTTGATGTTCATCGCGAATTTTACAGACTAAAGCCGCGACTGCGTTTGGACCACCTTGGCGAACTAAACTTTCCACTGCTGCTTGACGATTTTGCCAGTTAGCGTTGCCTAAATCGGCTAAGAATTGTTCCGTTGGTGGAAACGTTTCACTGGTTTCAGTAGTTTCTAACTGGATGGTCAATTCACTCAAATCTTGTTCGCGATCCAGTTGCGGCGTCCGATCTTCAATCGTCACAATGGTACCAATAATATGATCTTTATCACGTAAAGGTGCAATTATCACGTGTTGCTGCATTTGTTGAAAGCGTCTAGAAAACGTTTGCGGTAGGCAAGGAATTAAGAAAGGATAGGTGGTTGCGGAGAGCCATTCGACAATACCTTTTTCCAACACACGCTCAAAGTGGGAACGCACGCCACTCGTTTCCAATTCGGGAAAGAGTTCCATTAAATTGGTACCCCGGACGAGATTGGCTGACAACCCGGTCACGCTGGTTAACCATCTATCCCACGAACGGACTTTTAATTCGAGATCAGTGGTAAAAATACCGATAGATTGTTTAGGTTGGATCATAAAAGTTTTATGTAATTATTTATTAACCTTGTCTGAATGAAGAACGTAAGTGAAACGTCACTGCCGCTAAGTTAAGTACCAATTCCCCCTCCTTGCCAAGGAGGGGGTAAGGGGGTGGTCAAAAAAGTTTATTTTATTCAACGATTTTAGAACCACCCCCAACCCCTCCTTGAAAAGGAGGGGAGTGACTTAACTTAATGGCAATTCTGTCTACATTTTTAAAGCTCATTCACCGCACTCGCAATGCTATCAGCCCGCTCACCTAACGCCGAGGTGACTCGCCGTGATTCTTTGGCCTCTTCCGTATATTTATTGGTCATTTCCCGAATATTGGTCAGCGATTTGCTCAGCCGTTCACCAATCGCCGAATGTTCGCGATTAGCACGATTAATCATGCCCATTTGTCTAGAAACATTTTGGGTGGCGGTAGTCATATCTTCAACGCCACGGGTTTGTTCTTTCATCGCTTTCGCCACTTGATTAGATTGTTGTCGCATAGCTTCAACCGCTTTGGTGATTTGATCCGAGGCGCTAGATTGTTCACTCATAGCTCTCACGACGCCTTCAATGAGGCGGGTCAGATTATGAGTTTGTTCAGTCACTTGGGTACTAAAAGTGGTTTGCTCATTCAGTAACCGTGAAGTGGAAGTAGCGCCTTTACGCATTATTTCAACAGCTTGGGTAATTTGCTCAGCCGATTTAGCTTGTTCACTGGTGGCTTTACTCACTTGGACTGCCAGCGAAGTGGTATTTTGAGCGGCGCGAATAATATCACGGGCCGCTTTCGCTTGTTCATTCATCGCTTGAGTGGTTTGTTGCGCAATCTTGCGCATTTCCCGGGTGGTTTGGAGCATGGTTTCTACCGCGTCAGCTTGTTGGTTGGTGGCACCCGCAACTTGTTTAGCTTGTCCAACTGTATTATCCACCGCTTTAACGACTAACTGTCCCATGGTAATCTGCTCATTGCTAGCCGTTTTAATTTTACCGACATAATCAACGGTGGCGCTAATGCCTTGGAGGATTTTTTTCAGTCCGGTTAAACCATCTTCCGCCAAGCGACCGGTGTCTTCCGCAATCCGTTGACCCTCGTTAGATTTAGCCACAGCTTCTGCGACTACCTCTTGTAATGCCTTGATAATACCAGCAATTTCTGAAGTTGCTTGTGCTGAACGGTCAGCTAAATTGCGGATTTCTTCGGCGACCACCGCAAAACCACGTCCGGCTTCGCCGGCCCGAGCGGCTTCAATCGAAGCATTTAATGACAGTAAATTGGTTCGTTCTGCAATCAAATTAATAGTATCAACAATCCCGGTAATTTCATCAGCACGCTTGCCCATCGCTTTAATAACCGTCGCTGACTCGGTCATCGATTCGCGTACTCGTATCAAACCTTGAATGGCTTTTTCTACCGCATTGCCACCTTCTTGACCATCGCGAGTGGCCATTTGCGCGGTGTCATCGGTTTGTTTCGCCAAATCGGCAACGCTACGCATGGAACGGTCCAATTGGGCCACACTGGTAGCAGTACTATTGGTCAGTTCCATGATTTCATTAGCATTCTTGGCGACACTTTGGACAGAGTGCGTGACTTCTTCCATGCCAGTGGCATTTTGTTCAATCAAGGTAGCTAATTTTTCAGTCACTCCGCCAACTTGTTCAATCGAAGAAGCCATTTGATTAATCGAAGTGGTACTTTGTTCAGCTGCTGAACTGAGATCACTGGCATTCGCTTCCACGCTTTGAACCGACCGAGCGATTTCTTCTATACTGGCAGCCGTTTCATCAATGGAATTGACCAAGGTTTCTGTATCTCGACTCACTACCTTGATTCCATCCGCCATTTTATTGATGGAAGCACTGGTTTGGGTAGCCGTAGCCGCCATATCTTGAGAAGTTCTCGCGACGCTCTGAATGGAACCAGTCGTTTCTTGAATCGAAGCCGCAGTTTCGTTAATTGACGTCGAAAGATCCGTGGCATTACGGGTGACTTCTTCAATCGAAGCCGTCATTTCATTGGCGGTGGAAACTAATTCTTCAGTGGAAGTCGCTACCGATTCGACTTGCGAAGTGGTCTCTTTCAATGATGCGCTGAGTTCGTTGATTTCCTTGATGGTTTCCCCCAGCATTTCCTTTTGCCTTTCCGCACCACTGTCCATGCGATCCATCATTCGGGAGACTTCACTGATGCCCCGGCGCGTTTGTTCGAGTTCACTGCGTACCCGCTTGAGATTTCCTCGACGGGTGTTGCCCATTTCTTCTACTTCGCTGACTTGAGTTTCTTCATAAGATTGCATTGCCATAGGTATTCCTCTTTACCTTAATCACGGTTAGCCTGATGGGAAGACCGGGGTGAAATATTAACCATATCGGCGGTCTCCAGAATTTCTTCGATATTGAGAATTAAAATGAGCCGTTCTTTGAGTTTGGCAATCCCTTCGATGTATTTGCCACTTAAACCGGACATCTTTTCCGGCGGTGGTTGGATAGCTGCGGTGGGAATGGACACAAATTCACGAGCGGTATCGACTACAAAACCGATCGTTCGTTCTTTGATATTCACAACAATTAGCCGCGTGCGTGTATCATGAGTAATTTTTCAAAGCCAAATCGCGCCCGCAAATTGATAGCCGGAATGACTTGACCACGCGAAAGGACGATTCCTTCCACGAAAGGCGGCGCATTGGGTAGTGGCGTGATTTCATCGATCATTTCCATTTGCTGGACTAGGCGACTGTGTACCCCGTAAGTTGCCTTGCCAATAGCAAATAGAATAAAGGGTTCAGCGATTTCGCCATTCTCGGTCATCATCGTTATCCTCCAGTTATTAATTAGGCCGGGTTTGATAAGCCATCCGTGTCAGGGTTACCACATCTAAAATTAACCCGATTTTGCCATCACCCAGTTCGCTTGCACCCACGATACCAGGCACTTGCGCGAGTGGATCAGTTAACGTGCGTACCACAATTTCCTGTTCACCCACAATTCGGTCAACGATCATAGCGACAGCGGTTGCTGCGGATGAGCCACCAACTACGAGAACATATGAAGTTTGGTTAACCTTGGGTTCAGTCAAGTGAAAGAGTCGGTTAAGATATAGAAGAGGAAGTATTCCTCGGGGATGAAGCAGGATTTCATTGTTTTCTAAAACAGTTATAGCCGCTGGGTTGAGTCGTGCCACTTCATGTACAGCAACTTGGGGTACCGCGAACAGTTGCCCACTCACTGAGATGATGAGCGCATCGGCAATTGATAAAGTGAGTGGCAATTGAATGGTAAAGCAGGTACCTTTGCCAACTTGAGTGGTTAAGGAAATAGTACCACCCAATTCAATAACAGCATTTCTGACTACATCCATTCCTACCCCGCGTCCGCTAGCCAGATCCGCTTGTGCTTGGGTGGTAAAACCGGGTCGACACAACAGTTCCAGTAAGTTCGTAGGATCAAGAACGGTATCGGCAGCGAGTAAGCCTTGATTATGAGCGTGTTGAGCCACTTTGTTGGGATCAATTCCGTGTCCGTCATCTTCGATTTCGATGGTCATCATGTCACCGGTGTTGTAAGCGCGTAACGCAATCACGCCTTCGGCCAATTTACCTTGAGCGAGTCGCTCCGTTGGGGATTCAATCCCGTGACTCACGGCGTTGCGTACTAAATGTAAAAGTGGATCAATCATTTTATCGACCATCATTTTGTCAATTTCGGTTTCTTTACCAGTCAGTTCCAATTTAACGGCTTTGTGGGTTTGGTGCATTAAGTCGCGGATCACAAACTGCATTCGTTCAAAAGCGGTACCAATGGGAACGAGGCGCACCCGCATGACCGCTTCGCGGAGTGCCCGCAGGTGGCGTTCCAAAGCGAGATTAGTTTCTTGTAAAATCCGCCAGGGTGCGATTGGTAAAATGGTGCGAAGTTGTTTGAGATGATTATCCTGACGGGCACGAGTGGTCACTAACTCCCCAATAAGCCGCATTAATTCGTCGATCCGGGTCATATCTACGCGTACCATATTAGACGGTGTCAAGGCTGGCAATCGAGTCGTGGCTGAAAGCGGGGGTGATTTATCGTGGTTAGCTAAGTGTGGTTCAGCGGGTTGGGGCGAAGCAAGCGGTTCGGGTGATGAAGGTGGTGGCGGTGGTTCGGATAATGTATAGGTTAAACCATCCGCTTGCCAAGCAGCAAAAGTCGCTTCCGCTACTGAAGTCGCCACTAAAAATTCAAAAGCCAATCCACCGCCTTGCGCCGTTGGTCGAGGTGTCGCTTGCGTGATTTTACCGATGCCTTCTAAGCGACTGCGAATCTGATTGACGTTGATACCGCGTTCAACCAACGTTGGAGTGGGAATGAATTCAAATCGCCAGATTCGCGGTGGTTCGGCTTCACTGGATGGAGATAATGCTGAAGAAGTAGTAGTAGGTGGTGTGGTGCTGGCAGTACCGCCAACTACCTGAGTCAGTACCATCGATACAACGGTTATGTCCGGCAGGGAATTGTTTGTGCGGTGCGCAATAATGCTTTGTTCTAATAATTGCACCCCGGTAAATAGGATTTCTAGACCGTCATGAGACAATTTAATTTGCCCCTGCCGCAGGCTTCGCAGATAATTCTCCAGTTGGTGGGCAAGTTGCTCAGCAACTTTGAGATTAATCGTTCCACAAAGTCCTTTGATGGTGTGAAGATTACGCAACAGCGCATCCAGCAGATTTTGATCAAGCGCGGGTTGCTGAACGAAAGATTCCAATGCCAGTAAGTCACGACGCACTAAACTCAGACGCTCATCACATTCAGCATAAAGATCATCAATAAATTCGGTAATGAATGCTTCTTGACAACAATCTTCACTAGTCATCTCATAGCCTTAGTTCTACTCTATGATTAAATTAAATTCAAATTAAAGGTTGCTTGACTTATTATTCGGAAAATTTAAGCCGCAATGGTTTTATAAGTATAATAATTCTTGAACCTGTTGGGCTAACAATTTCGGTTCAAATGGCTTAGTGAGATAGCGCGAGGCACCGGCTTTGAGCGTATCATGGCGACTGGATTCATCGCCCCGGGTAGTTAAGACAATAACGGGAATATAATTAAAACTTTGATGTCCTCTAACGAAGCGTAACACTTCTATGCCGTGCATATCGGGCATGTTTAAATCAAGAATCATCAAATCAACTGGAGTGAGAGCTAAACGCTCTAAGGCTTCTAAACCATTATTGGCTTCTTCAAAAGCCAGTTCTTTGACCACACGTAATGAAATTTTTACCATACGTCGCATGGTAAGTGAATCGTCTACAATGAGAACATGCTTCATTTTTAGGCACCGTTTCTAGGTCAGAACAGCAGAGTTAGCTGCGGGTAACTGCCCTGCCTAGCTGTTAAACCAATAATAGTAATTTATTTATGGGATATAACGATGATAAATTTTAGTCAGTCTAGCACAAGAAGTAAATAACTGCTAGATCAAAGCAGCAACTGATTAGTATTTTTTTAATTAATTTATTTTAATGGTTCGTACAATTTTACACTGCGATAGCCAGTATTTAGATAAAGGTAGAAAAGATCACAATACTGAGTTCGTCGGAGAAACAAAAATAGTAACGCAAAATCAATTATTTAATCCTCTTCTTTCTTTTCCATCTCCTGAAATTGAAAAGCAGATAGGGCCCATTACAGTAGTAGAAGGACTACTCTTACCCCCTAGTGAAGCCCGGTAGCCCGGTAGTATCAATAATGGTCGGTTTCGCGTTGCTGCACTACAAACTAGTGAAGCCCGGGAGGGTCGGTGTAACCGACCATTTGAATAATCATTACATCAATTTGTATCAATAATGGTTGGTTTCGCGTTGCTGCACCAACTCTACAAACTTTATGCCGTAAGGAAAGCTGTTAATCAAAAAGATGCTTTCATTGGTGCTTGGTCTTCTAATGGTCATATTTTTCAAGTAATCGTCACTGAAGAACACTTACATCTTATCACTCAAATATCACCATTATTATTAACCGGCAATGATGAGGAGAAAATTAAAAGAATACTTGTGATTGCTAGCGAGCGTAGGTCGGCAATCCTTTGCCGAGATTCTGATCTTATCAGTTAACCTATAACCAAACTGGCTGGTTGTTGCAGATAGCGAGCGACGGTAGAAACAGCACAAATTATGTCTCAAAATTCGTGTCAGGGGTGTAGTGGGGCTATGCCAAACGAGGAGGGGGGAGAAGAAGGAGGAACTGCAGAGCAGGCAAAGGAGGAAAGTTCTCCAGCGAATCCAGATCCTGATGGGGGTGAAAAACCACCAAAAGATCACATAAACAGAACTAGCAGAATAAAAGAAATTCACAATTCGATCAAAGATTCTCCAAATTACCCAGAGAATTTTAAAGATATTCAAAATGGAACAAAGCGAGTGTAGGTCGGCAATCCTTTGCCGACATTTCCATTATGTCATTGAGCTACAATGTAGCCGAAACAAAAATTGCTAATTTTATTAAAAGGGGTTATGAAACTTTCCTTGGGCAAACGGCGGGAAGGGATTCCCGCCCTACCAACTAAGTTATCTTTCGTCGTAAGAGGATGAGGTGCTTTCGTTACCATCTCTTACATGGTGTTGGAGAATTGAGAAAGAATAGACTTCTTGGTGTACAGTGACCGCCCTCCACATCCACCCATGAATTGAAATGATGACTTCTCACTGCTAAAACTATAGCAGAAGCATAATAAAATGGTTATAATAACCGGAACCCCCTTGGCTAAATTATTTTAACCAGATGACGTATTCAATATGACGTATTCAATCGATTTTAGACGAAAAGCCTTATTGATAAAAGAACAAGAGCATCTCTCATTTGAAGCTACCGCAGAGCGATTTGGTGTTGGAAAAATGAGTGTGTTTCGATGGTCAAAGCAAATAGAAGCACAACGAACCCGCCATAAACCCGCGACGAAAATCGATATGGAAGTCTTAAAGCGAGTCGAGCAAGACCCCGATGCCTATCAGTACGAACGAGCCGAGCGTCTCGGCGTGAGCCCAAGAGGAATCGGATATGCTTTGAAACGTTTAGGAATCCGTCGAAAAAAAAAACGTTCTCACATCCCAAAGCGGATGTCGCGGCACGTGAGCGTTTTAAAGAGCCAATCAAGATGTATCAGAATGCTCATCAGCAAATCGTTTATATTGATGAAAGTGGTTTCGCCCACAATATGCCCCGTAAACCGGGTTATGCCCCGGTAGGGGAACGTGGTGTCGGTCAACAAAATTGGCATGCCAGAGGTCGTCTCCATGTCGTGGGTGCCTTACGGGTCTCGTGCTGGTTTACCGTCAGCCTTGTTAGTGGCACCATCAATGCCAATACGTTTTATGCTTGGGTAGCACAAGATTTATTACTTCAATTACCTCCCCACAGTATCGTTGTTATGGATAAGGCAGCCTTTCACCAACGGGTTGATATTCAGCAACTGTTTAAACAAGCTGGACATGTGCTTGAGTATTGGCCCGCTTACTCACCAGACTTAAATCCCATTGAGCACAAATGGGCACAAGCTAAAGCCATTCGTAAACCGAACAAGTGTTCGGTTGAGGAACGGTTTGCTCACTCTGTTTTGTAATCATTTTATAATGCTTCTGCTATAGTACAAATCGCTTTAGATTCAGGTGCGTTACGACATCTATGCTTATCCTACCTAGCTACAGTAAAATTAACTTGAAAATTACTGGATATTATTTGTGGATTTGGATCAATATAGCATTAACCGCGCTTTGAAAAATAAGAAATTGTCACTAAAAAAAGAAATTCCTATGCAATCAATCACCTTCGCTAATCTGGTTGAGCCAGCCAGTAGGGTGCGTTAGCGAAGCGTAATGCACCGTTCCTTCCCGTAAACGGGTAGAAAGAATTTTTAACTAAATATATATTAAAATGCTATCTGATAATGAGTGATTAGTGAATAGAGGATAATTTGTACATCAGCATTACCGATTAACCTCAAATTAACCTCAAAAAAGTAGCCAGTTCATTTAATATTACCTTAATTATAACCATATATGACTTTAACAACTTCTTCTGCTAACAACATTGCTCACGTTTTAATCGAAGCCTTACCCTACATTAACCGTTTTACCGGCAAAACAGTGGTCATCAAATACGGCGGTCACGCATGGTAGATGAAACCCTGAAAAATAGCTTTGCTCGAGATATCGTGTTAATGAAACGAGTGGGTATCAATCCAGTAGTCGTTCATGGGGGTGGACCACAAATTAGTCAATTACTCAATCGACTGGGTAAAGCCAGTGAATTTTTCCAAGGAATGCGCATTACCGACCGTGAAACGATGGATGTTGTGCAAATGGTTTTGGGTGGCTTAGTCAATAAAGATATTGTCACACTGATTAACCGACAGGGCGGATCCGCAGTGGGTTTAACCGGTAAAGATGCCGAATTAATTCATGCCCGTCAGTTGACTTTCACCCGTGACGACCCTGGAATGACTGTGCCAGAAATTATTGATATTGGTCATGTTGGGGAAGTGGCTAGTTTCGATACGGCGGTTATTGATTTACTGATTCAAGGTAATTTCATTCCGGTGATTGCTCCGATTGGGGTAGGTGATGACGGTCAATCTTACAATATCAACGCTGACTTAGTGGCAGGAAAATTGGCACAAGTCTTACAGGCAGAAAAGTTATTGCTATTAACAAATACCACTGGTGTACTCAGTAAAGAAAATCATTTATTGACGGGACTTGATCCGACTTGGGTACAAAATCTCATTAATGATGGTACCATCTATGGTGGGATGTTGCCTAAAGTTAACTGTGCCTTAGAAGCGGTACAAGGCGGTGTGAAAACTGCACACATTATTGATGGACGTGTTGAACATGTTGTGCTGCTGGAAATTTTCACCGATGAAGGAGTGGGTACTTTAATCAAAGGACGGCGTGGGCATTAAAGTTAAGTTCATTTTATCTACTGCTATTGGGTTCGAGCACATGGAGCCATGTCCGATTTTTAACTTATTGAGAAATAAGTTAGTTTGGTTTTGCTTCGTTCGACCCAACCAACATCATTTACTAATTAGTAAGCTAATATTTTAGATCTTACTTCGTCTTGATAGGTGGCAGGAATCGATTTAACTGACATTATCTCACTAATTTCACAAGATATAATTGATTTAAAAATTAACTTGTAGTTAATATCAATGCAGCTTATCATGATTTTATTCTATATTAATTGGATAATAAAAAAACGTTTATTTGTGTTTCAAGTGATTGAGTTAAATCGTATTGTCGCTATCTCCAAATGAGACCATAGAAATCTAACTCATGGAACCTTAAAACTTAATCTTATCGTGATCTAACCGAATTTGAAGAAGTAGCGAGATCATAAAATGGACGACAGTAAAAAACTAACTTTAAATAACACCCTCAAACAAATTGAAAAACAATTTGGTAAAGGTGCGGTTATGCGTTTGGGTGATGTTACCGCGCTTGATGTTGAAACCGTTTCAACGGGTTCTTTGGGCTTAGATATCGCACTTGGCGTTGGTGGGTTGCCTAAAGGACGGGTAGTAGAAATCTATGGACCAGAAGCATCAGGAAAAACGACATTAACCTTACAAGTTGCCGCAGAAATCCAGAAAAAAGGGGGGTTAGTTGCCTTCATTGATGCGGAACATGCCCTCGATAGGCACTATGCTGAAAAATTGGGGATCAATATTAGCGAATTGTACTTAGCACAACCGAATAATGGCGAGGAAGCGCTAGAAATTACCGATACCTTAGTACGCTCAGGTGCGTTCGAGTTAGTCGTGATCGATTCCGTTGCGGCACTAACTCCCAAAGCAGAAATTGAAGGTGATATGGGTGATTCCCACATGGGATTACAGGCTCGGCTCATGTCACAGGCTTTACGCAAATTGACAGCTAACATTAGTCGCACGAACACATTAGTTATTTTTATTAATCAAATTCGGATGAAAATAGGCGTGATGTTCGGTTGTTTTGCTGACGAAACCCCCGTTGTATTGGCAGACGGTTCTAAAGAATCTATTGGCAATATCGTGACTCAACGACTGCCACTCAAAGTACTTTCCTATAACCAACGCACTCAATCTTTTGAATCACGTCGTATTGTTAATTGGTATGATAATGGTGAAACCGATACTTTTTGGCATTTCAAAGTGGCTGCTCCAGGTTCGCAACTCTATTACCAATTTGCTTGTACTGCTAATCATCAATTACTTACTCCAACTGGTTATCAAGCCGCTGGCCGCTTAAAAGTAGGTGATAAACTGATGACAATGGTGCCTTTTGAAATTTTAACCCGCACAGAATCCATTAATTGGAATTCACTGCCGACCAAAGTAGCCGGAAATAATATTGAACAGACCTCCCACCGATATTCATTGTGGCAACCCATTTCTGAAAATAGTCTTCATGTTAATGAAGAAGATGATTTAGTAGTCCTCTCATCAACCAATGAGCAATGCGATTATTTTTCACCTCCAACTCAACGGGTATGGCGAGCGATACCTGGTTCTATTGTCGATATTCAAAAACAATCTTTACAACAACCAGAACATCGTTTTGATTTAGAAATTGAAGGTCATCATAATTACGTGGTAGATGGCGTTATTGTTCATAACTCACCCGAAACCACCACCGGTGGTAATGCACTTAAATTTTATGCCTCGATACGTCTAGAAATTCGCCGTATTGGTGGTGTCAAACGCGGGGAAGAAGTAATTGGTAATGAGACACGCGTTAAAGTTGCTAAAAATAAAGTCGCTCCCCCTTTTAAAGAAGCCGTATTTGATATTCTTTATGGTGAGGGTGTTTCTCATGAAAGTGAATTGATTGAATTGGGAACTCAATGTAATGTTATTGATAAATCCGGTGCTTGGTATAGTTATCAAGGCAATAATCTAGGACAAGGTAAAGAAAATACTCGCCTTTATCTCAAAGAACACCCCGAACTTGCCCAAACCATTGAAGAACAAATTCGGAGTCAGCTGTTACCTCCCAAAGTTGCTGTAGTGACTGAGGAAAATACCGATAAAAGCAAATAATTAATTTCAATTCATTAGAATCTTACTTTTGGCACCAAATTAAACTGCTACCCCTCTCCGACTCCCTTCTTTAGAAAAAATAGGGATTTTGGAGGGGGATTATTTTCATAGTAGGGAACTCGGGTCAACTCTTTCTCTCCCCTCTGGTAATAAGGATGAAGGTGTTAAACTCTAGAGGAAATCCAGGCGCAAGATCTGAGCCATTAAATTCTGGTTAAATCAATGTGGTGTCTCGTTTTTAACGGATTGTTTTGATAATGTTACTGCGGACATCCAACCCAAAATTACCCACAGGATTGATTGAATCAGAGTGAAAATAAAATGATAAGATTATAAAATAGCCATTGTGACTAATAAATTATATCAACAAGTACAAGCTTGTGCGAAGGCTTATCTCGCTCAACGTGAGCACTCACGGTTGGAATTACACCACAAGCTGATTAAAAAAGGTTTTGATTCAACTGTGATTGCAACGGTATTAACACAATTACAGACAGATAATTTACTGAGTGATGAACGTTTTGTAGAGAATTATCTACGAACTAGAATAAATAAAGGCTATGGACCATTACGGATCGAGCAAGAATTACGGGAACGGGGTATTGCCAGCGGCTTGTTGAACCAAACTTTAAATTGCCATGATCCACAATGGATAGTTCGCGCCCAACAAGCCTGGCAAAAACGGTTTGGTCAAAATTTATCTCCTGACCGGCGCGAACAAGCTAAGCAAATTCGGTTTTTACAATATCGCGGTTTTACCAGCAGTCAAATTAAGGCAGTACTGTCTGGTTCGGTAAGTGAAGAAAGTTAATGGTTATTATTACTACGGTGATGGGTGATCAGCAGCAATAACTTACTGCTAAACTTATTTTTATTACTTATTCAATAACGGACGATGAATAATACAGTTTCTCAATTACGTCAAGCATTTTTAGACTATTTTCAAGCGAAAGGACACACTGTCGTTCCGAGTAGCCCTTTGATCCCAGCCAATGATCCGACCTTGTTATTCACTAACGCTGGGATGGTACAATTCAAAGATATTTTTCTAGGGCTAGAACAACCTCGTTATACCAAAGCCATCAGTTGTCAACGTTGTGTTCGTGCCGGTGGTAAACATAATGATTTAGAAAACGTCGGTTATACGGCTCGTCATCATACCTTTTTTGAAATGTTAGGTAATTTTAGTTTTGGTGACTATTTTAAACGCGAAGCGATTCATTTAGCTTGGGAATTTTTAACCCAAGTTTTACAGTTACCACCGGAAAAACTTTGGGTAACTATCTATCAACAAGATGATGAGGCAGCGGCTATTTGGTTACAAGAAGTTAAAGTTGCTCCCCAGCGGTTTTCTCGTTGTGCCGAAAAAGACAATTTTTGGTCAATGGGAGATACCGGACCTTGTGGACCCTGCTCAGAAATTTTTTATGACCATGGACCTCAAGTTGCAGGCGGACCACCCGGTAGTCCAGAAGAAGAAGGTGACCGTTATATTGAAATTTGGAATTTAGTTTTCATGCAGTATAACCGGGATGCTCAGGGACAATTAACTCCTTTACCGAAACCTTCAGTCGACACCGGCATGGGTTTGGAACGACTTGCTGCCATCTTACAGGGTGTTCACAGTAATTATGAGATTGATTTATTTCAAAACTTGATTAAGGCAGCCGCCCATTTAACGCATTGTCAAGATTTACAACAAAGCTCACTGCGTGTGATTGCTGACCATATTCGTGCGAGTGCTTTTTTAATTATTGATGGAATTATTCCGAGTAATGAAGGGCGAGGGTATGTGTTAAGACGGATTATTCGCCGAGCGATTCGCCATGGCCACAAATTAGGTGCTCACGAACCCTTTTTTTACCGCTTAGTTAAAGTACTCAGTGACCAAATGGGTGAGGCTTACCCAGAATTACCACGTCACCAAGAGCTGGTAGAACGCATTTTAACTCAGGAAGAAGAACGGTTCAATGAAACGGTTGACCGTGGTATGCGGTTACTTGATCAAGCGATTGCTGAGTTATCGGGTCAACTCATTCCCGGTGAAGTTGTTTTTAAACTATATGATACCTATGGTTTTCCAACTGATTTGACTGCCGATATTGCTAGAGAACATCAGCTCAAACTAGATATGGCCGGTTTTGAGCAGCGCATGGCCGTGCAACGTCAACTTAGTCGTGATACTGGGCAATTTGTAATTGATTTAAGCACTTCTTCAGCCGATCAACCAACCTGGCAAAGTTTATTCACCGGTTATGAGCAACTCAAAAATGAAAGCGTGATTACAGCACTGTTTGATGGCGAGCAAGTGGTTAAAACCTTAACGGTTAACCAACCCGGTCGAGTTATTTTAGAACAAACGCCTTTCTATGCTGAATCCGGTGGACAAGTGGGTGATAAAGGCACGTTGAGTTATGGCGATACCGTTTTTCAAGTTGTAGACACTAAAAAAATGGGTAAAGCACATGTCCATCTGGGCAAACTGACCGCTGGTACTCTTCGGGTTGGTGATAAGTTACAGGCTCAAATTGATTTGACGACACGCCAAGCCACTGCACGCAATCATTCCGCCACACACTTATTACATGCTGCCTTACGACAAATTTTAGGAGAACATGTTAAACAAAAAGGTTCGTTGGTCGAACCCGAACGCTTGCGTTTTGACTTTGCTCACTTCGAACCCCTCACCTCAGAACAACTCCTCCAAATTGAACGATTAGTTAATCAGCACATTTTAGCCAACGATTCAGTACAAACACGGCTCATGGCACTAGAAGAGGCCTTAACCAGTGGCGCAATGGCTTTATTTGGCGAAAAATACGATGAACAAGTTCGCGTTCTCTCTATGGGTAATTTTTCCACTGAATTATGTGGTGGCACCCATGTTCGGCAAACCGGTGAAATTGGATTATTTAAAATTACTGCTGAAACTGGTATTGCTGCCGGCGTGAGGAGAATTGAAGCGCTTACTGGCACTTATGCCTTGAGCTGGACAACCACTACTGAGAAAACTTTGAATCAGCTTATAGCGTTATTAAAAACCAATCGAGAGTTAGTCAAAGAACGGGTTGTACAGTTACTAGAACAAAGCCGTGGCTATGAAAAAGAATTAGCGCGATTACAAACCAAACTCGCTAACTCTCAAGGAAGTGATTTGGCTAACCAAGCGATAGAAATCAGCGGCATTAAAATATTAGCAGCACAACTAGAAAATGTAGATATCAAACAACTACGTCATACTTTAGACCAATTAAAAAGTAAATTAAATACGGCCGTGATTGTTTTAGCGACGGTCAATACCGGTAAAGTCTCACTACTGGCTGGCATCACTTCAAATCTCACTCATCAACTCCAAGCAGGAGAATTGGTCAATCATGTTGCCCAACAAGTGGGTGGTAAAGGAGGTGGACGACCGGATATGGCACAAGCCGGCGGTAACGATCCAACTCACTTGGAAACAGCCCTGCAAAGTGTTATTGATTGGGTTAAATTAAATTATGAGAAGACCAATTAAAAATAGTTTATTACCAGCAAGGAACAGCCAATGAAACTTAATCTGATTAAACATGATATAAGAAGTGTCGGTCAAGAAATGCGTTCTTATCTGCGTGTTCTACTGAAAAAAGATCGGCTTAATAATAAATTTGTCATATTTGGTCAAGGTAGAACTGGAAGTAATTTAGTGAGAACTTTATTACAATCTCATCCCCAGATTATTTGTCGAGGTGAACTTTTTTTGCGTTATTACTTGAAAGTATTTATGCCCAAACTTTTTCTGCAAGGTCAATTGGCAAAATGTCCTTCAAATAAAGTCTATGGTTTTCAACTACAACCCGTTCACCTCAGCTTTCACCAAGTAGACAGCAAAGCTTTTTTGTCTTATCTCCACAACCAAGGTTGGAAAATAATTTATTTAAAAAGAAAAAATTGGCTTCACCAAAAAATTTCAGCCATGATTGCGATTCGTAAAAATAAATGGCATTACCAAGCCAGTGATGCTAAAACTGATAAATCCACTAAAATTCACCTTAATAGTAACGATCTTATTAAAGAACTCGAAAAAAAAGGTTTAGACTATACTAAGGATAAGGAAATGTTAGAATCATTACCTTATATAGAAATTATTTATGAAGATGATTTATTAACAGCAGAACAACATCAATCCACCGCCGATAAAATTTTTGCCTATTTAAATCTGGCTTCGGCACCGGTTAAAACGAGTTTACAAAAAACGCCTTATAAAATCAGTGAAGTTATTGAAAATTACGAAGAAATAGCAACGTTACTCAGTCAAACTCAATATGCCCCATTTTTAAAAGAATAATTTTATTTGCTCTATCTCCTTACCAAGATTAATACCCAGTAATGACAGGATTAAAATAGATTCATCCGCAACATGACTAAGGTACAAGCACGAATAACTTCAATATTGCTGGCTGTGGCTTGAATTTCTAGAAGATCATTTTCCGCACCAGGATTCATTATAATTCTTCGTGGTTTCATCAACAGAATATCTTTAATTAATTGATTTGACTTAGCTACACCAATATACAGAGTGAGCGTATCAATTTTTTCTACAATTTCCTTTAAATGTGAATAACATTTTTGTCCATAAATTTCGGTACAGTGCGGATGTATCGGGTACACATAATGGCCGTGATTAATTAGCTCTCTTACGGCTTGGTTAGCATAACGTTCTGGTTTGGGTGAAGCACCGAGTATCACAACTTGTTGAGGTTTTTTCATAATAGTTATTTCTGGAGGTGCTCGATTAGGTTAATGCCGGCGTCGCACCATCGAGATAACCTTTAAAGTCTTATAAAATCATCAAAATCACCATATCGTTCGGTTCAACTGCTCTCTTCTATCCCCGTTATCCGCCGTTTGAGGCAGTACCATATTATTCTCTAACTGATAACCGGTCAACTGATATTGCCACCTATCAATTTTAAGATATCGTTTGCCATCATCCAGTAAAATTGATAGGTGGCAAGACTGATATAGAAAACTTGCTTTATAATAATTATCTTAATAAGATAAATACGTTAAAATACCTATTTTAATGAGACAAATTAGCAGTTGGTTCGTGAGAAGACTATGAACTATTTTCCTATTTCTCAACACTATTTAATATAACTTGGTTATTTAATTTCGCTTGTTCTTACCGTTCTATTAAGCAATTATCACATGCAAACTGACTCAATTGTGTTTCATATTTTTGTTATTTTCACCGGCTCAGCTATATTAGCCACAGTAGCACTTTACGCCCGTCAAGCTTTATTAGTCGGCTATATTGTAGTCGGAGTTATACTTGGTCCTTCTACTCTGGCACTCGTCGAAGATATTTCTGTTATTGATAATATCGCCCATATTGGGATCATATTTTTATTGTTTCTGTTGGGATTGAATCTACAACCCCAAGATTTACTCCATATGTTGCGCAAAACGACTGTCGTCACGGTAGTCAGTTCACTGATTTTTGCTACTCTGGGGTTCTTAACGGGGTATATCTTTGGTTTTACTCTCTGGGATAACCTCCTGATTGGTGCTTCAGTCATGTTTTCCAGCACGATTATCGGTCTTAAATTACTGCCAACCACCGTGCTGCACCACAAACATGCTGGGGAATTAATGGTCAGTATTTTATTATTACAAGACTTGATTGCTATTGTGGTATTGTTAGCTTTACAAGGTTGGGATAAAGGAGGTCTTCCTCTAGTTGAAATGGGGTTATTAGCCTTGAAGCTACCCGTTTTAATTGGCTTTGCCATCTTGTTCGAGCGTTTTGTTTTGATCAAGCTGATTCGTCGTTTTGATAAGATTCAAGAATACATTTTTTTAGTGACGATAGGTTGGTGTTTAGGGATGGCAGAATTGGCTGTTTTACTCAATTTATCTGAAGAAATTGGTGCCTTTATTGGAGGTGTCGTTTTAGCAAGCAGTCCTATTTCTCGATTTATTGCTGAAAGTTTAAAACCATTACGTGATTTCTTTTTGATTATCTTCTTTTTTTCTTTAGGCGCTAGTCTTCAATTAGGGATTTTATATCAAGTCTTATTACCAGCGATTGTATTAGCTGGGATTATGTTAGCTATAAAACCATTCATATTCAAGTATTTAATGGTAAAAATGTCTGAACCTGAGGGATTATCCTTAGAAATTGGGTTTCGCCTAGGACAAATTAGCGAGTTTTCTTTACTCATTGCCGTTGTTGCCTTAAATACGCAGGTTATCAGTGCGCCAGCTTCTTATTTGATTCAAGCAGCTACTATTATTACTTTCATGGTTTCTTCTTATGTGGTGGTGTTCACTTACCCAACCCCAATTGCCGTATCCGACCGCTTACGTCGAGATTAAATCAGCTATCAGTTAGTTTGAATTAAGATTGAACTGATGTTGATATCCTTTAGTTTGAGGGATAAAGGCTTGACCATTAGCATCGAAGCAACGTAATCCGAGTGATGCTTCTATTAGACCTATTCGAGTATAAGAATCCCTCATCAATACTTTTGATAGTAGCTTTTCTTGATGTTGGGGTACTGTAAAACACAATTCATAATCATCTCCAGCACTTAATGCTAATTGCCAAGCTGTTTCTAAAGAGAGCTGTTCACGTAGTACCGTTGAGAGCGGTAACTGATCCAAGTAAATTGAAGCACCAACCTGACTGGCTGCTAAAATATGCCCCAGATCAGCGACTAATCCATCAGAAACATCAATCGCACTGTTCGCAATCCCACGTAAGGCTTGACCGGCTTGTAAGCGTGGTGTTGGTCGATTTAAGCGAGATTCAACCTGATGTTGGGCTAAAGCGGGTAAACTGAATTGTTGTTGTATTGAAGCTAATCCCAGTCCGGCATCACCTAAGGTACCCGTAACATAAATACCATCTCCGGGTTGAGCACCATGCCGGTATAAAGCCAATTGCGCTGGCACAAAACCGGTAACTTGTATTGTAATCGTTAAAGGTCCAGTGGTAGTATCTCCACCAATTAAGCTTACCTGATAATCTTCAGCCAACTCTCGTAGTCCACTACTAAAATCAGCTAACCAATTTTCATTGGTATCCGGTGGACAAGTCAATGCTAAAGTCATCCAAGCCGGTGTTGCCCCCATTGCTGCCATATCACTTAAATTGACAGCTAAAGCTTTGTAACCAATATCTTTAGGCGCTGTTGTTGGAGGAAAATGGACCCCAGCGACTAAAGTATCAATTGCAATAGCCAATTGCATTCCCTTGGGTGGGATACAAAGTGCAGCATCATCACCAATACCGAATATCACATCGGCTCGATCCGGAAAAGTTTGGCTAAAATAACGAGTAATGACATCAAATTCATGTAATAGCATCTACAGACCTATAAGAAAAATGATAAAATTTAAAAATCTGTTATTGACTATGCGCTGATTAAGCATTGTGACTGCAACACCGATCTTAAAGGAATTCGTCTGTGTTTGAAATTATTAAAACCGGTGGCTGGGTGATGGGGCCAATTATTCTTTGTTCAATAGTTGCTATGGCCATTATTGGTGAACGTTTTTGGAGTTTACAAAGGAGATTCATTGTTCCCAAAGGATTAGTTCCCCAGGTTTGGAAATGGGTTAAAGAAGATAAACTGGATAAGAAAAGGCTTGCTGCTTTGCGGAGTCATTCTCCTCTCGGCAAGGTACTCGCTGCTGCTTTAGTCAATAGGAATCATGATCGAGAAATGATGAAAGCGAGTATGGAAGAAGTCAGTACTCAAGTGGTTCACGACTTAGAACGCTATTTAAATACCTTAGCGACTATCGCCGAAGTATCACCTTTATTAGGGTTGCTTGGCACAGTCACCGGTATTATCCGAATGTTTGCCGGGATTGGAGAGGTCGGATTAGGTAATCCGATAGTGTTGTCAAGTGGTTTATCCGAAGCCCTGATTACCACTGCCGCTGGTTTAACCATTGCTATTCCTTCCTTAGTATGTTATCGCTATTTTCGTGGCTTAGTTGATGAACTGATTGTCTTAATGGAACAAGAAGCACTCAAAATGCTAGATGTACTACATGGTGAGCGTGAACCCTAAAACCAGTACTCAACTAAAATAGATAAACTGATTAACAGATTAACTATTACCGTCTAGAGTTAGGTGTTGACCAATTTTTAAATAACTTAAATAACCCTATGAAATTTCGCCGTCGCCAATACCGTGATAATTCCAAACTGAATTTAACCCCATTGATTGATACCGTTTTTCTATTATTGATTTTTTTCATGATGACAACGACCTTCAATCGACAATCACAACTTCATATCAATTTACCATCGCAAAAGGGGATGCTCCTGAACAACAAGAAACTATTCACCTTATTATTGATGCCAAAGGCAACTATGCGATTAATGATTGGGAACATAGTTTAATTAACTCGCAACTGGATACTTTAAAACAAGCATTGAAAGAAGCTGCCGGTCCGCATTCTAATCCACCTTTACTGATCAGTGCTGATGAAAATGCACCCCACTATGCGGTGATGAAAGCTATGGAAGCAGCACGTGATTTAGGATTTGTTCGGTTAAATTTTGAAGCCCAACAACGTCCTGATCAAGAATGAAATTGGATAAAATTTGGTATAATAATCATCCTTTAACATTAGCATTACTACCGCTATCCTGGTTATTTTGTGCGGCTGTCAAAATTCGTCGTCAAGCTTACAAGTTGGGGCTATTTCACTGTCACCAAGCACCCATACCGGTTATTGTCGTTGGTAATATTACGGTCGGTGGTACCGGTAAAACGCCATTAGTGATTTGGTTAGGACAATTTTTGAAACAACACGGTTTTCGACCTGGTATTATCAGCCGCGGTTATGGTGGTAAAGCTAAAACTTGGCCACAGCGAGTTTATTACAATAGTGATCCTAATTTAGTTGGAGATGAACCCCTGTTGTTAGTTCGACATAGCAGTTGCCCAGTCGTGGTAGCGCCACAACGATTTAATGCTATCCAAATGTTATTGGCCGAATGTGATTGCAATCTCATCATTTGTGATGATGGCTTACAACATTATGCGTTACATCGCGATATAGAAATTGTGGTACTTGATGGGGTTCGTCGTCATGGCAATCGTCATTGTTTACCTGCCGGCCCCTTGCGTGAACCACTTAGTCGGCTTAAAGAAGTGGACTTCTTAATAACCAAAAGTACGACTTCACTTCGCTATAAATTTTCCATGCAATATAAGGCCAAAATTTTACGAGGACTTGTTAATGAAGACATTACCCAACCTATCGAAATCTTCCGCGGTCGACGTGTTCATGCTATTGCCGGAATTGGATATCCAACACTGTTTTTTAATAAATTACGTGATAGTGGTTTAAAGCTTTATTGTCATGAATTTCCGGATCACTATTATTATAAAAAAGAAGATATTTATTTTAATGATGACTTACCCGTCGTTATGACTGAAAAAGATGCGGTTAAATGCCAACATTTTGCTGGTCCTCAGCATTGGTACTTACCAATAGAGGCACATTTACCTAACCCATTTGGTAAACGTTTACTTATTCAACTAAAAGGAATAATACAAAATGGACAAGCGATTACTTGAGATTTTAGTTTGCCCAGTAACTAAAGGGCCTTTAATTTATAAGAAAGCAACTCAGGAATTATGGTGTAAAGGTTCGCGTCTCGCTTATCCGATTCGGGATGGGATACCCGTGATGCTTCCCGATGAAGCCCGTCCTTTAACAGCAGAAGAAATTGAAAAATTAGAATAATTTTATCTTGACCAACTGGGAAACAATATGATCCAAGTTTTATTTGTTTGTATGGGTAACATTTGCCGTTCGTCAACTGCAGAAGGCGTGTTTACCTATTTAGTTAACCAAGCCGGATTAAACCATAAAATTAAGGTCAGTTCTGCTGGTACTCATGCCCATTTAGCCGGTAATCCACCCGATTTACGATCTCAATTGGCTGCACGACAGCGTGGTATTGATTTGAGTGGAATCCGCACACGTCAAATCACCCTGAATGATTTTATTCAATCAGATTATATTTTAGCGATGGACCGGGACAACTATACCGTGTTACATTCCTGGTGTCCCACCGAACATAAACATAAATTGCGATTATTTCTGGAATTTGCTCCCCATTTAAAGCGACAAGAAATTCCTGATCCTTATTATGAGGGCATAAACGGCTTTGAACGGGTACTGAATCTAGTCGAATCAGCCGGGGTAGGATTATTAAATGATCTCACTAAATTAGGCAAATAAAACCCCTTTTTCCGGTGTAAGACATTTCTTTGCTCACATCGGTTAGCTCAAAATTAGCTCAGATTAATTTAGGTTCTACAACAATGAGTTAGCGAGCACGGTAAGTAATACGACCTTTAGTTAAATCATAAGGGGTTAACTGAACAGTTACTTTATCACCGGTTAAAATACGAATATAATGCTTACGCATTCGCCCAGAAATATGAGCAGTCACAATATGACCATTGTCTAATTTGACCCGAAACATCGTATTAGGTAAAGTTTCTGTTACGGTACCTTCCATTTCAATACTATCTTCTTTAGGCATACTCCCTCTATTAAAATTCAGTTGTCATAACGGTAAAAATTGAAAAAGCGAACGTATTATGCACGAGTTTTCTAAAAGTGCAAGCGACTCTCATGAATTAAGCAGGGCAATCGTGCTATGTCGCCAGAAAGTAATTGTAGGGTGGGCAATGCCCACCCTACTTGGCTATCCAATCAAACTTGAATCTAAACCGAGAGTATTAATTTCTTGAAGGTTAGATTTTGGGACGATACCCAATTTACTATTTTTTATTATTCTACCAGTTTGAAGTTTTCCACTTTTTTATCCGCGTAGACCCCCGCAGCAACCTCATAATCTGTTCCGGTTACCTTCATCGCAAACGAAACTTTATTAGCAGCTTCGGAACTACCTGGCTTAGCCCACATATAAGCAGTCCAACCCCCATCGGCTTGTTCAGCCGCTTTACATAAACCTTTATCGCCACCCATTACCAACGTACCCGTCTTATCTTTTAAAGACAGAATCGGTTTGCCAGCAAGAGTTGGATGAGCAATCGCCTTATCAGCTTTGCAATCAACCACAAAGACGTAAGTATCTTTCCAAGCCCATTTAGGATTCTTACCATCAAATTCTGCTAATATGGTTGACTTATCTTCCGCTTTAGCTATCGCCTCAGCGGCGGCTTTAACTTTATCCTGCACCTCGGTTACCGTAGCGCTTTCCTCAGCTACGACACTAGAATTATAACCTACCCAAACTATCGTAACTAAACCAAGAACTTTTGTTAATTTCATAGCCTATTCCTTATGTGAATTTAAACCATGCTAAAAAAACACCCGGATTTAAACTGAAAATTGCTTTTGACAAACGCATTTCATTGTAATCGTACATTTTAGCTATCGTCAAGAATAATTCATTTGGTAGGGTTCCTAACGTAAAGTTTTCGGAGTAACCTCAAAACCAATTTGCCCCTGCTCATTAATTGGCAAAGACTTCGGTAAATCGGGATCAAAGTTTAACTCTTTAATTCTACAAATCGTTTTTGCAAAGATGGTCCATTTTTCTGCTTCAGTTTCGGGCACTATTTTAGGGTCAGTTTCACCCTTGATGGGAATCATTTCAGTATCGATGACTGAGTCATTTGGTTTCCAAAGATTTTTAGACAAAGCCGCTAATTGTGAATCCGCTGGTTCGGCTTGGAACAGCGTTGAACCGATTCCTAACACCGTCCCAGCCAACTGTGCCATTTCACCTCCTAAAAACTGACCAGCCAAACCAGCCGCTGCACCCATTATTGCACCAGGATTGCTCCAGTCCATTTTGGTTAACTGATAGCCTTGGGCACCTAAACTAGCAGCTTTGGCTAAAGGATCTAGTCCAACTAACCCAGCCATACCTCCTAACGTTCCTAATACTGCCCCCGGATTTTTCCAATCCATTGGCGCTAATTGTTGTCCTTGTTGTAATAAACCGATAACACCTTGCGGACTAGTTAAGCATTGACCTAAATTACTTAAAAAATTCTTTTCTTGTGGCGTTTCGGGGGTAACCGGTGGGTCAGCCGGCGGCGTTTCACCACTAGGACTCACAGAAGCAAAACTAGATGCTCCCAAGTAAACAATTTTGCCCAGGGTGTTATATGCTCTTTCTGGTCCGGTGCAGTTCATATACATGTAACCGTTATGATAAAGCACATATTCGCCATTAACCCGCACCGTGGTACTATGCGTTCCTTCAACTGGGCGGCAATGGTTGACATTGACACCTGATTTTACACCTCCCGCTGATCCCGCTTCGTCACCGATAACTTGAATACCACGACTGTTCATCATCAAAGCCGGTTTACCGGTAAATCTAACATTGGGACTGACATTCATCGAGTTATCTAAAAAAGCTACAATTTGATAAGGTACTGGAACTGGGACCGGCGGTGTTAAGCAGACATCCGGGGCGATGCAGACCACCATAAATTTACCTTCTTGGCGAGCGCCTTCGTTAACAGCCATGATTGATAATCACCTCTATGTAATATTGTTCAAAAATCCATAGGCATTCCCACGCTGGAGCGTGGAAAATAGGAAAACCAATGTACTTTCTAAATTCATGGTTTGGATGGCTAAAGGTTCTTGATTACCCCATTGTTCATCATATAAACCGCGTTGCTGCCAACTCACCAATGAAGAATAAGGATAATCAGTTGGTCGCATCACTAAACCATGTTTAACCGGATTGTAATGAATATAATCCAAATGTCGATTCAAATCTGCTTGATCTCGAATCAAGTGTTCATAAAATCGTGCTTGCCATAACCGTTTGGTCGACAAGCCCTCGCTGACATGAGCTCGTTTCAATGACCAAGTCACATCCCGTTTAAACGCAGCGACGATAGCCGAAAAATTGCTTTCCCCGGTGGGTTCAAACAACCAATGGATATGATCTGGCAAAATAACATGCGCAATATGGCGAAAAGGATATTGTGTTTTGACTCGTTGCCAACCAGTGCGTAACCAAGCGAGGTGATCATCGGTTGTCAACCACGGTTGACGAGCGTAAGTAACCAAAGTAACAAAAACCGGTCGATGCGGCAAATAATAACGGCGGTAATTGGGCATAGTTTCATTTATTCATATGTAGGGCGGGAATCCCTTCCCGCCATCCATTTCACGATAAAATATTTCCAAAAATAAACCATGTCGGCAACGGATTGCCGACCTACGCTCGCTCTATAATTTTTTGAACAAGATGACACAGATTAAAAGATAAACAAGATTCAATCAGAGATATATTTAAATCCGTGTCATCTTGTTCAACTTCCTCCCTTTTTAATCCGTGTTATTATTTTGTTTAAAAAGTTGTTTAACTTCAGCTAAGTCAATCGTGGGTTCATTTGATTCTTCTTGTTTAGCCAGATGTAACTCTTGTAAATCTTCTAAATCTTCTAACAATTCAAGTAATTGTTCATATTCTTCATAAGGTAAAATAGCAAATTCTTTCTTGCCATTTTTGCTCAAAATTTCGGGATGTAGTTCTAACATTATTTTCTCCTGTAAGCTATTTTACGCAACAAGATATTGTAAATAATAATAATTTCTTTTTCTATTTCAAAGAGTACACGGTACTTTCCTATACGTAGTCGGTATTCTGGTGTAAAATTTGTTAAGCGTTTCACATCGCCTAACAGATTGTCTGGTAATTTTTCAATACCAACTAAAATGCTTGTTCTATCTTGAGCCGGTATTTTTTCAAGTGATTTAATAGCTTTAGGCTTAAAAACAATTTGGTATTGCATATCCTAATCACGACCCTGATAATTGATATTATTCTTTTTAAGAATGTAGGGTGGGGAATGTTCATCCTGTTGTTGTGAACAAAATTACACAGATTAAGAGATTACACGGATTTAAATCTTACCCCAATCTAATCCGGTTCATCCTTTAATCCGTGTAATCTTGTTCAAAAATCTATAGGCATTTCCCCGCTAGAACGTGGGAACGAGAAAAAATAAGAGCAATTTCTTCTTGTATTTCAAATAATACATGGTATATTTTCACACATAATCGATATTCCAAGGTAAAATTCGTTAAACGTTTTACGTCATCCAGCTAGATTGCCCTGTAATTTTTCACTTTGAAGATCAATAATTAAATGATAATCTAATGATAATCTTATGAATAGGTTATTAAAAAAAACAATTTTAATTATCACCTTAATTTTGCTCATTGCTCCATTAATCTTTTTTTTAGCAGTGAAAGGAATCTTTAAGTTACCTACTGCTAACCCCTTTGAACAAGAAGATATATGTTTTTTAGAATCTTATTCTGGAGCAACCTCTCGCTTTACAGTGTATACACCAGTTCGTTGTTCAGATAAGACCAAAAAAATTGGTACTGATTTCGGGGCTGACTTTGCTACCCTCAACTTCAAAGATATTGATGAAGATAATATTCCTGAAATGATTATCTCCTCTTCCAAGTTTCGTTGTAAGTATAGTTTTGGGCCATGCTACGATGCTTACTATATCGTTATAAAAATTTACCCCAAAAGCACTCCCATTTTTAGAGTATTAGAAAAACGTTATTTGAAAGAATTAACCCCCAAATGCTCACTTCTCATAAAAATATAGTGGTTCTTTACCCGTTATAGCATCTTCGAGTCTTTGTAAAGCATCCTCACGGCGGGAATCCCTTCCCGCCATTGACGATAAAATATTTCCAACAATGAACTATGTCGGCAAAGGATTGCCGACCTACGCTCGCTCGGTCCACTTCGAAGGTAATATTCTGTCCCATTGTCGGCAAAGGATTGCCGACCTACGCTCGCTTCGTCTTTTACCCAACACATGACACACCTCCTTTATTTTCTCATACACTCTTATTATATTATAAGGGTACCAATAGAGATCTGTATAAGGATGAGTGTCGGAGCATGGGAACGAGAAAAATGGATTGCCGACCTACGCTCGCTCAATTGTAGGGCGGGAATTCCTTCCCGCCATTGACGATAAAATATTTCCAACAATGAACCATGTCGGCAAAGGATTGCCGACCTACGCTCGCTATTGTTTTGAACAAGATTACACAGATTAAGAGATTACACGGATTTAAATTTTACCTCAATCTAATCCGGTTCATCCTTTAATCCGTGTAATCTTGTTCAAAAATCCATAGGCATTCACATGTTGGAGCATCACTGCCATTAAGTTAAGAGATCATTCCCCCTCCTTACCAAGGAGGGGGTCGGGGGGTGGTTTTAAAATCACTGAATTCGGTAACATTTTTTTTAACCACCCCCTCGCCCCTCCTTCTCAAGGAG
>JAAUSR010000046.1 GCA_012032555.1 Thioploca sp.
TCTTGAAATCTACGATCAGTTTCTTGAAATTTACGATCGGTTTCTTGAAATCTACGATCAGTTTCTTGAAATTTACGATCGGTTTCTTGAAATCTACGATCAGTTTCTTGAGAAAGTTCATGGAAAAAGTGTTTGAGTTCTTGAATTTCACGGTCGGTTTGTTTAAACAGTTTCCATACCCGATCAAAACCATCATAAATAATTTATTCATTCATAATTAGAATCTTAATTGATTAATTTCTTCAGCAGTTTCATTACATCTCACTATCAAGAATAGACTAAACCAGATAAATAAAATCTTTATGAAAAAGCGAGTGTAGCCTAATGGATAAAGCATAGCAGAATCCAGGAAAATAGTCACTTCTCTCTGGTATTTCACTTCGTTTCATCCAAGCTACTTGCTATAGTAGGGTGCGTCCCACACACTTCTTGGATGTAATTGATGTGAATTATGGCATGATGGGTGTGCAGTGCACACCCTACGAGACTCAAATTGCTATAATGGTAACAAGCCAAGTGGCTGATAATTACTGTAACCGGGTAATACTTCGGCTAAGTTGGTATTACCTAAGTGTTTGGTCAGTATCTCGCCTAAAATATTCCGATAATCAATAGTATGATTTAAAAAACGCCCATTATACAATTGATTGGGCAATAACCCTGGCCAAGTTCCATAAATACCACCTTTGACCTGGTGCCCAACTACAAACCAAGCAGAGGCATGACCATGATCAGTCCCATTACTGGCATTAATCGCCGCTGTGCGACCAAATTCCGTCATGGTTAAGATAACGACATCTTTCATCAATCCACCTAAATCGGTATATAAAGCATGAATGCCTTGAGCGAATTGTTCATGTAGACGCGATTGTCTTCCGTCAATTTCAGCACCACCTTGATTTTGATGATGATCCCAACCACCAATATTAAGGCTAACCACTTCTAAACCAATATTAGCTTTAATTAATTGGGCAATTTGCCGTAATTGTTTACCATAACCCGAAGTAGGATAAACCGCACCATTTGCTGGAACATAGCTGGTCGGATCGATAGCACTGAGAATCGTTAAGTTATCTAAAAGAATGTTACCTTGTTTATGAACTAACCACCGATTGCTGTCAACCGGATCGATGGTTTGACCATAAATTTCTTGCATATAACCTCGTAGTGTTCCTTCATACTGACCGGCTTTTAAGCCAATATTTTGCAAATCATTAATAACCGCTACGTTAGCTACACCACGCAAGGCATGGGCAACCTGTGAACCAAAGCTAATACCCCTTATCGAACCAGTTTGCGGATGCGTGGTTAAATGACGATTAAGCCAACCATTGGGTAACTTTTGATCAGCACCGCTTTCTATATCATCCTGATTCACAAAATGGGAGCGAGTTGCCCCCGGGAAATGGACTGTGGGTAACACCGCTAAATGGTTATTTTGGTAAATCTTATGCAGTGATGCTAAGCTCGGATGTAATCCAAAGAATCCATTTAAATCAATGGCTTTTCTAGGATTACTACTGCTCGGTGGTGGAATAGCAATGGTACCACGTAGTTGATAGTATTCACTTTCGCCGTAGGGAACAACAGTATTAAGACCATCACAACCACCACGTTGGAAAATCACGACTAAAGTTTTAGTTGCAGCGGCTTCAGCGATACGCAATAGGTTGCCATAACTGAGGGTAGCCGTAGCTAAGTTAGCCGCTAATAAGTGACGTAAAAATTGTCTTCTGTGCATGGGTAATCTCCTTTAGTGAATGCTATTGCAACTGATAACTGGGAAAACTCAGAATGGTGATGACTAAGTGACGTAATTTTTCCGTCGCATCAGTCGCATTGATATTAAAAGGTGTTCCCGCATTAAGGATTTCTAATGCAATCTCTTGGATTCTTGGAGAATAGTCGTTGGCAAGTGTTAGCTCTAAGAGAAAAGCTACTATGGCTTCTGCTGTCTCATACCCCTGATTTGAGAACAGGTCTTTTACATTCACATAAACCTGAGTTTGATTTTGTTGCAAAACGGTTTGGTTAATCAATTGGACTCGCTGCATGATTTGGTCACTGGTCATCCAGTCTTCGCCCAGTTCTGACCAACCGGTGGGGGCGGGACTATTAAATAGTGACATCCCCATTGCAACAGTGGCTTTATATAAGTTTTTATCCGTATAAGGTGTTGTTCCAGCTAGGTTTCGTACCATACCGGCGATAAATTCAAGCGGCGTCTTAATTTTGCTATGAAACTGAGTCGGATTATTGAATGCTCGTGAGAGTAAAATAGTGGAGACAACTTGAGAGATATCACCGTTAGTAGCCAAAAAAACGCTGCTACAATCATTTTTAGCTTTCTCAGTCGGTTGATCAGTTACCAACAGTTGTAATAACTTAGTGCAAATAAAACCAGCCGTTGCTGGATGAGTAGCTAAAATATCCAGTACTTTTTCGCCTTCTGCCATACCACCACCCGCCGGGAAAGTATGACCTAATATTATTTTTTCGCCGGTATCATGCCAGTTCTTGTTAAAAATGAATTGGTTACCATTCAGAGTCCAACCAGTAAAAGCTCTAGCCACTTCGGCGACATCTTTTTCAGTGTAACCCCCATTAACACCTAAAGTATGAAGTTCCATTAATTCCCGGGCATAGTTTTCATTCGGTGCTTCTTTACGATTGGTATTATTATTTAAATACCGTAACATCGCCGAACTAGTAGCACTAACCTTAAGTAAGTCGCGAAACTGACCTAACGCTTGCTGACGAAATAATTGATTTTCAGCTTGTTCTACTCCAATTCCCCCACTGGTGACCACATCTGTGTTGAAGTGGTTATCCCAAAATTGGGTCATGACTTCTTGAAGTTGTCGCTGACTGTAGATAGCATGAAATAATAGCCATAACGATAAATCTTCACTTTTGCTTACCGTCAATCCGTTTATCAGCGTTTCAAACTGGTTATCATCAATAGTTTGTGGATTTAACTGTTCCGCGATGAACGCATAAGCGCCAATGGTATTAACGTATTTTAATAAAGCTGGGGTTGCACCGAAAGTGATCCGATTAATCAATTGGTTACGGTTAAGAAGCAAACCTTCACCCTTTGAATAGAGAACCACATCCAATGGTCCGTTTACGGTAGTTATCGGTGGTGTGCAGTAATTTCCTTGGCAAAACCGATCGGGTCTAACTAAACTATTTGGAGAAAATTCAAACACATATTGAATACCGACCTGACCTAACTTGTTGAGTTGAAAAGAGACGAGACCTTGATTATCCGTGAGCGCTGTAGCAATCCGTGTGGTGATAAGATGGGATGGTTGGCTTTGTTCATAGGCTACTACGACCGCTTTTGACAACGGTTGACCAGAAACACCATCAACTAATAGAATTGTTACTGTTGGTATTGCTGCGACCACATTAGGCCAACCAAGGAGTGAAACTAGGCTGATTATAAGCCTGTAATAAAATATAGGTTTGTAGACAAAAAATAATTTTTTAAACAGAATTTTTACATTTATCATATTATACCTGCCTTTTTTCTAACCTTAACCATTTAAAAGCAGGTACAGAATAATTTGAGTTCAATAGCAAGTAAATGAGAAAAATTCTTATTTTTAATTACTTATATTAGTAAGTAATTTAAATTATACTATTCTAATTTGATAAACAGTATTAGAAAAACACTGAATAGCTAGTAGGTAATAAATTGAATTCTATTAGTAGGTCATCTATAAAATAGTAATTTATCACTTTTATTTTAGATAAAAATAAATTTATAAGCTATTATTAGCATTCTAATAAGAATTATTTTGATATATTAAATTATATTTATTACGATGGACCATTTTAGACTAATGGTGGGAGTTAATTTATTTTAGTGGTCTAGCACCATGCACTGCAAAGAAATCCGGTTATTTACGTCTAAAAATCTGACTGATCAGCCAATTAAGTTGCTTTCCTAAAGCGATCCCTTTGGTAGGGTAGGAATACTTTCCGCCATGTTAGTCGGCAACGGCTTGCCAACCTATATTTAATGTAATCTCGGTCAGATTTTACTTCAGATTTTACTGTGGGATTTGAATTTGGCGCATTTGGTGATGGTTCAACTAGCGGTAATGTTGACATCTACCTATTATCCAGGAAATTCATCTTTATACCCGTTTTTTAGGGAGCGGCATTTGCTGGTTTTGGGGTTATCAGTTACCCGATGGGGTAACTGTGTTTAATGCTGAACAAACGCTGGAGTGAGTGGTGAGGAAATGAAGGAGCTAGGAACAGTGCGTTATGCGTTGCTAACGCACCCTACCTCCGCTACTCGCCTTGAAAGACCCGTTATTGTCGAATATGTCCATCCCCTAACACAATAAACTTTTGTGAAGTTAATCCTTCTAACCCCACTGGTCCACGGGCATGAAATTTATCTGTACTAATACCAATTTCTGCACCGAGGCCATATTCAAAACCATCTGCAAAGCGAGTTGAAGCATTCACCATTACGGAACTAGAATCGACTTCTGTTAAAAATCGTCGCGCACGTTGCCAATTTTCAGTAATGATAGCATCAGTATGTTGAGAGCTATGTTGCCCAATATGCTCTATGGCAGCGTCTAAATCCTTTACAATTCGTATTGATAAGATCGGCGCTAAATATTCTGTGTCCCAGTCCACCGGTGTTGCCGCTTTAAGTTCAGGTAAAATGGCTTGCGTTGCTGGGCAGCCACGTAATTCCACACCGGCGGCTTGATATTTTTCAGCGAGTGGTGGCAATACTTGAGCAGCGATTCCTACCGCCACTAATAAAGTCTCCATCGTATTACAAGTGCCATAGCGTTGGGTTTTAGCGTTATAAGCCACGGTAATCGCTTTATCTAAATCGGCTTGGTCATCAATATACGTGTGACAAACCCCATGCAAATGTTTAATAACTGGAATACGGGCTTCCTGGCTAATTCGCTTAATTAAATCTTTGCCACCTCGAGGAATAATAACATCAACATATTGATCCATGCGAATAAGTTCTCCCACTGCAGCTCGATCAGTTGTTTCAATCACTTGAACAGCTGTACCCGGCAAGCCCGCTAACTGCAAACCCGTTGAAATACATTGAGCAATCGCTTGATTAGAATGGATAGATTCAGAACCGCCGCGTAAAATGGTGGCATTTCCCGATTTAAGACACAATGCCGCTGCATCTGCAGTCACATTAGGACGCGATTCATAAATAATTCCTACCACACCTAGCGGGACACGCATTTTGCCAACTTGGATACCACTGGGACGATAGTTGAGATCAGTAATCGCGCCAATCGGATCGGGTAACGCCAGCACTTGATATAAACCTTCAATTAGGTTAGCGATACGTGAATTATTCAAAGCTAGTCGGTCCAGTAAAGCAGAATCTAAACCTTTCGCCTGACCGGTTTCTAAATCTTTCGCATTAGCTACTAGCAATTGCGCTTGTTGTTGTTCTAACTGTTGCGCAATAGCTTCTAAGGCTTGGTTTTTGATTTTAGTGGGCGTTTTAGCTAGGATTTTAGCTGCTTCACGTGCTAATTTGCCAATACGCAACATGTGTTCTTGTAAATCCATATTATTCTGTTCCGGTTTATTATAGCTATATTATCAGCATTTTAAACTAGGCGAAGTTTTTTTGCTATTTTGGTTTAACAGTACTTCGAACATTTTTTAATAAAATGCTTTTTAATCACTCAGTTACATTATAATAGTAGCGACTTAAAATCGAGTACTTGGAAAAAAGTGTCCGAACTATTGGTTTAAATAACTAAAAAGCTGTCCATCAATTAAGATGAAGGTAGCCTCTATGTTCGAGTTTTTGCTCCTACAGAGGGTATAATAGAGGAAAGCATCCACCAATGTATGTTAGTCAATCAGTTCAGAGAATCCATTGGTGTTGTAGCTAAGTATCTATTCTATAGGTGTTTGAGGATGTTCTGTTGCTTTTGCTACTTGAGTGGTATTTTTGCCTTTTACCGACCGGGTAAAATCTTATCTAGGATCATTGCCATCAACCTTATCCCAGTGAGAATAGGGGGGATTAACGTTATTTTTTTAGTAGCGGTAATCTATAACCTATTAAAATCACGGGATACCCGTTGTAGTCGGGATGACAATTTCAACTGACTACTTGTTTTTTTAAATGTTCTGCTAAGCGCATTGCCAATGCGACAATAGTAAGGGTAGGATTACTGTTACCGCTGGTGGCAAAGACTGAGCTACCGGCAATGTACAAGTTGGCTAAACCATGTACCCGGCAATTTTTATCCACTACCCCTTGCTTCGGATCTTCACTCATACGAGTTGTACCCATATGATGATATCCTCCAGTCAATGTTTCAAAATGATCATCTTCTGGTTGTAACCACTCAGCGAGTTGTAATCGACCTAGTTCCATCCGACCAAATTCTTCCCCAATTAATTGATTAGTAATACGTATACTACGTTTATCCAGTGCAGTCAGTTGCCAATCTAGCTTAATGCGAGGTAACCCTAGTTTATCTTTTTCGGTATCGAGTAGAACACGGCTATTAGGATTCGGTGTTTGTTCAGATAATGAAGTCAAGCTTATACTTGTATCATGAGGAAAAGGTTTATTCGTACCCCTAAAACGATAGTAGAGACCCTCAGCAAAATTATCCAGGTCGGTAATAGCATGAATAACATCATGGCGAAGATTATCAGCGAATTTGCCAGATTTGAGTGCTCGGAAAACTTTTTGAGCAGCCAAATAACCTTCCATTTGTTCTTTAAAACTATCAGAATACATCATTACAGCAACATTAAGCGTTTGATATTTTGGTTGGGCAATCTCACTAATACTCACTGCTGGCTTGAGATGCGTACCATTTCTAATCGTTATATTACCGTAATTAGCTAAAAATCTAGAATCTTTCAAGGTAATTAATTCACCCGAGTTGACAACCGGGTGTTCCATAAAAAACCGTCCAACATTATCATTTTGGTTACCTAATCCAGTCGTTTGGACGCGATTAGAAACTAATAGTAAGCGTGGATTTTCTAAACCACCACAAGCTAATATCACTACTTTGGCACGAACAGTACCAGTTTTAGTCATATCTAAAGTAGTTATCTTGACACCTTCTACCACTTGGGCCGATTGATTACTTACAACCTCCACTACATTCGCATGCAGGAGTACTTGAATATGAGTTGCTTGTTCTAACTCAGCACGATAAGCTATTCCAAACCGAGTTGGTGCGGGACTGAATTGCCACAATTTATTGGAAATCTTTTCCGGCAATAAAGCCAATAATTTAAAATTATCTGCTTCCCAATCCGATGGTTGATAACGGTAAGGTCCAACGTTACACCATTTTTGTGCTTGAATATAATAAGATTCTAAATCTTTTTGGGTAAAAGGCCAACCGCTATAAGGTACCCAATCACGCGGCTCAAAATCTATTTTATCAAGAGGAGCACACCATCCAGTCCAATGGTTGGTTGTGCCACCAAAATAACGTAACCGCGCTGTATCCAAAGGAAAATATTTGAGGCCCACATTTTTACCTTGATACAAAGACTGAGTTTCTTCCTCGAATTCAAATCCACCGCTTTCAACTAAACAAATAGAGATATTACTACCATTCAAATACTTAGCAATGGAAATGCCGGCTGCACCGGCGCCAACAATACAAATATCCGTTTCAATTACGGTTTCATTGGTCATTTCGCGAAAATCATTTATCATGTCAACCGCTCTCCCTGGTTAAGTCAAGGCCAGTAATGCACAAAGACGGGCTTCCGTATGCGCTAATATCCAACCATCGAGCATAACGGTATTCCCCTCATAGAAATCTTTTTGTCTTTGCATCTTTAAAGTTTGTTTAAGTATCTGAAAATCAAGCTGATTGTACCCGTCAGGTAAAGTTGTTCTAGTGAGCCAATCATAATTGGCCTCTTTTGGAAATAAGGTCAAATAACGTTGACCTAAATTTACCGCACTCTCATAGTGAGTAAACAAACTGGTTACGATAGCAGTAGCAGAAGGAACCGACGAACTCTGAACGAGTCCACTCCAGCCAAGTAGGCTATATCCAACTAAGGTTAAACTAAATTGACGTCGATCCATAAATAAAAGTTCCTCTTTAACTCAGAATATCGCTTACCTAACTAATAATTTATTCAGCAGCTAGGAAGAAAGCAGAAAGATGGCATAGGCTGACATAAGAATAAAAATGATCCCATGAGTTGAAATAACCGCTTGCTCGGTTCGACCAAAACGAAATAATAACAGTCCACTCATGAGTAAGCTAGTTATTAAGGCGTGAAGAACCCAGAGTATGGCATATAACATAGCAAGAATTCCCACGATGTCCGGTAGCAGATCCGCCGGTGCCCACAACGATACTGGCACCATCAATCCAGGTAAACTCAGTAAAATCAACACAATAATGTGTAATTTGAGTAGTTTCATCATTTTTCCTATTACTTAAGGTTTTTTTCTATTCACTATCTCTCTATGGAAAATTTTCTTGGAGCGGTTATTTTGAGTATATACGCAATAACTAAGGCAGCTAGTATAGCAATCATAGGAATACTGTAAAAATGGTAACGATCATCAATTTCAGTTACGGCATGTCCAAAGGCAAAATATCCCCAGATAATCACCACCGGGTGTACTATCATTGTTAGCCATCCCTGTCGATTACCTAATAGTATAATTCCTATCAAAGCTAGCCCTAACATGGTTAACCAATATCCTTGACTAATTATCTTTAGCGGTAACAACACACCGGTTCCATAACGGGAACTAAGTCCTATTTTATTCCAGGCTACGCCAATGGTGTCACGCATATGTAAGCGAAGTAGTTTTTTGAAACTACGAGTAACGAATTTCAGCGGTTCTTGTTTAATGTAATCAATTGCTAAAGCTTTTAGATAAGCCGAACTTTGTGCCTGGTTCATACCAGCCATTTTTTCCTTCAGTTCTGGAGGGACACTCATATGTCCACCGTAGGCATTAGGATTGTTGCCAATCCACAATGCGACCCCGGTATTCGTAGACATGAGCACAAATTGTCCATAAAGTCGAGTATTACGGATTGACCACGGAGTAATTAATAAGGATATAATTATAAAAACAACGATAATAGCCGCAACACTTCTTAAAATTTCTCTCGTGTTAACCCAGCGAAACAACAATAATAGGAACGGAATAAACAAGGTTGCACTTCGCACATAACAAGCAGCAGCCAGGACTAATCCAACTAGCAAGGCTCTTAACCAGAGATGAGTTGGTTCATTTAACCAGATTATCAGGGCAATTAAAAACAAAACCATAAAAAGTAGCTCACTGGACAATACGGTGGTAAATTGAATAGTGACTGGCCATAAAGTTAAAATTAAGCCCGTTAGCCAAGCTATTTGTTGATTAAACCACCTCTCTGCTAGTTGCATTGAACACCAAATAATAACTATTCCTAATACTAAATTTAAAATAATAATGGGAACATAAGTGTGACCAAACAATCGATAAAATATTGAATAAACAAAAGACGTTCCTGGTGGCCAATGCGCAGTATGCTCGGTACTAGTCCAACCATACCCATAACCATTCGCCAGATTTTGAGCAAAGGTATCATAGGCATTACAATCTGATACCGGAACAATCGGTACTGCCACTATTGCCCATAATACGCGTAACAACAGCGCAATAAAAAGTATCCAAAAATAAAAATTGTGGGGTTTAGCTACCGGCAATAACTGAGAGAATTTCATTTGAATGCTAATTCCACCTTTATTCTTTGGTAAAAACAACTAGAATAGAATCAAATAAATTTAATGGAATAGTAATATGCTCCATCCATTTAAATACCGGTAAATGAAATAACCTGGGTAAATAAATATTTATTCTTTTAATGAGATAAGGCATACTAAAATACCATTTTGGTCGTAAAACGAATAGTAACCGTAAATTGGCATTTACTAATGCTAAATTAAGGGTTTTTTGATTAAAATAACCAATGTGAGCTATTCGATAATGCCACCAACGATATCCCATCAACCGTGCGGTTAAAGAACCAACATCTGGGGTGACTACAATACCAATACTCTCTTTTGTCATAAGTTGATGAATATTTCTAAGCAGTTCCATCGGATTAGATACATGCTCAATAACATCAATAAGGGTTATTACATCATAAGGTGGGTTAATATTCATATGAGGCAATGTACCATGATGAACTGATAATTCTCGCTCAATTGCTTTATCACAAAGCCATTTCGAAGGTTCGATTCCTTGAGCAATATAACCTAACTTCTGAGCTTCCTCTACTAAGATACCGCTACCCGCTCCAATATCAAGTAATCGTCCAGATGGACGATAAACTGATACAGTTTGCAAAATGCGGCGGGCTTGTATTGCCCTTTCAGCACGACTTGCTTCGTAATCTTTATCTTCAAGTTGCTCATAGAAATTTAAAACTTGCTCTAAGCCATTACATTGTCTGAATCCACATTCTTGACATTGATAAATTGAGCCAGTTTGACCATAGTGAGCATCTGTTATCCTGAACATACTTGATGATAGAGGTATGCCTCGAATAGATTCTCGTAAAATAAATTGCCGGGTTGATCCACACACCCAACACAAGTAATTTTGGTTAGAATTAGAACTATTTTCTGTGATCACGGGTCTTATTTTTATTAAACAAAATAATAATGCCGATTAACCTTCACTATCTGACCTAAAATTTAGTCAAAATTCTTGGTTAAGAAAAAATGTAGCCAGGGAATTTTAATATAAATTAATAAAAACAAAACAACAGACAATATTAATATAAATAACATAAAACGCTTTTCTTTATACAGTTTTTCTGGATACTGAACCGGGGAATTTTCTCTAAGGCCAATTTGTAAGTACCAAGTGAACAGTAAAGCCAACAAGGGAAAACTTAAGAGCAGTTCTATTCGATGCTTTATCAAGAAAATGCCCAAAAAGAAAGTAGCTGATAAGCATAGAAAAGATAGATATGAGTAAATTTTGCTCAGTGTAATGTTTAAAAGATTTACGATATAAACCCGCTAGTTGATGATCATTGATAAAGCGGTATTCTGCAAAACGTTTAGTCCCCATTAAAAATGCTCCCCCCATCCAGTAAGCCACTAACATACTTGAAGGGGGTAGAATGGTTGGTACGAAAATAAACCAGCCTAAAGCAAAGCGAATAGGATTATTAATTGATTCAGATAGCACATCAAGATAAATTTTATCCTTCGTCCGAATAGGCTCCACATTATATAATAAGCCCATGATTAACAATAATAATTCACAAAGTAAAAACGAAATATTGATGTAATACGCCATCAATAAACCCATGATGGCCAAGATAACATATTCTAGATAAACAATTTTGACTGAAAGATTTTTTACCACCGCCGGACGATGTTTTTTAATGGGGTGAAATTTATCGAATTGAGCATCTAACCATTCATTAATCACGTAGTTTGCAGAAGCAATCAGACAAGTTGCCAGCACCCCAACAAGTATTGTGAAGCCCAACTCCCAACTAAGCGTAATATCAAAGTACAATAGGGCGAAGATAATTCCTGGCAACATAAATATGTTTTTAAACCAATGGTCGATGCGGATAATAGCGATATATCCTTCTAGATTGTCTATAGTCTGCAAATACATTTCTTGTATTGATTTAAAAGAGAAAAAAGGGGAGCTATTGATAACGAGATGCGAGGTAAAAATCGGCAAGATATTTCTTAAGTTCATAACTAATTATCCTAACCCACATGAGAATATTCAAAAAAGGAACTACTCAATTCGGATTGTAATAAAACTAGCATTTTACTACAATCTTTAATCTTTTTTAAAAATCAGATAGTATTAAAATTTATTCAAATTTTCAAGTTGAAAAAAGCGTGTGACCAACCAATCAAACTGTCAGATTATATTTTATAATGATAGATACACAACTTAGCCAGTATCCTATCAAAGCAATGCTTTACTGATTTCTTCCCATTCTTGCTCTAGAGAACTCATTGGCATAGTTTGGTTAGCTTGAGAATACCAATAGGCCGCATTAGAAAGATCACCTTCTTTGCGGTGTAAATAAGCATGTACCCATGCCCCAGTGGTATCATTAACTGATTGAGCCAAACGATGAGCAATATCCCATCGACCTTTAGCATCCTGCCATAATGCTTGTAATACCTTACTTATTTGTGGTGGTGGGGTTTCTTCCGATAAAGAATTTTTAAATTCGGCTAAAGTCATCAGTTACTCCATTTTAACTAGGCGATTTATAATACAATAAGATAATAGGATTACCTACTATCATTTACTTTTTGATAGAATCTCCAATTCATTTTTTTTAGAGAACCCAAAAATGTCTGCTTTAATTTGTGGCTCTTTTGCTTTTGATACCATTATGGTATTCAATGATAAGTTTAAACACCATATTTTGCCGGAGCAAGTACATATCATTAATGTTTCTTTCTTAGTACCCGATTTGCGTCGTGAGTTTGGTGGTTGTGCTGGTAATATTGCCTATAATTTAAAGTTATTAGGTGGCGAGCCATTACCAATGGGTACAGTCGGTATGGATTTTAGCCCTTATGCGGACTGGCTAGATAGTTGTGAAATTGCCCGTACTTATATTACTACCATTAACCACTCTTATACTGCGCAAGCTTTTATCACCACGGATATGGATGATAACCAAATTACCGCCTTTCATCCTGGTGCTATGAATTTTTCCCATTATAATCAGGTTTCTCAAGCACCAGGTATTACAATTGGAATTGTTTCTCCCGACGGGCGAGAAGGAATGATCCAACATGCCCGGGAATTTACCGACGCGGCTATTCCTTTTATCTTTGATCCCGGTCAGGGCATGACCCTGTTTGATGGTAATGATATTTTGCAATTTATTGAGCAAGCAACCTGGGTTATTGTCAACGATTATGAATGGCAATTAATGCACGAACGGACTAATTTATCAGAACAGCAAGTTGCCCAACGTGTCCAAGCGCTGATTGTTACTAAAGGTGCTGAAGGAGCGGTCATTTATACTGCGGAGACCACCTATCAAATTCCCAGTGCCCAACCACACGCAGCTAATGATCCAACTGGGTGCGGTGATGCTTTTCGTGGTGGACTATTGTATGGTTTGATGAAAGATATTGATTGGGAGACCACAGGACGAATTGCCTCGTTATTGGGTGCCATTAAAATTGAACATCACGGTACTCAAAACCATACGTTTACCTTAGAAGAATTTAAACATCGTTTTAAGAAAAATTTTGATTATACTTTACTCTTACCTTCTTAATTCGCCACTCCATAACTGGTTCAGTGAGTTGTGACTGACGATTAACGCAAAATTCTAATTCTATTCAGTTGAGAAATATTTCCATGTCAGCCTTAATTTGTGGTTCTCTTACTTACGATACCATTATGGAATTTCAGGATAAATTTAAACAGGCTATCTTTCCTGAGCCAACCCAACGTCTTAATGCTTATTTCACCGTTCCCGATTTACGCCGTCAATTTGGTGGTAGTGCCGGCAATATTTCTTATAACCTCAAAATGCTTGGGCTTGAACCCTTGCCGCTAGCTACAGTGGGTATGGATTTTGGTCCGTATGCTGAATGGCTAGATAGCTGTGAGATTAAATCAGACTATTTACTTACCATTGAACATAGTTACACTGCTCAAACTTTCATTACTCTCGATGTTGATGGTAATCAAATTTTAGCGTTCCATCCTGGCGCCATGAGCTTTTCGTTTACTAATCGTATCGATCAAACCCAAACTATTCAGTTAGCTACTATTGCATACGATAGTCGTGAAGGAATGATAACACATGCCTTGCAATTAGCTGAACTTGGAATCCCTTTTGTTTTTGCCCCAGCACAAAGTATTACTGAATTTGACGGTGACGATTTGCTAAGCTTTATCGAACAAGCGAACTGGATATTAGTTAATCAAATGGAATGGCAATGGTTGGCACAGCAAACTCACTTAACCTCACAACAAGTTGCTCAACGCGTTCAAGCTTTGATTATTACTCAATCGTTCGAAGAAGGAGTACTTATTTATACTCAAGATACTTATTATCAAATTCCTGGTGCTAAAGCCCAAGCAATCCATGATACAGCCGGTTGTGAAGATGCCTTTTGTGCTGGGTTACTCTATGGATTGCTTAAAGATATTGATTGGGAAACGACTGGAAGAATTGCGACTCTGATGAGTACTATAACAATAGAACACCATGGTACACAAAATCATCAATTAAACTGGAATAATTTCAAAACGCGTTTTAAGAAGCACTTTGGCTATGCACTATTAGTGTGATCATTTCAATCGTTTTTGTCGTTGACACTGGGGACAAATACCATAAATATATAAGTAATGTTCTGTGATTTCAAAGTGATGTTGTTGAGCAATGGTGCATTGTTGTCTTTCGATGATTTCATCAACAAATTCGACTATTTTTCCACATTTGATACAAACAAGATGATCATGATGATAACCTTCGTTGAGTTCAAATACCGATAAACCACCTTCAAAATGATGACGCAAAACCAATCCAGCTGATTCAAATTGAGTCAACACCCGATATACGGTTGCTAAACCAACATCTTCCCCAATCTCTAATAATGCTTTATAAACCTCTTCAGCAGTCATATGCTGTTGAGGATTTTTTTCTAAGAGCTGCAGTATTCTTAATCGTGGTAAAGTTGCTTTTAAGCCGGCTTTCTTTAAATCTTGGCTCTCCATGATAGTGCCTTTTATAGTAACCCATTATTATTGTTCATGATATTTTAATTTGCTTTAGTGAAGTCATTTCTCGTCATTTCGTGAGTTTTTATTGCAATTACGTTATGATAATGACTTTCAAAGTCGAGATTGGGAAGTCATGATGGATAAAATTTTCCTTATAATTTTTTTAGGTATGAATTTATTCATATCGGCTTGTGCAGTTTATAAAGTTGATATTCAACAAGGCAATGTAGTAACACAAGCCATGCTTGATCAACTTGAATTGTTTATGCCTGCTAAAAAAGTACGTTTTATCATGGGCACGCCACTGATAGTTGACGTATTTCATCAACGACGTTGGGATTATCTTTATAGTTTTCAAGCAGGTAGAGAGGATCGCGTTCAACGTCACATTGCTTTATTTTTTGATGATAAAGATCGTCTTATCAAACTAACCGGTGATATTAAAGTCGGCACACGTCGAACACAACAACATCACCTTCCCCACGACGAGGTAGATGAACAGCCCATTTTGTAACATAAAGCGGGTTATTGAAATAATCGAACGGCTTAAAAGTTATTTTTTAACTACCTTTTCTCATTAATTTACCCTGAGCCGCTCGTTGCTGGCGAATCTTTTGGAGATCCGCAATCAACGGTCGATAAATCTCAATCCGGTCACCTTCACGGAGTAAAGTATTCAAAGTACAGATTCTACTGAAAATACCAACTTTATTTTGGGTTAAATCAATTTCAGGAAATAAATGTAATATATTTGATATTTCAATAGCTTGCTTTATATTAGTTCCTTGGGCTACCGTTAGCGGAATAATCATTTGTTCCTCCGCTTTAGCGTAAGCGACTTCAACCCGTATCGTACTAAAACTTACCATATAATTCATTCGCACGTTGTACAAAAGCATCAACTAAACTATTCACAATTTTGCTAAAAATTGGCCCTAGGCTCAAACGAAGCAATTGATTAGAAATTTCAAACTCCATCGTTAAAGAAATTTTACATCCTTCTTCTCCCAGAGGTTGAAAAGTCCACTGTCCTTGTAATTGACTAAAAGGACCTTCCAATAAATGAATTTCAATCGATTCATCGCGTTTAATCACATTAGTTGTCGTAAATGATTTTTCTAAGCCAACACCACCCATCGTGATGGTAGCCACGATTTGAGAAGGCGTTTGGGACAATATTGTTGTCGACTTACACCAAGGTAAAAACTGAGGATAAGCATCAATATCATTAACTAAAGTAAACATGTCGTGGGAGCGATAAGGAACTAAAGCTGTTTTATGAATATGGATCACGAAAATACACCAATTGCATTTAGAAATATTAAGCCTATACCATTTATTAGGATAAGTACACGTTAAAAATCCAAGATATATTTTATAGTAGGTAATGGCGGTGCTATAATCTATGTTTGGTGAGCATTTTTAAATGAAGTAAATTTCTTCTTCATCGCTTTGTTTAACATGCCAATTTCTTGATTATTTGGCATCAACCAGATATTAACTCGATGATATTTATTATCTGAAACCTGGATTAACGGATGCAGCAACTAAAATTTATTCCCATGCCGTTAAGCTAGCCGCTAAAGAAACTAAACTTCACCTCGCCCATTTTCCGTCCGAGTGTCCCTATTCCGAAGCATTTAATTTTTGCTACGCTCTGTTTGCTGTACCTAGAAGATTGTCGGGTTACGCCCGGTTAACCCGACCTACTTGACTTACCAGGGAAGAACCATGCTTAAGTTAATAGCCGTAGGCTAGCCAAGTAGAATGCGTTAGCAAAGCGTCACACACCCTTTTTAACGAGGTTGAATATCTTTGAGGTGATAACCAACCGCCAAACTAGCACCGGCTAAGCCGAGTAATGCCCCCGTTAATAATAACACCGTACTTGAAAAGAGATCTAAAGTCACTAACTCAAATTGACTGTAGTATAAAGCCGTTAACTTTTTCACTGGGGCTTGTAATAACCAAAATGACAAATTAACTAATAACCAAGCAATCAAGCCACCGGATAAACCATACCAGAAACCAATATATAAAAACGGACGACGGATAAACGCATCAGTCGCACCGACTAATTTATAGATTTCAATTTCTTCACGACGATTATAGATGGATAAACGAATAGTATTACCAATCACCAGTAATACGGCGAGTGATAATAAAGTCGCTAATATCCCTATTCCACGCCGTACAATTTCTATCATAGCATATAACCGTTTTAACCACAGCATATCAAATTGCGCCACCTCAACTTCTTTCAATTGACTTAAGCTATCTAGTACCGCTTCACCGGCGGTAAAATCAGTTTGTGGTATGGCGGGTTGAACAACGAGTACCGGTGGGAGGGGATTTTCTTTTAATGCGGATAATGCTTCACCAAATCCGGATAAAGTTCGATATTCTTCTAATGCCTCTGCCGGCGTAATAATTCTTATAGTAGAAATATCTGGGCGTTGCAGTAATTGTTCAGCTAATTTATGGACTTGAGTTTCAGTGAGATTTTTATTCAGAAATAAAGAAATTTGGGCAGCACCACCCCAATCACGGCTAATATCTTGAACATTCTCAAGTAAAAGATATAACCCGGTGGGTAAAGCTAAGGCGATACCAATGACAGCAGCCGTCATTAGACTGGGTAAAGGTGTTCTAGCAATTTGTCCCAGACTAAAAAAAAAGACGTAAAGATGATGGGAAAACCAGGCGGTCGTTGGTGAAGGTGGTTTAGCGGTATGACGTGGTTCTCTCTCAGCGGGCATCGGTGATTTCATTAGCGGCGTGGATAGGTATCGCCAATCAGATTGCCTTGCTGCAAAATCAAGGTGCGATGTCCCATACTCTTAATTAATCCTAGTGCGTGTGAAGCAATTAAAACGGTTACACCAACTTGATTGAATTGTAAGAATAAATTCATAATTTCTTTGGCTAAATGGGGATCAAGATTACCGGTCGGTTCATCTGCCAGGAGGATAGGCGGCTTATTGACCACTGCTCTTGCAATCCCAACTCGCTGTTGCTGTCCACCTGATAGCGTAATGGGATAACTTTTTTCTTTATTGAGTAAACCCACTTTATCTAAAGCGGCACGGACTCGACGGCGAATTTCCTGATGCCGATAACCGGCAATCACTAAAGGTAAGGCAACGTTATCAAATACAGTTCGGTCAAATAAAAGTCGATGTTCTTGAAATGTCATGCCAATTCGACGACGTAAATAAGGAATATATTCGGTTGGCAGGCGGCTTAGATTTTGGCCATTTACAACAATTTGTCCACTCGTATTCCGTTCTATCAAGGCAATCAAGCGTAATAAAGTTGTTTTACCCGCGCCAGAATGCCCAGTTAAAAATGCCATCTCACCACGCTTAATATGAAGACTGACTTGATTAAGCGCCTGATGTCCTCCTGGATAACGTTTACTCACTTGGTTGAAAGTAATCATATTCAGTTATCAGTTGTCCATTATTCGTTATCCAGTTTCAGTTATTTAGATTAATTTCCGTTAGCCATTATCAGATATAATAGTTAATTATTCACTGATAACTAATAACGGTTCACTGATAACGGTTTACTGATAACTGTTCACTAAACAAAGCCTCTACAAAATTGGCAGCCTCAAAATTACGCAGATCATCAACTTGTTCTCCCACTCCAATAAAACGAATTGGTAAACCCATTTGTTTAGCAACAGCAAAAATAATTCCTCCTTTTGCTGTTCCATCCAGTTTAGTTAGCGTCAATCCGGTTAAGCCAATTGCTTGATGAAATTGCTTTGCCTGAACGAGCGCATTTTGACCAATACTAGCATCGAGTATCAACATCGTTTCATGGGGAGCAGTCGGATCTAGTTTGTTAATAACCCGTCGTACTTTTTTAAGTTCTTCCATAAGATTGCTTTGAGTATGCAAACGCCCTGCCGTATCGGCAATAAGTATTTTAATACCCCGTGCAGTCGCCGCTTGTAAAGCGTCAAAAATGACCGAGGCAGAATCAGCTCGATTATGTTGCGCAATGACTTGGACATTATTATGTTCACCCCAAGCTTTTAATTGCTCAATAGCGGCAGCACGAAAAGTATCGCCAGCGGCTAACATAACGGAATGCCCTTCACCTTGAAAACGTTTGGCTAATTTACCGATAGTAGTGGTTTTACCGGCACCATTAACGCCTACCATTAAGATAACAAAAGGTTTATCACGATAAGCTGGTACGATCAATGGTGCCTCAACCGGTTGTAAAATAGCTTGCATTTGTTCACGTAACGCCTGAAATAAAGCTTCCGAATCAGCTAATTGCTTTCTAGCGATCTGTTGGGTTAAGTGGGTTATTAATTCGTTAGTGGCTTCTACACCAATATCAGCTTGTAGTAATAAGGTTTCAATTTGTTCTAATAATTCTTCATCAATTGCTTTTTTACCCAGTAATAAATTAGCTAGTCCAGCCGTTAAATTTTCACGAGTACGACTTAAACCCTGTTTCAGGCGAGCTAATAAACTCGGTTTAGGGGGATGGAATTCTTTTATATTATCTTCCTGAGAATTAACATTTTTCTTACTAAATCCAAACATAGAGGTTGTTACCGATAGTTAATTGAAATAGTTATCCTCTCACTCTCGTATCGACAGCGTGAAATTATTCTATTCAATGTGTTTTATAAAAAATAGGTGTGCTGAATGGGCAGTGATATTGCGGTGGATGACCCGAGGTTACACCAAAATCACTCCCGTTTTAACACGACAAAATAGAGGACAAGCAACTGTTGTCCACTTTTTTTTTGGAGATTGAATTTAAGCTACCCAAGTATTTTACTGGTTCAACTTATGGTTGAGGAGTTCAAGACAAGACGATACTAGCCACAATCATCATCGCTTTTATCGTAGACAGCGCTTTTTAGGTAGCCATCGTTATATTATTTCTTTTTATAAAATTAATAAATCCAAGTCGATGAAATCGTCATCTATTACCCGTTATCATCTCAATGCTCAACCATTAACCCAAACAATGAAAATAAACCTTAGCGATAAGCCCGTAAATAATACCACTCAAAGAAGCGTTTAGCCCAATTAAACAGTTTAGTTTTAGGTAACAAGAGTGTCCGCTTGGGACTCCGATAAACGAGCATTCCCTTGTTAAGCGTATCAACAATGCAAATTAATTCCGTTTTAAATTCATGCTGAACTAATTGTCCTTGATGCGCCGCTAATAAGTTTTTTACGGCAGTTATAGCTTGTAAATCAGCCATATGGGCTTGTTTAGGTAACCAATTTGGACCAGGATGACTACCACTATCACCCACAACATAAATCCCCTTGAATCCAGGGACGCGACATTGAGCGTCAGCTTGAATAAAGCCACCGGCCGATAGTGGTAAGCCGCTATTGGGTGCCCAGGCTGGACCAGTCATCCCAGGCATAAACATCGTTAAATCACTCGGAATATCACCGCCTTCAGTTTGTACCGTGTTGGCAGTAAAGCCTTTCATTTTATGACCCAGATGGGTGCGAATATGATATTTTTGCATTTCCGCTAACAAGGCTTTGACTGCCCCTGCTCCTAGACGGTTACCAGGTTCAGCCGCTGGGCTGAAAAAGATCAATTCAAATTTATCGCGGCGGCGTTGTTGTCGTAATAACGTATCAATACCAAATAGAAATTCAAAAATAGGTCCACCACGCACTCCCACCGGTTCATTGGGATTACCAGCAAAGCCAAAAGCTAAAGTACCATTACTCAACGTCGTTAAGCGGTCACTATAAGTTTTAGTCGGTTCATAACCTTCACAAGGCGTACAAACGTGCTCTATTCCCGGCAGTTTTTTCAGGAAACGTCCACCAGAAGCGATGATTAAACTATCAAAAGTAAGAGTGCCTTGATCAGTTTTAATTTGTTTAGCATTCGGATCTAAACTGGTTACGGTACCTTGATGATATTGCACTTGATAACGGTGGAAAAATTTTGCTAATGGCAGAGTTAAATCCGTTTCATTGCGCAAGCCAGCGGGTACCCAAATTAAACTAGGATAGTAAAATAAAACTGGACGAGGTGAAACTAAAATAATTGGCTCACGCCAACCTTGTTTTCGTAAGGTTCTGACTGCGGTTAAACCACCAAAACCAGAGCCGATAATAACAATTTGATGCATAACTGGTTTCTCCTTTAATTGATAGAAGTCAAGAAATTTCGTAGGATGGGTAGCGTGCAGCGAAACCCATCAAATTGTTAATCGTCTTACCAATAAGAGGGTTTCACTTCATTCTACCTAGCCTACTCCAGAACATTTTCAATTTCATTTTCATGATTGAGTGAACAAGTAATCTAACCATAATTGACTTAATTGTTCTTGCAACCGATTTTGTTGAGAACGTTCAGTTAAATGAGCTAGATCGACGATTTCTACCGGTTGATTTTGCCAAGAACAAGCAAATACTGCTTTGGTTCTTTGTTGAGTGACTGGATCAATTTGCCATTGCAGACATTGAGCACATATCCCTTTAAGCATACACTGCATGGGTCCATTAACCGCAATGGTTACCGGTGGCGAGTGGGTTAAATCTTCTCGGAGAATGCCCTCCCGTGCTTGCATAAACAGCGAGATAAATTGATAATCCCCGCTGACCAGCACTTGAGTTACGGTTGACAAAGGAATAGCCGCTGGATTAGCTGATAGTAATCGTCCTTTAGCATAATCGTGTAATTGCTCGAAGTAATCACCGGTAACGGCACAATCTTGGGAGCGATGCACCGCTACCGGTTCGCCCGTGTTAGTAATCCACACAATGACATCCGCAGCAGCTTCTAACTGATCTTGACAATAAATCTCAGCAGCATGAGATACACAAGCGATGTACAATACCCGATTGCCGGCGGCTCGCCAAGCCGGACCGAGGGTGCGAATTTCAGCTAGGCTGGCGCAATCGCCTATCATCATCACAGTTTCACTACCGCTATAAATTTTAGCACTTGCCCCAGTTGGACCCATCAAAGCCAGTGGTTCATTAGGCTTCAGCGTGGCACATAAACGAGAGCTAGCACTGTTTTCATTGACGATAAGCGCCAGGGTTCCCTGCTCTCGATCAACATCCACACAACGGAGTGCGATGGCTTCCATTTGCAATGCGGTATTATCTATGATAGTTGCTTGGGTTTCCAAATTTTGACAGCGAAAAAATTGTCCCGGACGAAACTTTTGTGCAGCCAAAGGTGCTTTGATTGTTAATTCAACAACTTTTTGGGTATAACGTTGTATTTCTTTAAGTTTAACTTGAAATACCGCTTGGATTTGAGCACGAAAAGCGAGATATTCCGTCTCACTGCCAACGGCATGAATTCGGTTAGCAAATAATTTGACAATTGCAGGGTAAGTTCGTTGGCTTGAAGCAATAGCTTTCACTACGCTACCTTGAAAAGTCGGATGAGTATCACCGACAAAAGTCACGCGATGATTATCTTGTTCATAAGAAGTGAAAGGACCAAATTCTTTGCTTTTACAATGCGTTGTTAGTGGTAAGGCTTGTAGAGTGCCGGCAACATCGTGATAGGGTTGGTATTGTAAACCCGCCCGTTGAAAGTGTCCGCGGTGTTCAAATTCGTAAGCAATATTAGGTTGTGCTCCAGTAGCGACCAAAATAGCACGGGCGGGTAATATCACTTCTTCATCTGTCGTTTGCCAATGTCCCGTCGCATCCCGTAATCGCCGGTAACCGACGAGGAATTGAACTTGACCGTACTTATCTAATCGCACTGCTTGGGGTTCTACTCCTTCCAAGTAGTAAATCCCTTCTTCTAAAGCTTTAGTCACTTCTTCATGATTACGTTTATAAGCGGGTGATTCTTGCAATTGGCGCCGATAAACCACAGTAACACCACCCCATTGGCGCAACCAGCTTTGAATATTAGGCTCAGTTCCATTCGCTTGCGCTTGTTTGCGTTCAGTACGCAATTGTCTGGCATGAGTTAGGAATTCATCCAAAATTTCGAGTGAAGCGATATCAAGCTGTTCACGTACTGGTGCTTCTCCCCAAACTTGAGTCAGTTGTTCATAGCGATACAAAGTTCTTTCAATTTGCACCACGTAATAAGCTTGAACTTCGGTAGCGGTATCGATTGCAGTTAAACCACCACCGATAACGACTGCGGGTAATCGAACTTGAAGATTGGCTAAACTGTTCGCCTTAGCTGCTCCAGTTAGCTGTAACGCCATCAAAAAATCACTCGCTTGACGCATCCCCGGTGCCAAACTACCCGGAATAGATAACGCTTGTGGTAATGCCGCACCGACGGCAATAGCCAAATGATCAAAGCCCAATGCCCAGGCGTCTTCGACGGTTACTGTGCCACCAAAACGAACATTACCAAAAATTTGAAAATAGGGGCGACGCAGCAAACTCAGGTAAATTAACTTGAGGAAATTTTTGTCCCAACGTGCGGTAATGCCATATTCCGCTACGCCACCAAAACCAGTCATGATTCGTTGGTCAAGTTCTTCTTTAATAACGGTGTAATCACGAATCGGTTGCTCCAGCAAGGATTCAGGCAGTTGCTCAATTTTAAGACCATCAATGCCGACAACCGCAAAACCTTCCATGAGTAAATGGTGAGCGAGGGTGAAACCAGCCGGTCCTTGTCCGGCAATTAAAACTTTTAAACCATGGTATGGTCTCGGAATCCATTGTTGTTGCCGCAGTGGGTTCCAGCGCGTCAGTAAATCGTAAATCTCTACACCCCACGGTAATTCCAAGACATCGGTGAGCACACGCGTTTCAATTTGCGGAATATTGACCGGTTCTTGTTTTTGATAAATGCACGCTTTCATGCAGTCATTACAAATTCGATGACCCGTTGCTGGACACATGGGATTATCTATCATCACCACCGCTAGTGGTGCAATCAGGTAACCTTGGCGCTTGAGCAGGTGCATTTCCGAAATTTTTTCTGTCAACGGGCAACCAGTTAAAATATTACCTAACGGATCCGTTTTTAATCCCCGTTCCGGTTCAGTTTTCTTTTCCGGAAAGCCTTTAGAACAGAAATCACCATTATGATCGTGACAATAAATACAATAATGGATTTCACTTTGTACTTGCACTGCCGACATGCGCTGGTCAGTTAATTTAAAACCATGACGCTGACGACGAGTTGGCAGTGGACCTTCTAATCGCCCCAGTGGATCATGGGGAACCGGGGTAATAGGAACTAAATGCGTTGGATTAATTGGTTGTGGTAAGCGAAAACTGACCCAATCCCGTACCCAAATTTGTCCTTCCACTGTCGTTAAGGCAGCAACACACCAATTCGTCAGCTGTTCAATTTCTTCAACATAATGGGCTTGGTTAGACAAATAATGTTGCGCCAACTGGGCAACAGCCAGTTCAGTAATTAACGCTGGCTGATCAATGTGCCAATTCGCGGGTTCGTTGCCCAGCGACTGGTAATTAACAAGGGCTTGTGCTAACCATTCATTTAATTCAGTAAAATTTTTTGCTAATGCCGGTTGATGCAACCGCCGCTTCGCTCGTCGTAATACCAACCATTTTTTAAATTCAAAACAACAATCATATTGGCGAGTTTGTTGGCGGGATTTTACGAGTGAATCTTGAATCGCAAAAAATCGGCTATAAATTCCTCTAACCAAGGCGCACCAGCTAATATTAATTCACTGACTGCTGTCGTTGCTCCCTGGCGATAAGCTAATAACCGACTGTGTAAAGAACTATCATGGTGACTTAAATAAGCTAAAAATTGTTGATCCAACTGGTAAAGGATATCTGCTTGAAATAGCTGTTTAAGAGTTACTGTGTGGAAAGTCAGTTTAGAATAAGACATTGAATATCGCTTAGTTAATAAAGTTAGATCCTTTAGCAATAGTGGTATTGCTCAAGTACTTTTCTATCGCTTCACTATCTTGTGGACGCGAAAAAAAATAACCTTGGACATGATGACAACGTGCGCCTTTCAGTAAAGAAAGCTGTACCTTATTTTCGACACCTTCGGCGACAATCCTTAAATCAAAAGCTTGTCCTAAAGCAATAATTGCTTGTACAATTTGCGCAGATTTAATCGAATTATCGATATCTTTAATAAAACTTTTATCAATTTTTAGGGCATCGATAGGAAACCGTTGTAAATAGCTTAAAGAAGAATAACCGGTACCAAAATCATCAATATACAACATAATTTCTAGGCTTTTTAATTCATTCAATAACAATAACACGGCTTCTGGATCTTGCATCATAGCGCCTTCGGTGATTTCTAACCGACAAGTTGGACCAGCGATACCGGACTTTTCTATAATGTCTTGAATCTTCTGTACTAATTTAGGCTGTTTCAGTTGAATCGGTGACACATTAATATTCATACCTAAGTGAGCATACTGAGCAAATTGAATTTGCCAATGATGTAATTGCTGACAAGCGGTTTCTAGTACCCATAAGCCTAATTCTTTAATTAACCCAATTTCTTCGGCTAAGGGAATGAATTGATCGGGGCGAATAAAACCTTGTTCGGGATGTTGCCAACGAATTAAAGCTTCCAAACCCACTGGGTGTAAAGTTTCTAATGATACTATCGGTTGATAGTATACTTTAAATTCTTCCCGATCGAGTGCTTTACGTAAATCGGATTCCATCCGCAGTATATTCAGTACTTGGGTGTGCATTCCCGGTTGGAAAATAAGTGATTTACCTCGCCCATATTGTTTAGCTTCATACATCGCGGTATCCGCATCTCGTAAAACTTCATCAGCATTCTGGTAATGCGGTGAAGCCAGCGCAATACCAATGCTCGCTGTGCTATTAAAAGTTTCATTGTTGAAGAGATAAGGTTGACTCAAATATTGCTGAATGGCGGCAATACGTTGCTCCAGTGTAGATAAGTCTGAGATATTTTCCAACATCAGTGCAAATTCATCTCCACCAAATCGTGCCACGATATCTACTTGGCAAATCTCCGTTGCTAAACGTCGTGCTATTTCGATCAGGACTTGATCACCCACCAAATGCCCCATGCTATCATTAACAATTTTAAACCGATCTAAATCAAGAAACAGAACAGCAAACGGAATAGGTTGGTTAGCAACCCTTTCGGTATCAGTGGCGATATTAGCTCGCTTGAACTTTAATTCTTGCAGTGATTGGGTTAAATAGGTCGTGAAAGCGGCACGATTTAATAGTCCAGTTAACTGATCATGCGTCGCATCATAGCGAAGTTTATCTTCAGTTTGTTTACGTTCAGTGACATTTTCTACAATGCCTTCATAGTAGCGAATTCTTCCTTGATTATCACGTACCACCCGCACGGTTTCATTGACCCAAATTAGAGTACCGTCGCGACAACGAGCTTGATATTCAAAATCCGTTACATGAGATTGAGTTTCCAGTAAACTTAAGAAATCACGATGCCGTTGCGGATTAACATAAAGTTGAAGCTCAATATCCGTTAATTCGGCATAGACTTGTTCTGCTGATTGATAACCAAACATGCGAACAAACGCCGGATTAACGCGCAAATATTGACCATTGGGAGTACATTGAAAGATACCTTCTATCGCATTTTCAAAGATATCACGGTATTTCTTCTCGGCTTCAAGACGAGCTTCTTCCGCAAATTTGCGTTCCGTAATGTCTTCTATCATGCTAATGATAAAAGGTTGATTAGTATCACGAACAATTGAATTGCTTTGAGTCGTCCAGACGATAGCACCATTTTTACAGATATAGCGTTTGCTTACCTGATAACTATCATATTTACCCGCTAACATGTTTTCTAACAAAGACATATCAATATTGGTATCCTCCGGGTGAGCCAATTTCCTTAATAATTTACCTGGTAATTCTTCCTCATGATATCGCAATAAATTTTGTAGTGCCCGATTACTGTCTAAAATACGGTCATTTAAATCCAGTTGAGCGATGCCAATAGCAGCTTCATTAAAAATAGCTTGAAACCGTTGTCGACCGGCTTCTAAAGCCAAAGTCATTTGTTCACGTACCTTAATTTCTTTATTTAAGGCTTGGTTGGCTTCTGAAAGACTTTGGGTACGGGTAGCGACTAGTGTTTCTGCCCAATGCGCATGGGTGAGCAAAAAATGGATGTAACGGATTAATCCGGTTGTGAGTAGTAAGCCAATACCCAATACTAGCCAAGCATACCATATTTCATAAAAAAAATTCTCTACCATTTTGTAAAATACAATTTGCCACGTTCGTCCCCCAATCTCTAAAGAAGTTGATAATAATTCAATGGGTGTTTGGGTAGGTGGATTATGTCGATACCAAGCGGGAACATAGAAAGCTGGTGGTACTTCCACCATATGAATATCATGAGACCAAGCAGTGGCATCAAATAGTTTTAAAAAAATTTTAGTTTTGATTTTGGGTAAACGTAAAACACCTTCTATTAATTCATCAAATAAAAAAGCGCCACCAACAAATCCAAGTAGCTGTGAATTATCTTTCGGTTGATAGACTGGAACAATAACATAAGAACCTAATTGTCCTTCGGGTTGGTTAGGTAATTGAATCGCTCCACTCATCGTTAATTGACCAAAATCGCGAGCTCTTTTTAAAGTTAAATTCAGTTCGGGATTGGAAGCCAAATCATAGCCAATTTGATTGTGACTGGAACTGGGTTCAGAAAACTGGATTGGATAATAAGTTTCTCGTGGTTTGACCGGTTGTTGATGACCATTTTTGGATAATTCCCAAAAGTTGAATGGTTCAATACCGGCGTTGGGTATTTTTGACAGTGGATATTGGTCAGCTGATACACAAGTAATCCATTGTATAGCGCTGATATTCAGTTCTTCTAATAATTTGGATGGAACTAATTCGGCAAAAAAATTCTGGCTGATAGGACCATTCATTTGATAGAGACGAATCGTTTCTAAAATACTACCGATTGAAGTAAAGGTTTGGCGTAGTAAACGAATATGTTCATCAGCCTGTTGTTTTTGTTCGTCGATAACCGCCTCTTGTTCCCATTGCTTAACATAAAAAAAAGCCGTCAAAGAGAAAATTATTCCAATAATAGCAATTAATATTAAAAAAATATTAACTTTGATAGGGGAATGATGCAGCATGAAAAACGGTTGTGTTATCAAAGGAAAAGTCGTCATAGGAAATAATTTCGCCAATCATTCGAACTTATTAAAATCCAACTGGATTAAACCGCTTTTTCTCCCCATCTAACCTCCAGTAAAATTAGGTTTATCATCTCAAATTTTATTGAGATAAATTTTTCTAGTCGTTAAATGTTATGAAATTCTTTATGCTCAGAAGCAAATACGTGCGAATAAAGATTAGCAATCCACTGTTTACCCTCTTGAGTGATCCGCAAATAATGTAAAGCATCTTGAATATAACGACTCACAATACCCCAATAAAATGAAGGATAACCTCGGCGTAAATCAAAAGGTGTGCGATAACCCAGGTGTTCATTAACGCCGGTTTCTTGGAATTCATAAAACAACGCGGGCAATTTTCGCAAATAATGTGGATCAGCCAGTTGCCCAATTAAATCCGCTGCTCGTACTAAACCAGGATAGGAAAAAGTGGTTTGATGATCACTATCATCAGGAACGGGAAAACGGGTTAATTCAATATTAGCGGCTATAACTTCCGCATCGATCACCGGATTACCGCCAAAACGCTCCCGAATAAAAAGTTTGCCTCGATCAACATGATAAGGTGACATAGAGGCGTCTGTTGCGCCTTCAGGTAAAGTGACCATTTCATTTTTAACGCCAGTCGTGTAGGAACCATCACGATCATCACGACAAATACCACGAACGTGACCAATATCGTGGCAAAGAAGAGAAATAATGAAATTAAGCCAGTCACGATGAGAAACCCCGCCTTCACGAATATGTTTACCGCGAAGGATTTCCTGCCCTACTAAGGTTACCATGATAGTATGCTCCATATTATGGTAAAGGGCATCACTATTAGCAAAATGTTCCAAAGCCATGCGCCCTGCCCAGGCAATAATCGAGCTATTAGCAACTTCTAATGAGCCATAATTACGACGATAAGCCGTTTCAAGCTGATCAACAAAGCCATCAATAACGAGTTCCGTTGGATTAAACATATTACCTTACCTTTATCAGTTACCAATGATAGCTTAACCTAATAATTGATAATTGATAGACATGAGTTGATAACAATCACTTAATAATTAATAACCAGTAAATTATGATAACGGTTCACTGATAATTGATAACTGATAAGAATTCTAGATATATTTCTAGATTTATGCTTCTATTAAACATAATAAATGTCTTAACTAAACTAAACAAGTTATGATTTAGTTGATTAGAATAAAGAATTAAGACTCGGTTAGTGCTAGACCCTATTTTATTTTACTATCCAGTTAAACTCTATTTCACCACAGCTATCCTGATTAAAATAGGGTTTTCCCGATCCAGCCAAGCTAGCACTCTAACTATGATAGCAGTGGCTTGTGCCTCAATGCCATCAAGTTAAGCAAGTTCGTAGGATAGGTAGAGCACAGCGAAACTTATTTTTTTTAGATTATCAACTATTTGATTTGATAGGTTTCACTACGTTCTACCTTATTCAAGAACATTTTTTAGTTTAATAGCCGCGTCCTAGTGCCTAAAAATGAGAAAAAAGTTATTGTTGTTTGATTAAAACCTGTCTAATTTGCTCACACTCGCTTTGGATTTGTTCTAATGCGTCTTTAGCTTGATTAAGTGTATTTTCCCGACCTAAATTTTCTAGCAGTTTGCATAAAGCCACGACACGTTTAGCACCGAAAGTTGCACTCGCACCTTTAAATTTATGCGCAGCTAAGTATAGTGCATGACCATCTTGTAAAGTAATCGCTTGTTGTAATGCACCTAAATAATTGGGTAATTCTTGCAAATATAAATTGATCAGTAAATTAAATTTGCTTTTAGGAATATTTTGACGCATATCATTTAACACTATTAAATCAATAAGTTGTTCTTGATTTTGCTCAGGTATAATGGGCAGTATTGTCGCCGAAGTGACGACTGGCACCGGACTGTTCTGAATCGGTTTGACCGGAGCAGTGAGTAATGGTTTTTCTAATCTCGGGATAGCCTCTGTGGACTGAGAAAACTTTTTTAACCAAGTTTTTAACATAGTTTTTAAATCTTCAAAGATGACTGGCTTAGTCAAATAATCATCCATTCCGGCAGCTAAACAACGATCCCGAGTGGGTGGCATCACATCTGCCGTAAAGGCGATAATGGGTGTGCGAATTCGCCGATATTGTTGTTCATATTGGCGTATTTGAGAAGCGGCGGTGAACCCATCCATTTCTGGCATATTGCAATCCATAAAAATCAGATCAAATTGTTGTCTTTCAGATGATTTAAGCGCTTCTAAGCCATTAGCCACAATCTGAACATGACAACGCAATCGTTTTAACATATCTTTTATCACTTCCTGGTTAATCGTATTATCTTCTGCCAGTAAAATACGCCAACAAGGCGGGGTATCATCTTCATAATCGTCTACCCGGATGAGGCTATCCTGGTCACTCTTATCTAAAGTAGCTAGTAGACATTCTAATAATTCTGTTCTGAGAACTGGTTTATTGAGTAGGTTAGTGGCTTGTTGAATAAGATGCGGTTTTAAAGGTTGTTGCAAAGTTGTTAACATGACTACCCGATTAAGCGCTAATTGTGGATCAGCTTTAATCTGTTGTAATAAAGTGATTCCGGCTGCCATAGTAGGTACTTCAGTATCTAGTAACGTGATCTGATAAGGCGTTTTAGCGGCTTGTGCTTGCTGTAATTCCTGCCAAGCGGCTTCTATCGTACCAACTGCTTTAGCCGGTATTTGCCAAGAATTCATTTCATCTAGTAAACTTGTCGGCTAGTTGCATTGTCATCAACAATGAGTACTTTTAAACCCCATAACCTTTCTGCTGGTTCTACCAATTCAACTCGTTTGGATTGGTTACGTACTGCCGGTATTACTTTTTCTAGAGGTAGTGTCACCCAAACAGTAGTCCCTTGATCGGGTTGAGTTTCTACAGTAATTTCTCCATCCATATTGTGGACGAGTTGGCGAGAAATGAATAAACCTAAACCAGTACCTTGATATTGCTGGCTAGTTTGTTCAGCACGAAAGTAAAGCTGAAATAAATTTTGCTGTGCTTGGGAATCAATTCCAATGCCAGTATCTTGTATTTGAAATAATAATACGATCTGTTGGTTAGTTTCTTGAATGATAGAAAGACGTAACAATACTTCACCTTGTTTAGTGAATTTAATTGCATTTCCTAATAAATTATTTAATATTTGTCGTAATCGACTAGGATCGCCACGTAATATTTTGGGTAAATGCGGTGGTAATTGGCAAATAATCTCTAATTTTTTACTTTGAGCCGCCGGTGCAAATAAACTTATTACTTCTTCAACTAAATTACGTAAATCAAATTCAATAAAGTTAAGTGCTAAACCTTTACCGGCTTCAATTCGAGAAAAATCTAAAATATCGTTAATCACGGTTAACAACATTTGCCCAGAATTACCGATTTGCTTTACATAGTGATGTTGCTGGCGATTCAATGGGGTGTCACGCAATAATTGTGTCATCCCCATCACCCCGTTCATTGGTGTACGAATTTCATGACTCATCGCAGCTAAAAACAAACTTTTAAACCGATTAGCCGCTTCGGCCATTTCTTTATTGCGTTGTAATTCAATTTCAGCTTGCTTGCGATCAGTAATATCCCGTAATGAAGCGAGAATAAGCGGTTCACCTTCCCATTCAATCTCAGACAATTGTAATTCACCATCATGGTGCTGCCCCTCTTCATCAGCGAATTTAAATTCAGCTTTGGGTTCAACATCGACGGGTGCACAGAAATGTTTACCGACCATAGCACCAGGAAGCGCTTTATAAAGTGCTTCAGCCGCCGGATTAACAAACCGAATAATACCTTCATGATCAACAATAAAAATACCATCACGGTTATGTTCAATAATAGAACGAAATCGCGCTTCGCTTTGACGTAAGGACTCTTTGTATTGCTTACGCGCTAAAGTACCGCGAATACTATCGCCAACTACTTTTAAAGCAAAAATTTCATAGGGCGACCATTGTCGTTCCTGGTGACAATCATCTAAGCCAATAAATCCCCAAAATTGCCCATTAAAATGAAGCGGAACAATAACAATGGAAATCACATGATAGGATTCCAGTAATGAACGAATGGGTGGTGAAAAATCTTTAACTAAACCCGCAATCGGTTCATATTTTACTAAAATATCATACCAACCTGGCAAATATTGTTTATAAGAAAGATTTTTCAATTTATAGGGGGTATTATAAGGTTTATAACGTTCATTAATCCAAGTAAATTTTTGATTAATAAATGTTTCTGGTTTAGCCGGACTAACTGATTGAGAAACAATTACATTTTCAAAAACATAAGCGCGATCAACCGAGATAATCCGACCTAAAATTTCTAAAGCAGACTGAATCGCCTTGTCATCGTCAGGTAAAGTCAATAGGGTATGGGTTGCTTGGGCTATGCCTCGTAGGAGCCGTTCTTGTTCTTGCAAACGTTCTTCAATTTGTTTGCGTTCGGTGATATCGGTATTCGTTCCAATCATGCGATAGGGACGACCAGAATTATCTCGCACTACAGTTCCACGCATAATCATCCAGCGGAATAACCCGGCTTTATTGAGCAGCCGATATTCCACCTCAAATTGGGGTAACCGTTGACGTAAATATTCTTTGAGGTTTTTTTGCAATGGTTTCACATCATAAGGGTGGACCAAAGACATCCAAGTGGATAATTGGTTGGGTAATTCCACCTCATCATAGCCCAACAATTTTTTTAAATTGGGATCTAAATAAATTTCTTGGCTATTCACGGTCCAATCCCATACCCCGGTTTTCCCAGCCCCCACTGCTAACGCATAACGTTCCTGGTTTAACTGCAATGACTGTTCCGCTTGTTTACGTTCAGTAATATCATAAGCCACCTCTAAACGAACTAAGCGTCCATCTACCCAGCGAATAACGCGATCATGTACCGCATACCAGCGCTTAGCCACCGGACTGTAATATTCTGAAATTTGGATTTCCCGGTGTAAATCCGGTTGCTGCGGATCCGGGATAACACGATGATGACAAAATGGACATGGTCCGTGATGACGTTGAGAATGCCAAAAAGCTTGCCAACACATTTTTCCGGTAATATCGCCAAAAATAGTGCGTCCATATTGATTTAAATACAAGATTTCATAGCTTTCCAGATCAGCGGCATACACTAAAGCTTCTAGACTATCGAGTACTAATAATAATCGCTCATGAGCGGATTGCACTGCCGTTTCTATTTGCTTACGTTGATTAACATCTCGCCAAATTGCTAAAATTTCTTGAATAAAACCGGTACGGGGATGCCGGATGAAACGACCCGTAATTTCGAACCATAAATATTGGCCTAATTGATGACGAATTCGACAACTGACTGTCAAAGTCGGCGATGTAGCCAAATAATCAACTTGGTTTTGAACCGGTTCTGCTGCGAGGACCGTTTTTAATTCTTTTTTAATCTGCTCAATATCAACCGAATAAATAAATTCATAAACATTATGTCCCAGCAAATCTTCTTTACGATATCCCAATAGGTGATAACAAGCAGAAGAAACGTAGAGAAATTCACCAGCGGGTGTTAGTTTCGACAACATATCGGTGGCATTTTCTGCTAACAAACGATAGTGTTCTTCATTTTGCTGGAGATGTTGTTGAACTTGCTTACGGTTAGTAATATCCTCTACAATGCCTTCTAAGTACTGTACCGTCCCTTGAGCATCTCGAACCGCATTCAAATAAAGATTGGCAGTGATAATACTACGATCTTTGCGGTAATACTCCACTTCAAACTGTAGCATCTTCGCATTAGCTTGTACCTGTTGCACAATTTGATTGCGCTGTTCTGAATGAACATAAAGCTGTTCTCCAGTACAACTCGCATTCAGTTTGAAATCTTGTGGCGAGGTGTAACCGAAAATGCGCGCTAAAGCTGGATTAGCACTTAATAATTTGCCATCGACGGTTGAGTGAAAAATACCAAAAGTCGCATTTTCAAATAGACTATGATAGCGTTCTAAAGCTTGTTGCAAGGTCTCTAATGCTAATTGATGATCACTAAAATCTTCAACCATTAACAACAACAATTCTCTTGATTCCAGCAGCGGTAAATTAACCGGTTGCAGATTAGCTGATGGAGAACCGAAGATAGTGCTTGAGCAAGGGGTATAGGTGATCCCCGTCAAGGTTGTCCGACACCATAAAAGTTGTTTATTTTTATGGATTAAACGGAGTTGCAATTGCTGTTTAGAATCACGATTATTCATTATCGTGGTAACAGCGGTTTGATAGATCGCGATATCCTCATGATAAATAAATTTTGTTAGCGGCTGCGCCATCCATTCCGTAGCCTGATAATCTAATAACTGTTCTAAAGCTAAATTGGCTTCCAGTAAGTGTCCATCGCTGTCAAGTAATACTGCGCCTAATTGCGATTTTTCAAAAAAAGTGTGTTGACTTACTAAGGCTTGATGTAATGTCTTGATCTGTTGTTTATAAGGACTAATATCGGTGATTTGAGCATAAAAGCCTTGCTGTTCTGGAACCACAGTGGCTTGCCATAACAACCATTTGTATTCAACATGACCCGCAGCAGACTGAAAGGGAACCGTGATTTCAAAATTCCAGTGTTGATGGTGGTGTTGCAATTGTGATAACGCTGATTCTATAACAGATCGTTGTGATGGTGTAATTAAATCCAGGAGTGAAGGGTAACGATGAGTTGGGTTGGGGTCATGAACCGAAATGGGTTTTTGAGTCATATCACAACCGAGAAGCTTGGCTAAGTCAGGACTCATTTGTTTTATTTGACCACGAAAATCGATAAAACAAAGCATGAGCCAAGGAAATGAAAATAAATCGTGTTGGTTTTCCAATGGTCTAAACCCTCAGAAGTAAAAGTATCCAGTTAAAATAAAAAATCCACACCTTAGGGCTTGGAGAATAAGCCAATTTTACTTTGAACAAGCTGTTATCGGGTTGCTGTTTTCAGGGAGGATAGTTGTTATGACAAGCAATGCCATCTGCGATGAGAAAATATTCCCTTCTTTCTAGCATTGTTGCTCAGTCAATATTAAACTTATTTAGTAATACCGGTTCTCTGCATACTGACTTAAACGTAATAATTAATAATTATAATTATCAATTATCAATTATCAATCCAGTACTTATATTTAAGGAAAGGGAATTAGCCATTAACCACTACACCAGTTAGGCAGAGATCTCTCTGTTGTATTCCAAGTAGCACACCAGCTATTCTGCAACAACCTTAAGCTGAAAACTCACCTACCTTCTTAGTAACCGGTATCAATGTTAATGACATGAATCGGCTCAGAATCACAATAGTTGGTGAGATCACTCAACTTAATGTGACATGATAATCTCTACTGACTTGCGATTCCGAACCAAAGGAAATCGAACCATTAAATCAATAATCACCTTGAACTGTCTGGAAAATTATTCAAATCTTTCTAGTAAAATAGCGAGCCAGCCCGCTACATAGGGACCAGATTCTTCGTCACCAGTACCAACACCAGCACCTACTGGTACCATTTGTACTACTCTCCAACCGTTTTCTAAGTAACTGCTTAAATGTTCACGCAGGCTCATATCTTCCTCATTATCATCATCCAAAGGTATGGTAATCAGTTTTTGCATGGTTGAAACTCCTTTTATCAGTTGTTAGTTATCATAACGAATTATATTTAATTCTTTTTAAATGTATCAATTTTTAACTGCTATGACAAAAAATAAGGTAAAAAAATATCTTGAAATTTAACAGGATTAAGTATGACTATTTATTGATAACTGTTAACTGTTAACTGAAAAATAGGTAGATAACTTTTCGATCAATTTAACCGGAGGTAAATCTCGATAAATACCGTAATGCGCTCCCCATTGTGGTCGCATACCACGTAAGAATAAATAATAAACTCCACCAAAATGATCTTCATACCGATAATGCGATAGACGGTTTGCTAAATAACGATGTAAGGCAACGACATAAATATGATATTGTAACCAATAAGTTTCTTTTATCATGACTTCATTTAATTGGCTATGATGGTAAGCATGCATCTGGGTTCCGAGTAAATTAGATTTATAATCAATTAAATAATAACGTCCTTCATATTCAAAAACCATATCAATAAACCCTTTCATTAAACCTTGCACGGGCGAGAATTGCAACTCAGTTCGGTTGTGAGTCAAGGAATTTAAGGGTAATAATGATCCCCATTCGGCGAATATCATTTGTAATCCTTGATGAGTAATCGGTGCTAGGGGATAATAAAACTCTAATTCGTTAAGACGATGATTGAAACTAATTTGAGATAAGGTAAAAGTTGGTCGTTGGGGATCAAGCGGCGTATGAATCACCTGAGTAACTAAACCAGTAATGACTTCATACCATTGCTCAATATCATAATTAAAATGCGTTAATTGTTCAGTGACTAACTTCATATCCGGTTGAGTAAAATCCAATTTTTCAAACAACATGTGCATAAATGATCCCGCTCTGGCACCGCGAGGAAAGTTAAATATATGATTCTTATCTTGTAATATTAAGCTATTCACACCGCTGGTTCGATTAGAAGCAAATTCATCGTAATCCGGTTTTTCAACGGTATCTGCCACGGTTGCTGAACTCGATAATGCCGTAAAACTAGCCACCCGCCAAGTTTTATCAATGCGACCCTTAAAATATCGTGGCTTAAGTTTATCAGCTGGCTCTCGTTGACGTTGATAAGGGGGGTGATCGGTTGGTAAGTGCGCAATCTGGATCGCTGATTCGGATTGAATCGCTAAATGGTGTAAATCATGCCATAAAGTCGCGTCATCAGTTTCTTCAATGATTTTGCCGGAATGAAGTAAATGCGATAATGCCGAAGTTCCCGCATCTCTAAAAGCACCCCAAATCAAATAACAACGATGTTTAGCGCGCGTAATCGCGACATAGAGCAAGCGTAAATTTTCAGCCTGCTCTTCTGCGGCAGCACGTTGTCGATGTTGTTCTTGATCTAACGAACCTAAATCGAGGGTTAATTGTTCTTGTTCATTATGAAAAATGAGCGGTTCTGCCTTATGGCTATATAAATAACCATCCCACATAAATGGACAGAATACAATGGGATATTCTAACCCCTTACTTTTATGAATGGTAACAATCTTAACGCGTTTTTCATCGCTTTCTAACCGTAGCTGTTGTTCTTCTGCTATCGTACCGATTGCACACGTTGTTGTGATAACCATTGACATAAACTGTTGATACCGCGTTTTTGTTGCACAGTAACTTGTTGCAATAACTCAGCGGCATGTAATACATTGGTTAATCGTCTTTCACCGTCGGGGTAACTTAATAATCGACTTTGCACTTGTTCAGTCATCAGTACAGTCCGATACATTTGAATAAAACCAAGGTGTTGCCACAAAAAGTGATAGTACTGAAACCGATTTAGATAAGTTTGCCAAGCATTCTCATTGTCTAATAATTGATACAGATCATGACCGGATAGCCCAATCATATCAGTCGTTAAGGCTGATTTAACCAACCCCTCATCACTGGGATCAGCGATAGCTAATAATAGCCGTTCTATTTCCCGAATTTCATGGGACGCAAATAAACTATCACGACTATACAACACACTAGGAATTTGTAACTGAGTCAACACTTGTTGCAAACGTTGCGCTTGAGCATGAGTACGAACTAATACCGCAATATCACCAGCCACTACCGGTTTATTGTTAATTAACGCTTGCTCCCGTTGACCTAACATTAATAACCGCGCAATTTCATTCGCTACCGTCAATGGAATTTGTTGCTTTGCCCAACTTTTGTTAATGGGTTTATCCGGTGGTCCGTGGGCTAATTGGCGAGGAACAAACCAAATTTGTAAAGGGGGTAAATATTTATTCTCGATTTTTAAACGATTACTGAATGAAGGAAGTTGATGCTGTGCTGGTGCTTGTACCGGTTGAAAAGGAATTGCCGCAAACATAAACGGACGAGCCACATTAGCAAACAATTGATTAACAGCCTGAATGAGATTAGGTTCAGAACGCCAATTAGTTGCTAACGTATAATGTTGTTGTGCATCACGACAAGCCGCCATATAGGTGAAAATATCCGCCCCGCGAAAACTATAAATGGCTTGCTTGGGATCGCCGATCAAAAACAATAGGCGATCACTACCTGCGCCATAAAGAGTGCGAAATATTTCATATTGTACTGGATCCGTATCCTGAAACTCATCGATCAAAGCGGCATGATATTTATAACGAATCAACTGGGTTAAATAATGACCACGGGGCGTTTTTAAGGCATGATAGAGATTGAGTAATAAATCATCAAACGATTGAATATGATGCCGATGTTTCTTTTGAGCTAAAGCTTGTTCGGCAACGGTAAATAATTTTATTTTTAAAGCCAATAATTGTTGCTCAAAACCAGCCACTAATACTGCTTGACAATGCCATAACTGTTCACATTGTTCAAAAAAGATATGTTGCGGTGCAGTTTTGCCTTTTTTGACACACTTGATGAGTTCTGATTGCGTAAATTTTATCCACTTATCGGGTAATGGAATGGACAGCCACGGTGCATTTAAAAACCGATCCACCGCCTTGCACCATTGCGGAATAGATGACTTTTTGTATTGAGTGCCATTGAGATGAGTATTTTGGAGGAGTAATTCTTCTATCTGGGCTGAATAACTTCGCCAAGTATTTTGAGCGGCAGCGAAAGCCGTATATAAATCGGATTCTTTTGCTGCTGTCACTGGAAATTCAATTTGAGGAATTTTATTTAAAAACGGTTGCCCAATATATTGACCATAATTTAATATTTTTAATAACTTCGAAGGTTGATGATAACCTTGATTCAATAGATAGCTCACCAATAAAGGTGAAGCTTGATAAAAATGTTGCCGCCAAAAATCTTCAACAATTTCACGCAATAAATAAGATTGGTCACTCACTAACTCAGTATCAAACAATACCCCACTCTCAAAAGCGTTACCCTGCAACATCTGCCGACAGAAACTGTGAATTGTAAAGATAGCTGCTTCATCAAAACCGCGGAGGGCATTTTTCAAGCGCAAAATGGCTTCATGAGGTTTAGGATATTGTTGGATTAAACACGTTAACACCGGATCTTCACTTTGTCCTTGTTGGAAAGCAATCAAGGTTTGATATAAGCGACGACGAATTCGGTCACGTAACTCCTCAGTAGCCGCTTCGGTAAAAGTGACGACCAAAATTCGATTAACCAATAAATTTTGTTCTAAAATTAGGCGGATAAATAAAGTTGTGATCGTATAAGTTTTCCCAGTACCCGCACTTGCTTCAATTAGATTAATGCCTTGTAAGGGTATCAACAGGGGATCAAGGTGTTCAATAGGAAAGTGAGCTGTTGTCATTAACTGATATTAACAATGATTACTTATTAACAAATTTTTATTATATATTACAGAATTTTAAAATCCATTTCGATTACGTTACGCCAATACGCCGACATTAATCTATCGAGTATCTCCACCGATGTTTTCCCGTGCCGAAAGCTAACGATACTCACTTGCTTAGCTAAACGGGATGATTGCGAATCCTATTTCAAAATGGATAGGTAACAAGCTTTGTAGGGTAAAAACCGAACTCGATTTAACCGAGCATAAATGCGGCAGTAACCTGTAAAAAAGAAAGGTAATGTTTTGCTAAGGGGTCATCACGTGAAAATACCCGACGATATTACTGGATTTTGTTGATAAAACCTTCAACTAAATGACGCTCTTGGTCTAAATGCATAAGCAGGAGACTCTTTTCGGTTACGCCGCGATGGTATCACGACTTCTATTCCATGTTGTTCCAATTTCCGCCGCCAATCGTCACTATCGTCACCTTTAGTCGCTATCACCCGTTGTGATTGGTAGTCTATCGTCAAGTTTTCTGCCGGATTAATGTCGGGTTTTTGCCCAGGCGTTAAAATGCGAATGAAGAGCTAAAATATTAGCCTACCAATCAATAAATTATGTAGGTTGGGTCGAGCGCAGCGAAACCCAACAAATTTATTTTTCAATGAGTTAAATATGTTAGCACTTAATTGGCATTAAAACTATCTTGGGCGGATTTCCTAGTACATCTACGGCAATATGACTCTTAGTTCCGAACCCGCCGGGACTTCGACCTCATGCTGGTTTTTCCGCTTCCCCGTATTTCTTCAACGCGCGCGCCGCGCTGGTGCCCGCGTCACCGTACTGTCAATGATCACTTGTTCCCAATCCGGCCCTTCAAGGCCAAATTGGGCTAATCGTTCCCATACTCCCTGGTGGCTCCAATTCCGGAATCGTTTGTAGACGCTGTTCCAACGACCATTTTCTTCTGGAAGCAATCGCCATGGCGCTCTACTTCGTCATATCCATAATATCGCTTCAACCAATAGCCGACATACCGTTTCTTTTCCTCTATTTACCCGTGGTTCACTTTTTAGGAATTCTAGTATTTTATCCCATTTTTTAAAGGTCAACAGAGCCTAATCTATTGTTTATAATATTTTATTTTTAAGCGGGAATTGCTGGATAAAATCCAGCTTAACTTGTCACTATTTTTTATTTTGAATCGTTTTATACTTGTTTTGCTATATTGAGCGGTTACAAAGGTAAGTTATGTAAAAGGATTATAAATTTTTAGATTCGTTAAGGATTATAAATTTTTAGATTCGTTATCGAGTCAAAATCTTTAGTATTTCTGGTCACGAGTACCCAATCATAAAATAATGTGGTAGCAGCAATGACCGCATCAGGAAGTTTAAGCGGGTAGGTGTGTTTTATTGAAATAGTTTGTTCGGCAATTTCGTGAATCGAGATAAATGACCTGAGCATGCTTGATGAATCGTAGGGTAACTTGATACGGTTCAGGCATATATTTTCGCCAACCTAACCGTTCTATTGTCGATATCACCAAAATATTAAAGGAATAGATGAAAATAGGCTCTATTTTGGCCTCGTGTTCAAGTGGAAGGTGGCCTTCAAGGTAATAAATAAGAATATTCGTATTTACTAAGAAATTCTGCTCCATTCTTCACGCAGTTCTTGACAAAGTGTAGCAATCTCTTCTATAACGACCCTATTTTATTTGTGAAATAAAACTATTAAATTACTAATAGTTCTTAATTTGGAAAAGATAGATGCAAACCCTGGAACAGATTATAGATAAGTCAAGAGAGGCTCGAGAACTAAAGAGAGCGCTTTCAGTTAAAATGTCGCAAAGAAGAATGAAACACCAAGATATTGCGAATTTATTACAAGTTTCATCATCATTTATTAGTAAATGGTTCTAATTTATGAAAAACAAGGTGCCTTGGCTTTATTACTCAATTATCAAGGCAAACTCGGGTACTGATCTGATGAAGAAAAACAAGTCAAGTAGGGTGGGCAAAAGCGAAGCGTTGCCCACCACCCCCTTTGGTATCCGATTCCCTTGACGGTGGGCAAAATTCTGTATTATACCAAATTTGTATTGAAAAAACACGTATATAATATAATAGAGTTGTATCACGAAATTTAAAATGCTATTTTGCTAAAAGGAGAATATAAGAAAGAACAAGTTTTGAAAACTTAGGAAACCGGGTATGAAAATGCAATTGACAGAACTCACAACTGAGC
>JAAUSR010000047.1 GCA_012032555.1 Thioploca sp.
CGGTGGGGGTTGCGATAACATTCGGGTGATGGGGTCATGGCTGATAGCATCAGCCCCTACCGCTGATAAACCCGTCGCGGTTACCGCACCAACCGAACCGATAAGGTAGTCGAGGTATAAGTCTTGCGCCGGTTCTGTCATTGTCAAGGACCTCGGTTGTCGAAGGGTTTATAATTATATTACAATAGCCAAGTTTTGGCGTAACGTGAGTAATAACTGTAACCCTGAAAGTTTATTAAAAGGAATCCTGAAAATGAGGATAATCGGTACATTGGGCTAATTGGGGAACTAAATGCACAAAATTGGGTAAGGTGATATTAGATAACGCGGGGATTTCTGAGCCTAATAAAATAACAGTATCACCTCCGTTGCAATCGCTCGGCTAATGCTCTATAGTTAGCTTGTCCTAAAAATTTAAAACGGGGGTGGACTTCTACAACACTTAACCAAAACGCTGTAAATTCTGCTACTGAATTTTCACCAGTTAAAAATTCTTCTACCATATCAAGGATGATCTCAGCCTCTTCATCCACCCCCTCTTTCTCCATCCGTTTTAACCGTGCGACAACCGACAAGTAAATCGACGCAATTTCTGCGTTGCGTCAATTGCCGTTTCAAGTCAGTAATCCTTTTAATTTGTGCAATCATCACTGGGTAATAGTCTATATTTGGGGAACCAGATTAAACGTTATACCTAATCCTCTTGCCACTTATTAATTTCAAATATAGGTCAGGCTAAGCACAGCGTGTCCGACTTCCTTTTATTTACAATTAAGCGATTATTTTTCTTCTGGGGGCTTGATGGCTTTGAAGGCTGAATAAAGCAGAATATCGTAACCGATTTTTAACGTGGCACCGATAACTAAGGGAAGTGCTGGGGTAACCGTTTGCATCAACCAACCGGCTATAGAAGGTGCTATAGCCCAACCACTCATCCGAACTAAGTGTGTCACCCCAGAAGCAAAAGTCCGTTCTTCTGGACGCACTACCGCCATAACATAAGATTGACGAGTAGGAACGTCCATTTCTACAAGACCTTCACGCAAGATGAAAAGTAAAGCCGCTATTCCAAAATTGGGGGCAATAGTGACAGTCATCAAGAGTAAACTGGAAGGAATATGAGTAAATACCATCGTATTGACTAAGCCAATCCGTTTGGCTAACCAAGCAGCACCTAAATGAGAAAGGGCATTAGCGAGCCGTGCTCCTAAAAACAGTATCCCCAATACAGCTTCATTTACCCCAAAACGTGAGTAGAAGTAAAATGCCATCAGTGCTGTACCAACAAATCCACCAGCTAGGCTATCCACAGCGAATAAAGCCGAAATTTTGGTTAATATAACTCGACTAGATGGTGATAGAATTAAACGTTTTGGAGCCGATTTCGCCTCCGTTATCGCTGAAAGGCGAAGATAAGCTAAAAAAACCGGTAGATAAAGACTTGCGTAGAGTAACATCGTGAAACGAAAAGAAATTTCTTCTTCCACACCCAGCAAACGTAGCAAAGTTGGTATCCCAGCTAATAAACCACCGAGGGCATGACCAACATCCTGTAATAGGTTATACCAAGCGAATACCTGTGTACGTTCTCGATCAGTTACCGTTATTGGCAAAATGGCTTGTTCCAACACCATTGACGCACCGCGATCACGTCCCATGCCATTGAGCATTCCTAAAAAAGCAGCCACACTTAGAAGCAATAGCTCGGAAAACCAAGTTGCCATAACACCGCCAACTATACTTAATAAAGTTAATAGGAGTAAAACCCGTCGACGTCCCCAACGGTCTCCAAACAAGGTCACTATCAGTGTTGCCGCAGCAGATCCCAGTAATCCGGCGCTAATGACTAAACCAATTCCAGCTAAATCAAGACCAACTCGAGCTAAATAAATGCCCAATAATACTCCCATCATACCCGTCGCCAAGGCACGCGAAAAGGTACTGAAGTAAAGTAGAGAACGATCATTTATGATTATCATATCAGCGCTAAATCTAAATAGATGGTTTTAAATTGACTTATTTTCAGTTATTTGTTCAGTCGAAAAAACAAGCTCCATTTTAACAAAAATCAGTTAACCTTTTAGCGTTTCTATCTCGTTAAACTTATACATTGTTTTAAAAATTTATCTGCGCTTTTACACACTGGTGAAATTCACGTAAAATAATTAATTTCAGTGATACTAAAACTTATTTTTAATAACAGTGAGTAGATAGTTCCTAGGGGTAAGTAAAACAAAAATAATTTACTCGTCCAACGCTTTCAGATAAAAAACACTTATCAGTTTGCCAACTCACCGCAGATAATAAAAAAGTGGGCGCGTTACTTTGTCGTTTGGGTGATATTTCCGCCACGGCTTGCATCAAATCCTATTGAGACAGGTTAGGAAAGTATTATTTAATTAACTTTATTCCGGTAATTGTATTTTTTATAACAATCACTTGACTGAAATTAGGTACATTTATACCATTTGTTCTAAGCTATTTTAAGCCTACCTGTATTACTTCTTCATATAAGACAGATATTATTATTTTATTCTTCTCAGATCCGGCTAGTATCTCCCACGATTAACTGCTAGAGTTATAGGTAGATAGAATTAAAATAGCAAGTTATTACTGAATAATAAGTGGATGTTAATAATACCGTGTTTACCAATAATCATTTGTAAAAAAGTGATTTGAAAATAAAACCTTATATAAAGGTAATTACTCATCAAGTAGACCTTATCGGCAATAAAGGTAGATATTAATTTGAAGTGAAGTAACTCGCTTAATTTATAAGCACACCGGTTATTACCGATAATGTCTAGTGAGTTGAATTTTATTACTAAAATTATTCTAACATGACCTTATAAAATTATTTATACATGACCTTAGCTGGAAGGAAAATGCTATGAAAAAAGTACTGACGATGATATTAATCATGTTACTTGGATTCAGTTTATTGGATCCGATACCGATAACTAATGCTGCTAACAAAGCACATGTTGATACTTTAAAGGACACTAAGAAATGTGATCGCTGCAATTTAACGGATGCTAAACTCAATGGTGCTCGGTTAGCACGTGCCCGATTGCGGGGTGCTAATTTACGGGGAGCTAAACTTAAAGGCGCTAATTTACGCGGTGCAGATTTAAGAGGTGCTATTCTATCGGGTGCGAGCTTACGTCGAGCTAACCTTCGCGGTGCCAAATTAAGCCGAGCCAATTTAAGTGGTGCTAACTTAGGTGGTGCTAATCTCCGTGGTGCCGATGTGAGTGGTGCTAATTTTAAAGGAGCAGAAATCAGGGGTGCCAATTTTAAAGGTGCCAATACTAAAGGTGCAGTTGGTTTACCTGCTGATGTCAATTCTTGAAATCTAACCCGCTAGCCATTTAGAATCGTTATTGTATCTAACTAGGCAGTTGAACTGATTATACGATAATAACTGAGGTAAGATTATTTTCCCTTAAACCCGTGTGAAATGAATTATTAACCTAAATAATAAAGTTGAAGCTGATTACCTGCTCAAAAATACTAATATAAAATCTCTAAAGAGAGTATAACTTTGCAGAATTTCTTTAAGAGTTGATATATCAAAGTAATTTTCTGGCTTTAACTTCGCAGTAAAGTGGCTAAAAATTCGAGTTCTTCTACCGTTTCATCTAACACTTCCCAAATATCTTGGGAAGATACCTTATTACCCAAATTCGATTGATCTTCTCGTAACCAACTCAGATCTAATCTATCTTCCTGTTGTGCTATCGTATCACGACTAAAACAATGCCAACGGTTGTCCTCACCGGGTTCATAGCGAACTGATTTCCCCAATGGCTCATCACCATAAGCTATTTCAAATGATCGTAAATGTTCTCTGTTTAACCGTAAATATTGTCCAAATACCGTAAAACCGGTTCGGGCATCATAAAACCAAACTTGCTCAGTTTTTTCCTGATCTGACTGACCCCGCCGAAAAAATAAAACATGTGCCAGGATAGGGTGAGGATAAAAAATACCTTGAGGTAACCGCAATACGGTATGTAACACACAAGTATTTAGCAAAGTGGTACGAACTTGTTGAGCCGGTCCGGCTGCTCTCAAGACGTTATCAGATAAAATAACGGCGGCTCGACCACCTGGTTTAAGTGATTGATAAATGTGTTGTAGTAGGGCAAGAGCGGTATCTTGTTTGCCGGGTTCATCATGAAGATCACGATTAAAAATCAACATACTGAAAATAACATCGGCTAAACATTCCTCTTCTTGATTAGATAATAAACTATCACCCCATTGTACTGGTACTGGTTGAGAAGAATTAATTTGATGTAATAGACAATTCATCAAAGCTAATCTTTGTCGAGTTAAATCTGGTTCTAGCGCAATAAAATCTTTGTTTAGGGATAAGTTATTTTCATCATTATTTTCTTCCTCGCTCGTTACCTGAATATACTGATCGGCAGCAACGATAAAACTGGCTGTACCAGCAAGCGGATCTTGAATCAATTCGCCTAACTGGGGTTGTGTTAAAATAATTATGAGATCAATTAAAGAGCGTGGTACTTGTAAGTAACCACCTTCCTGATGAGATCCCTCCTCTAACAATATTTCATATATTTCTCCCCAATCTTCCGGCATAAACTCATCAAGGCTAGTCAATGCTGAGATAACCTCAGTCAATTGTTCTGGATGTTTGAAAACAGTACGTGCATGAGCATAAATCCCAGCAATCTGCGGATCATTAACTTGACGTAACTTCGAAATAATTTCTTGGTAATATTCTAATTGTTGCCAACCTTGTTTTTGAGTTAAAGTTTCCCAACTGCAGTAAGCAGATGAGAAGGTATTTCCTGGTTTTATCATGGGCATAATTTTAAGCAACCATAACCAAGTGAGTTCTGTCAAATAAGCATGATAAGGAATACCTTCTTGATACAAACGTTTAGCGGGTGATCCTAGTTTTTGTACAATCTCAGCAATCGTATTCATGGATAGTCTGTATAATGTGAAGCTGAACAACTCAACATGATAAACAAAATACTTTATTCACATAAGAGGCTAATTGACAATGCTTATCGTCAAAGATTTGATGTGTCATGAATTATATACGCTTAAAACCACCGATACGGTCCAACAAGCTCGGGAATTAATGCTAAAACAACAGATACGACATATTCCTATTGTTAATGAAAACAATGAATTACTGGGTTTAGTGAGTAAACGCGATATACTAGCTGCTTCGGTTTCTACTCTAGCTGATTTACAAGAAAGTGAGCGCGATGAAATTGAATCTCATATTCCTATCAGCAAAATTATGATCAAAGAAGTCGTTATTGCTGAAGAAAATACCCACTTATTTGAAGCCGCCCGGTTTATGTTAGAAACCAAACAAGGCTGTTTACCGGTGATGAATGAATCTAAACTGGTGGGGGTTTTAACTGAAGCGGATTTTGTGAGATTATCATTATTTTTACTTAAAAAAATGGCAGAATACGAAAATACTAATCATTAAAGTGGTAGAAAATATCTATTCATAGCGAATATCTTCTGAAAAGTTAACTATTGAATTTTAGATAATATGCCCTTATTTACCTATTTTATTTGTAAACTATTATGGCACTGACAATTGGAGGAATATTATGGTGGGTGTTTCACCGCAACAAATTGAAACCGCACTCAAAGAATACATTGATCCCTATTTACAAAAAGATTTGGTTTCGGCTAAAACCGTTAAAAACATCCAGATTGAAGGTAATGTTGTCACAGTTGATTTGACTTTTGGTTATCCAACTAAAGGTTATGATGAGGTACTCACCAAACAGTTACAGGCTAAGCTCAATGCTATAGAAGGAATTAATAGCGTTAATATTCGTATTGAACATAAAGTGGTTGCCCATGCGGCGCAGAAAGGAATTACTCCTTTACCTGGCGTCAAAAATATCATTGCCGTGGCTTCTGGCAAAGGTGGCGTGGGTAAATCAACCACCGCCGTTAACTTAGCTTTAGCGCTAGCGGCGGAAGGTGCTCAAGTCGGGATGTTAGATGCGGATATTTATGGTCCCAGTCAGCCACGAATGTTGGGGGTCAAACAACAACCGGACTCAAAAGACGGCAAATCACTTGAACCGGTTATGAGCTATAACCTGCAATCCATGTCCATTGGTTACCTAATTGAAGAAGAAACGCCCATGATCTGGCGCGGACCCATGGTAACACAAGCGTTAGAACAATTGCTAAAAGATACCCGCTGGCGCGATCTGGATTACCTCATCATTGATCTACCACCCGGTACTGGAGATACTCAATTAACTTTAGCACAAAAAATTCCGGTGAGTGGGGCAGTCATTATTACCACACCACAAGACATTGCGCTACTTGATGCCCGCAAAGGACTGAAAATGTTTGAGAAAGTCAATGTGCCGGTTCTTGGTATCATAGAAAATATGAGCATCCACGTTTGTAGCCAATGTGGTCATGAAGAATATATCTTTGGTCAAGGTGGTGGTTTACGAATGGCACAAGAAAATGAAGTTGATTTTCTGGGCGCCTTACCCTTAGATATTAAAATTCGTGAAGAAACCGATAACGGTAAACCTTCTGTCATCGCTGACCCCAATGGAAGAATTGCACAAATCTATCGTGAAATTGCACGCCGTGTTGCCGCTAAACTTTCGTTACAAGCCAAAGACTATACCACGAAATTCCCAACGATTAAAATCTTAAATAGTTAACTGAGTACTAAATAAGTAAGACCAAGGTTTTTTAGCTGCTCGACTGCTGACAGCTAAGAAAACCCTAACTGCTGTAGCACCAACCAAAATAATATAGAATTGTCAAGTTGTGAGTATCAAATCAGATAAGTGGATTCGACACATGGCAGTAACTGCTCGGATGATAGAACCGTTCATACCCTATCAAGTCAGTCGAAATACCACCGGAGCGGTTATTTCTTACGGAACTTCAAGTTATGGTTATGATGTGCGTTGTGCCAACGAATTTAAACTCTTTACTAACATTAATGCCACTATTGTGGATCCGAAAAATTTTGATGCGACTAGCTTTGTTGATGTGGTAGCAAACGTTTGCATTATTCCACCTAACTCCTTTGCTCTAGCTCGTACTATTGAATACTTTCGACTCCCGCGAGAAGTATTAGGTATTATCTCGGGTAAAAGCACCTATGCGAGAATGGGTATCGTCGTTAGCAACACTGTTATTGAACCTGAATGGGAAGGACATATTACGTTAGAATTTTCTAACACTACCCCCCTACCCGCTAAAATTTATGCCAATGAAGGCGTTGCTCAACTTTTATTTTTAGGAGCAGATGAACTGTGTGAAACTTCCTACCAAGATCGAAAAGGAAAATATCAAGGACAAACTGGGGTAACTTTACCGAAAGCCTAACCGACACCGCTGTGGTTGCTAGGTTGAGCCAACCAGGTAGGGTCACTGCCATTAAGTTAAACCTAAAAAAGTAGGGTGGGCATTGCCCACCATGAGGGTAAGATCTCGGCTTAGACACCAGTTAGGGTGGGCGATGCCCACCCTACTCAGCTACTCAGCTACTCAGTTTTTTCCTTTTTTTCAAAGTAGAAAATAAAGCGCTTAACTTAATAGCATTGCAGCGTAGGGTGCGTTATTAACGCACCGAGAACTTTAAAATGAACTGGCTTAATTGTTGGCAAAAGGGTTTGAATGATATTTTTAATATGGTGTGTTACGCTTCGCTAACGCACCTTACTTGGCTGATATTCAAACATATTTTTAAAATATAGCTATAGCACGAGTAGGCTGAGTTGAGGAACAAAACCCAGCTTTCTATAACTCGGTAAAGCACGGCGATGTTAATCCGGTGAGAAAGTTGAGTCGCTCATGGTGTTGATCCAATGGCTTGGATTACCCATAAATAATCATGGGATCGACATGGCTTTTGAATAAGCTGGGTTTCTCAACCCAGCCTACTCGTGCTTTTTGCCCTTGTTGAGGACGTTCTATGGGTTGTTCCGTGACATCAATAACAAGTGTTCCAATCGGGTTCTCAAATAAGGATTTTTACCCACATTGCCGACATTTTATGGTAAATTTTGTGGGCATAAGACTCACTGATGCCAAATTGTAGTCTTAACTGGATAAAAGTCGGATAATCTCTTAAGTAAAGTAAGGTCAATAAAACTTGATTTTCGAGGCTTAATTCCGATTTGAGTCCTCGTTTCTTTAAAGGGTTGTGATCTTTTGGAACTTGGAGAACCGCCCGAGTTGGTTCAACTAGGTACTGAAATTTCTCCAGCGATAACCCAACCGTATGCACGAAATTATCACGATTTGGTTGTTTATACTTGTCAAAAGGATTCATAGTCATGAGTTTTAGAGAATTAGTGGACTTAAACTCAATAAATTTTTGATAGAGTAAAATTATTTAGGAAAGAAGTCTATTGAAAATTTTTGGCAACTTCAGTTGGCATGGGATACTGAATAGTTACTTTCTGACTTTGAAATGAATGAACTTACTTTCATACAGATAATTGCGATTTCCGATCCTTGTCACGATGGTAAAGTGTTTCATTGTGAACCGGGACATAACTAAATCTAAAATAATTCGATTGACTATCGAGGATTCCTAATGGCTATTTGAGATACCAAGAATAAGTAAAAAAGCCTATTTGAGGTGAGTAACATTTATAACCCATTCAGTTGTTAACTGGTTAGCCCAAAAAGGCTTTAAAAATAATACACTGAAATAACTAAAGCTTTCCTGGGCGTTTTTTCTAAATGTTATTCACTTCAGTTATTCAGTGGCATGCGCGAGATAATGTGACCAATTTTTACACTTATCACCAAAGACTAAAAAGTAGGGATTAATCAATGATTCTTTAGTGTTATAGCGTAGTGGTTGTAATTGGATGTCTGTTAAATATCCACCGGCTTGTTCGACCACACATTGAGCAGCCGCTGTATCCCATTCTGAAGTTGGTCCAAAGCGTGGATAAATGTCGGCTTTCCCTTCGGCAACTAAACAAGATTTTAAAGAACTACCAATACTCACTAATTCGATTTCAACGCCTAATCCCTCAATAAATTTTTGCAAAGATTGACCAGCATGTGAGCGACTACCCGCAACGGTTAGACGATTTTGGGGACAAGATCGCGTCCTTATCGATTCTGGTGAATGTTCAGGCAACCATTTAAATGCACCTTGACCAACCGCTGCAAAATAAGTGATCCGCGTAACGGGAACGTAGACTACACCGAGTATTGGTTGATGATTTTCAATTAGGGCAATGTTAACGGTAAATTCACCGTTACGCTTAATAAATTCTCGAGTTCCATCAAGTGGATCAACTAACCAGTAACAGGGCCATTGAGTACGTTCTTCATAAGGAATGCTAGCAGATTCTTCAGATAAAATGGGCCAGTGAGGAACTATCTCTTGTAATCCGGTTACAATCGTGTCGTGAGCGGCCATATCAGCTTTAGTCAGAGGAGATTTATCATCTTTATGTTTAACATCAAAATCCGTTTCATAAATTTCCATAATTTGGTTACCAGCTAACTGTGCGAGTTGGTTAACTGTTGCTAATAACTCATTCATATCAAAGTCATTTGGCATGTTTTACTCCCATTGCTTTTAATTCCAGTGTATTTTTAATCGGGCAGAGTTGAAAATCATAGTAATTTATTTTACACCATAAGTTAGTCGTTATCAGTTATCAGTTATAATGTTTATTGGGTTATCAATTATTAAGCGATAGTTATCCACTCTGGCCGGTCTGTTATCAATCTTTAGGTTAACTTATTCATTGATAACTGATAACGGGTAACCGATAACTGAAATAATAGGAGAATAATATGGTCGGTATTAGACGGGCTCTCATCAGTGTGTCAGATAAAACCGGAATTGTTGAATTTGCTCAGGCTTTAGTTCATTACGGGATTGAAATCTTATCAACCGGTGGTACGGCTCAATTACTTTCAGCGAGCGGTATTCTAGTAAGAGAAGTTGCTGAATATACCGGTTTTCCGGAAATGATGGCCGGGCGGGTTAAAACCTTACATCCTAAGATTCATGGTGGTTTATTGGGTCGACGTGGGATAGATGAGACTATCATGAAGGAACAGGGGATTGAACCAATTGATTTATTAGTTGTTAATTTATATCCATTTGCACAAACTATTGCTAAACCAGGGTGTGATTTAGCTGAAGCCATTGAAAATATTGATATTGGCGGACCAGCGATGCTCCGTTCTGCCGCTAAGAATTATCAAGCTGTTACTGTAGTAGTCGATATTCATGATTATGATCGAGTGTTAATAGAAATGGCGACAAATAATGGCGTGATAACCGCAGCAACCCGTTTTGCTCTAGCACAGAAGGTGTTTACTCATACGGCTGTTTATGATGGCGCTATTGCTAATTATTTAGGTCAAATGAGCAGTGTTAATGAAATCGGCTTTTCCCCGCTATTGACTTTACAATATCAAAAGAGACAAGCCATGCGGTATGGTGAAAATCCTCACCAATCAGCTGCTTTTTATGCTGATCTCAATCCACCAGCTGCCGGTATCGCGACTGCTCAGCAATTACAGGGAAAAGAATTATCTTATAACAATGTTGCTGATACCGATGCTGCTTTAGAGTGCGTAAAATCTTTTGAGGAACCGGCTTGTGTCATTGTTAAACATGCTAATCCTTGTGGTGTGGCAATTGGAGAAAATATTTTAGCAGCTTATGAACGGGCTTTTAAAACCGATCCAACTTCTGCTTTCGGGGGCATTATAGCGTTTAACCGTTCCTTAGATGCGCCAACCGCTAAAGCGATCATTGAGCGCCAGTTTGTTGAAGTCATTATTGTTCCCCAAGTGACTGAAGAAGCTAAACCCATTTTAGCAATTAAGGCTAATGTACGAGTATTGATGTGTGGTGATTGGAATAATAAGATAGTATCACCAATAACAAATGACTGGGATTTTAAGCGGGTGAATGGCGGGTTATTAGTACAAGATCGTGATCGTGGTACTGTTACTCAAGCCGAGTTAAAAATAGTGACCGAACGACAACCCACTGATCAAGAATTGCAGGATTTACTCTTTGCTTGGAAAGTAGTCAAATTTGTTAAATCCAATGCGATTGTTTACTGTAAAGACGGCATGACTATTGGCATTGGTGCTGGACAAATGAGTCGCGTTTATAGCGCTAAAATTGCGGCAATTAAGGCTACTGATGAACAGCTAGAAGTAAAAGGATCAGTTATGGCATCGGATGCTTTTTCCCTTTTCGGGATGGAATTGATGCCGCTGCTCGGGTTGGTATTACCGCAGTTATTCAACCGGGTGGTTCAATGCGTGATAATGAAGTTATCGCTGCTGCTAATGAACAAAATATAGCAATGGTTTTCACCGGTATGCGTCATTTTAGACATTGATTCAGTTATCAGTTAACTGGACCACTACATTTAAACTTTGTTTATTTCAATAAGTTATTATAGTTAACCTAAAAATTAAAGAACGAACAAGAAGTAAACAATTATCAGTGAATAGTTATTGATTATCAGTTATAATATTTAATAGTTATCAACAATAACTGATAACTGATAACGGGTAACTGATAACTGAAAATGTTTCTAGACTTAATTCAACTGCTACTTCGTGAGCAAAAAATTGGTTATGCTATGGTTGATTCGCAGCTAACCGTATTGGCTTATGAAGGCGAATTATCTTTATTTAATGGTCTTAAAGGGACTAGAAAATTATATTTACTTGATTTAGTTCCGGAATTAATGGGTTGTGAAGACCTATTGCAAGAAATATTACGGGGCGAATTACCCCGTTTTGAGCTAGAAAATCTTAACCGTACCGATTCTGCTAATAATATTCGTTATATCACGGTGGCGATCTTACGCCATATTTGGGAACATATTGAACAACCTATATTGTTGGTCACTTTAACGGATACTTCTGAATGGGTAAAAACCCAGCAAATACTCACTCAACAACGTAATGAACTCAGTCTGTTAAAACAAAATCTAGCCGAAACTAACCAACGTTTAGAATTTATTTTGCAGCGTTATGTTCCCAAAGAGGTTGGTGTGGCTTTAATGGAAAAACGCATTTCGCCTGAATTGGGGGGAGCAGCCAGAGAAATCTCGGTTTTATTTGCAGATTTACGTAATTACACCAGTATTAGCGAGAAGCAAACGCCCAAAGAAACAATTGACATGTTGAATATTTGTATGGATATCGCTAGTACAGCTATTGCTGAAGCCGGTGGTGTTATCGTGAATTATATGGGTGATGGAATCATGGCTATTTTTAATGCACCCGATAAACAACCTAATCATGCTCAACGAGCGGTTAAAGCGGGGTTAACGCTACAAAAAATAGCGAAACTTTATCAACAATATGAAGAAATCGAAAAATATCCCCCCTTTCATTTTGGAGTGGGAATTAATACCGGCGTGGCACTGGTTGGTAATATTGGGGCACAATGGCATTATCAATATTCAGCCGTAGGTGATACCGTTAATGTAGCTTCACGGATTTGTAGTCATGCTAAACCGGGTGAAGTCTTAATTGGTGCTAATACCTACAGTCAAGTTAAAAATAGTGTGGTTGCTAAAGCTCTCCCAGCAACTCAATTCAAAGGGAAAAGTGAAGCGTTAGTTACTTATCAAGTTATTGAGTTATTTGAAGATAACTTTCCGTTTAAACTGGGAAATCCAAACTAATTTAACAACTGACCGGTTTATTTAGCGTTAACACTTACAGAGTGTTCGCTCAGTCACGGCTAACAATTGTTCGATGTTAATGGGTTTAACTAAATAATCACTACATCCGCTGGTTAAGGCATACAGTCGATCATGCTCGAAATTAGATGCGGAAATAGCAATAACCGGTTGAGTAAATTGCTGTTCACGTAATCGTTGTATCATAGTGTAACCATCCAGATGGGGCATTAATAGGTCCATTAAAATAAGATCGGGTTGAATTTGTCGAGTCAACTGAATAGCATCCCGACTATCATAAGTACTCACCACCAGATATCCTCTTTCCCTTAAAGTCGTTTCTATTAAACTACAATTAACTACGTCATCATCGATAATTAAGATTCTAGCCAGCGAAGTAGTTGTAATAATTTGACTCGTTTCTGCAACAACCGGTATATAGCCAGTAGCGGGCGCTTGAATAAATCCGCTAAATAGAGAACCGACTGCGGGTGTTGATTTGATTTTTAATTCTCCACCCATGAGTTGGATAAGATTGAAACTCATTGTTAATCCTAAACCCACCCCGGGTAAATGATAAGCTATCTTCTCACGATGAAACGTCGTAAGAATTTTGGCTTGTGATTCAGGCGAAATACCCGGTCCACTATCAGCAACAGCAAATTTAAGCTGATCATCTTGCCAATCTAGTGTCACTTTAATGAAACCTTGTTCAGTAAATTTTATCGCATTGTTAACCAAGTTAATTAATACTTGCCGAAAACGTAAGCCATCTATCATAACGAAAGAAGGGATAGTCGGTTGACTTTCTAGAGTAAAAGTTAATCCCTTTTCTTGAGCGAGTGGTAAAAATAAATTTTCTAATTCTTTTAAAGTTTGTTTAACCTCACACCGGCTGGGACGGAGCACGACTTGACCGATTTCTAATTTAGTTTGTTCCAAGCTGTTATCAATGAGTGATAATAGATGATCCGCATTATTTCTTATTGTTGTTAAATAATGGGTTTCATATTCTTCAAGCGGTATATCGAGTAAGTCAGTATTGTTGATAATGGATGATAAGGAAGCACGCAATTCATGCGAGAGCGTAACAAAAAAACGACCTTGTGCTTGACTAATTTGTTCAAGTTGCTGTTTTTCTTCGGTTAAAGCTTGCCAAGTCTCTTCCATTTGTTGAATCAATCGGCTTTGGCGATAATTTAGGATGCTTAATTCATTGGCTTGTTGTTGCACTTTTTGTTGACGATCATGTTCAGCCGTAGCATCAAACAGTAATACCCAAGTATGGCTTTGATAAGGAACAATATGAACATGAGCACTATTACTGGTACCCACTCGTAAAAATTGGATTACTTCAGTATGAACGACTGGCAACAAGCCTTCTAAAAAAGAAATTTGTTCCGTGGCTTGTTTGCCGATAACTAAATTAACTAGGCCATAATAATTGGGATACCCCCCCCAATCTACTAATTGACCTTGGGCATCAATATGTAGGTAAGTTATCACCTTCTCTGACATCCAGAGAAAACGGACATATTTTATGATGCTAAAAGGAATTCTAGCCATTGCAAATGATCTTTATTTAAAAGATTTCCTGTTTGGAATTAAAGAGGATTTAGTCAAGTGGATTATTCAGCAATTTCATTGCCAATTGCATAAAGGCTTCCTCAACACCAGTACCGATTTTAGCGCTGGTATGAATGACCGCTCGACCCTGCTGCAATTGTTCAGTAATATCAAGATTATTGATTTCCCATTGTTCTTGTAAATCAGCTTTATTTAATAAGAAAATAAAAGGTTTATTGCCAATCTGGGAATTCACGAGTTCTTGTAAATTTAAGGCCGTATCCCACGTTGGTTTACGGGTTCCATCTACCACGAGTAAATAACCGGCTGCACCCCGTAAATAAGAGGCGGTTACTGTGCTTAACGCATCACTGCCGGCAATATCCCATAAGATTAATTTAATTTGCTGTTGAGACAAGTTAATTAATTTGGTATCAATTTTAACGCCAATGGTCGTTAAATACTTATCTGAAAAAGTTTGACGCACAAAACGCGCCACTAAAGAGGTTTTGCCTACGGCAAAGTCACCGATCATGCAAATTTTCTTTTGTATCATGGCCAGAATCTTTATTGTTACTGGATTTTTTAACCACTACCCGAAAAGTCACTTTTCTTTCCTCCCAGTCAGGTTCTTGTTTACCAAAACGGATAACTGGGGGGAGAGTAACAACCAAATAATGCGCTGTTATCCCTTGCGAAATTAGCCATTGATAGACTGTTTTTGCCCGTCGGTTACTTAAGTCCTGATTAGATTCTTGTGTACCTAATCCGTCGGTATCACCCATGATTTGTAAAGTGAAATCTGCTTGGATAGCTTGCAATTGTTGTAAGTATTGATGTAATTTTTGTAAAGTAGGCTGTTGTCCTGCTTTGAGTTCGGTATCTTCATTAAAATAAATAACCAGTTGTTCAATCTGGTGAATGAGTAAATTGAGATCGATTAATTCTTGAGTATCTATACTAGCAAAACCCTGTAACGCTTGTATACGTTGTTGTAACTGTTCAATCGTATTTTTATCAGTGTGCCCGGTTATCTTTAGCACGCCTTGGTCAACCGTTAAAGTTACTTGTGGCGGTGGTTCTAGTTTATTTTGGGCTTGTATCAATAAAAACTGATCGGTTTCTAATAGCAACTCGCGATTAATTTGGTTAATCCCGGCGATACCTTGAACTTCACGAATGGCTTTATCTATCCAAGCTTGGGAAGCGTGACCGCTAAGAGATAATACATCGCCTTTTAACTGTAATTTGACCGTAGCCGGTGGATTTAAGCGTCGCCGTAGCCGTTTTTCCACAAAATCTGGCGTTAAATCTTGATAAGAACGCCAACGCATTACTAAATTATTTTTAACCTTATCACTGAGTTGTAGCTGTTGTGCCATGAGTAACGGATCTTTTGCTAAAGGATCGCGTAATCCAGTTATAATTCTTTGATTTCCATCTATTTCATTAGAAGTAATCACAATACCTAGCGTGTTTTGTAACGCTTTGAGATAACGATCAAACTCAGCTTGAGTTTGAGAAAAAAAAGCATTATTATCAATTAGTTCTTTAGTGTCAAGCCGTGAAATACCTAATGCCACAATACCCTGATTTTTAACTTTATTTATCCAATCTTGATCGGCATGACCCCGTAAGTATAACACCGAATTAGCTACCGATAACTGTACAGTGTTAGGTGGCGCAAGCCACTGTTGGAGCCGCTGTTCTACAAATTGAGGATGTAAGTCTTGGTAAGATTGCCATTGACCGATGATTTCTTGCTCAGTTAAACCTAATTGTTGAGCCATTTTTTGCGGATCAGCGGCTAACGGATCCCGTAATCCTTGAACGATTAATTGACCACCCTGATAATGGGTAGAAATTAACACAATACCGGGAGTCGTTTGCAGTCGGTTAACATATTTATCTAAAAGCTGCTGATAACGCCAATGAAGGTAACCCCATCCAAGTAGCCAGAACAACAGAATACTAAACACGACTATAAATGCTGGAGAAAATAAGCGATTTTTTTTAGCCTGCATTTCCGGCTTCAGTTCTGACTGGAGCGTTTTTTGTAGCAATGGTTTACAGGGTTCTAGCGAAGCACTATCACCGGCAAATTGCCGTAATACCTTACCATAGCGGGCATGAATTGCTTCTAGATTCATGCGCATGGTTCTTTTAAAATCATAGGGTGCAATCCCACGAATAACGCAAGCTAACACCGCATAAGGTCCACGTTCCATCCAGACGGTATAATCACCCACTTCTACACTATCCAATTCTTCGGTTTTCTCGGTTGAAAAGGAATCGCGAATAAAATCTTGAATAGCGGTTAGCATCCCTGATATCGCTTCACTATCACCGATTTGAGTCCCATCTTGACTTTGATGTTGCATTAACAAACCGGTTTCACGATGAATTAAGAACACTTGTTCAACGCGGTATACCAAAGTATTTTGCAACACAATATCCGAAAAAGGTCGCCCACTTTGCCAAGCTTCTAACCGCCAACCCAACCCTTGAAGCGATAAACTTCGTTCTAGCGAGGTATTAATATTTTGAACGATAGATTTAAAGGTTTCATTAATCGATTTCCGAATTGCTGGTCCCATCACCGGGAATAAAATATCAGCAAAACTATGTGCATCTCGCTCCACCGAAGACTTAATACAATATTCTATCGGCATCTGTAAAGATTCGGTTAATTCTTCTTCCCTACCAACTGTTTGAATTTCAGTAGCCGTTGCAGTTTCTGACTGAGTTGCTTGACGAATTGCTTTTGGTAAAAATTTGACTAATTCATCAACCCGCTTTTCTTCATTGCCTAAAGAAGTTTCTAGAGAAGCTAAACGCTCAACGAGTTGATTAACCTGCTCTTGTTCAAGATGATTAACATGATTATCTATGTAACTGACTTTATTGACGAGTAGGTTGATTTTCGAGCTTTCTAAAGTATTAATACGTTGTTCTAGGCTATTGGTTAAAGTGGTTTCTAGCTGACTTAAACCTTGTTCCAGATCAGTAAAACGAGCCACCAGTTTACCCATTTGTTCCTGTTCAAGATGATTAACCTGATTATCAAGGTAACTAACCTGATTAACTAGTTGGCTAAGCTTAGAACGTTCTAATGTATTAATACGTTGATCTAAGTCATTTAAGTAAGCAACAGCTTGCTCAATATAACTCAATCGGTTCAGTAAATCAGTGATTTGTCCTTGTTCTAACTGACTAATACGATTATCTAAATGATTAATACCCGCTTGTTGCTCATGTAAAAATTCGCGGATAGACTTAAAAGCATCCGCAACGGTTTTTCGTAAGACCGGTACCATAACTGGCATAATTGCTTTAGCGAAAGTTTTGGGATCTTGTTGTACAGACTGTTTTACACAATGACTTACCGGTACTTGTAAAGCCAAGATTAAATCGGCTTGATTCGGTGAAGAACGTAAAGCCGAGGGTAATACCTCAGCAACATCATGTGTCCGTTGCTGGTAGTCATTAAAACGGATTTCTAATTGTTCTAACCGCTGCTGTTCAGATTCCAGTAGCAAATTGCGTAACTGAGTATATTCTTCCATTACCATAAGATATCGGAAAATTAGCTCATTTATCTGCTGGCTAGAATTTTATATAACCTATTAATCATTTTCTATTGGATTAGTATTAAAATCCTTGTTTAATCGTAAAGCAAACTCAGTAAAAAACGCTGCTAGATCACTTCGAGCTAATTTTTCTTCTTTCAGTTGTGCTACCTCTTGTTTAATTAATAAAGTCAAATTATCTTTCTGCTGGCGGAATTGCACGATTAATTCTTGAAGTTGATTTTGAAATTGTTGACGAAGTTGCTTAATATCCTTACTGACTTGTTCATCGAGTTGAACGAATCGATTATTAATTTCGGTTTTCAATGAATTCATTTCACGGATAAAATCTTGATTAGCTTCATAACGTTCTTGACGTTCCAACTTCATTTTTTCAGTTAAACCTTCGGTCTCGCTCATGAGTAAATCTTCTAACGATTTGACTCGTTGTAACAATTCATCACGTAGTTGGACATTTTCTTGAGATAAACGTTCTTCAAGGCGTCTAAAGCGTTTTTCATAGTCACGAATCTGACCACCAAATAGAATTTCTCGAATTTTATCTAGATTACCGATATTGGTCGCAACGACAGTATCTATGGAGGATGATTCGAGTATTTTCTCTTTCTCTAATTTGGGTTCACCCTGTTGTAGATTCAATTCAGTTGCACGTAGCTGTTTATCGAGGGTTATCAAATTCATTTTTTCAGATTTTTCATTAACCATAGGATGGTCTCCTAAGTAGAGCAAAGCGAAACTTATCAATATTAACTCAATGTTGGGTTATTTGATTCATCTAGTCATGCATCAAATCAGATGATTTAAACGAATAGATATGAAGCGGAATCCAGCACAACTCAATTCCTTTGTTTTTTATAACATATTGATGTTAGTATACTTCAAGCATCTTGTCTAAATCGGCATTTTCAAAATTAACCTATTGACGAAATAAAGTGGTTAAACTTCAGTTAAATTCTGTAAATCCTTCTATCCTAAAAATCTTGATTCAGCTAATTGCAAGACGATAAAATATTTGTTTTCAATTAGTTGAATAATTTAATGATTTAAATATTATAATTCAACGGTTCAGACGGTTTTTACTCTGAAAATCATATTGAAGAGCGAGAACCCCATCTATGAGATAATACCGTGATCCCAAACCAGACTATCCATTTTCAGAGCCGGTTCTCATGAATTTATTAGAAATCATTTTGCTACAAATGTCTAGTGTAACCAAAGTGCTAGATAAGTTTCTAGTCGTGATGTTGACTAACTTGAGGTGTTTATGGGGTAGAGCCAACTTCCGTCACTTAAGCCGCTATAGCGATTATCACGAACCGACTCGCGTGGTTATCGCCGTGACTTCGATTTGGTCAAATTCAACCGGCTTAGTTTGAGCACACTTGGCAATCAGTGACACCGATTTTATTGACCGTGTACTCAATAATATCGCCAAACTTGGGCAAATTAATCAACCTGTTACGATTGAGTAGTGGTGAAGGCATTGATTTTAGAGAAGGTATTGTACTTGATTGAGTGGCAATAGTGCACCAATCACCCTAGGGCACAAGATTAGCCTAATTGAGTTATTCAAATAAAAGTGCTGCTGCAACTTTCCGTCCTTCTGCCATAAGAATCATGTAAGTTCGACAAGCAGCGGGAGTATCCATCACTTCTACCCCAATTCCATCATCTATTAAAGGTGTCAATAACGCCGGCGTGGGAAAATATATTTTAGCTCCCGTTCCCAATAAAACTACCTCCGGGCACAAAGCACGCACTCGTTGAAAATGAGATGGTTCTAAAGCACTAAAACTTTTTACAGCCCATTCACTGAGATACTCTGGCATGAGAATAATACTTTGAGTATAAATTTGGTCATTAATAGTCACACTTTGTGAATCATAACGTCGTATTTGATAAGTGGCTTGCCCAAAGTCTAATTGAAATTTCACGTAACCCTTTCCAATTATTTAATTATATTCAGAAATTATGGCTAACTCCTAACGGTCAACGGTTGTTAACCATTTTTTGTAATCGCTTTAAAAAAACCATCATTTCTTTAGCAGCTTGTTTATCACCTTGTTCTTCTGCTACGGTAATTCCTTGCGTGTAAACTTCAATAGCTTCTTGAATCTGTTGATTTTCGCTTAGAGCTTTACCATAATTTTTCCAAGCTGCAGAATACTTGGGGTTAAATTCAATAGCTTTGGCAAAATGCTGCGCTGCTTGTGCAAAATCCTTTTGTTTGAAATAGGCATTACCCAAACCAAAACGAAGTAAGGCATTGTCTTGCCCTTGTGTTAACAAAGCTTCAAAATTCTTGATCAGTTCATTCATGGGCTACTACCGGTGAAAGAAACTTTAACTACAATGGGATCGAAATATTACCGTCTAAAAGAAAAGCGAGATGAGGCAGGAAATTAATAGCCAAAAAATAGACCATTAAAAAATAAAGGTAGTTGATCGATAAGCCGGGTTCTGTTCATTACTTATAGCAAGCAATGTAGCAGTCATTCATCTGGGGTATTTGTCACCAAATACCTCTAGCAACCTACCCGGGAATAATGCGGACCACATCGGTAGTCGCCTTAGCGGCGTCTACTATTCCCCTATTTGGTCTTGCTTCAGGTGGGGTTTACCTTGCCATTGATGTTACCACCAACGCGGTGCGCTCTTACCGACACCTTTTCACCCTTACCTCTTTCAGTTAGCAGTTAGCAGTTATCACAATTAATTATCTAATATTCATTGATAACTGATAACTGCTAACTGAAATTGGCGGTATATTTTCTGTGGCACTTTCCGTAGACTTACGTCTCCCAGGTGTTACCTGGCACCTTGTCCTGTGAAGCCCGGACTTTCCTCTGTATTTTAAATAAATACAGCGACTGCTTAACCAACTACCTACCGGACACAGTATAAATTTTTCTTTCACCAATATCTACCTGCTTATAAAAATAATTCTGGTTTGCCTATCCCAAATCCTTGAGCAAAATCAACCCCGATAGCTTTTAAAGCTAGTAAAGTCGCCTCATTTTCTACCCACTCGGCAATGGTTTTTAGTTTCATAACATGTCCAATTTGAGTGACTGCTTCTACAATCGCATGATCGATTGGATCAATGACCATATCTTTCACAAAACTACCATCTAATTTGAGATAATTCACCGGTAATTGTTTTAAATAACCAATGATGATACCCCACTACCAAAATCGTCTAGCGCAAAACGGAATCCAAGTTGACTCATTTCTTGCATAAATTCGACGGCTTTATCTAAAGACGAAATAGCAGTCGTTTCAGTAATCTCAAAACACACTAATTGAGTTGGTACGGCTAAAATTTCTAATTCATCACGGATAAATTGAGCAAAACTAGGGTCATTTAAGGTGGCGCCGGATAAATTAATAGCAATAAAATCAGATAATTTATCCGCTTGAGGCTGGTTAGCGAGATGGGTGAAAACCTTATGTACTACCCATCGATCAATTCTGGGCATTAGATTATAACGTTCTGCCGCCGGTAAAAAACTGCCGGGAAAAATTATTTTTCCATCTTCATCGCGCATTCGTATCAAAATTTCACCATGCACTTCTGATTGTTTGTTAGGGTCAACCGGTGCAATTTTTTGTTTGTATAATACTAATCGATCTTCTTCTATGGCTTTGATAATGCGACTTACCCACAGCATTTCTCCTTGCCGTAGGGTTACTAATTTTTCATCTTCACCGATAGAAACATGGATACAATTACGTCCTTTATCTTTAGCGGCATAGCAAGCGAGATCAGCATTACTCAATACCGCAGCTATATTTTCAGTTTGAACATTAATCGGTACAACCCCAATACTGACTCCAATTTCAACGCTTCTATCTTCCCAAACAAAGCGAAAGTCACGTACCGCGTTCAGATAGGCTTCTGCTACTACCCCCGCATATTCGATGGAACAATCTTTTAATAAAATCCCAAATTCATCCCCACCTAAACGGGCAAAGATATCACCATGACGTACTCGTGTTTGCAGAACCGTAACAAGTTGTTTTAACAAGGCGTCGCCGGCGGCATGTCCTTGAGTATCATTGATGATTTTAAATTGATCAAGGTCAAGGTAAAGAAAGGAATGTTCTTGATCTTCTATTTTAGTGTTATTGATTAAACTCGTTAATTGGTATTCAAATTCACGACGGTTATATAATCCGGTCAAGGCGTCATGACTCGCTTGGTGAGATAATTGTTCGCGTAATCGATGTTCTTTACTCACATCATGGAACACCATAATAACACCTTCAATTTGACCATAACGGTCACGGATCGGTGCCACTGAATTTTCGATGGCAATAGTTTGTTGTTGGTGATTAATTAATAAACTTTGTTGAGGAGGATTAACAATACCACGTAAACATCGTGTCACTAAGTTTTCTATTGTACCCTCATCTGAGCTTTTAAGCTGAAACAAGGTAGTAATGGGTTGGTTAATCGCTTGATAATTAGTGTAACCAATTAATTCTTCTGCCACCGGGTTGAGGTAAGTAATTCGACCTTGGTTATCCGTGGTAATGACAGCGTCTGCAATAGAGTGAAGGGTGTTATTGGCGAGTTCTTTTTCTTTATGTAAATTTTCTTCGGCTTGATAACGTTCCGCGTAAGCAGCGGCAACCAGAAAGGCCGTAAAAGAAGTAATACTAATAAACCCAATTTCTAAAAGTAAGTCACTGGTTTCGATAAATTCTCCAGTCGGATAAATTCGATTGAGCCCACCACTTAAGAGGATAGTGGCTATAACGAGTGCTGCGAGAGTCGCACCATGTTGTTGAAATCGAACTGCTGCCCAAACCGCAAATGGTAAAATAAGATATAGAAAAATCAGTCTGTTACCATAGTCAACTTTTAAAGTAAGACTACTTACTAAGGTGAGACATAATAATACCGCGATGCCTTCGAATAAATGCCAATAATTATAACCTTTTAACGGCAATTGTCGCCACACGAGTAAAGTAGAGGTTAACACCAGCATACTGATACCATCATTAAACCAACTGGTTAGCCAAATCTCACTCAGATATTCGCTCGGGATATCGTTTTCTATGAATAAACCGATCATCGCTACACTGGCTCCTAATAGAGGGGCAATGATAAAGACGACGATTCCAAATAAAAAAGTATCACGTACATGGGCAAGATTAATTCGAAATTGAAAGTATTTCAGGATTTGCGTCGCAAAAATCGCCTGAACAATAGCACCGAGTGCTGAAAAGCTAGTCAACATGAGGGGAACATTCATGTCAGTGTCTAACCAGGACAGGATTGGAATGGTCTTTAAGTTAGTATTGAGTAAAAACAATCCTACCACAATCCCTGGCCATAGATGTACACTAAAAAGTAATAAAGCCGCTAAAGCAATGCCCGCCGGCAACGGGATAGGCATAACGCCACGTTGTCCACCTTCGAGCACAAAGCCAATATAACCAGCCACATAATAAATGATAGCCAGTAAGGTCATATGCCATACACCAGTCAGTCGATATCGCCAAGGTGAAGAGCGAATTGACTTTAATTTATTGATTTTATTTTGCATCTTGAAATTACCCCTATTTAATAAGTGGTCATTTTAAATGGGGAATTATAATATAGGGTAATATTAGTCGAATAAATAATTTTTGCAAACTATAAAAATTAACTAATTTATTCTATATAACATAATATTATTATTCTCTAAAATAAAAAATAACCATTTCCCTTTACACACTAACCAAAATGATTGTATCAAAGTGGTTACGTTAGGGAAATAGCATTTTTAATTGGATTGAAAAGTAGAACCCTATAATGATAAGAAAACAACCACAGATTTGTAGTTTTTAGATGACTAGAATTAAGCTTTTCGCTTGATGGTGCGATTTTTTCGTTGTGCTTGCTCTCTTTAGCATAATTTGGGGTATCTTGTATTTAAGATTGGCTCAATGTACGATAAATTTTTTCACCAAAAAACAGAACCCTTAAACGATTTGAGATAACGGTGTTAGAAAGAAATATAAAAAAAACCTTTGAGCATAGTTAGTTTCGTAAATGAAATTATTATTAATTAATTATGAGTATCCACCCGTTGGAGGCGGTGCCGCTAATGCCATGTGGAATATAGCGCGTGAATTAGTTAAACAAACTCACCAAGTGACTATTCTTACAGCAAACTATAAAGAATTGCGGGGTTGGAAAGAAGAACAAGAAATACGGGTATACCGTTGTCGAGCTTGGCGCAGATCTGCTCACCGTTCTACCTTGCTAGAACAATTATCGTTTGTGATGTCAGCTTTGTTTGTGTTACCAAAGATATTACGAAATTGCCAAATTGAAGCGATCATTATTTATTTCTCAATGCCATGTGGTCCTATTGGATTATGGGGTAAAATGTTATTTAACAAACCTTATGTGATTTCTTTACGTGGAGGAGATGTACCAGGAATCGACGCCAGGGTTAGTAAATTGCATCGCTTGCTCATGCCGGTTCGTAGAGCCGTGTTAAAACACAGTTATGCCATTGTAGCTAACTCAATAGGATTAAAACAATTAGCTGAACTCGCTGATCCTTACCCGGTAAAAATTATACCCAATGGAGTAGATACTGAATTTTTTTACCAGAAAATACACCAAAATGACATTTTTAACTTTTTGTTTGTAGGCAGATTTCAGCCACAAAAGAATTTGTTTTTTCTGTTAGAGCAACTGAGTCAACTAAAAAAGTCAGTGACCATTCCATTTATATGTCATTTAATAGGAGATGGTCAACTAAAAGCAGCATTGCAAGAGTATGCCGTGAAACTTCAATTAGATTCAATTCTTAGCTGGCATGGCTGGCTAGATAAAGAACAACTTCGTAAAATTTATCAAGGTACCGACTGTTTTTTAAATTTATCCCGGTATGAAGGAATGCCCAATGTGGTTTTAGAAGCGATGGCTTGTGGTTTGCCGGTGATTGCCAGTCAAGTCATAGGAAATACCGAAGTGGTGCGATCGGGGATAACCGGATATTTAGTTGATTTGCAAAAGCCCCAAGATATTCAACAAGCTTTGTGCACACTCTTAACTCATCGTGAACAAGCAGCACGATTTGGCCAAGCTGGACGAGAATGGGTGATAAAAGAATTTTCTTGGACGAAGGTAGCTAGTGAATATGTCAATTTGTTTAGCGAGCCTAAAATGCGTTAGGCATGCCTATTTAGTGCTGTAATGCTCTATTTCTATGCTGGCTTGCTAAGATATTGAGAATATACTTAACGGACGCTTTTCTGATGTCTTTTACTTGTTACAAAACCCTAAGCCAAGTGTTACAAACTTTTCATATTTCTTATCAAGAACAGAATTTTATTCAAATAAAACCCTTTGAAATTAGTGATTATTTACGAGCTGAATTACAGTTTAATCTGATTGAACTCGTGGTGGATAGTTCTGAGTATGCTCTCTGTGAAAATCTTATCTACCCTATTCTGCGAGAAATTTGGAAGGCTTATAAAACCGATTTTATGTTGTGGAGTCATCATCCAATTGGGGAAAGCGACGAATTATCAGGCGTACCCGATTACTTGATAACAAAACGTTCGCCATTGGGTAAAATCGTGTTTGAACAGCCTTATTTTATTGTAATTGAAGCTAAAAAAGATAACTTTAGCGAAGGTTGGGGACAGTGTGCCGCAGAATTAGTCGCTATACAACAGATCAATAATCATCCTGAGCAGACTCTATTTGGAGTAGTAACTAATGCTGACCGTTGGGAATTTGCTAAATTGCAACCGGAACTTTTCACCAAGAATCTAAATGGTTATCATATTGAGAATTTAGATGAATTATTTGCCGCAATTAATTATTTGTTTCTGGAAAGCCAGCGGCAAATTCAATAAATAACTTGGTAATTAAATATGCAATTCGATTTTGGTAAAAATTGGTTAGATTTCTCCAGAAAGGCCTTAACCGCCGCGAAAGTGACTCAAGCCCAAACAGATTTTGAAAAATTATTTCAAGGTATGGACCTGACGGGCAAAACTTTCTTAGATATTGGTTTTGGACAAGGTTTGAGCTTGTTGATTGCTAAACAAAAAGGCTCAATTGTTATCGGTTGTGACGTCAATCCTAAATGCCAAGAAGCATTACAACAGACAGCAAGCTTATTTTCCACCGGTACGAACGAAATCCCTGTCATTATTGGTTCTATTTTAGATAAAGCCGTTTTGCAACAGTTGAAAATTAATGATAATCAACAGTTTGATATTGTCCACTCTTGGGGAGTTCTACATCATACGGGTAATATGCAATACGCCCTTCAACAAGCAGCCTCCTTAGTTAAAGAAAATGGATATTTAGTTATTTCAATCTATAATCGACACTGGACTAGTCCTATTTGGCGAATTATCAAGTGGTTATACTGTCATTCTCCTTCTTTACTTCAAAAGGGATTAATTTATTTATTTTATCCTATTATTTGGTTGGCTAAATATCTGGTAACCGGAAAAAATCCTAACAAAATGACTCGCGGCATGGATTTTCTCTATAATGTGGTTGATTGGGTAGGTGGTTATCCCTACGAATATGCTTCTATCGAGGAAATAGAACTGTTGTTAAACAAACAGGGATTGGTGATGGTGAAAGCGATACCTTCTCAAGTACCGACTGGATGTAACGAGTTTGTTTTTAATAATACTACGCTATGATTGATCTTCTTACAACAGAATCAGTTGAAAATGAAGAAAATTTTGATATGGGTTCATGGAATCATGCACTGGTTCAAAGCCGTTTGAATCGGTTGCTACCGGACGATAAATTTACGTTGGTGACGGAATTAAGCTTGGATATAAGCACCATTGACTTAAGTCAATTTAACCTTAAAGCCAGAGGAGAACTTAAACCTGATATTTGCCTATACCCGCCGACTCGACGTGGATTAAGTAGACCCACTGATATTTTGAAGATGTCCGAGATGCCGCTGTTGGCAATTGAAATATTATCTCCTACCCAGGGGATGTATGAGATTAAAGAAAAATTCAAAGTGTATTTTGCGTTAGGTATTAAATCTTGTTGGTTGGTTGCGCCTGAAATTGGAGTCATAACGGTCTACTCCTCCCTAAATCAGTTTAAAAACTTTGATCTATTAAGTGAGAATCACGAGGTGATTGATGAAGTACTAGATATTCAGTTATCTCTTGAAAAAATTTTCGACTAAAAGTCAAAACGATAATCTTGAAAAGAAATTAACCTCCTGTATCAGTAAAGATACAAGCTTGGCAGTGGCTTAACAAAATTTTAAACCATTTTAAGTTGTTAGGATCGTAACTCACACCGTCGTTTGGCGATTTTATAAACTGATGTCTGAAAATGACGTTTATGAAAGCTCTGTTTATTATGCTGAAACTCAATTAGAGTCTATAAGCATCCCAAATTTTTAAATTTACTTACACAAATTTAAGCGCTTTTGATCACTTTTTGTTTACGAATTATTTAGGGTTTCTATATTATCATCAAAGACGCACGCACCGAACCGGTACTTCATCTTATGTGTGAAAATAAATTACAGCGGAGCAGTTAGTACTACTTTGGGTGGTTGCTGAGTTTGAAATTGAATGCGTTTAGCCATAGCGGGATTCATATGAACCGTTGCCGATTCGTCTACTACCATGACATATTTAATTCCCATTTGTCGAGCAATTCGATGCCAATCAGATAAACCCGCTACAGTCAATGCGGTAGCTGCAGCATCAGCACGTGTACCACTGGGATCAATTACCGTTACAGAAGTGATACCTCGAACGGGCATACCATTACGTGGATCAATGATATGAGAATAATGTACTCCCTTATGTTCACGAAAACGCTCATAATTTCCGGAAGTAATTACACTTTCTTCGCCACTCACTAGAATAGCGGCTAACACACCTTGACTATTGGGATGACGAATGCCGATTCGCCAAGGTTCAGTACCTTTCTTTCCCACTACTTTTAAATTGCCACCCGCATTAATAATCGCATTGTGAATACCCTGCTGTTTTAACTTTTCAATAGCCAAATCAATAGCATAACCTTTAGCAATGGCACCAAAATCGAGTTGTACCGCTCGATTGCGTGAAGAAACTTGATTACCTTTTATTTGAAGATCAGCCATACTCGGCGCTTGTGCGATTAAGGTAGCTAGAGTAGTTGACAGGGGCAGTGGCGTATCGTCAGGAAACTCGTTACGGTGAAATCCCCACAATTTAATGAGTTGTCCAACTGCTGGATTAAATAATCCTTCGCTTTGCTGAGAAAACAACTGCGATTGTTTAATTAAAATAGTAACGAATTGTCTTCAACAGTCCAAACTTGTCCAGCGGCTATAGCCTTATTAAGATCAACTAAAGGTCCTGGTTCCCAAGCATGCCAACGATGGTGCATACTTTGAAAGTCATGTGCAATCGTATCGATCGCTTGCTTCGCTTGCTCGGTTGGAACTCCCCAAATATTAACATTGACGAGGGTACCAAAGACATAGAATCCTTCTTCATACAAGAGGTTTTGTTGACTGCAGCCAGTCAAACTGAATCCAATTAATAAAATCCAAATAAAGCGGCGCAAGTACATATCAGTTTAAAATATACCATTAAAATCAAATAGTTCATAGCTGGAAAAGTGTCAATACCATTCGGCATAAGCCTAAGCATCATCTAAATAAAGCGTTATCTCCGGCGTTATCGAAACCAGTTTGATTCGCTGGCTTTCACTCTTGACTTTATTTTTCAGTCGATTCCGCTATTTACTCGGTACGATAACTTAAGAATACTACTATATATTGACGCACCATTCAATCTGCTGCCGATTTGCGCCAACTCAACCCAGTTTAACTCGCTGCATAATGGAGAGTTATTTAGAAGTCTTATAGCGGCTGCTCTAATCGCTGTTAACTCAAGATTCAGTAAACAATAATAACCAGAAATACCGGTATTTTAGAGTTATAATGATTATTTTTAGAATAGACATGAGTAAGCAATGTTGTACCTTTTCTAACCAAGTTTAACTTCATGGCATTCGATTGTTATCAACCTAACTTCAATATCAGGCAAAGTTAACAGAGTAATGGCTAATAACGACACACTTTTTTTAATTGATGGCTCTAATTATCTCTACCGTGCTTTCCATGCCCTACCACCACTTAGTAATTCTCAAGGTGTGCCCACGGGTGCCGTCTATGGCATAACGAATATGCTTAAGAGTTTATTAGCGGAATATCAACCTCAATATGCAGCGGTAGTATTTGATGCCAAAGAAAAAACTTTTCGTGAGGAACTTTATCCGGATTACAAAGCCAATCGTTCAGCCATGCCAACTGAATTAGTTTCACAAATTTCACTAACTCATGAAATGGTTCAAGCTTTAGGTTTGCCTTTATTGATGGTCAGTGGAGTAGAAGCAGATGATGTTATCGGAACCCTCGCTAAACAAGCTGAATCGATGGGAATGTCAACCCTGATTTTCACCGGTGATAAAGATTTTACTCAATTAGTTAATAACGCCATTATTTTAATTGATAGCATGAAACAGACTCGTCTTGATGTGCAAGGGGTGACTAATAAATTCGGCATTCCTCCCGAACGCATGTTAGATTATTTGTGTCTTATTGGTGATAGTGTCGATAATATTCCCGGTGTTGATAAAGTTGGCCCTAAAACGGCGGTAAAATGGTTAACCACATATGGTTCTTTAAATCAAATAATCGCCGTGGCAGATAATATTAAAGGTAAGGTGGGCGAAAATTTGCGCACGGCTTTGCCTCATTTACCGTTAACTCGGCAGCTATTAACCATTCGAGATAATGTGCCTTTGGCTTATACACCCCGACAATTGCAGGTAAATCCTTATGATATCAGTAAATTACGACAATTATTTACCCAATTAGAATTCAAAAAATGGTTAGCCGCGTTACCGGTGGAGGAAATTCCGGTCACGGGTGATGAAACGGAGCATCCAGCTAAAGAGGTTGCTAAATCAAACTATCATACGGTGTTAACTCAAGCTGAATTTGATGATTGGTTGAAGCGATTACAAACTGCACTGCTGTTCGCGATTGATACCGAAACCACCAGTCTTGATTATCTGGAAGCGGCAATCGTGGGAATCTCATTAGCAGTACCAGCTGGGGAAGCAGTCTATGTGCCTTTAGCGCATGATTACCTCGGCGTACCGTCCCAATTACCACGTGAGCAGGTGCTCGCTGCCCTGAAACCCTTATTGGAAAATCCGCAGCACCTGAAAGTAGGACATCATTTAAAATACGATGCTCACATTCTCGCTAATTATGGCATTGAATTACACGGTATCGCTTTTGATACCCTATTGGAATCTTACGTACTCAATAGCACGGCTATTTCGCATAGTTTGAATGCTTTAGCGAGTCAATATCTTCAGGTTGAAACGATTACTTTTGAAGAAATCGCGGGTAAAGGTAAAAAACAACTCACCTTTAATCAAATTCATTTGGATAAAGCTACCGCTTATGCCGCTGCTGATGCAGATATCACTTTACAATTACATCAAAAATTATGGCCACAACTGCAACAATTTCCTCGAGTTCAACAAATTTTTACTGAAGTGGAGATACCCTTAATTTCTGTTCTGAAACGAATAGAGCGCCACGGCGTTCTTATTGATGCCACACTATTACACGAACAAAGTATTCGGTTAGCTCAACGTTTACAAACGCTAGAGCAATCAGCTTATGAACTGGCAGGAATAGAATTTAATCTCAATTCACCCAAACAATTACAAACCATCTTATTTGACCGTCTAAAATTACCCGTTCTGCAGAAAACTCCACATCACGACCCTTCCACAGCGGTTGAAGTCTTAGAAGAATTAGCTACCGATTATCCGTTACCGCAACTGATTTTAGAATATCGTCAACTCAGTAAACTCAAATCGACTTATACCGACGCGTTACCGCGACAAATTAATCCCCGAACCGGACGCATTCATACTTCTTATCATCAGGCGGTGGTAGTGACTGGACGATTATCTTCAAGTCAGCCTAATTTACAAAATATTCCTATTCGAACTGCCGAGGGGCGACGAATTCGACAAGCTTTTATTGCCCCACCCGGTTATCAGTTATTAGCCGCCGACTATTCTCAAATTGAATTAAGAATCATGGCGCATTTGTCTGGTGACCAAGGTTTGCTAGCGGCTTTTACCAGTGGGCAAGATATTCATCGTCATACCGCCGCCGACATTTTTGCTGTCCCGATTGCAGCGGTTACGACTGACCAACGTCGCCAAGCGAAAGCGATTAATTTTGGTCTGATGTATGGAATGCAAGCCTTTGGTTTAGCCAAACAATTAGGGATACAACGCGATGAAGCACAAACTTATATTAAAACCTACTTTACCCGTTATCCAGCCGTTAAAACTTACCTGGAACAGGTTCGGAATAAAGCTAAACAAAGTGGTTACATTGAAACGGTATTAGGACGACGCTTATTTATTCCCGACATTCATTCGCGTAACCCCCAACGTCGGCAGTATGCAGAACGTAGCGCCATTAACGCGCCGATGCAGGGCACGGCAGCTGATTTAATTAAAATGGCTATGTTGAAAATCGATCATTGGATTCAAACCCAGCACCCCGATATCAAAATGATTATGCAAGTCCACGATGAACTCGTGTTTGAAGTAGCCGAAGCCACTCTAGCAGAAGCTCAAGCGGTTATCATTGCCGCGATGAGTCAGGTTGCGCAATTACAGGTACCACTCGTTGTGGATATTGGTATCGGTATGAATTGGGAAGAAGCGCATTAAGGAGCTAAACTCAATAGTCTATTAAAGCGTCAATCAACCTAATTTAGAGTGCTGCTGGTAGTACACCTATAGCTTAGTTATGCTGACATACCCATAAATAAATGGCTATCAATGGCGCACTGTTTGTCTTCGGAAGTAAGATAGATTTGGTCACTTCTTTTATTTTAGTTAATTACACTGGATTGGCTACTGTTTAGCTCTTAATCCACATTTAAATTCAATCAAGAAAATCAACAATTCATCTTGTTTAAATGATAAGAAAATCTTATTCAGTGCTCGCCAATTCAAAACAGACTTGTCCTTCAGTGTTATCAATAATTTTTAAGCTGTACCCGGTATGAGCGAGTTGTTTAACGGCTTGATAAAGACCAATACCAAAGCCATCACGAGACGAAACCGGTTGTGTTAACAAAGAGGAATAAATTTCATCTGGGATAGGGCTACCATCATCACATATCATGAATTGGACATGGCGTTTGCTTATATGAAGTTCAGCTCGAATATGGAGATTGGGTTCACGTTTACGTTTAGTGAGGGCATTTTGTAATAAATTCTCTGAAACATTATCAAATAGATCTTCAGGTACCAACACATTTTCTATATCAGTATTACTGAAAAATTCAATGTTACTTTTACGATAACGTGCTTTGAGATTACCCCACCAGAGGCTAACTGGAATGTGAGAATAAGAAAATTCGGCTGGTTTTTGTAATTTATCTAAAGTTCGTTTCAAGCGTTGAGTTAAGTGTGGCATTTGACCTTGTAGGAGTCGCTGGGTATCACCAAATTGATTGGGGGGGTAAGTTTCAATAACGGAAGTAATCGCATGTAAAGATTGTAATAAATTTTTAATATCGTGAGTTAACTTAGCTCCAGTTTCATGAATGGCTTGTAAGTGCATTTGTTGTGCAAAAGCGGCTTCTCGACGTTTAGCTTGATGAAAATACTCCAGCAGTTGAATTAAAATTTTGATATGAAAATAGTGACTACCACTAATACGAGAATGAGCATAAACCTTAACTTCAAGGGATTGTACGAGGATAGTTACAGAATAGTTATCTTCTTTACCAACCGTGTTTTCTCCATAAAGAGACTGCCAAGCAATGCCTGAAATCCAAGGCAAAGTAACCAGTTGTTCAAAACCAGCATGTAGGAATTCTTGTGGGGTTAAATTTCTATAATTATTAGGTTGAGCTAGGTGGTCTAACCATTGTTCAAAGGTATTACCGATATTAAGTAAATGTCGTGTCCAGAGTTGGTCAATATTTTCTTCACCGGCAAAAGCTAACCATAACCAACTCGTTATAAATATAAATAAAGTAATAACTAAACAAGTTTGAAATAAAGCGAGGGGATAATTAATACCAGTATAAGATACTAAGGTTAAGCTACCCAAAATCATAATAATCGTTAACAGCGTAAATATTAACCCATGAAGAAAATCAATATGATATCCAAATTCAGTATTATCGGCAGAAACCAGTAAAAATATCATCGGTATAAAAATTAATCCATAATAAAATCCCTGTATAACTGTTGGCATCGTTTGATTAAGTAACATTAATTCTTGAATAGCCAGCAAATGGGGAATATTAATGATAACGAGTTCTAAAATGAGAAAAATAATAGCGACTATATTGATAACTCTATCGCGAACCTGAGATAAATCACGTCCACCTAGCAGTGCCAATAAGACAAATTGCCATAAAGTAATTAAGAGGAGGTGGGGAAAAACGATGAAAATAATTCCAATAACCGTTAGGATAATTAACCCTTGTAAATGAGGTGGATTAAGTCGTCCCCATAAAGGTTGCCACCAAGCAACCATACCAAAATGAATTATTATTAAAATACGTAATAGAAGGTCAAAAAATGGTAAATTAGATGAAATTTCGCTTACTATAACCAAATGTAAGCTGATTAATACTAAACCGAGCAACCGATGTTCATGTTGAGGTGAAACAAAATCAATTAAGTAACGTAGCATAGTCGAGTATCCTAAATCGGTAGGCAATCCATTTTGGTTATTTTAAAGTAAAATGTGAATTAAGATCTTAAACATTATTTTGTAAATCAATAAACTATGTTGGTCAAATTCAGTTTAGTAAGCTATGCTCAGTTATTTGGTTAACTAATTTTTACCCGGTTAGGACTAAAACCGAACGGGTAATGAGTGAAAACCCCTAAACATAAGACTTTCAGCTTTAAGCTGAGGCAGTTTATCTTCGGCAAAACGTAAATTCGGCAGCCGCTTAAATAAGTTTTCCAAACCGATTTTCAATTCTAGACGAGCTAAATGCGCACCTAAACACATGTGCGGACCGATAGCGAAGCTAAGGTGCTTGTTATCCTGGCGAGTAATATCGAATTGTTCTGGAGAGTTGAACACGTCATCATCATGGTTGGCTGCCGCTAAACTGAGCAAAACAATTTGCCCAGCTTGAATTCGTTTATTTCTCATGGTGAGATCCACTTTAGCTAGGCGCTGAGTAAACGGGACTGACGTGTTGTAACGCAGAATTTCTTCTACCGCATTATTCATTAGGTTGGGATTACTTTGTAATTGTTTTAGTTGCGATTGATGCTGTAACAAATCGTGAACACCATTAGCGAATTGATCAACCGTTGTGACATGACCAGCTACTAATATTTGGATACATTGCGCGCAAAGTTCCTTTTCATCCATTTTGCCCTCTTCATAGCCGGTAATTAACAAACTCATTAGGTCGTCACCTAACTTTTGGCGGCGTTCAATCAGCAGTTCATTAAAGTAAGATTCTAATTTAATTACACTTTCGTTAGCTGAATGCGCATCTTCTTCCAAATTACCGAAGCTACCGCCAAGGAATTTGACAATCGCATTGGACCATTTTTGGAACATTTCTCGGTCAGTTGCCGGGATAGCAAACATTTCGGCAATAACCGTGGCTGGAAAGGGTTCAGCTAAATCGCTTACCATATCCATCTCACCAACATCTTGTATTTTATCCAAGAGATCATTAGCCACTTGTTGCACCAATAATTGCCAATGTTTTAATGCCTTGTGAGTAAATCCTTGACTAGCTATTTTACGCAAGCGGATGTGTTCAGGAGGATCTCTCATGGCCATTCCTTTGCCAAAAACGTGTAGATAGTTATCGAGAATACCTAAATCTAGTTGGGGTAGGTGTAATCGGGCTAATGTCTCCAAGCGTTCCGAACTCAAACGCAAGTCAAGCAATGCGGTAACGACATCATTATAACGTGTCAATATCCAACATTGGAAAGTTTCCGACCAATAAACTGGTGCTTCCTCACGCAGCTTACGGTAAATCGGGTAAGGGTTAATCAGTGCTTCTGGACTAAGTAGATTATAGGATAATTCTGGCATAAAAAATATCTTTTTGGTTAATATCTTCGCCAACTGATTTAGAATCAGATTAACCTGATTAAAACTTCATCGTACCGTTCTAGGATCTTGGAGAGGCTTTCAATAGAATGATTAATAACGGATATCAATTCTTTAATTCATTTAATCTAGTTCCAAACGGTTTAAATTGGCGAAAGGATTATCTAATGAAATTGAATAAAATGGCATTTAACCATTAATCGTAATTCTTTGACAAGCTTTAGAGTAACTACTATTTGCTCACCTGGAGCGAATTAATCTACCGGCTACCTTGAAATAATGGTGAAGGTCTTATTGGAGACAAGAATTAAACCCACTAAGTAGTTGATAGCGACTGACTTACTCGGTCAATTCGACTTCATCGGTATAAGAATACACGGTAATTCCCAACTTAGCCGCGACTTCTTGAGCTTTGTTGTCCACCATGGGAGAAATGACAATCAATCGCTGGGCAGTACGCTGATGCCGGTTTTCATAGAAGCGAGCCTTGCGCTCAAATAGATACATATCACCTCGACTCATCGAGGATTTAATTTCGACAATCAGTAATTGACCATTGCGAATAATCAAATCTAATTCAATTTGATCCGGACGACCAAACACTTCACCGGTGTCATCAAACTCATTGACATGAATCACTTCCACTCCGCTTGGAAATTCTTGTAAGATTCCACTAATCGCATTACGGAAAGTGTCTTCCGAGTGTAATCCCCAACGGGTACCGAGTGCACCCAGGGTTTGATCATATTTTTTATCGATCTTATTATCGAGGTGACGGATCGATTCTAACATTTCGTTAATGACTCGTTGATTAGCTTCCCAACGTTCATCGCTTTCCCGTTTGATCTCCCGCCACTGGCGTTGATTAGCTTCCCAACGTTCATCACTTTTTTGTTCCAGTTCCCGCAACTGGCGTTGGTTTTCATCCCATTTACGATTTTGTTCATCCCATTTACGCTCTTGTGCTTCCCATTTACGCTCTTGCGTTTCCCTCAACTGCCGAATTTCAGCCAGTTGCTGCTGGATAATCTGCATCATTTGGTCAAAACGGCTTTCCGTAGCAGCTTGTTCGGCAAATTGAGTACGCCCAATCGTTAATACCCATTCCCGCAAGCTGCTATCTTGTTGGATCAAAGTAGGTAATTCTTTCAAAATGAGTTCTTTAAGTTGCTGCGGTTCCATCTTTAAGCCTTTATGGTTAGCCCAGTGATTAAATTAATTATACGCTAATTTTCAAAGGTTTTGGTTTCTCAAACCGGACCGGTTTTTAAAACTGGTCAGGTTTAACACGCCGCTTGTCTCTCTGGGTTAATTATTTTAGACTAACTACGTGAATTATTTTTAACCCTTACTTGGTAGAAAAATTCAATTAAAACAATTATTAAAAGCATTAATTTGTGCAACTACCCCGACTGCTTCTGTTTCTGGCTACTGTCACTCGTATTACTATTTTATTCCAGCGGCAGTTGGGCTGACCCCACCGCCTTTTCTTGTAATCAAGTCACCGATATTTCTCAAAGTGAATGCGAAGCCTTAGTCGCTTTTTATAATCAAACTGCTGGTGAGCATTGGCTCAATCACAGCGGCTGGCTGAGCGACACGACCGCCGCTAATTGGTATGGCGTGACGGTCACCAACAATCAAATCACGGAATTAACGCTCGATGACAACCATTTGGTTGGCACTTTACCGCTAGAGTTATGTCAACTGAGTCAGTTACAAGTTTTGCACTTAGGGCATGATAATCCCGAATCCACTAACCAATTAAGTGGTGAGATCCCGGCTTGTTTAGGTCAACTGAGTCAGTTAAAGAGGTTATCTTTAGCGAACAATACGTTGAGTGGTTCGATTCCCGAAACCCTGTGCCAATTAACGCAGTTGCAATATTTAGATCTCAGTGCGAATGAGTTAATTAATGGCTTAATTCCCAGTTGCTTGGGGGCGAATTTATCTCAATTACGCAGCCTCAATTTGCAACAACTCAGTTTAAGCGGTGCGATTCCAACTTCGTTGTGTCAACTCACGTCATTACAAGCTTTACGGCTACAAAGTAATCAATTGAGTGGTGCGATTCCGTCCTGTTTAGGTCAATTAAACCAGTTAGTGATTTTGTGGCTGTATCACAATCAGTTAAACGGAACCATTCCACCCGAATTATGTCAATTATCGGCGTTAGAATATTTGGGCTTAGGACGCAATCAGTTGAGCGGTGCCATTCCAGCGTGCTTGGGAGAAAGTTTATCGAAGTTACAAATTTTGTATTTGAGTTATAACCAATTAACCGGTGCGATGCCAGCGACGTTGGGACAGTTGACGGCGTTACGGCAATTGTATTTAGATAACAATCAGTTAGTTGGGCCATTTCCCGAAGCGTTAGTGGACATGGCTTCTAGTAACACCGATTTTATTCAATTTCATCTCGACAATAATTGGTTGGGTTATGGTGAATGTCAACCGGTACAGCGGTTGATAGCACGAGGTGGATGGGTGGATACGATTCCTGGTTGGTTTGATGGCGGGTTGGTGCATAGTCCACAAAAGTCGATTTCAGATTTTGAACAGTATTGTCCACCATTGGCACCGACTTTAACTATCACCAAGGTGGGGTCGGGAACGGTGAGTGGCGAAGGTATTGATTGTGGTGATGATTGTGCCGAAACTTATGAACCTAATCAAACAGTGACTTTAACGGCGATTCCTGAACCTGACTTTGAATTTACGGTTTGGGGTGGCGATTGTTCTGGAACTGAATCCACCATAACTTTTTCAATGGATGCCCATAAAAATTGTCTAGCGCATTTTAATCAACCAGCTTCCTTTATCTGTACCGATGTGCCGCCAAATGAATGTGATGCTTTAGTTACTTTGTATCAACAGACTGGTGGAGAAAGTTGGACGAATAAGAGTGGCTGGCTAACTGAAATGTCGGCGAGTAAGTGGTATGGTATTACTGTTACTAATGGGCATGTCACTGAGGTTAGATTAAGTAAAAATCAATTGGTAGGTAAATTACCCACTGAAATTTGTCAATTGAGCCAATTACAACAGTTGAATTTAGGTGAGTATCGCTCGGGGAATCGATTGATTGGTGAAATTCCAATTTGTTTGGGTGAGCTATCTGAACTGCAATTACTTACCTTAGCCTCTAATGAATTTAGTGGTGAAATTCCGCCCCAATTAGGTCAATTAAGTCAATTAATTACGTTAGATTTACGCGATAATCCCTTAGAAGGAAGCTTACCAGAGACGCTTTGTGAATTAACGCGCTTAGAGAATCTATACCTTGGTGTTGAAATCGACCGGCTAGGATATGCAGGGAGAGGAAAATTAGGTGGATCGATTCCAAATTGTTTTGGAAACTTACTTAATCTAAAAAAATTAGATCTTTATTTTTCTCAGTTTGCTGGAGAAATTCCAACTTCCCTCTGTCAACTCGTTAATTTACAAGATTTGGATTTATCGGTAAATTATTTATTAAGCGGTGAAATTCCAGCTTGCCTTGGCGAACTTACTAATTTAACTAATTTATCATTTTATGTTAACAAATTGACTGGTTCGATTCCAATTGAACTCTGTCATCTGAGTCATTTAAACACTTTATCACTTGACCGTAATCAATTAAGTGGAGAAATACCCGATTGTCTTCAAGATTTAACTTTATTAGGCAGCTTAAGTCTTTTTTCCAATCGGTTTACCGGTCATATTCCTACCGCAATTTGCAACTTAACTCAACTATATCATTTGAGATTGGAAGATAATCAATTAGAGGGTAAAATTCCAACCTGCATAGGAAACCAGTTATTAAATTTACGGTATTTGTACTTACGAGCCGGTGGTTTTACTGGTCAATTACCTTCTTCCTTTGGTAATCTAATCAATTTAAGGAATTTACATCTTAGTAGCAACAAACTCGACAACCAATTACCAGATGAATTTGTTAACATGGTGTTTGCTAATCCGAATTTAGTTCGATTGTCTTTACAGTATAACCATTTCAATAGTCAAGACTGCCGAGCGCTCCAAATCTTACGTTCGCGAGGTAAGTGGGACATATTTAATCACAGCCCCCAAAACAACGGCTTCGACTTTGAAGTCGATTGCGCCGCCCTCTCCCTCCACGTCCTTACCGTCACTAAAACTGGCGATGGCAGCGGCACCATCACCGGCGACGGCATCAACTGCGGCACCGACTGTGTTGATGCCTACCAAGCCAATACTCAAATTACCTTAACCGCCACTCCGGATGCTAACTCCATTTTTACTGGCTGGATCGGCAACTGCCAAGGAACAGATATCACTACCACTTTCACCCTCACCGGCGACCAAACCTGTAACGCCCAGTTTGAACTCCAACCGTTATGTCAGCGAGTAACTGATATTGAATCGGCAGAATGTGAAGCATTAGTGGCTTTTTACCAAGGTAGCGATGGAGATAACTGGAATAATCACGACGGTTGGTTAACCGCGACAACCGTCAATGATTGGCATGGCGTCACCGTTCACGATGGGCAAGTTACTGAACTACATCTAGAAAATAACCAATTAGTCGGAACTTTACCAACCGTTGTATGTCAACTGAGCCATTTAGAAAAATTAACCTTAAATACCAATCAATTAAGCGGAACCTTACCGGCTTGCCTAGGAAGCTTAACTCAACTTGACCTTCACGATAACGCCTTTACTTCCCCGTTAACTGAAGACTTGATTCAAACGATAGTGTCCAATCTACAACTTCGCCAACTAAATCTCGCGCACAACCAATTGGGTCTGCCCGATTGCACCGCCATCCAAACTTTGAAACAGCGCGGTGATTAGCTTGACAATGGTTTCATCCACAGCCCCCAAACCAACAGCTTCAACTTTGACACCGATTGCCCAACTTTCGCTACCCTAAATATCACCAAATTAGGCAACGGACGTGGTACCGTTAAAGCCAAACGTTCTGGTGATGACTGGACCATCGATTGCCCCGCTACTTGTACTCAAGCTAGTGAATCCTATGACTTTGACAGTGAAATCCTTTTAAAGGCTATCCCCGCCACTGGTTTTCAATTCGATCACTGGGAGGGCGATTGTAGCGGCACTCAAAAATCAGTAACGCTGCACCTTGACACCGATAAAACCTGTCAAGCTTATTTTAATCGCGATCCCAACGTGGTCATGCACTCACTAACCCTCAACACCGTCGGTCAAGGCACAGTTATCAGTCAACCCCTGGCTGGAATTAACTGCCAACCCCAATGTCAAGCCGATTATCTTCCTAATCAGAAAGTCAAACTTCAAGCCCAACCGGATCCCAATTACCTCTTCCTCGGCTGGAGTGAAGATTGTCAAGGACTCAATCGCCAAACCACCGTCGTCATGGATGCCGCTAAAACTTGTACGGCTACTTTTCAACTCTACAATCCCACCGACTTATTCACCTTAACCCTTACCAAAACCGGTTTAGGACGAGGGAAAATTTGGGGTCGTGTCCAAGCTGAAAAGACCTCGCTGGCTTGTCAATCTAAATGTCAGCAAATTCAACAAACTTACGCTGCTGGTAGCCCAGTTATCTTAACGGTGCATCCTGATAACGGGTTTATTTTTACCGGTTGGAGCGGTGATTGCAGCACCGTGGAGGCGAAAACGATAATCCTGATGACTGCGGCGAAAAATTGTACGGCCAATTTTGACCTGGATCCCAACCTGCCACTTTATCCGTTAACCGTTCAAATCATTGGCACTGGCAAAGGCAAAGTCACCGGACCCGCTTGGGCTGGTGGTCAAGACTGTGGCAACGATTGCACCGCTTATTACCCGGCTGACGATACCGCTCGATTACGTGCTCGTCCGGCACCGTGTTCAACTTTTCTCGGCTGGAGCGGGGATTGTCAAGGTGACAAACTGGGCACGACGTTAACTATGACCAAAGAACAAGTCTGTTACGCCCACTTCCAAAGTGAATTGGAACAAGTGGCAACCAGTTTAATTGACGAATTTTATGCTCAAGCAACTTTGTCAAGTGGAGCAATTGCCGAACGCTATCCACGAGTTAACAATGAACTGCGCTTAAAAGAGGCTTTCTGGCTAGCGCAAGTACCGCTGATGCAAATCGATCAACATTTACAAGCCACGCAACTTTGGCCGAGTCAATTTAATGATTTAACTCAATATGGTATGGAACCAGTGGGAGAATATACGCACAGTTTGACCATTCGATCTCAATGGCTAGAGATTCAAGTGGAATTGCAAAATGCTCAGGGCGTAGCGGAATTGGTGGGGATTTTAGTGTATTATGGTTTGACACCACCACCGGCGGCGGGAGATTTGGTGCCGGTGTGGTTGCCACGGGAGGTGTTGGGGCAGTGGTAGTGGGGGTTTAGTGGCAAAATTTGGGGTGGGCAACGCGGCGCTTTTTGCTCACCCGACTGGGCTACTCGGCTCGGCTAAATGGCAGTAGGGTAGGGTGCGTTAGGCGGTAGCCATAACGCA
>JAAUSR010000111.1 GCA_012032555.1 Thioploca sp.
TCTTGACATCAGCCGCACCGGGTGGTTTGATTCCAGCGTCTGGCCACCGAAATCGAGAGACCGGCTTTCCTCATCAATATAGCATGAAGCTCTTGCACGCTCCTTCCGGACACACTAGGGTGGGCAACATGCCATCCGCTGAAACTGGATGGGGACACGGGAATGACACGGCATTTTGCCCACCATTCCCTCAATAAATTCCTCAACAAAAGATGTTGTGGGAAAATGGTGGATAATGCTTTGCTTTTGCCCACCCTACCGGGCTTATTGCCATAATTTGATAAGTTTATCATCACTACCTGAAGCGAGGAGTTGTCCTTGAGGTGTAAAAGCAATCGAGTTAACGGCAGCATTGTGCCCGATTAATGTGGTCAATAATTGACCACTACTGGCCTCCCAAATTTTAATATTATAATTGCTACCGGCACTGGCAGAGGCAAAAAATTGATTATTACTACTCCAAGCGACTGCCGTCACGGAATCATTGTGTCCTGGTAAAGTGTATAATTTTCGACCACTATTCATTTCCCATAAAATAAGGTTGTGTTGAGTCCCACCGCTCCCAGATACTAAATATCTACCATTATGACTAAATGCTAAACAGCTTACTGCAGCCTCATGTTCAGTAAGACTTTGTAATTCCTGACCATTGTCGATATTCCACAATTTAATAGTTTTATCCCAACTACCAGAAGCCAACTCACCGGTGATGGGATTAAAAGCGAGGGCATAAACATCCTGAGTATGACCAACTAAGGTACGAATGACCTGTCCGGTATCGAGATCCCATAATTTAATCATTTTATCTAGACCACTTGAAGCCAGCTGCCGACTATCTGGACTGAATGCAATCGCTATAATGCTATGAGATTGTTTTTCTAGCATACGAGATAATTGTCCAGTTTTGATTTCCCATAAACGAATAGTTTTATCCACACCACCACCTGCTGATGCGAGCCATTTTTCATCTAGGCTAAAAGTAACCGCATTTACCCAATCCGTATGACCGGTTAAAGTATTGAGTAAATTTCCGGTGGATACTTGCCAAAGTTTGATAGTTTTATCCAGACTTCCTGATGCTAAAATTTCTCCATGCGGACTGAAAGCCACTGATAGCACCGAATCATTATGTCCCCTCAAAGTACGTAACTCTTGGTTGGGTAAGGATCGACAACCGAATATTCCCAAGGTAACTATAATGATAATCTTCATAAGATGACGGTGCATCGGTTATTCCTCATGCCAGATTGATAGAATTTTATCTACCTTATCTGGTTTATTAGAGTTAATCAATTCGTTTAGTGGTTGCGGACAGTTTGGTTTTTTTTACCTATTAGAAAGTAGGTTTGCATACTTCCTTTACCCTTGACTTCAATGAGGCCACGGTTTTCAAATTCAAAAGTCGGCTGTAATAACTGATAAATCATTTCTGTACATTGAATTTTGCCAGCAACACCGTGTAATTCCATCCGAGCGGCCGTATTAACCACATCTCCCCATAGATCATAAGCGAATTTGCGTTTACCAATAATTCCAGCGACGACTTCGCCAGTACTAATACCAATCCGAATAGAAATATCTAGATTAAATAATTTATTTAATTCAAATACTTTATCCCTCATTTTCAATGCCATGAGTGCCATAGTTTCTACATGCAATTTACACGGTTGAGGTACGCCCGCAACCACCATATAAGCATCGCCAATCGTTTTAATTTTCTCTAAACCATAATAATCAGCAATAAGATCAAATTCAGAAAATATCTGGTTAAGTATTTCCACTAATCTAGCTGGCGTAGTATGAGTAGACAATTGCGTAAATCCAACAATATCACTAAATAAGACCGTTGCTTGATCAAAATGTTCAGCAATCAGGGTTTCACCTTGTTTCATCCTTTTAGCAATGGAAATGGGTAAGATATTATTTAACAAGGATTCAGTTTTTTCCTGTTCAACAGCTAAAGCTTGACTCTGGTCTTCCAACGACGTTAACATTGCATTAACCTCTTGACTTAAAATAGCCAATTCATCTTGTCCAACAACCTGTACTCGTTGACTTACATTACCACTGCGAGTAATGATTTGAACATCCTTAACCAACTGGAACAGTCGAGATAAGACCAGTTGCCTAATCAAAAGTAGGCTAATTCCTAAAAATAGGAACCCAGCTAAGGTCAGTGCGATGAGAAAGCGATTAATAAGTTGTAATCCTTGTTGGTAAATAGGCCGTTTTTTAATAAGCTGAATAAGTAAACTCGGTTGATTATCTAAATCATAAAACCAAGTAAAGCTTTCCACAAATTGATTATTTTTAGGTAATACTAAGAATGGATTAGGAGTAGTAGCCAGCATGGTTAAAACCGGTTGCAAATTTGGCTGCTGGTATGCTTCTTGATAAGGATAAAACCGAATATTTAATCGCAACCGCTGAGTGATCGCTTGGCTTAAAGCGTCGTTGAAAACTTTAGCAAAAATTAATGTTCCCATAATGGGTCCGGTTTTATCATTACGTAAAATAGGACGTGATGCGAGTAACAATAGGGTATTGGAAAGTGTAATCAAACCATAGACGGTACTTTTTTCAGAATGATTTAACAACTGCGGTGAATTTTGAAGATACTGCAGGAATTCAATTGTTAAACTGGAATTTTGAGAAGATTGTTGCGTAGCTACAATTTTTTTATGCTTATCCACAAAAACCATGATATCAATCCCAATCGTAATTGGCACATTATCATTGAGATTACTTTCAATATAATTTTGATTACGATCTTGAATAAATTGATATGTTTCGTCCCAAATAGCCCAATCTTTTAGTTTATTGTCATTGATTTTAATTTCGTAATGAATCGCATCTAATATTCTTTCTAAGTCTCTCTGTATTTCTGTATTTTCCAGAGAAGCATATTTTTCCAATAAAATATGATTCATAATTAAGTAAAATATAGATAGCACTATTAAGAGCGTCAAACTGATAATTAAACTGGCTTTGGGAAGTAATTTCAAGAGAATTCTCCTCAATTATAGAGAAAATTTATAAGAATAGATTCTTGGTTTAATAAAACACCTTAGCTTTCTCCATTGAAAAGTGAGTTAAAAAAATAACCGGAGGTGCGAATTAAATTTTATGACTTCCTGCAAAGAAAGAACCATATAACTTAACTAAGTGTTTTATAATAAAAAATAGCAGAAGATGTGGTGACAAAAGTCTGATGGTATTTTAATTTACCGAAAATAACGACTACTTCTACCTCATTAATTCACTTAACGTACCTCCCACTCTCAGGGAAAGAGAATACGCGATATGGTTACTAGGGGGGGATGACTCAGAAGTACGTTAGGTGAGTACTGAATTGCGAAGATTACATTAATAATGGTATCACACTTTCCGAATTCTCGATCAAATTCTGACAAAAGAATCTTTATTAGTCTATTATTACTTATTATTTGGTTACCACTACCTTTGGGCAGTAATCGTCCTTGGGCGTGGGCCATTATGGAAGTATGGATCTTAAGTTTATCTTTATTCTGGTTATGGAAATATTTCCGAGGGTTAGTTGAGCTAACCCCGGTATTTCTTAAAGCCAAATGGATAATAGTTGTTTGGATAGTATGGTTAGGTTACTTGGGTCTACAATGTTTGCCACTTCCTTATGCGGTTGTTCAACAACTTTCTCCTAAAGCAGCTTATTTTCATACTTTAGGTGCAATAGCCAATACCATTAGTTTAACGGCAAATACTTTTCCGCAACGAGTAACCTTATCAGTTGATCCACATCTGACCGCCGTGGCTTTACTCAAAAGCATCAGTTATGTTTTGTTATTTATATTAATTCTCTTGCTTATCACTCAGCGTCAACGTTTACAATGGATTGCTTATACTCTGGTATTCAGTGGTTTATTTCAAGCTATTTATGGTAGTTTCATGACCTTATCTGGTTTAGAATATGGTTTTTTTCACGAAAAATTGACTTATTTAGGTTTCGCAACCGGTACTTTTATCAATCGTAACCATTTAGCTGGTTACTTGGTAATGTGTTTATCAATCGGCATTGGATTACTTATTGCTCAATTAAGTGATAATGACAATGCTACTAGCTGGCGACAACGATTACGTTCCATACTCGCTTGGTTACTGAGTGGAAAAATGCGGTTAAGATTGTACCTAGGCATAATGGTCATTGCCTTGGTACTCACGCGTTCGCGGATGGGCAACATCGCCTTTTTTACGAGTTTATTAATTGCCGGTCTATTTGGATTAATCCGGTCACGTCATACCACTCGTGCTACCGTTATCTTACTGGTTAGTTTAATTGTAATTGATGTATTTATTGTCGGAACTTGGTTTGGTTTAGATAAAGTGGCCCAACGTCTTGAACAAACTCGCTTAATTACTGAAAGTCGTGATGAAGTCAGCCGCTATACCTTGACTTATTGGCAAGATTATTTTTGGACTGGCTCCGGATTAGGCAGTTTCTATGCGGTTTTTCCCCATTATCGTGGGATGAGTCTATCCGGTTTCTATGATCATGCTCATAATGATTATCTCGAATTAGCGAGTGAAACGGGTTTAGTTGGATTAATCCTACTTGGTAGTATCGTGTTAAGTTCATTAGGTATCGCTTTAGTCGCACAATATCGTCGTCATAATCCGCTTTGTCGTGGAATTGCTGTTAGTGTGGTGATGACAATAATTGCTATTCTTATTCATAGTAGTGTCGATTTTAATCTCCAAATCCCAGCTAATGTCGCCACTTTTGTAATTATCTTGGCCTTGGCTTGGGTTGCTGCTTTTTTACCTCGTTCCCATTATTATTTCAGGCCAAATTCAAAGTAAAAATCAAATCCTTTAGGTTTTTACCATGACACTTGATTGTCACGTTTATTGCTATTTATGTACAAGCGAGTCAGTCATAAATAGTCAATTTTCATATACCTATAATTAGGGGTTAATAACAAATGATGCCGTACTTTACTTGGATTTCACGGAATTTAATCAGCAGATTCATTTACCTATTTCTAATATTATTAACCACTTGGAATATCAAAGTTCAATCAGCAAATGTGACTACCTACTATTCCGTTAAAGGGATATCAACTTGGAATATGGAGACTGAGAATCGCGGTTCTTGTAAACCAGCCTTACCAACTAATGCGAGTATAGCCTATCAACCGCCGGTTAAAAGTGTACCGACGCGACACATCGGCATAGGTAAACCCGGCTTTTGTCTAAACTTGCCGACTTTTCAAGACGACTTTATTTTACAGGTATTAACTCCCCCCCAAACTGGACTCACTTTTTCGGCACAACCGACTTTGTACTGGTTTGTTTCTAAACCGATAGCGACTCATTTTATCTTTTATTTAGATGAAACTGAATCAGAATCATCTGTTAATCATCAACGTAAACTGTTATTCAATAAAACCCTATTTCTTTCAATTTCAGAACCGGGGATTCAGTCTTTTTCGCTTGCTCAACACGCGATCAGTTTAGAGAAAGATATTGAATATAAATGGTCGATTACTTTGAGATGTGATTCGCACAACCTGACTACAACCGGTATTGTCACCGAAGGTCGGATTAAGTACGTCAAACCAGCTTTTGATACCACGCAACAAAATTTTGCTTTTTATGCGCAACACGGTTTTTGGTATGACGCCTTAGACAACGTTTCTGAACTGATTAGCAACCATTCGACTAATAAAACCTTCCGCCAAGCAAGAGCTTTTTTACTCAAACAAGGAGAATTGACTGAAGTACTTGCTTATAATTGACTGAAAGTTCATTACCGCTAATACTTACCACGATTAAATAACTCAGTAAAGGGGATAGATATTATCTTCTCTCATATTGAGCAGTAAGAGGTGACTGTATGTCAAACTTAGCTAGAATGATTATTGGATTAGGATTATGCGCTATCAGCCTATTGATTCACGCTAAACCGACTTCCGGCACTTGTACCGATTATTTTAAACCACCACTATTACAAGAAGATGGGCAAATTAGTACGACTTTGGCAGTACGGGTATTACGTCACGATGCCCCAGTTTATTCCGGCGAGAATGATGATACCGTTAAAGAAAATCTAGCTTTTGGTGACAGTTTAGAACCACTCAAACTCAGTCAACAAGGGGCACAACAACGTATTCAAGTCATGAAACCAGACGCTACTCAACCGTCGGGATGGATGGATAGTCGTGATTTGTTATGTGCTTTTAGTCCTTTAGTTAATGACAAAGGTATTGAACGCAAGTTGTTTATTAAAACGCCACCGAGTACGGAAACCAATCCCCAAAGTGTTACTGCCTATCCTTCGCCAAGTGATAGCTTATGTAATCCCAAACAAGGTATTATTTGCAAGCAACTCTCTCGATTTGAGTTATTTTTTATTTTTGCCGATGATCCTGAAGCTAAACGTTATTTACTGGTAGATGAATTTGATATTACCGGCTACAAACCGCTGATTGGTTGGGTGGATTATGATAAAGGGATTCATTGGAATACTGTGCTGGGGCTACGTCCACAGGAAAACATTACGGCTTATCCAACACCACCGACAGGTCAAGTCGTTACGGCTGATGAAGAACAACCCCAGATTGAAATTCAAGGGGGTAAAATTTGGTATGATCGTAGTCGGATTGCGGAACGAATTCCATTATTAGATATCGATCCAACCACCGGTTACTATCACGTAGCCGCTGCTGGAATTGGGATGCCAGGATTTGAAACTTTGGATACGCAAGTATTAGAAACCATGAAACAAGTCGATGTGTTTTTCTTATTAGATGGAACGACTAGCATGGGACCCTACATTCAATCGGCAACCAATGCGGCGAAAAAAATCGTCAATACCTTGCGTAACAATACCAATTTTACTGAAACCTCATTTCGGTTTGGCTTTCGAATTTATCGAGATGTTTTTGCTGACGCGCTGCGGACCGATTGTCATGGCGGTATTTGTGAGGGTATGCCTTTAGCAGCAACAACTTGTCATTTAGATACCACCGCGACTTATGATAATTGGGTTAAATTTGATGATCAAATGAGCCAAGTGACTGAAACAACCGCTGATCAAGATGATTACCCCGAACAGTTATTTGCTGGGCTGGAACGCGCTTTACAAGATATGGCGAGTTGTAAAGATCGGACTAAATTACTGTTTGTCATCGGCGACCACGGTAATGCGCAACTTCAATTACCGCCAAAACTGTTGCAACAACTACAACAATTTCGCAAATTAATCATTTTTTTTATTCAAACCCCAGCTAATACTAACCCGGTAAAGAATCCGCAACAATACCAACAAGCTTATCATGATTTCCAAAACCAAGCGCTGACGATAATCAAGTTGCTTATTCCGGCTAAATTTAAAGGCCAAAAAATTAACCGGCGAGATTATTTATTGTCACTTGATCAAACACAATTAGTTGATAAAGTATTGGATTTGGTAAAATTTTATTCAGAGAGTGCTATCGTTAACGAAGTGGCGCAACAAATCCGCGGTGGCGATTCGTTAGAAAATATTATCAACAAATGGCTGGCTAAAGGCGATATGCCAGTTTTATATTGGCAATTACTAGACAAATCGGCGTGTCAACAATTAGGTAAACAATGTCAAAATACCGTTGACCATCGCGTTATTGATGCTTATATTCCAACTAATGCTAAAGTAGCTGAAGAAGTTCGCTTAACCGCGATTCAACTCGACGAATGGCGGGCAATTCTGCGTCGACTCAGTGATGTTAAAATTCGACCCGTAGAAGATCAACGTTTAGAATTTATTAGGATTTTACGCCAAGAAATTCAAGATATTTTAGGTAAGCCGCCGGTTTATACCGATGAAGAACAAACCTTAATGGAATTAATGAAACGCAAAATGGGATTACCAATGCGCAACCAAAGTCCACTCCTCCAATATAGCCTCAAAGAAATCGAAGAAATTCCCCGTTGTGAACTGCGTCGTCTTATTACCTGGGTCAGTTCAATGCATCAAGTATTAAATAACATCAGAAGTGCGCCGACTTTAAAAGTTTCCTTTACTCTCAAGCCGTATCCACCTGAACAATGTCCACTAGCTACGACCAAAGGCAAAGCCATTCCAGAATTAGTCTTTGACCCCCCGCAAAAATTGGGAGAAACCGAAGAATACCGCTATGATCGCTCCTTTCGTGGTCAAGTGATTTATTGGTTACCGACAGAGTTTCTACCATGATGACTTGGGGTTTGACAGTGGCTAAAGTCACTGCCGGTTGGGAACACGCTGGTAACATCATTTTAGAAAATATCAACTTCAAATTAATCATTCCAACCACAGCCATTATGTTGCCGCTAATGGGGCCAAGTGGTCAAGGCAAGAGTACCTTATTGTATTTACTCGCAGCGCTGAAATGGCCTAACCAAGGCGAAATTATTTGGACTTTTCCAGATGGCAAAATCTTCGCGTGGGGTGCGGGTGGTCGTGCGATTCAGCCAGATTATTCTAACGATGCAGTTACCTTACGTCGGCATTATTTTGGTTTTGCTTTTCAAGGCAGTACTTTATCTCCCTACCTCACGGTAATTGAAAATATCGCTTATCCTCTGTTACTTCAAGGTCAAGATTGGGAAACTGCCCTCCCCATTGCCCAAACGACGTTAAATGAAGTCTTATTACCTAACGAAAAAAATGATGTCAATCAATCAGCGAGTTTTCTCCACCGCTTCCCAGCACAATTATCCGGTGGACAGCGGCAACGCGTCGCTTTAGCCCAAGCAATCGTTCATGATCCCTATGTCCTCTTTGCCGATGAACCTACCGGCCAACTCGATCTCCATACCCGCAAACAAGTCATGATGGTACTCAAACGTTGGGTAGAAAAAAATTGTGGCCAACGTTGTCTTATCTGGGTTACGCATCATCACTTAGGTGATTTAGATGTTATGGGCATTGATAAGCTTATTTTTGTGGACAATAAACAGTGTATAAGTCAAAATCGAGCGGATTTAACTCAATGGATAGCTCGCTCACTCACTTAAAGTTACGCATTCCCACGCTAGAGCGACACTGCCATTAAGTTAAGCGTAGTTTTCCCCCGCCTTACCAAGGAGGGGTGAGGGGTGGTAATTAACGAGTTGAATAAGACTAACTTTTTTAACCACCCCCAGCCCCGCCTTGACAAGGCGGGGAGAAATTGTTCTTAACTTAATGGCAGTGACGCTGGAGCGAGGAATCAAATAAAACAGCGGCTAATGGCCTACTAACGGGGAAAATTCTCCGGTTTTCACCAAGAGCAAGCCTTACCATTAACCTAAGTTCGACCTAAGCTCCCAGCTAATCAATTGTATTGAGTGATAAATAGAGGTTAGGCTAAGTTCAAGATAACCAACTGCCCTATCTAGCCGGCTCAGAGGTATAAAAACAGTTGTTATCGTTAACTACGATCAGACTTGAGTATGGAGAGAAAGATTAAGAGAGGACTTGTTAGGCTGAAAATAATAAGCGATCAAAGCGGCAACCCAATTGAGCATAAAACCGGTTAAACTCCGATGACGGGAATGTTCTAATGAAGAAATATTTTTCAGTTGGTTATTAATGATCTCAATGAGGGAGCTTTTGCGCAGTAAGATCTTATCAAAGTCATCCACAATCACCGGCTTTATCTGGCGGTATAACCGAGTTACCAACTGCACTCCTTTGTCCCAGAGTTCCTCTACTAATGCCTTAGAAATATAGCCTTTATCACCAAACAGCTTTCCTTTGACAAAATTCGCTATTTGCCTCAATCTCTGGCGCTCATCAACATTACCCGGGGTTACAACAAAGCTGACCAACAGAAAATTTATGAAAGGTTATGGCAAAATTCTAAAAATGTTTTTAATGCCAATTAAGTGCTCATATATTTAACTCACTGAAAAATAAGTTTGTTGGGTTTCGCTACGCTCAACCCAACCTACATAATTTACTGGATATAGCTCAAGAGCTAACGGAAACATTCATTGACGCCGCCGGCGGTCTTGAGTTTCAATCCTTGTTGTACTGGATATAGCTCAAGAGCTTTACAAATGGCGGTTGCTTTTTCCCGTCGTGGCTTAGGTTTCAATCCTTGTTGTACTGGATATAGCTCAAGAGCAACCACAACCCAACCTGATAAAGAGGTAAAATCATGACGTTTCAATCCTTGTTGTACTGGATATAGCTCAAGAGCAAAAGCGACTGAAGAAAGACAAAAAGCTGCTCAAAGAAGTTTCAATCCTTGTTGTACTGGATATAGCTCAAGAGCGCGAGAACATTTTCGGGTTCGGGTTCCGGATTATGGTTTCAATCCTTG
>JAAUSR010000112.1 GCA_012032555.1 Thioploca sp.
AAGTGTATTGATGCCGGGGCTAATGATTATATTGCTAAACCGATTGATACCGATAAGTTGATTTCTCTCATGAAGGTTTGGCTGTATCGGTGAGGGAAAATTTTAGTCGTATTGGGACGCGAAGGCTCACTGCCATTAAGTTAAGCGTAGTTTTCCCCCGCCTTACCAAGGAGGGGGTTAGGGGTTGGTAATTAACGAGTTGAATAAGATTAACTTTTTCAACCACCCCCAGCCCCGCCTTGACAAGGCGGGGAGAAATTGTTCTTAACTTAATGGCAGTGACGCGAAGGCTTGGCTCCGTTACGGTTGCCAAGCTGAGCTTGGCGGGTCACGGTCATGCCGCTAAAGACCTTGACCGGTTTTACCAAGCAAACAAGTAGGGTGCGTTAGGCGCCAGCCGTAACGCACTAACCCTTTAGAGGATTACGGTTGATCTCGCGTAGGATCACTGCCGTTAAGTTAAGGCTTCCCCCCTTTGAAAAGGCAAATATCAAGCTACCATTTGAGCGTATAACGATGTGCCATTAGCTTACCGGCAAACATAAGGTAAGCGTCTATGTTTTCAGCTTGTAAAGAGGGATCTTGGTACAAGATTTCTTCTCGACTTTCACCGGTACTCAAGAATTCTAAAATGGTTTGTACCGTAATTCGTAAACCGCGCACGGTGGGTTTACCATTGCAAATATCGGGATGAATAGTAATTTTACCGTTCAGATAACTGAGTGGTTGAATTTCTAATCTAACAGGTCGTGTGACCTCGATAAGATCGTGTAAAGTGCATTAATAATGTACTGAAAATATCTAATTATGATGATAATCCTATAGGACTTACGCAAGACACATCTGAACAGTAGGCGATTTGAGTTGTTGACGTAAGTAATCGCCTAGAAGGTCGTGCTTGACTCGGTAGAGGGTTCGACCCGTTTCAACTGCCACCTGTTTGAGACGCACCCAAACTAATATAGAACATCCAATATGGTTTCTAATGATTCTGGCTTTCCGACATTGGTTTCCTTCAATGCCGGTCAACTGCTTGGTTTCACGATGAAATTGCTCGACTTTCCAGCGAAAGCCACACACCTCTTGTACGACTTCCACGTTGTTTTGCGCTAGTTCGTTGGTTACGATATAGTCCGTGCGCTGGGTAGACAACACTACTCGGAATACTTTCACCTTATGTTTAGCCGGAAAACCTTTTATTTTTATGACTTTACCATATTGTTGTTCGGTTTTGGTCCAAGCCAAGCTATCAACACGCTGGTAAGGTTTGGCACCCTCAGAATCGTCGACTTGTCGATTAGACTTAAGTGGACAGTAATAGATTTTTTCAAATTTTTCAATCTGGAGCATGATTCCCTTAGTGGCATACCAAGTATCCATCAAAACCGCCCTCATTGGGAGGCACTTTTGATAAACACAGTTCAGTAACCTATCCTGAACATGGTCTAATTTCATTTTACCATCACCTTTAGGGTCGTAGATACGATAGTCAACGATCCAAAACGAGTTGAGATGGGGATTCACATACACACACGTCACGACACCAATTCCCTTGATGATACGATGAGCATTACCACTATATTGGCTTCTGACCAACTCCATTTGGCGAGAAGCGTTTTTATCAATTACGGTGTCGTCAAATACGAGAAATCCAGAGCGTGTTGGAATAACTTGCGTTCTGACATTTTCTCAAACCAACCGAGGACGAATGGAATCTCCAGCTAGGTAACGATTGGCCATGTCATGGCTAAATTTCTCGGTATGCTCAGCATAGTTCGTGAGTGTGTAATTGATTTGACTCACTAACAAGTATTGGCAATAATCCAATCGGGTTACTCGTTCTTTTCTCGGTCTCATGTGGTGAAGGTAATGATTTTCCGGCCTATTGTCAATTTCTCAGTTTTGCGTAAGTCCTGAATTATCATTTTCATGAATGAGAGTGGAATATTTTATTTACCCTTTGATTCTATTGAATCTATTCAGGAAATAGCTAAGAACTAGAACGAGACCTGAAACTTATCGGGCCTTATTTCAGGCCATACACCAGATGATTCGATGGCGTATGGCGTGTTGCAGTTACAATTTATTTACATAGACTATCTAGCTGTTGCCGCTACAATCCTATCCCAATAGAAGGTGCTACTTCCCTCAACCAGTTCTTCTAATCCATAACAATAGGTGGTTTTAGGTTTTACTAACTGATCTACAAAAGAATAAGAAGCTTCATTATCTATTGAGCCTTCAGCAGCAATTAAGCGATCAGATAATCTAACGACTTCCCGATAGGCTTCCACCGGTTTATTTAGGCATTGACCATCTGTTGGTGCTTGCGCACGCCAGAGATAGAACCCTTTAGTATTGAATTCTCCTAAAGTTTCCCATTCTAGAAAAATACTATCGTTAGCAGCTTCGGCTTCAAAGTTGCCGATAGTGGCTAACGTACATCCATCAGCTTTCTTCTCGTCAAACAGGAAAGTTTCGCCTGCCGTATCAACACTTTCTATCCCATAGTAGTATGCTTCGTTCAAGCGTTGCGTATAATCATTTAATAAGTAGGTATTTTCTCCAACACCATTACCTTGACTAGAGATTAGCACATCATTCAGTTTGATGATATTAATAAATTCACCGTCCGCATCTTTCTGAGCACGGTAAACGTTAAAGCCAGCGTTACCTAACTCTGCGAGAGTTACCCACTCAACTTTAACCACTTTACTTTGACACGTTCTAGCAACGGTATACTGTAAGTTGACCCCCGGCACCTTAATACAAGCCGTGGCTTCATTTTTTCTCGGACTAGCCGCTTTCTTGAGACCACTCGGTACAGTTGGTTCACCCGGTGGAATGGCTATAATACCCCCTTCGGCTTTTTCCAATCTTTCTTCCAAGTCCGCGATTTTGTCTTGCGTAGCGGCGTTAATTTCTGCTTGTTTAGCAAGTTCTTCCCGTATTCTGGCATTCTCTTCTTTAAGTGCCGCTATTTCTTCTGCTTGCTGATCTATTTTCTCCGCTTGTTCAGCAACGATGGCTTCCAGTTGTTGAATTCTTTGCGCTTGATTAGCAATGGTAGCTTCTAACTCAGCAATTTTTTCGGCTTGCATTTGTACAACAGCTTGAAGTTCTTGAATTTCCTTTCGTAATTTTTTGATCTCCTCACGTTGTTTGAAGAGCATGTAGATACCAGCGCCCACCGCAACAATTGCACCGCCCACGATAGCAAATTTTGTTAGCGCAGGTAAACATGCCCACCATGCTGAAATCCCACCCGCTGCTTTTACCGCTGAGCTAGCTAACGCGGTTGCACCGGTGGCTACCCCGCTAAGTAGTTTTTGAGTGGTATCACTAGCGAATGTACCTACTGTCGAAGTCACCGTGTCTTTTACTTTATCTAAGGTGGCACTTCCCACACTTTTGATGAAATCACCAAGTCCACGGGTTCTACTACTAATATTCTCAATACACTCGTTAGTAGCGGTATCTACCAGAGAATACTGACCTTCGCTATCAAAGAGGTTAAAAGTTGCAACGATACCGGGCATATCGGAATGAGAAAGTACCGCGTTGCCGTGGCGATCGGCTAGTATCACGGCCTTGGTGTTATTATCCACAATCATGTAATTACCGTCATTGTCACGGCTAATTGCTAAATGAGGCTGGTTATCATCGATAATTTCTAAGGTTCCATCATGATTGACCTTGACCTTGACAGAAGGATCAGAAAGCAGAACAAAGAGGAATCTATCTTCTAATCTGGGTAAAATCGCTTTTAAGTCGGGAATATTCTCATCAGTTATTTCTAAATCACCGGCGAGATTCATTGCTGCAACTACACCGGGTAGATTTTCATCTAAGTAGGTTATTTTTCCACCGTTGAGAACTAAAGTAGAGGTTTCTGGCGGTAGATCTCTCTCACCAGCTCTTAAGCCAGCCGACGGTACTTGATTCAAAGAGACGCCACCGGCTGGGTTAGGTGTGACGATTACCGAAGTAAGCGGACCTTCTTCAACTTCAAGCAGGTAAGGATCATTCTCGCCGATACCCAATGGGATGAAGGTTTCTCCGGTTGGTAGGTCAATAACGCCGGCTAAGCGGGCGACTTCTGCTGCTGACAAAGCTCGGTTGAAGATTCTTATGTCATCAAGGCTCCCTACCCACTTATTTTTCAGAAGCTTCTCACTATTACCATCTCGTCCAATAAATAGATCCCCAGTTGGACTAATCGTGGCGGGCATGGTTCCTGAACTCCGGCTTTTTGATATACCGTCTACATAAAGTTCAACGTTGACACCGCCTTTAAATACGGCAGTGACGTGATGCCATTGTGCATCTGCCAGAGAAGATCCCGCTGTATCTATTGCGCCGTTAAGACCAGTACCATCATCAAAAAAAGTGACTGCTTTGCCTTGGTACTGACCATTATAAATACCAATTCCATAATATGGAGCGGATTCATCATAATTAGATACAATGGCACGTGCTTCACCATTATATTTCGCCACTTCGGCTTCAATTAATGCCCAAGTAGAAATAGTAAAGTTGGATAAGCTAAAATTAGGATTATTAGAAATCCTTAGATAATCGTTGCCAGCAAAGAAGCAAGCCCGGCCTCGTTTATTTATCTTATCGCTAACGATAGTAACTCCAACATTCTCAACCGGATGATTTTGACCACTCTGGTCAGTAATATCGCTATTACAAGCAATATGTAATATCTGCCCCTTAAATAAATCATTGTCACTGGCTAAAGTCATTGGTGGCAACAACAAGGTACTTAATAGTACCACTATCAAATTTACCAGCAATCTAACTTGGTCAGATTGAGCAGACTTCTTTTGATAAGGTTGCTCAAAATTAATAGATCGTGTACGCACGATTTTATCTCCAAATAGGGTTGAAATAAAGTAGACAATTAAAACACCTCGTAACTCTTTAAACTTGGTTAAAGAGAATACACACTCAGATAGAGTGATGGCTAAATGTTATAAACCTCCGGCTCAAGGCAATCTATCCAAGAAGTTGAAAAGTTTTCTTGGCAGTTTCTTGGAAAAAATAACTCATTAAAATTTATAAAGAATACCCGACTTAGCGCTAGTGCTTGGGAACGAGTTTTTATTATCACTTATTGCGAAAAGCACTATTAAAAAATTTTGGGAACAACCGGCTTACAGTGATGCCCGTGGACCTCTCGAAAGTTGGTATGAGGAAACTTTAAAAGCGAGTTGGCTATCACCACAAGCTATAAAAGCTCAATAGGGTAATGCTAGTATTAGTAGTAATAACCGGGTTGTTTTTAATATTGGCGGTAATAAATATCGCTTAGTTGTTGAAGTTCAGTACCAAGCCGGAATTGTTTGGGTAAAATTTATCGGTACTCATGCACAATACGATCAAATTAATGTCGAGGATGTCAATGAATATTAAACCCATCCGCAATGATGACGATCTACAACAAACTTTTTATCGTCTTGAAAGTATATTTCAAGCCAAAGAAGGTACGCCAGAAGCAGATGAAAGGGAAATTTTAGTCACGCTGATAGAAGTCTATGAAAATAAAAATTATCCCATTAGCCCTCCGGATCCAAAAGCGTTTTTAATAAGTAACGGTGCGCTTCGCTAACGCACCCTACCTCGCTTCAGTTTTTTGAAATATGTAGTTTTATCAGTGAATTAAAATTGAAGAACTACCATATAAAATCAATTACTTAGAAAAAAGTGTCCGAACCATTGACAATCTAAAAAAGGAATTATTTATTATGATAACGTCCTCTACGCCTTTAAGTAATCTACAATTAGAACTATTAAAGTTATTTGCTCATAATGTCTCAGAAGAACAACTTCTGGAAATTAAGTTATTGCTAGGACAGTATTTTGCTCAACAAGCCACTGACGCAATGGAGAAAGTGTGGAAGGAAAAAAACTTGACTCCCCAAGATATGGTAACTTGGGTTCATGAACACCACCGGGTTTAAAATTGTTTTAGACACCAATATATTTATCGCCATAATTGGTAAACAATCTCCGTTCAGATGGATTTTCGATAAGATTATTGACGGTAGTTTGGTTCTCTGCATTTCTAATGAAATTTTGTTGGAATACCGAGAAATATTGGAACGAAAAACCAACGAAGCCGTGGCCAACAACATCGTTAATTTTTTAATGATTCACCCTTATGTGAGTAAAATCGAAATTTTTTATCGTTTCAAGCTTATTTCTACTGACGAAGACGATAATAAATTTGTCGATTGTGCTATTGCTTCTAATGCTCAGTTTTTGGTATCGAATGATAAACATTTTGATTTACTAAAACACTTAGATTTTCCCCAAGTCAATATAGTTACCCTGACAGAATTTGAAAAACGATTCTTAGACAGCACAACACCGTAGGTTAGGCTTCGTAAGCTCAGCCTCACTGCCATCAACTTAAGGATTCCCATTTAAAAAACAAAGGTTAGTGTCAATACCATTAGATTAAGCCAGAACTCCACCCAAGGGCAGAAATCCTTAAATTGATGGCAGTGAGCTTAAGGCAGTCTATCCAAGAAGTTGAAATAGTTTCTTGGCATTACCTTAGTGAAGCGCGATAATAAAAGCTACCCTAAACCTCAATGCCATTAAGTTAAGACATTCCGTAGGATGGATTTCGCTGCGTTCTACCCATCCTACTTAAGAACCTTCTTGAGTTTAACTTAATGGTAGTGACCTTAACCCTTCAGTTGATACCTTTAATAAAAATGTTCAAGTTAAAAGTCTTCGGTACGCTGCAATTAACTGATACCAATCAGCACACTTTTAAGACTGCATTTCCTCTACTGATGGCCGCTTATGTAGTCGTTGAACACTACGGTGAAGCGATGCGTGACAACGTGTATAATCTGTTCTTCCCTATGCTTCCTATCTATCCTCAACGTGACTCCCAAAGTGGCAAAGTAATTTATGAGAAGCTATGGAAACAAGGGACAAATCCACAAGTTCATATCGCCCAGAGTGAATTAGATACCTTTTCTGATTTAGAAATTGAATTTGCCTGCCAAGAACTAAAGAAATATGACGTCATTGAAAGTTACGAACTTAAAGCCAGGAGCTTAACTTGTTCATTAACGCCACTTTTTAAAAAATATCGCTTAGATTTGAATAGCTATGGTGAAGTAGAAAAGCGAACAAAAATTCGGAAGGTCTGTTCCCAACACATTGCGACCATCCGAGAGTTTCTGACTATATTTGCTCCTGATGAAGCCGATAAAATGCTGCCTCGAGGTAAAAAAGGTGAGAGAAATTTACCTTTTGCGATCTATCTAAACTGTGATAGCACTGAATTAGAACAAGCTTTAATAATTAATAACTTTGAACAAATCGAAGCGATTTATTGTGGTAAGTTTTTAGCTGGCATTGAAGAAAACGTGCGTGCCACGGTCTGGTTACCGCCTAAACTTCGTGATTGGATTGAAAACCGACGCCAAGATTTTGCGCAACAAGTTAAGCGTAATCTGTTAAGTATGATACATAATTTTGAAACTCAAACTGAGAATCAGCGATTTGTTTTAGCAAGAAATATTCAGAGATTTTACGAGCAACATGATGAATTGTATGATCCGGCTTTACAACAAGAAATTAATAAGCTGTTAGCACCGACAAATCTAGAAGATCTTTCTAGCCACCTTCGCAATCATTTGCTAGCAAAAATGGGGGAAAACTGTCACCTCCAACTGAAATCTATCAAGCAATGGATTAATACAAAAATTCTGGTTGAAATCTTGAAACACCGCACTAAAGAATCGGTCTCCACCCAAGACAGTCATCTCCTGCTCCAGATCGAAAGAAGTTATAATTTTATTGTGTTGTTGGGCGAGGCGGGTATGGGTAAAAGTTTGATTTTATATTATATTGCGCAACAACTTATTACGGCGGCAAGACAAGATAAAACGCAACCAATACCGTTGATTTTCCATTTAGCTGATTGGACAATACCCACTTTATCTTTTGAGAAATGGTTAAAACAGGAACTGATTCAATTGGGTTTGGCGGAAAAAACCATAGAAACAGATTTTAATCTTTTGCTAACTTACAAACAGTGTATTTTTTTCTTAGATGGTTTTGATAATTTACCGCCGGAACATCGTCTTAACAGTTTAAAAATAATTAATGATTTCATTCAGAAACAGGGAGAAGTTCATTTAGGTGGGATAATTTTAGCAAGTCGTCCGGATGAATACCGTTTTACGAAAGCGTTGTTACAAGAAAATTCTCCACACATTTCACACTTTTATGCTGAAGCCCGGTTACAACCATTGTCCATTGAGGAAAGTCGCGCCTATCTCACCAACTATCCAACAACACAACATTGGCCTATAGACACCTTATTCGCAGTAGAAGCATTTAGACAACTCCTCAGTACGCCGTTAAGTTTAGTGCTTTTAGCCGATAGCGCGGAAGTTCAACAAATTGCCCCACCGGCTGAGATCGATTCTGAAACCATAAAAAATCATCTCATTTCCAGCTATGTTGAGAATTGTTTTAGGCAAGCTAAACATCGTTGTCAAGAAAAGCAGCAAAAATTACCTTATACCGAATCAGAAGTAACCACTTGGTTAGGGTATATTGCCCGATCCATCAATATCGGCAGTACATTCTCAGTGGAAAGTTTAGTACCAACACTTATGCTAACAAAGACGCAACAATATCTTTATCAGAGGTGGTTTACGTTTTTATTTGGGGCTACTTTCGGTGCGATGATGGGGGGTATTGCGGGCTTAATTTTTGGTAAACGCGTATCGGATAATGTGGCTGCGCAAGCAGTTGTACTACCGAGTGTTTTTATGGATATTCATCAAATATTGATACCATGGCTTGACAATAATGCACTGGTTGACAAAATCAAACTAATCTTTGTCTATGCCGATATCGGCATGATATGCGGTATATTCATGAGTAGTTTGACCTTTTTGCTCTTTAAACATATTAATTTTTCCATATTTCTCGCTGGTTATTTAAGTCTGCATTTAGGTATCACTGGTTGGTTATGTGAAGGCTCACAATGGGCTGTTGCCATTATCATTTTCTATGGTATAGCGGGTATTATCATAGGATTATTAGTGGGTTCCAAACAACACACTAATCCGCTAGTAATTGAATTGCATAAAGAGACTCGTTTAGATTATAGCCAACTTTTTAAACAGTGGCATAATCACATCAAGATTAAATTATTAATTATAGTCGGTATGTTACTGCTATCTACCTTGAGTAGCCTACTCTTACCTAAAACTAATCTTGTTCTTGCTGCATTGATAGGAATTATCATTGGGATAAGTATCTCTTTAGGTTATACTTTTTATCATTTAAGAATGCAATTAACTTGGCAAAAAAAATATTTTTTACCACGTTACAAGATCAAAGCCGCTTTAGAGCGTAGTATCTCTATGATTTTATTGATTGGTGGATTAATTACTCTAATGATTTTATTGATTGGTGAATTAATTACTATGATATTAACTAGTTGGCAAGATGACTATTTGGGTTGGCTGGGCAATCTCAGTCTAGGATTGCGGATAGGGATGCCGATGGGTATTACCATTGGTTTTATGTCTTATGGAGGTGTTGATGTGTTAAAACATCTTACCTTGAGATTAGTTATGTATCGATATGAGATTGCACCTTGGCATTATACCCGTTTTCTCGAGTATGCCAAATACCTGACGTTTTTAAAATCGCAAAGTGGTGATTATGCGTTTAGACATGATTGGTTTCAAGTATATTTTTCTGAGAAGGGCAAGCCTGCCTAGGATCAATGCCATTAAGTTAAGCGCTTTATTTTCTATTTTGAGAAAAAGGCAAAAGCTGAGTAGGGTGGGCACTGCCCACCATAACCGGTGCCTAAGCCGAGATCTTACCCTCATGGTGGGCAATGGTCCCACTGCCATTAAGTTAAGAACAATTTCTCCCCGCCTTATCAAGGCGGGGCTGGGGGTGGTTGAAAAAGTTATTCTTATTCAACTCGTTAATTACCACCCCCTCACCCCTCCTTAGTAAGGAGGGGGAAAAC
>JAAUSR010000113.1 GCA_012032555.1 Thioploca sp.
ACTCCGCTAGGTGTGCAACACTCGATAACGGTGGTTGGTTAGATCTTATGAATTCAATCCTTGAATTCGCCCGACCGGGACTTTCACCCCGCTAGAAATGACAAGCTTGGCTTGTCGCACTGGCGCTGCGCTTATACACCCGACGTGGACTACGTAGACTTTGCTACGCTGTACTTGATGTATCAACCGACTAAAAACGTCTCGAAGTTTCGAGGAGGATAACTCATCTAACCGTTTTCGAAGAGAGGTGTCACCAGGAATTGTTCTTATTCCAAATAACTTTATTAAAGTTATGAGCAATAGCGACTTTTCCTTTTTCAAATTGCAGTAAGGAAGGAGGTAGTGCTAAAAAAGTAATGGTATAAACCTAATATATTAAAATATTCAGGTTTTTTTTAAAATCACTACTTGTTTAGCACTATCGGACTACCCCTTTGCCAACATTTCATTTAAGGAATAACAATTGTGCCCACATTAGAACGATCACTATAGCAATTACCTTGGTAAGCTTGAATAGCAACGTACAGACGAGTTTTACTCATTAGAGTAGCACTAAAAGAAGTTTGGTTGCCGATATCAAAGCTATGAATGTTATTGAAAGTGACCTCCGTGACTGGGGAGGAATAAGGAGCATAGTACAATTGATAACCTTCGGCTTGGTTGACGGTTGTCCAGGAAGCCGTTACTTGCTGTTCAGTTATTTTAATTGCTAAGGTAGGTGGTTGTAATGGGTCTGCGGTTTTACATATCGTTTGAGTAATATATTCTTGAAATGGCGGTACCCGAGTATAAACACCATAATAGTTAGGTAAAGCACAACCTTCTCCCCAACTGACAATACCGATTTGTTGCCAACCTTGCTCCGTTTCTCTTACCAAGGGACCACCACTATCCCCGGTACAAGCGTCTATCCCACCCTCTTTTAATCCAGCACAAAGCATCGTTTCTTGAATGTCACCCTGGTATGATACCGGTGAATTACAGATATCATTGGAAACAATTGGTATAGTGGCTTGTTGCAAACTATCTGCATAACGTGGATTATAGCGATTAGTTTTGGTCGCTCCCCAACCAATGATGGTCGCTAATTCACCAGGTTGAGTTAAATCGCTATAACGCTCAGCTATTCGTAAGATAGGTTGAGTAGATGGTTTAGCCAGTTCTAATAAGGCAACATCAGCAGAGGGACTTTCTGGATCATAATCATAATCAGGATGTTTTATAATTTGTTTAATAGTGACAATTTCCCCCGTTGTTTTATCACTCAAGGTATCACTACCTAATAATACTTTGATGCTCTGAACCGTTTCGCCATCAGTACAATGTGCCGAGGTAAGTACCCAAGCTGGATGAATTAAAGTACCCGCACAAAATTGCCCTTCTAATGGAGAAAAACTATTACTATTGACAATAGCAACCATCCAAGGCCATTGTCCAGTTTTTGCTCTCGTGCCATTGATAATGCGTGGTGTAGCTGCGATAGTGGTTTGGATACTGAAAATAAGTAAAAACAATATAAAAAAAGACTGACGCATCGTTTTATCTCCAATAGTAATCAATCGCAATACCCATAAAAATAGTGGCACCAAACCAATGATTATTTAAAAAAGCCTGGAAACATTGAGAAGGCTGACGATCTTTGATAAGCCATTGTTGGTATATTGCTAAACTAGCTGCGATTAATAGTCCTAAATGATAAAGTTTACCGAAATAAAGTTGTTGTCCTATCCACAATAGTAGCCCTAATACCATAATATGCAAAGCCGCTACCATCGTTTTATCAGCTCGACCAAATAAAATAGCAGTTGATTTAACACCAATTATTAAATCATCTTCTCGATCCACCATCGCATATAAGGTATCATAAGCTATTGTCCATAATAAATTAATTATAAACAATAACCAAGCTAAAGAAGATACTGTCCCCGTTTGCGCAGCGAATGCCATTGGAATGGACCAACCAAAGGCAAATCCTAAATAAGCTTGAGGCCAATAAGTATATCGTTTAGTGAAAGGATAAGTCGCTGCTAATAACGCCCCTACCACCGATAACGCTATGGTCAACCAATTCATTAATGAAACTAATGCTAATGCTAGTAAACATAGGATAATAAATAAAGTTAATGCTTCACGTTCGTTCACTTGTCCTGTTGCCAATGGACGTTCCCGAGTACGACGTACATGAAGATCAATCTGGCGGTCAGCATAATCATTAATCACGCAACCGGCCGAACGCATTAAGATTACCCCTAAAATAAACACCATTGTAACGGTGATATCAGGGTAACCGTTGCCCGCTATCCATAATGCCCATAAAGTAGGCCACAATAACAGGTAAATCCCAATTGGACGGTGTAAACGCATTAATAAGGCGTATTGATGTAATCGCTCTAGCATAAAGTTCTAAATTAGGATTGATAGGACTAGAATTAATATTAACAAGATTAACATAGCTAGGTAAGGTGCGTTAGTAACGCACCTTATTGGTTACCACCACTAATGTCATTATTTATAACCGAGTCTTGGGTCATCACTCGGATGATTAAATTGCACGCCTTCACCGAAAGTGACTGTCGTTGCTAATTTAACGCCATCGCCAATCGTGACGTATTCGAGATAACTGTTCGCTTGAATAACTAAATATTCTAGTAAAGCCGGTGCTTGAACATCACCGCTGATTTTACCAACAAGTTGACCACCAATAAGATGAGTCCCCGCAGCTAACTGAACATCGCGGAAATAACTACCCACTTGACTGGTATTAAAGATTTGACCTGCCAGGACAGGACGCCACCCACAATCTCCGCCCCCCGAAGTATAGCCATAACACTTTGACTAATATGGCACAGAAGTATAAACAACCAATATGGACATTACCTAATTATTTGCGCTTAGAAGATACTGATAATAAAGGTACTATTTCTGGTAATAGAGCTGACTATGAAAATACTAAAGAAAAGTACCAAAATTTTGCTGAAGATTTTTTAAAACGAGTTGAAACTTTAGACAGCGAATCCGCTAATGAACCTTTGCAAAAGGTTGCGACTTGAAACAATGAATGAAAATAATACTATTCAATTTAATCAGGCGATTATCAAAGCATTAACTGATTTCAAACACCGATTAGAACAACAACGTTCCTTTCAAATTCAACACACGTTATTAAGGAAGTTATATGAGGAAATTAAGAAAATGAATTCAAAAAAAAGTTTGGTATAAGCCCGTGTAGGTTGGACTGACGAAGGAAGTCCAACAAAATATTAACAGAACAGTAAATGTTGGAGTTTGCAGGCTCACTCCAATCTACGGGATCGTATTTGGTAAAGCGAATCAGGCAAAGCGGTTATCCACCATCATAAAATCTTCCCACCCAACGGAAGACAGCGCCGCAAAAGTAGCACAAGTGAGCATATTAAAAAAAGTTCTCTTGCAACTGTCCAGCATATCACCATGCTAGACGGGGTTTGTAACCCCGTCTGAACGTTTTTCAGGTCCAGGTCAGAGCGACGGGTTCATGGATTCGTGAATGTTAAAACGTGTTCACGGTTCAAAAACGTTCGGGTAATTTGGGGAAATGCTGCATGGCTTGACACCGGGGGGATAGAGGTGTATTAATAATTTTTAATTAGGGGTCACAATGTGGTATCTAGTTTATAAAAAAATAATGGATTAATGAATTTAATTTTGGATTAGACACCCGGTAGATGTAAAATATCAAGCTATTTAGGGTGTCTAATTCGAGTTAGGCGCCGACAGAGACAATAAATGGAGTACTTCAGCGATCGCGAAAATGGCCCGAAGGCTAGGGTCAACGAAACCATCAGTCCGCAGGTTTGGGGCGGAGTTGTGGCTGTTATCCAATCAGCGACAACTTCGGGTGCTTTCGGAAACGCCTTTCCATGCAACTGCCCAGACGGGTGTGGCCCCGTTGGCTCGAATGAAGCAACATTGGCACGCATACTTCGTGCGGAAATCCCAGAGATTGAATGGCCCCTCAGCGACACAAAGGAAGTTGAGCAGGACTTTTTCTCAACGAGTCCTAAGCCGTACGTGCCTGAGACAGCAGTCATCCTAGATTTAATAGAGTTTTGCCATCGGAATATCGCCAAGCCAATTCAAGATTCATTTCACTCTTTCTTTGGTCATCATCACTTGAGCTTTGATGTGCCGTCCGGGCAAAGTGAGTTCAGGTCAGCTATAAATCGGATCTTTTCTAGGAATGGGGTCGCCTATGAACTAGTATCCAATGGTCAGGTGCAGCGGCTTGCACCGCCGATCCTGCGCGAATCACTTGCAAGGGGAGAGTTCGCAAGTGGAGACATGCAGCTAGACAGAATGCTAGAAGAGGCCCGCGTACGATTCTTGAGTCCCAAGCTCGATGAGCGCAAGATTGCCTTGGAAAGGCTCTGGGACTGCTGGGAGCGAATCAAGTCTTTGGAAGATCCAAACAACAAACGACTATCCGTTGCCAAACTGCTAGAACGAGCATCATCTGAAGTTGGCTTTCGTAACTCTTTAGAAAAAGAGGCGCGTGAACTTACCGAAATCGGAAACACGTTCCACATCCGCCACTCAGAGGTAACCCAACAGCCGCTAAGCAATGAGCACCACATCGACTACCTGTTCCATCGCATGTACTCAATGGTCACGCTGCTCCTGCCCAGACGGCTGCTCCTGCCCAGACCTGCTGCCCAGACGGGGTTTGTAACCCCGTCTGAACGTTTTTCAGCCAAGTAGGGTGGGCAACAACACGTTGCCTACCATCGTAAATAGTCACCATGCCAAAGGTGTCAGGTTAATTGATAATCATAACGAATAGTGGGTAATGCTTCGCTTTTACTGACTCTACCAAAAATATTAAACTATCAACTTGCTAAAACAATCTCGCCTAAAATGATTTTATCAATTATTTTTTGGCGAACGTTGGGTGTGTCTTTGGTACTATTTCAACTACTCATGTTATGGTGTCGAGGACGCACCTTACTTAAATAACCATAAGGAGTTTAATAATGCAAACGATGATTACGCTTGATGATCAATTATTGGAAGAAGCATCCCGCTATGCTAAAGTTAAAAACCCGGATGAAATTATTGAGCAAGCATTAAGAGAATTTGTTCATTTCCATAACCAGCGCCATATTAGAGAATTACGTGGTCAGGTCAAAATTCATCCGAATTATAATTATAAAGCCTTACGCATAGAAGCAAACGAATAATGTACTTGGTAGATACCTCTGTATGGATCGATTACTTCAATGAAGTAGATAATCGATCAACCGAAAAGCTTGAATACATCTTCAATCATGATATTGAATTTGGAATCACAGCAGTCATTTATCAAGAAATTTTGCAAGGAGCAGCAACCACAACTGATTTTGCTAAGTTGGAAGCCTACTTAAAGACTCAATGTTTTTATCATCCGCTTAACCTATTAGAAAGTTATACGGAAGCAGCACGCCTCTATTTTGATTGCCGACGTCGTGGGGTGACGGTACGTAGTACTATTGATTGTCTAATTGCTCGTATTGCGATTGAACACAATTTAATACTACTACATAACGATCGGGATTTTCAGTACATCGGACAAATTATTCCAGAACTGAAGCAGGAATCAACTTAGTGAACATCAGGTCTCCCTACCATCATACCACGAGCTTCAACGTAAGTCGGAGAAATGAGCGGTACAATTTCCCGGTGCACTTGGACTTCCGTATCCGGCAAAAATGCCTCCACTAGCACGTTAGAACGATTTGTATGAATACTTCATCATTCGGTGGGCGAATGATCAAAGTGTAGGGAGTCTAATTGTATCATGATGAATAACTGCTACTGCTTTATAAAGCTTCACCTATTGACAGTTAAGTAGTTAAGTAGGGTGGGCAAAAGCGCAGCGTTGCCCACCATTTTCGCTTATTTCAAAATCATGTTGATTACATTGAAGTTATTGGTAGCCTTATCCATGAGATAAACACTATAAGTAACCCAATAAAGAGGAATATTCCCAATCTTTTATCGGATTAACCCAGTTTTACCGAGTTGGTTTCAAAAAGCTGGGTTTCGTTCCTCAACCCAGCCTATTTGTGCTACATATCCAACGTGGTTTATGGTGCATGGAATGCACCCTACGTGGCTGTTAATTTAACAATTTAGCTTAATACCACTACTTATTGGTTACCACTACTCACATCGTTATTTAGAACTGAGTCTTGGGTCATCACTCGGATGATTAAATTGCACGCCTTCACCGAAAGTGACTGTCGTTGCTAATTTAACGCCATCGCCAATCGTGACGTATTCGAGATAACTGCCCGCTTGAATAACTAAATATTCCAGTAAAGCTGGTGCTTGAACATCACCGCTGATGTCACCAACAAGTTGACCACCAATGAGATGAGTCCCAGCAGCTAACTGAATATCACGAAAATAACTACCTACTTGACTGGTATTAAAGATTTGACCCGCCAGGACGCCACCCACAATCGCCGCACCTCGAAATTCAAAATTCGCCATTTCACCATGATTAATAATGTAACCCGTGACGATCCCACCAGTTAATCTGCTGTAGGGTTCTAGGGTTAAATTAGATACTCGACCTTGATTAGTCAAAATACCTACTAACGTACCAGAGGAAATCATGCCATTTGGTCCCACGATCAAGTCAGTTAGTGTCTGCCCCTGTGCGTTACAAACCCAATCAACTAAGCCACTGGTATAGCAAGGCTGTATTTCCGGTGGAAGGGAAGAGAATGCTATAGCCGCTAAGATAGCTTGGCTATCCGTAACCGGTGGTTCAGTTAACTCTTCCTGCCCTTCTGTATCCGACGATGGTTCGGTAACATCAAAGTCGAGAGCAGGAGAAATACAAGTTGATACACTCTTACTGTTTGAATAATCATCATTTTCCGAAGTTATGAGGGTAGTTATGCCGACAGAATGTAGATTATCGATGATGGCTTGGCGAGCTGGACTTTCACAATAATTACTAGCGTCTTCGCCATCTAGATTAATGATGACCGCTGCCAAAGGATAATCATTGCTATGTAATGTTAAGATTCGTTCTAATGCTTGTATTTGATCGGCGGAAAAACTTTTAATGCAAGGTGATGGATAGGGAGCACAATAATCAGCGTCATCCAAGCGAGAGAATACTTGAATGGCAATGAGATCAACTTCTTCGTTAGCAACCACTTTCTCCGCAACTTGGGTACCATGTTCACATCCCGGGATAGCACAAGGAATGGCAGCATCTGTACCAAGTTGCTTATCATTACCACTAGGACATAACGTGGTTGCAAAGTAGGGCGCAGAGGTTGTGGAATAGCAGGCTTCTGAAATCACCGCACCAGCTAAGTCAGGATAAATACTGTCTACGCCAGTATCTAGAATAGCGATAGTTTGATTGGCACTAAGATAGTGATTTGTAGGGACATTAAACCCACCTATCAAAAGTTTATCCAGTTCAATGTGAGTGATGAGCGGATTTTTGCTGATATGGGCCAATTGAGTCGCGTTAACTCCCATCGCCACATAAGGAATAGTGGTAAATAAGGTTGGGAGAGCTAAATTTTGGTCGCCCATTGGTAAATCGATTAAACTGGTTGATAAGCTATTGATAAATTGTTGTTGCAACTGAGCTATCTGGTTTCTTTGGTCTAGAATAGCTGCTAAGGTAGATAATTCACCTTCTGGTTGCGTGGCTAGATTGAGACTTAGAATAATTTTAGCGTAACCCTTATTATTAATTTCATTTAATACGTCTTGAGGTATTTCTATACCGGCGTCTTTAATAACCTCCACGGTTAGGGTATCGCTACCTATTTGCTCTTTCTCATCGGTTACGATCAAAGTGGCTGTATAAGTGCCGGTTGCCGTATAAGTATGAGAAGTGGTAGCTGTATTAGCAGTATTGCCGTCGCCAAAATCCCATTGGTAGTGGAGTCCATTATCCATGAAAGCGGTTGTAAAAATGGTTTCTTCATCTAGAGAAACCACTTTATCCGAACCCGCATTTATTTGGAAAACGAAAATAGCTTGACACGCTTTATCTTTATTTATTACGACTGATCCGCTCGGATCACAATCGCCACTCCACCCTTGAAATTGCCAGCCATTCTTCGGTGTTGCTGTTAAAGTGACGTTGGTATCGATATTAAAAACATATCGACATTGATCACTACAACGAACCCCAACCGGATCACTGCTGACTTGACCTTGACCAATGAGATTTATCTTTAAGGGAAAACGTAATAGATCAAAAGATGCATTACAAGAACGATAGCCACTCATAAATACTTCACCATCATCACAATCACTTTGATAACCGCTCCAGCCAGTAAATTGGGAATTAGCCGCCGCTACCGGAATGAGCTTAATCCATTCGGCGGTTTCATAGGAATTGGAACATTTTACTTGGCTGCTTTCGCAATCAATACCCCTGGGATCAGTAGTGACACGACCCTGACCAGTTCCACTAAAATTGATGGTGAGGTTCATCGTGGGAGGTAGCGGTTCGAGTGGGGGAGGAGTGGGTAAAATATTAGCGATTGGCGTACTATTCATATCGGTTGGTGAGTTAGTACAACCAATTCCATCGAGCACTAAAATCTGTGAAGTAAACGGCGCTAAAGTCAAACTGCCACTTACCATTTGTCCATCAATTTTCCGATAACCAGTACTTCCCAAAGGAATCGTCATAGTAGTCGCCGTGGGATTAGTAAATAACTTCGCACGCTCAGTCGCATCATTAAAATTACCGGCCTCAATCGGCTCGAATAGGATATTATCCAACCACACGATATTATTAGATTGAGTTTGAGGTTTAATAGCAAACGTTATCCGACCATTAGTAGTGCTCTGGGGTGAAGTAAACAACAGCTGCTGCTCGCGCCGCTGCGACCAATAAGCAAAAGGTAGTGGATTATCTCGTAACCATTGGGTGGGTTCACCTTTCGGCGCATCACTGAGCATAACGGTTATAACCCCAGAATTATTGGCAATGATGCTAAATTTCAAGCGATAAAGTTGTCCCGCCACTAAGTTAAACCGAGGAGAAGAAATGGTCGTTGTTTGCCCTCCCGTCAAGGTTACTTTTAAACTACCCCCATCTAAACCCACAGAATTGGATTCATGAGTTCCCCAACTCAACGCATCGTTATCAAAGGTGGCGTTTATTATCGCATCGGTCGTATTCGTATTGGTAATCTGATAGTCAAAGTGTTCACTACACTGGTGGGAATGGATTTCATAGGTCGGATGCAGTTGTTGCCATAACGCTAAAGTGGCACTGGGATTAAAGACAATTTCACTATACGGGTTATGATAATAATTATTATCAAATTGATTACCCTGACCCTCATTGGCGGCAGGAAAAGATAATCCCCGTTGTTCTGCAGTCAGCGAATACATAATATTGTTTTCTACAACATTATTGGCTGACGGATCTTTATCGAAATAGATTTGAGCTCGCTCATTATTGTACAGCACATTGTTTTTTATGGTGGTGTTGGTAAATTGATTAAGGCGAATACCATTGTCATGATTGTTATAAATCGTATTATTTTCAATGACATTATTACTATAGCCGGGATCCGCACCAATTCCCATACCAAACGAGGGCAAATGGTAACAAGGATTATTACCCAAAAAACAACCGTTGGATTGACCGACATTCCCAATCGAGTCGAATAGAAAATTGCCGCGAATAATATTGTTACTCGAACCAATAAAAATCGCACCGCCATCGTTAAGGACCGCCAGGGAATGACTAATGATATTGTTTTCGGCGAGATGATGCCCATTTTTGCTCAGGGATAAACCCACCCAACCGGTGTAATCAATGCGGTTGCGACGAAAAATATAACCTTCGCCAGCGGCATCAATCGCCGTGCCTTCATAAATACCTTTCGAACGGGCACCATAACCGGGATACATCGCGGTGTAAGTAA
>JAAUSR010000114.1 GCA_012032555.1 Thioploca sp.
TGCGCTCAGTTGTGAGTTCTGTCAATTGCATTTTCATACCCGGTTTCCTAAGTTTTCAAAACTTGTTCTTTCTTATATTCTCCTTTTAGCAAAATAGCATTTTAAATTTCGTGATACAACTCTATTGGCAGTTGCACTTAATTTATCTGCCATTTTAGCCATTTTATCAATTTTTTGACTTTAAGAGTGCAATTGGTTTACATTATTCCGTTTGAAATGAATTATTATAAACTATCGGTTTTTAAATGGGTTGGGTTTAATGCGAATTAAGAGCTAACTAGCTCAATTGTTGAAATTTAATGGCTAGATTTTTGTGTGTTGGTGGAACAATTACCGTAACCACTTGATTTATCAGTCTTGAATTTAGCTCTTAATCCGCATTGAGGAAGAAATGCTTAACTTAGTAAAATGAGTAGAGCACGTCAGCGCAAAACCTATATCTAAATTAATGAGTAAACTATCAATCAGTACATTTAGTAGGTCGAGGGTTAATAAGAAAAAGGTGACCAAGCCGGTTCACGCACTTCTTCTCCTAAATTAACGACGAGTCGTTGGCGAACACTACCATCAGAAGATACCGCCGCTAATTCAGAGCCAGTTGCATAAATGATCATATCACCATTAGGAGCAAAACTCGGTGATTCGTCTAAACTTGTTTGGCTCAAGATTTTTAAGTGACCACTTCCCAAATCCAATGAGGCAATTCGATAACCTTGACCGCCGCTATGTAATAATGCTAATCGATTCCCATCCGGCGAAAAACGAGCACGGGCATTGTAATTGCCTTTGAAAGTTAATCGTCGTACTTGGCTACCATCCGCAGCCATACGATAAATTTGTGGTTGATTACCAACACGATCTGAGGTAAATACCAGTGATTGTCCATCAGGTGCCCATTCTGGTTCGGTATCAATCGCTGGATCGTGAGTTAAACGAGTTAGAGTACCTGTGTGTAAATTAAAAACATAGATTTCAGGATTACCTTCATGGGATAAAGTAATCGCTAAACGGGTTCCATCGGGTGACCAAGCGGGAGCGGCATTAAGTCCACGTTTATCAGAAATGCGCATACGTCGTCCAGTCTGAACTTCCTGAACATAAATGGCCATTTTTTTATCACTGCCTCTGTTTTCATAGGTCACATAAGCAATACGCCGTCCATCAGGTGACCAAGTCGGTGAAAAAATGGGTTCGGCCGAGCGCAACATTAAACGGGGATTAGCACCGTCAGCATCAGCAACTTGGAGTTGATATTCTTTGTGTTTACCACGACCTTGTACAGTCACATAGACAATTCGGGTACCAAATACACCGCGCATGCCCAGCAACGCATTATAAATTTTATCACTAATTTGATGAGCAACTTGGCGTAGAGTTTGGACGGTGGCCGGATATTGAAGTCCAATTAAACGTGTGCCTTTATAAACATCAAATAATTCAAATTCAACCGTATAACCGCTCAAACTCCCACCACTAATTCGTCCAATGACTAAATAAGGAACATCGGCTGCTTGCCAATTAGAGAAAGTCACTTGATGTGCATAGCTTGGACGTTCCGGTAAGCTAGCAACTGACATTGGCGCAAAGCGACCACTCCGGTGTAAATCACTCGATACAATACTAGCGATATCCTGTGGTGGTGGAGTACTAGCCGATATTCCAAAGGGAACAATGGCAATAGAAGGCGCGCCACCACCCTCTTCAGTGCCAACAGTGAGTTCAACGCTTAAACCCGCGTAAACTGAATTTAATAAAATAATATAACTGAATAAAAAAATAATAATTCGTATCATGATGATTGTGTAAGGGTAAAAGTAACAGGATTAACTTCCTCAAATAGATCGCGTGGTATCGGAAAGGGGGCTGCTTGTTGAACAGTCCGTTTTACGGCATTATCAAAAACAGCATTCCCACTTCCTCCAACGACACGAATTTGTGTCACCGAACCACTTGGACTCAGAAATATAGCTACTGTACACGATAATCCTCGATAATTTTCCGGGAGGTTTTTCCAACGCCGGTTTATTTTGCTCTTAATGGTTGATTCCAATTGCTTAAGACGCTGCTTATTATTTTTAGCTGCTTGTTCGCGAGCTGCTTTCTCAGCGGCTTGCCGTTTTGCCTCAGCTTCCCGAGCAGCTTGTTGTTCAGCCGCTTTGCGCTGTTTTTCAGCTGCTTTTTGTTCGGCAACTTTGCGCTTTTCCTCCTCGGCCTCACGAGCAGCCTTTTGTTCAGCCGCTTTGCGTTGCTTTTCCGCTTTCTCAGCTGCTTTTTGCTCAGCTAGCTTGCGTTTCTTTTCAGCTGCTGCCGCTTTTTGTTCGGCGGCTTTGCGTTTTGCTTCCGCTTTAGCCAACGCTCGTTCTTCAGCTTGTTTCTTTTTCTCTAACTTCTTTTGCTCGGCGAGGCGTCTAGCTTCCTCTTTTTCAGACAATGCTTGCTTTCTTTCTAAACGTTGTTTTCGTTCACGTTCAGCTTTTTCCAATTCATCTCGTAGTGCTTCCTCTCTTTCCTTTCTTTCTTTAGCTTCTTGTTTTAAGCGTGCTTGCTCTTGTTGTTGACGTTTAAACTTATCTAAGTTGGCTATTTCATTGCGGCGTTGCTGTTCTAACTCAGCTAACCGTTGTTGTTCTCTTTGTTTTTGTTCGCGTAGTTTATCTAAGCGTCGTGCTTCTTTTTCTACAGTACGTTCAACATTGTTTATTTGTCTTTCTAATTCAACATATTGATTATTTTTTGTTTTAGTTTCATTATGTTGTTGAGTTTTAAAATGGCTAACGGCGTTTAATACTTGCTTTTCATCCATCGCCATAGCTTGGATAATATGCTCCGGCTTCGGTGGTATTAAGTGCGGTTTTAAAGGCCATTCTACATTAAAAATAACCACAATGAGTAGCAGCACATGAATAATAAGTGCATTAAAAAATGAAATTGTCTTATCCCACATCGTTATAACTCAATAACTCAACTTAAAAAAATGGCTTATTTTTGTGCTACGCTATGTTCTATTCTGGTTGTAATTGTTCTAGTAAGGCTTGTTCAGCCTGTCGACGTTGTTCGAGTTGTTCTAATTGTTGCTGTTCTATTTTTTGTTCTTGCTGTAAAGCTTGCACTCGAGCTTGAGCTTGTTTCATTAATTGTTGATATTCAAGCTTTTTTTGTTCCAATGCATAGTGTTGTGCCTGTTGCTCAGCATTTTTAATCATTTCTGCTCGGGTTAACCGCTCTAATTCCAGTTGCACTTGAGTTTCATCTATCTCATTCTTTACGTTCGGTGGTGGTGTTAATGTCGAAAAATAGGCAGTTAAATGGGTTCCACTCAATAGTATGCCTATTAAAATAGCGTGGAGAATTAAAGAATAAGTAACAGCAACAATTTTATCCCACATCGTGGTTATTGATTTAAAGGTTTAGTAAGCAATCCAACTTTTTCAACGCCAGTTTCTCTGAGTAATGACATGACTTTAACCACTTCTCCATAAGCTAATTGGCTATCTCCAGCCACTAAAACTTGTGAATTTGGGTTAAGACGCATAACGAGAGTTACTCGGGCAAGCAAAGTTTCTATCGAAATCGGTTCCTTGTCTTCATCTAAAAATAATTGTCCTTGGGCGTTAACTGTTATAATCATAAAACGATTTTGTTCCGGTACCACTGTTTCAGCTTTTTTAACGGTCGGTAACTCCACTTCAACACTTCGAGTGAGTAGGGGAGAAGTAATCATAAAAATGATTAATAAAACTAACATGACATCAATATAAGGCACCACATTCATTTCGTTCATGCGGTGACGGCGAGTGCGAGTATATGCCATTGGTTTTTCAGTTACTATTGATTAGCGTAGAGGTATGAGCTTGACGTTGTAAAATGCCGGTAAATTCATCTAGAAAAGTATCGTAACGTGTCGTTAAGCGTTCGATATCTTCAACATAATGGTTGTAAGCCATAACCGCTGGAATAGCGGCAAATAAACCCATTGCTGTCGCAATTAAGGCTTCCGAAATACCCGGTGCCACCATCGCTAAAGTCACTTGTTGCATACCACCTAGGGCATGAAATGAATTCATAATGCCCCAAACTGTACCAAATAGGCCAATATAGGGGCTAACCGAACCTACTGTGGCTAAGGCAGTTAAATCTGCATCCAGTTCATCGACTTCGCGATGCAATACGACTCGCATAGCACGTTGTGAACCTTCTAATAAAGCAGAAGGATTCATATTAGGTTGTTTACGCAAGCGCACAAATTCCATATAACCAGAAGTAAAAATCCCTTCCATCCCCGTAGGTTCATCATTGGCGCTACAAACCCGGCTGTAAAGTGCATTCAAATCTTTGCCTTTCCAAAAGCGATCTTCAAAGTCATCTGCTGCACGACGTGCCTTTTTCAAGTAGCGACCTTTGCGCAAAATCAGGCTCCAAGAATAAATGGAAATAAGTAATAACAATAGCATCACCATTTGCACAAGCAAACTAGCGTCTAACACCAATTGTATAAGTGATAAGTTGGCCATTTTTCAGTTGTCAGTTGTCAGTTGTTAGTTGTCAAAAAATTGTCTTCCTATTTTAAGAAAACAATTAACATTTTATCACTACTGAAAGTTATATTTGAGAACAAGAGGGGGATCAATGTTTCTATGGGTTAATTTCTTGCAGTGCACTAAATAAAGTGGCTGGATAAGGTTGTGGACGCATATTGACAACATTAATAGCAGCTATTCTAACCTGTGCCATACAAAGAATATCGCTTTGTCGTACCACTTGTTGTTGCAATGTCATGCTGGCTTTACCTAATTTGTTGAGTTTAACCGTCACATCCAATGCTTCATTGAATAAAGCTGGTTTAAAATAATCAATCGCAATTTTTCGTACTACCAGAACTAAATTGTATTGTTGCATTAAGTCAGTTAATTCAAATCCTAATTTCCGCAACCATTCCATACGAGCACGTTCCATATATTTGAGATAATTCGCATGGTAAACAATTCCACCGGCATCGGTGTCCTCATAATAAATCCGAATCGGTAAAGCAAATTCTTTCATCATGACAACTCATCAACGTTGAAGAAATAATTTTATTTTTCATTGGCAAATAAATCTAATGAATCAGTAGGATTAAGACCAAAATATTGCCAAGCTAATTTTGTTACCATACGTCCCCTTGAAGTTCGCATTAATAAACCTTGTTGGAGTAAGAAAGGCTCAATGACATCTTCTATTGTGCCTCTTTCTTCGCCAAGAACTGCAGCTAGGCTGTCAATCCCAACTGGTCCGCCGGCAAATTTTTCCATAATGGCGAGTAATAATTTTCTATCCATCATATCTAGCCCATAATTATCCACATTAAGCAAGTCTAATGCCTTTTGTGCTACTTCTAAGGTAATTTGACCGTTAGCACGAATTTGGGCATAGTCTCGTACCCGTCGCAGTAAGCGATTAGCAATTCGAGGCGTTCCTCGTGAGCGCTGAGCCAATTCTAGAGCACCAGCTTCATCCAGGGGAACATTTAAAATATGAGCAGAGCGAGTAATGATAGCCGCTAAATCTTGACTGCTATAAAATTCCAATCGTTGGGTAATACCAAATCGATCGCGTAGGGGAGAAGTGAGTAATCCCGCTCGAGTCGTAGCACCAATTAAAGTAAATGGCGGTAAATCTAACTTAATCGAACGAGCAGCAGGCCCTTCACCAATAACAATATCGAGTTGAAAATCTTCCATCGCCGGATATAGAATTTCTTCCACTACCGGACTTAAACGATGAATCTCATCAATAAATAAAACATCATGTGCTTCCAAATGAGTTAACAAAGCGGCCAAATCGCCAGGACGCTCCAAAACGGGTCCTGATGTTTGCCGAATATTGACCTCCATTTCATGAGCAATAATATGTGCTAGCGTCGTTTTACCTAAACCCGGCGGGCCAAAAATTAATAAATGATCCAGTGCTTCACCTCGGGATTTAGCGGCTGGAATAAAAATTTCCATTTGTTCGCGGACACGCGCTTGACCGGCATAATCAATTAAATGTCGAGGACGAATAGCTCTATCTATGGCTTTATCTTCAACATAATTTGTAGAGCTAATGAGGCGTTCGATTTCAACAGTCACAGTGATAGCAGTCGATTTTGAAAGGTTAAAAGCCGGGTTAGAATTTTGAGTAGGACTCAACCAGTAATGATTTAACTACTGTCGCAACGAGGAGTTGTCATTTCTCCTATGACACTAAAATCACTTCCACTTAAGTGCTAACTAAAGTTTTATCATTATATCTGTTTAATTTGACTTGTTCAAAGTAAAAACGGGTTGCTTAGGTAAGATAACTTTAAACCGAAGTGAGTATTAGATATAATGTAAAATTCATTTTGTTTCCCATCCTGAGGAAACAAGTTTAATTTTAGCGATATCTGTTCAATTCATTGATGGACCATTGAATGAAGAAATTAACATTTGCTGTTTGTATTTTATTAACAACTCATACGATTGGTTATGCTACCACTACCGTTCCGGCTGAACTTGTCGGTAATGCTGAAGCGGGTAAAGTTAAAAGTACCAATTTAGCTTGTGTGGGCTGTCATGGCACTGATGGTAATAGCCTTGGGCCAACTTTTCCTAACTTAGCCGGACAACATGCCAGTTATATGGTGCAACAATTACAAGCTTTCAAATCGGGAGCACGTAGTGACCCCAGTATGACCCCGATGGCTATGCCACTCACTGAGCAAGATATGGTTGATTTAGCTGCTTACTATACTAGTCAAACCGTTAAAATGAGCACCGCGAGTGAAGATTCAGTTAAATTAGGGCAAAAAATTTATCGTGGTGGTAATAAAAAAACCGGGCTACCGGCTTGTGCGGGTTGCCATGGACCACAAGGTTTAGGTAATCCGGTGGCAAATTACCCAGTGCTTAACAGTCAACATCAAGAGTATACTGTAAAACAGTTGAAGGATTATCGGAGTGGTGCACGTAAACCAGAAGGTAATGCTGCTATTATGCGTGATATCGCCACCAAGATGTCTGAGGATGAAATGAAAGTAGTCACCGATTATATGCAAGGTTTACATTAATCATTTCCTATTAGGAAGGCACAGATAACCATCGACCTAACTGATTAGTTGAGTTAAGTTAAGTCGATGCTTATCTATTTTCAAGTCGTCATAATCGGTTTTTAGTAAAACCATTTTAATTGGCTGTGAGGAATTAACCCATGATAAAATCACTTTGTAATTATTTATTAGTCGTCCTATTCGCAAGTTCTTTTTTCCTAACGCCGGTTGCTTATGCCGAAAGTAAGTCACCCTCTAACCCTTATGTCGGTAAATACGAATTAGTCTCTCCACCGCAACCCACGAGTACACCCCATAAAGTTGAGATTGTTGAACTCTTTTGGTATCGTTGTCCACATTGCTATGCCTTTGAGAAATTCTTAAAGAAAACCGGTTGGTTACAAAAAAAACCGGATTATGTTGAATTTACTCATATGCCCGCCGTGTTTGATAAAGATAACTGGATACCCATGGCTAAGGCTTATTATGTTGCTGAATCATTAGGTGTTTTAGATAAAGTACACTTCCCTATTTTCGAAGCTATTCATGATAAAAGACGCAACCTAAATAGTGAGCAAGCTTTGCAAAAACTATTTAATGAATATGGTGTCAATTCGGAGGAATTTACTAAAACCTATAATTCTTTTGCGATAGCAACGAAAATAAATCGCGCTAAAGACATGACGACCCGGTATGGTATTACCGGTGTCCCGGTTGTTATTGTTAACGGCAAGTATCGGTTAAATAGTGAAAAAGCTGATGGTTATGAAAATATGATGTTAATCATCGATTATTTAGTTGAAAAAGAACATACGATTATGACAGCTGCTCATTCTGGTACAGCGCCTAAATAAAATTGATTTGAAGAATGGAATTCACTGACACTTATTCCATTCTTCCACCATTTTATGTTTCGGTTGGGCAAACACGTTGCTTCACCTCCACTCCTCCAAACTGTTCAAATTTATAAAATGCTCAATTCCATATCGGGATGAAAATTTTAGAACAAACCCCCACTCGCTTGACACTACAATATCGCCCGCTTGGATTTTGGTTAATGGGTAGTTTGTTAATCATCATCGGTATAGGAATCTTCACCTTTGGGAGCGAAACGCCGATCTTGACTTGTTATCGAGAACGAGTAAAAGCCGATTATTGTAAGCGAACTATTTTATATCGTTGGGTTAATTCTCCAGTTGAGCAATTTAAGATCAGTGAATTACAAAAGATTGAAATCAGGACGGGACATTTTCGATGGCCAGCAGAGGAGGCCTCTTATCCATCTGCATCTGCAAGAGATTATTATCATATAATACTATATTTAGATGGAAATAAAATATTTCCATTATTTTTATATGGTAAAAAAAATTTGCTGAGCAAATCGCTATTGCAGAACACATTAAAGCTTTTCTCCATAATCCCGATCAAATTTCGTTAACTATTAAGCAAAGTAACCGCTGGATAAGCTATCCTGTCAGTGGTATTTTTATATTCATTGGCTTAATAGCGCAATTACGTCAAATTATTACCGTAACATTTGACAAAATTGGAAAACATCTTATCACTAACCAATGGCGAATATCAGGAATTCAAACGATTCAAGATCTAGATAATGTCATTGCTGTAAAAGTAGAATCAAGCTGGTTTTTGAGTCAGATCCGATTGACACTCAAATCCGGTGAATATATTTCACTAGCTTCTAAAAGTATAGGTAGAGTAAATAAACAAAATTTAGTTGATGATATAACTCGTTTTCTAAAGTAAAACCTTACTACCACCTAAAGGCGGTGGCTTTTAGCCGGTAGCCCAAGCCAATTTTCAAAGTTCCAGTTACGGGTAATTTACCTTGATACATCAGTACGTCTATCAACTCAGCGCGAGTGACGAAGGAAGTCCAACAACCGATTAACAGAACCATAAATGTTGGAGTTCGCAGGCTCACTCCAACCTACGCGGGCTACGGGACTGATTAATATTGAACAAGCTGTTTTTATTGCCTTACAAGCCATTAAAAAGTTTGATAATCCTAAATATGCAGTAATTTTTCAGGCAACTATGAGGTTTTAAGAGATTAAATAACACCACCGTTGCAATACCACCCAAACTTTTAACCAGTTAATGCAATATTGAAAATATGGACACGATACAATTTAAAGCCCATTCTCACAATGGTACAATTGAAATTCCAAAGGAATACCAAAATTTTTTGGATAAAGAATTGAGCGTTATTCTCCTTATTATTGAGGATAGTGCTAAACGTAAAGAACTCTTGTTCCAATCAATTAAAAAACATGCTTTTGAACTACCTGCCGATTATCAGTTTGATCGAAACGAAATGAATGAAAGATAAAGTGTTCTTTGATAGTAACCTGTGGATATATGCCTATTCAAAAACCGACAAGAGTCCCACTGTAATTGAACTGATTGATCAACATTTTGACAACACCATTATCAGTTCTCAAGTGTTGAGTGAGTGTTTTAATGTTTTGACTCGAAAAAAGCTTAAGAACGCTGAACAAGCTCAACAAATTATTGAAGATATCGCCACCTTTTCTCAAGTTGCTGATATTAGCAAACACTCAGTAGCTTATGCGATAAGAATTCATCTTAAATATAAATATGCTTACTACGATAGCTTAATTATTGCCTCTGCATTGGAAAATCACTGTGTTATTCTTTATTCTGAAGATATGCAACATCAACAAATGATAGATAGTCAATTAAAAATTATTAACCCTTTTGTTTGATTTTTTCGTTCCCATGCTCCGGCATTACTGCCCTTAAGTTAAGGAACCGTTCCCCCTCCTTACCAAGGAGGGGGTTAGGGGGTGGTTAAAAATTCTATTGAGTTTCAATAACTTTAAAACCAACCCAC
>JAAUSR010000012.1 GCA_012032555.1 Thioploca sp.
TAACCCCCCTTTGTCAAGGGGGGAATCCTTAACTTAATGGCAGTGACGCCGGAGCGTGGGAACGAGAGAAAATTTTGTTCCCCCGCTGTTCTCGCCAAGAAACTTCATGGTTCTCATGAGCAAGGGGGTCTATTAAACGTGAGGGACGGGGTTACAAACCCCGTCCCGCGAGCGGAGTATCTTCGGATTTGAGGTTATAATTTCAAGATCAGTACTGGCAAAGTCTTTATCATTAGTTAAAAGAACAAAACCATTCTCTTTACAAATAGAAATAATTCCTTTATCAGAAAAATCTACTGAATTAACCTGCAAGAAATTTTCTATATCTGTTTTTGTAAATAGCTTACCGGTAACATTGAACCGATTAACAATATTTCTATTTACTACTTGATAAATATCACTTAAAGCATTCTTTCCATCATCGCTGTCTCTAAACTGTTTGAAACGCAGGTCCTTACTAGAAATAACCTTTGCTTGAAGATATTTTTCGTATTCAATTTTGATAGCACGATTAACAACTTCAGAAATAACTATAAAATCAACTGCCATGGTATTTTTTTGTACTAGCAGTTTCTTAAATATAGAAGAGTATTTTTTTCCCATGAGAGTGAACCAGTTGGCCAAAAGATATACAAAAGGATGTTGGCATCGAAAAAAACTGTTCTATTAATCACGGACTCTATTTTAGAGTAGTCATAGCACTTTGCCATATCATTCCCCTAAAATTTCATTAATAGAATTTTGCATTCTTTCAGGGTCTTTGTAATAAAGTTTGGCTGTATTGGTTACTCGTTTTAATAACGCCTTATCTTCCAAACAAAGATGCTCTACCGATAAACTGTTTTTGATTTCGTCTTCTTTAAAGTCACGGTAAAGTTGACCAATGGCGGTATTGAGAAAAGCAGAAGTTAACATCTCTACATTTTGAAATGAGAGTTTGACCTTTTTTCCTTCCTGAAGCGCTACTTTTATCAAATAATATAATTTCTGACCATCATCAGCTTCAACGCAAAATGTATCACCCACAGTATTAAATACACTAATTACTACTTCTTTCATAAATAAAATTCCCGTTAAAAGAGATCATCATCTAAAGGTACTTCACTTATTAGCGCGTAAGATGCCGCATCATCAGTTCTAAATTGCATATTAATAACTGTACCGGGAAAGGAACCAGAAAATGATTTTGTTTGTTCTTCATGGGAATCAAGTTGATAAAATCCATCATCACTAACTATTTGTATTTTACCTTGATTTCTTATGATAAATTCTCTAAGAATGGCTAATCCTATACCGCCAGAGATATCTTGTTTGGTAGAGTTTCTATCCTTAATTGCCCATCTTATTGCTTGCACTGATGAGAGGTTCTTATGGAATCTCCTATTAACTCGATTTTTAAATCCTATACCAGTATCTGTAACTGTAAATTCTATTGTATGTCTCTTGGGAAAAAATTGCCCACAAGTATAAATAAAATCAGTTTCACTATGAATTTGGGCATTGACGAAAATTTCATAGATGGACTCAGTAATTTTTTACTTTAAAGCTAAAGTCATATTCGGCAATTCTGGGCGATTTAACAATTCTTCTATCACATAGCTGTGAAAAAATCGTCCATCTGTCGGCTTAAGTTTTAAATATTTAATAGTGGTACTATAGTTGTCAATTTGGCGTTCAAAGCCGAAATGAGATAAAAATCCATTTTTTCGTAATATTGTTTCGATACTATCAGGAATATTATGAAAATTAATTGTATTCCAACCAGAAACCAATTTATCAAGAACTCCACCAAGCGCTGAGCTTAAATTAGCTGCAAACCATTGCTGAAAATCAAGCTTGATAGTATCAAAGTGGTTATTCTTATTTGCATTGTATAAGTTGATTAATTGTTGATAACTTTCAAAAGAAGTGTCAATGTTAACAAGCGTAAATTTATTCATTAACTCGTTACCAAGCTCTGCTTGGTAATGCTTGTTAGCCAAGCTCTGCTTGGCGAAAGCGGACCGGTTTTAATTAGTAACCCCAGCCGGTTAGATAAGAATTCTCGAAGCAGAGCTTCGTGTGCCAACACTACCAAGCTCGGCTTGGTAGCGAGCAACATTTAAGTATTTATTATCAATTGATAACAATTTTATCATCGCTCAATTGTTATTTTTAGATAAAGCGAGTTGCAGTGCCCGCAAGGCTTGCCCACGATGACTGAGTTGGTTTTTTATTTCTGGGGGTAATTCAGCAGAAGTACAATGATGGGTCGGTACATAAAATAAAGGATCATACCCAAAGCCATTCTCACCGCGTGGTTCATGAATAATATGTCCTTCCCAGGTACCTTGACAAATCAGTGGCATAGGGTCATTCGGGTGGTGTATATAAACAATGACACAATGGTAACGAGCCGTTCGCTGAATCTCCGGAATATGAGCTAATTTTTTTAATAATAATCGATTATTCTCTTCGTCACTCGCCCCAATCCCCGCAAATCGAGCTGAATAAATCCCAGGGGCACCCTGGAGAGCATCAACTTCAATCCCTGAGTCATCCGCCATCGCCGGTAAACGGGTATGTTGCGAAGCTTGGCGGGCTTTAATTAAGGCATTTTCAACGAAGCTCAATCCCGTTTCTGCCACTTCGGACACCTCAAATTGACTTTGAGGAATGACTTGGTAATCAAATGTAGTCAATATTTGAGCAAATTCTTTTAGTTTACCAACGTTGTTACTGGCTAATACAATCGGTCTCATTCAGGTAACAGCTCAAAAAGGAACATCATCGTCAAAATTTTGGTCAGCAACCGGGGCCGGGTTAGCCGGACGCGGTGGTGAAGATGGGGATGGACTTGAGGGGGAATTTACTCCTTCATTCAGCGGTGGAACTTGTGGCACAGAGTTACCAGGTGGTGGTGCATTGTAGTGAGTCGTTGTACTTTCACCACGCCCACCTAACATTTGCATTTCGAGTACCACAATTTCAGTCGTATAACGATCTATCCCATTTTGATCTTGCCATTTACGGGTTTGTAAATGGCCTTCCACATAAATTTGCGAACCTTTGCGTAAATATTGTCCAGCGACTTCTGCCAATCGTCTAAACAGAACGAGTCGATGCCATTCCGTTCGCTCTTGCCATTCACCGGTTTGTTTATCTTGCGAACTGTAACTGGTTGCTAAACTCAAATTAGCCATTGCAATACCACTGGCACTATAACGTACTTCGGGATCAGCACCTAAATTTCCTATTAAAATCACTTTATTGACACCACGATTGGACATATGTGTCTTCCTTTGTTGACTCAATTACTCATTTAGTAATGTAATTTGATATAACGTTTAATGCTGTTATATCCAATACTTGACGATCAACTTTTAAGTAAGCAACACCTTCTTCAAGGATAATAACTACTTCCGCTACACCCGGTACTTGAGTAAGGGAATGACTCAATTGGTTGGCTTGTTGTTTATTAAGTTGACCCACATTAAGCAGATGACTACTTAAATAACGTGGATTTTTCGCGGTTATGGCTAGCATTAACCAAATAGTTGCCAAGGTTGCATCGACTATAAATATAGATTCAATTCCATAGTGATGATGTAACCAACCCCCACCAAAACCGCCTAAGAAAGCACCTAAAAATTGGGCAGTGGAATAAACTCCCATTGCAGTACCTTTATATTCTGCTGGCGCTATTTTACTCAGTAATGAAGGTAAGCTCGCTTCAAGTAAATTAAAAGCGATAAAAAATAACAACAACATCCCCATGATACCAGCGAGATAATCATCTAAATAGCTTAAACCCAACAGACCTAAAACGAGTAAAGTAATGGCACTTACAAAAACCGGCTTTAATAGATGACGCTTCTCCGCATAAATAATAATCGGCACAATGAGCAAAAAAGAACTTACTAATACCGGCACATAAACTTGCCAATGATGAGCTAACTCTAATTTGGTTTTCAGTACAATGGGTAATACCACAAACAGCGAAGTCAAGCAAAAATGTAATAATAAAACCCCAATATTAAGGCGTAATAATTGGGTATTGGTCAAAATCTTTTTAAATTGAAAGCGGATAGGCTCAACCGGCTGATGAGATTGTTTGGTAACCGGTTGGGGTACAATGAAATGTAATACGGCTAAGGCGATTAGGCTTAATAATGCGGTCAATGCAAAAATACCCGGGATGCCAATCCATTGATTAAGCACCGGGCCAATGATTAAGGCTAACATGAAAGATATCCCCATACTACTCCCTAAAAAAGCCATGGCTTTCGTGCGATGTTCTTCACGAGTTAAATCGGCTATTAAAGCAAGTATAGCTGAAGAAATAGCGCCTAAACCTTGTAAAGCGCGACCGATAATAATCCCCATAATAGAACTCGATAGAGCGGCTGTTAAACTACCCGCTGCAAAAATTAATAATCCTAAGGTAATAACCGGCTTACGTCCCCAGCGATCCGATAACATTCCAAAAGGAATTTGAAATAGTGCCTGTGTTAACCCATAAATTCCTATCGCTAATCCCACTAAAATAGGTGTTACATTAGGTAATGTATGTGCGTAAAGCGCAAAAACGGGTAGAATCATAAATAGACCCAACATGCGTGTAGACAAAATACCCGCTAAGGCCAATGCAGCCCGTTGTTCACCCACAGTCATACTTTCATTATAATTCATCATAACTTCAGGAATTTCGGTGTCATAGAAAATTAAATTACCAGTTATAATATCACAAAAGTTAACCTAAATAATCACGCCCTGAGTGAGTAATTCTCAATTAATAATTATTTTATTTTCTTGACTCGGATTCAAAGTAAATTACTTTGATAATATATTATCCGATTTTAGCCAAGTGATGGCGTAATTTCTCGCTTTTTTCATATTCCTTAACTAACTTAGAAAAATATCCACCACCAGGATATATTTTAACGCGATTCAGTATGGAACCCACGACCGGTGGATTTAAACGTTCTAATAATTGCGCTGCACGCTGGAGTTCACCTGGGAAAACTTTTTCTGCCTCAACCACTAATAAAATACCGCCGGCAATTTCCCCTAATAACTCGGCATCAGCGGATAATAAAATAGGGGGAGTATCCAGCAAAATTAAATCATACTCAGCACCAAGTTGTTTCAGTAATGGACGTAGTTTACCTCGTGTGACCAAATAGGGTTCGGGAGTTTCTCCAACTGGTAACCGCGCTGGTAAGTACTCGGTAGCGGGTTTAATAAACATAAGCGGATCAAGATATTCTTGTTCAAGTAAGCGAGTTAGACCGGCTGAGGGCTCAATATCGTTATAGCGACTATCTGGTTTAAAGGCGTTCAACTCGACCGCTAAAGTGTGTATCCCAAAATCACTGAGTAATCGAGCTAATTCGAGGGTAAGGGTTGTTGTTCCACCACCCGCTTTTACCGAAGTCAATACAAAATAGTTGGTTTTATGAGTATGCCAATCTCGTTCTAAAGCTAATGCTAGTCGTCGCATTTGATCAGCCATCACCGACTGAGTGGTCTGCTTATTACGGTGTTCCAAAACCCAAGCTATTGGAGGAAATCCAAGGATTTTGTGGATTTCACCTGGTGTTCTAATGCGTCTATCCAGGATATCTATTAGAAGTGGTATTCCAATACCTAAGCCAAAAGCAGCGGCTATAAATACTAACAAAATTTTGATACGCTTACCGGCAACCGGGGTTGTCGGTTCAACTGCGGGGGTATCTAATCGTACAAATCCGGGTGCGGTAGATTCAATTGATAAAAAATCAATCCGATCATTAATTTTATCCAACTGTTGAATAATACGGGTAATTTCTCTGCTTACTACTAATGCTTCATTATAAAGCTTGGCATAGTGATTCGCTTGCTGACGCTGTTTATCAAGTTCTTCTGCTAACGATTGCTCAATACTTTGTGCTTGATAAACATCAGCTTTGCTTTTCTCTAATAACCGATTCCGAATCGTTACCATAAAATCTTGAGTTGCTTTAGCAATATCTTGATCAATTTTAGCAATCTCTTGTTCCGCACGTTGCCGAGTGGGATGCACTGTGGTTAAACCTAAAATTTCAGTTAAGAGTTGGGTACGCCGGTCAGTTAAACGGGTAGTAAAAGATCTTAATTCACCATCATTAGCAACTGCTTCAGCAACTAAAATATCTAATATGGTATCACCATTACTTTGTTTTTTATTCAACGTCGCTAATTGGTTTTCAGCTTTGACACTTTCACGATGTGCGAGTACCTGTGCTTGTCTACTTTCAACTAAAATATTATCGTATGGATTTAAGCTATTTTCTTGAAAGGTAGTTACTCCTAACTCAATTGCAATTTGAGTACGACGTTGTTCACTTTTAGCAAGCAATTGTTCTAATTCCTGTCGGTGTTGTTCTAACCATTTAATTCGATCACCACTATCAAAAATATTTTCTTCTTGAGATTTTTTTAAATATATATCTATCAATCTGTTAAGAACTGTACCTAATCCCCGATGGTTTTCACTATTTAATTTGACGGTGATAGACGGATCATTGCGCTTATTGTCAGTAGTAAGTGAATCTTGTAATCGTTTACCGGCACTGATTTCATCTTCACCAGGCAAAAACCAGTGTTTTTTAAATTCAGCCGTTTGTAAGGCTTCGTGAATGACATCACGACGGGTAATCAAACTGGCTTGTTGTTTAACGTAGAATGGGTATTCGGTACGATCCAAGTCCATGGTCTTGTCTGTCTCTAAGTTTGGTGTAAACCGAGGTGATACCCAGAGTACCGCCACTGCTTGATAAATAGGTACTCCCATGGTGGAAAAGACCTGAATACCAATAGCACTTACTACCAACAGGATGAATAACCCTAACCATTTATATCTTAAAAGACTAACTAGCGGTTTAAACCGGCCCGTTGGAATAGACTGCTCGACAACGCCGGAAGAAGACTGTGGTAACATAAGGTCAAGTCAACTATTCTAAAGAATTTGTCGTTTCAATAGCATCTATTTTCGCTCGTTCTGTCTCTAATCTTTCCTTTTCTTGATCCAGTTGGCGCCGCTGATTATTAGCCTGAATGGAGGTAATATTAGAATAAATTCCCAACATGGTGGTAAATGGATTGAGAAATTGTAAGGCATAATTGACTTTGGTAATGGTATTGGTGGGAACATAAATGATATCACCTTCTTGAAGTGCAACATCAAATTTTTGATTGGGTACGATTAATTCTTTTAAAGCGATAGGGCGGTTAATCCCTTGAGTTGGACGAATAACATTGATTCTATCTGGTGCCGCATTTTGAGTCGGGCCACCCGCTCTAGCCAGTAATTCCACAAAAGACATAGCGGGTGTTAGCGGGAAAGCACCTGGATTGCGTACTTCACCAAATACATAGACTAACTTTTCCTCTATATCTGGTACATAAATAATATCATTCCGTTGTAACTTAATATTCAGAGAGAGATCTTTGCCCATGATTAATGGTTCTAGTTCAATCCAGACAATTCGATCCCGTCCTCGAAATATAGCACAGTGTGTAAAGAGCAAACTTTGAGCTTGTTCGGGTAAGCCACTGGCGTTAGCAAAACCACCCGCTAACGAAATGGCCTCTAATAAAGTGGGTGTAGTCATTCCAAATTGAATTTCACCTGGATGAGCCACGCGGCCTAATACTAATATTCGATTAGCGGCATACTGATCAATGCGCACAGCCACCGATAAATCGGTATAATAAGGCGATAACCGAGTGGTGATCAATTTTGACACTTGTTCGCGCGAAAGATCGGTTATTCGAAGTGATCCAATGAGAGGTAAAGTGATTTTACCATCCGGCCCAATCGTATGCTGACCTGATAATTCTGGATATCCCCAGACTTCAACCGTGAGATGATCACCAGCACCTAACAAGTATTCTTTTTCATAATCTGTTGTATTCAATTGAAAATAATTGAGTGATTGCGTTGAAGTCGTGGGGACTTGCTGACGTGGTTTGGGTGGTTCAAGCGGAAGGGGAAGGGGTGTAGTTGGAGTACAACCAATAATTATTTCTACTAAAATAACCCATTTTAACAGTAAATTAAGATTTAAATTCATTAATACTTGGGATATGGTCCTGTACATATTAATATCATGCCACCACTCTATGTTATAACTATTTGATTATAAAAAATATCCTAATTATATATATCAAACTCATTTTTGAGTAAGTGGAGATTAGCATTGTATTCGGTTAAGTTTTTTTAAACTAACTATTTTTAGTTATATATAAAAAAAATTAATTATACAATATATTTTGTATTATACTTTAAATAAAGTACAAACAATTTTTTAGTGAAGTTAAATAGTCAAAAAATAACTTATCTAGTTCATCAAATTGTCAACAATATGAATAAAGAAGTGACCCATTTTAAGTGAGTTTATTAAAAAAAGTAAGCTAACTTAATAAGAGAACAGCAATTAAGACTCAACTGTTTTCAGCAAAGCTTCAATTCGTTCATCTAAAGGTGGATGACTCATAAACCAGTATTGAATCAAGCTGCTACCTTTACTACCGTTTATTCCAAAGGCAGATAACTGAGCGGGAAGTTGTCCATGATGAACCAATTTTAATCGTTGTAAAGCGCGAATCATTTTTTGAGCACCATTGGGCCGACCCAGCATCAGCACGAAACTCTCGTTGTCTTGAAAACCACATCACCATAATGCTTGCTAATAAACCCAGTATAACTTCTGCAACTAGACTTGTCATCTGATAACCGAAACCTGATCCCGCTTTATTTTTAAAGAGAACCTGATCAACCAAATGGCCAATAATTCTCGCCAGAACTATCACAAAAGTGTTAATTACTCCTTGGATTAAGGCCATTGTGACCATATCACCATTAGCAATATGACTCATTTCATGAGCGAGTACGGCTTCCAGTTCATCCGGTTCCATGGCTTGTAACAAGCCCGTACTGACAGCTACCAAGGCATTATTGCGATTCATCCCTGTAGCAAAAGCATTGATATCCATCGCATCATAAATAGCAACTTCTGGCATACCAATTCCGGCCGCCTTAGCTTGACGTCGTACCATATCGATTAACCTCATTTCTACCGAATGATGTGGTTGTGTTATAACTTGTGCCTTGGTTGCTATTTTTGCGCTCCATTTAGATATCGCTAGAGAAACCAAAGCACCTCCCATTCCAATAAATAGGGCTAATATTAATAATCCATGCCGTTGGTTAATAACGAGAATCTGCAAAATGCTGTTCAATAATACCAAGACTGCTAAATTAGTAGCAAGAAATAATATTACTGTCTTCATATTATTTACCTTTAACAAACAATCCAATCAAGTTATTTCTAACGGTCAACAACTCACCTGACGCATTTTAGACTTCTTTTTTTTAGGTAACTTAATTTTTTTCCTCGTAAATATCATTACCAATAAATAGAGAAACCGGAATAAGTAAAAAATAAAAAATGTAGACATCAACTGAATTTAACCAGATAGATTTGAGTGAACCAAGATCCGTACCGGAGTCCAGATGTCGTTGCTAAGAAGGAAGACAGATTTTAAGTATATCATCATCATCCTATTTCTACAATGAAGCAAAATGAGATATTAACTACGATTGTGGCACTAATAACCAAGTGAACCCAGAAGCGATATGATTAACTCAACTACATCAGATTTAACTTAATTCATTAGCCTATCAGACCAGTTGCACACGAGTCAGTTTTTTTCAGTGCTTTCTTCCCTGCGGTCTGCTGACTGAAATTAAATTAGGGATCAGCAAAAGTTCAGCGCTACTTATCAATTTTAAATGTCGGTCGGACCGGGTTCCACGTGTCCGATAATTGGCTTGTCTAAACGGGATGATGGCGAATCCTATTTCAAAATTGACCGGTAGCAAGTAATTATTACTGATACTATAAGCTTGAAAGACAGTTTATGCTAAAATATTTAATTTATTAAGACTTAATTACTCACATAGATTAACTTGGGTTTGAGGAATTTAACAATGTTAGTAATACCCGCCATTGACTTAAAAGATGGTCAATGCGTACGACTAAAACAAGGTCGCATGGAAGATAATACGGTGTTTTCTAATGATCCCATAGCAATGGCAGCTCGTTGGATAGAAGCCGGTGCACGTCGGTTACATATTGTCGACTTAAATGGTGCTTTTGCCGGGAAACCGGTTAACGCCAAAATTATTCATCAAATTGCTGAAATTTATCCTCATATCCCAATCCAAGTGGGAGGGGGTATCCGTGACGAAGATACTATCCAAACCTATCTCAGTGTTGGCGTGAGTTATGTTATTATCGGAACTAAAGCAATTCAAGCACCTCATTTTGTGGCCAATGCTTGTTTAGAATTTCCTGGACATATTATGGTGGGATTGGATGCACGCCATGGTAAACTAGCCACCGAGGGTTGGTCAAAACTTTCCCATCATAACGTAATTGATATGGCACAACGCTTTGAACAAGATGGTGTTACTGCTATTGTATTTACCGATATTAGTCGTGACGGGATGCTAGAAGGTGTGAATGTGGAATCGACCCTTGAATTAGCGCGTTCTATTACGATTCCGGTTATAGCCGCCGGGGGGGTTAAAACCGTCTATGATATTCAGGCTTTGTGTGAAGTTGCTCATGAAGGTGTTATCGGTGCCATTACGGGTCGAGCCATTTATGAAGGTACTCTTGATTTTGTGCAAGCTCAACAACTTGCAGATGAGTATCGTCGAAAAAATTAGCCGGACTGATTAATGATCAACTGCTGCTTTGCTAAATAATCACCTTCTCCAAATCAACTTTAAAATCAAGTGGAAATCATCATGGGATTAGCTAAACGTATTATTCCCTGTCTCGATGTCGATGCGGGACGTGTCGTTAAAGGCGTTAGGTTTGTTAATATTCGTGATGCTGGTGACCCAGTAGCCATTGCGCAACGTTATGACGAGCAAGGTGCAGATGAATTGACTTTTCTAGATATTACAGCGAGTTCAGATGCCCGCGATACTATGGTACATGTCGTCGAATCTGTCGCGAGTGAAGTATTTATTCCTTTAACAGTTGGCGGTGGTATTCGACAATTAGCCGATATTCGCCGCATGCTCAATGCGGGTGCTGATAAAGTAGCAATCAATACTGCAGCGGTTTTTAACCCAGAATTAGTTGCAGAAGCGAGTAGTCATTTTGGTTCGCAATGTATTGTGGTCGCTATTGATGCTAAACAAGTTAATCTAACCCAAAAACTACCACGCTGGGAAGTATTTACTCATGGCGGTAGAAAACCCACGGGGCTAGATGCGCTGGAATGGGCAAAAACCATGGTCAATCTCGGTGCGGGAGAATTATTATTGACTAGCATGGATCGAGATGGTACTCGCCATGGTTTTGATTTAGCCTTAACCCGAACAATTAGTGAAGCGGTTAATGTGCCCGTTATTGCTTCCGGTGGGGTAGGTACTTTAGAACACCTTGCGCAAGGCATCATTGAAGGTAAAGCTGATGCCGTCTTAGCGGCTAGTATCTTTCATTTTGGAGAATATACCATTGCGGATGCTAAACAACAAATGAGAACTCAAGGTATTGAAGTACGCTTATGTTAAATAATTTTGTGGGCTAAATAATAAATAACTATCTTTATTAACAGATAGTTATTTATACTGTGTCAGAAAATTGAGCCTACTCATCTATTACTGAGTGGCAAATGAATGTAAAAATTGTTACAGTATGTGCCTCAAAATCCTTCTGTTAATTTGAATTAGAGTTTTGTCAAACCCCTGTTGAGAGCGTAATATTGTCATGTTGAGAGGGATAAATACCGGGAACTGTTCCTGCTCATCACAATTAACTTGACAGAACCTGAACACAAACGGAGAATTTAACAATGCGTATGAGTAAATATATCACCTTACTATTTAGCAGTTGGTGTTTCATCAGTCAACCAATTTATGCCAAGAGTGAAACAGATAACCTCTTTGTCAATGATCCTCCTGCTCTTGAAGAGGTTAACGAACAGATCTCAACCTTAACCACCGCGTTAGAAACGGTTATTAAAGATAAAGTTCCTCCAGCCTTAATGAAACAAGCTAAAGCCATCGTTGTTGCTAATGCTAAAAAAGGTGGTTTTGTCATCGCTATTCAAGCGGGTAAAGGGTTTATGGTGGTACGTGATGGTCAACAATGGAGTAACCCGGCGTTGATTACTGTATCAGCAGCGAGTCTTGGATTTCAGGCGGGAGTAGAAGCTAAAACAGTGGTTTTAGTCTTTACACAACGTGAAGCCGCTGAAAAAGTCTTACAAGGCAATCTCAAATTAGGGGCCGGTTTAAATTTAGCAGTCGGACCATTAGCGACTGAAGTTGGTACCAATACTGTCTTTGACAAAGAAGTTTACACTTATTCAGATGGTGTTGGACTATTTGCGGGTTTATCACTAGAGGGATCATCATTAACTATTGATCCATTACCTAACGAAGGTCTCTATGGTAAAAAGGTGAATGTGGCCGAAATTTTTTCAGGTAAAGTTACTACCACGGCTGTAGCCGTGAAAAATTTACAACAACTGTTGCACGAAAAGTCATTATAGGTGAGTAGTGAGTGAGTTGCTACAACAGCTAGCTCAAGTGCTAGAACAACGTAAGACTGCTGATCCAAAGCAGTCTTACGTGGCTAATTTATATAGTAAGGGCTTGGACACGATTTTAAAAAAGATCGGCGAAGAGGCAACCGAAACAGTTATCGCTGCTAAAAATGGCGATGCTAACCAACTCATTTACGAAACAGCAGACTTATGGTTTCACACCTTAGTGCTGTTAACCCACCAAAATTTGGGACCAGAATTAGTATTAAATGAATTACAGCGGCGGTTTGGTCAATCCGGTTTAGAAGAAAAAACGCAACGTCGTCATCAGTAAATTAATTGAGGAAGGTCATTATGAATTTAATTTCGTTACCAGGGACAGGAAAAAAAGGCCAGATTTACTTTTATTCTGTCACGATATTGTTAATGTCATTAGGGTTAGGGAGTTGTAGTACGCTTGGCGGGAATGGAGCAGATAGTACCAATAATTCAACCGAACAGGTAGCTATTGAAACAGTTAATACGCTTATTGAGAAATCGATGATTGTTTTAGAAGAAATTATGCAAAGCCCGGATAACACGATACCCGCTTCTTTACTACAAGTTGCTGAGGCATTAATAGTGGTTCCCGATATGTTCAAGATCGGTTTTGGTATTGGTGCTAATTTAGGTAAAGGGATTGCCATGGTACGGCAAGATGACCGTACCTGGAGCAGCCCGGTCATGATATCTATGGGAGGAGGCAGTCTTGGATTTCAAATCGGTGCCCAAGAAACTGATATCGTACTGGTCTTTAAAAATCGTCAAGGTCTTGAAAATTTAGTCACCGGCAGTATGACCTTGGGTGCCGATTTAGGAATTGCAGCCGGTCCCATTGGCGTATCCACCGAAGCCGCTGCCGATACTCAATTTAATTCTGAAATTTATTCCTATTCACGGAGTAAAGGATTATTCGCCGGCGTGTCTTTAAAAGGACAAAAAGTAGAAGTTGATAAATCAAGTAACTTAAGTTTGTACGGCAAGTTGGTTAATGCCGCCGATATTTTTGCTAACCGGGTTAGCGCAACCTCTTTAAATGTCGTGAATAATTTAAAGAACAAATTAAGAAAATTAGCACCCTAAGCGAGTTTGACTTTTATTACTTATTAAGTTACTAGCCGCCGGAGGAAACCAATGAAAGATCCCGAGTGTCTCTTTTGTAAGATTATTGCTGGAGAGATACCCTCTGCTCAAGTTTATAGCAATGAACAGATCGTTGTTTTTAAAGATATCAATCCCAAAGCAGCCGTTCACTTGTTAATGGTACCGAGGGAACATATTATAAGTCTTAATGAACTAGAGACTCAACATGATAATCTCATAGCGTATATGATGCGAACCTTACCCATCATCGCTAAACAACAAGGGTTAAATAGGGGCTTTCGTACGGTAATCAATACCGGCGCGGGTGGCGGACAAATTGTGTTTCATTTACATATTCATTTACTAGGTGGAGAAGGTTTAAGTGGTGCCGGTTTTGTTATGTAGTTATATCGAGGAATTGTATGGGTATTAGTATTTGGCAATTATTAATTGTTTTAGTCATTATCGTTTTATTATTTGGAACGAAAAAACTCCGTAATATTGGTGGTGATCTGGGCGGTGCGATTAAAAGTTTTCGACAATCAATGCGGGAAGGGGAAACAGAAGAAAATTCAACTACCCCATCATCAACGACAACCACCGAACAAATCACTCAAATTGATAATGGTAAAGTGATTGAAGGTCAAGTGACGGGTAAACAAATTAACTCCAACAGATAAATCAAAGACTACTATGTTCGATATTGGTTTTTGGGAACTCTGTTTAATAGCTGTAGTAGCATTAATCGTATTTGGTCCGGAAAAGTTACCGGGAGCGGCTCGCAGTGCCGGCTTATGGATAGGTCGTGCCCGTCGTTTTATGGCGACTATCAAGCAAGAAATTGATCGCGAATTACATCTCCAAGAAGCCCGAGATGCGATCAAGCAAAGTGAGCAAAGTAGCCTTCATCAATTTCTGGAAGAAACCAAGACTGGTTTGAATGAGTTAAAGAAGCCACTGGTATCAGCTACTGATAATGAGAAAGCTAACTTAGCTGCTAATAACTCACCACCCACTACCACCTCTACCGTTCATAAAATCGAGCCACACTAATTTATGACTGAGCCAAATTCCTCTAGCGGCAAGGAAATGCCGTTTGTTCAGCATTTATTGGAATTACGGGATCGCCTGCTAAAAATAGTATTAGCTGTTGTTGTCATTTTATTAGTGCTCATGCCTTTCACTAATCCATTATTCTCTTTCGTTGCCACTCCACTGCTTAACCTGATGTCGGAGGCTGGTTCGAAAATGATAGCCATTGATGTGGTTTCACCTTTTTTTACACCCTTCAAATTATTACTTGTCATCTCTATTTTTCTGGCCATGCCGATAATTCTCTATCATTTATGGGCCTTTGTCGCGCCGGGGTTATATGAACATGAAAAATCTCTGATTCTTCCCCTATTAGTTTCTAGTACCTTCCTGTTTTATTTAGGAATTCTCTTTGCGTATTTAGTGGTGTTACCACTGGTATTTGGTTTTATGATTTATACCACGCCGGTTGGGGTGGAAATGATGACCGATATCAGTCGCTATCTTGATTTTGTGTTGGCCATTTTTTTTGCTTTTGGAGTTGCTTTTCAAGTACCCGTAGCTACGGTGATTCTCGTTTGGTTAGAGATAGTTACCCCAGAGGCGTTAGTTGACAAGCGTCCTTATATCATTGTAGGTGCTTTTGTTATTGGCATGATCATGACACCACCTGACGTTATCTCACAGACCTTATTAGCTGTTCCCATGTGGTTACTCTTTGAAGCGGGTTTATTTTTTGCGCGTATTGCCCTAATGAGAAAGAAAAAAGCGGAAACTCAGGATGGACCAAATTACCCTATCTCAAATTTAGATGAAATGGATATTAGCTTGACACGTCGCGATAAAGGAGATAATCAAAAATAATGGACACAGCTACATTTGGGTTTCGAGTTGAACTACTTTTAGATATGAGCAAGTGTTGATTGGGAGTTTGTGTCATTAATCCCAACGGTTACTGGTGACAAAGGCGAGTTTGAGCACCTAAGCCAATATTCTACCGGCAGATCAACGAGTGACATAAAATCTATCGTTCCATATTTTCTAGGTTTCAATGAAGATTACACCTTTTGCAAAGGCAGAACAAAAATTCACACTTGTTTGAGCCGATAAAATTTGATAGGTGGTAAAAGTCCTACTCTATAATAAATAGAGTCTGGCCACCTATCAATTTTAAAAGTAGGTCGGACACACTTCGCTTAGTCCGACTTACTTTCTATTTTCTTGGTTGAGCGGGATGATTGCGAATGATGTCTTAAAATTGATCGGTGGCAAGATAATAGGACTTATCTAAAACCAGATCGGTTGGCATAAACAGATCATAGTAAATTGGTGGTATTCGCTATATCACCGGTACCGTAAGCAGAAGAGTAACTCCTCCGAAGCCAATGATAAAAACGATAGCCGGTTTTAAGCGGCTGGCAGCATAAAATAAAAAGTACTTCCTTGACCTTCTACGCTATCTACACCAACTTGACCGCCTAATTTTTCTATGATTTGTTGGACGATGGAGAGACCTAAACCATGCCCTTCTACACGAGTTTGGTGTAATCGAGTAAACGGGGTAAACAGTTTAGCTTGCGCCTCTAAGCTCAATCCCGGACCATTATCATGGATCCAAAACCGAATCATTCTATTTGCTTGGACATCAGCACCTAATTCTAATTGCGGCGGTTGACCACCATACTTTAACGCATTACTGAGATAATTAGCCCAAACTTCTTCAACCCAAGGCGCATATCCTTTAGCTACCGGCCAAGTTTCGGCTAGGCTAATTTGGGCTTGAAAATCTCTTAACATGTAAACTAAACGTTTTTCAACAACTCGACTAATAACACTAGCCATATCAATTGGTTGAGTTTGAATGGTATTTTGATGAGATAAGCCAGCCAATAGTAGTAATGCTTCAATCGTATTAAACATCTCTTGTCCGGCTTGTTCAATTAATTGCAAATAATTAATGGCTTCGTCTTCCAAGACAGTGTTAGTTGCACATTGGTCTAATAATAAACCGCTTAGATTAACAATCCCATGCAAAGGGTTTTTGAGATCATGAGCCACAGTACGGGCAAATGTGTTTAATTCGGTATTTCGTTTTTCGAGTTCGATGGCATATTCCTGACGAATTTTTAATTCCGTTTCTAACTGTTGCTGTAAATGGCGCAGTTTTAAATGTGTGCTAATACGAGCTAAGACTTCTTCGTGTTGAATCGGTTTGGTAATGTAGTCAACTGCGCCTAACGAAAAGCCTTTAACTTTATCAAGCGTATCTGATAGCGCTGTCATGAAAATAATCGGGATTTCTCGAGTTTCTTGTTTACGTTTTAATATTTTACAGACTTCAAATCCATCCATTCCTGGCATCATCACATCTAACATAATTAAATCTGGCTGAGCATATTCAGCTTTTCTAATCGCAGCTGGTCCTTCCTTAGCAACCAGTACTTTAAAACCGGATTGTGTTAGGAATTCTAATAACATATTGATATTATCTGGTATATCATCAACAATTAATAATGTTTTCAGGACGGAAGTGGTTACCTTCATGCAAAATGACTCACCGTTTATGGGCACTAATTCGCTTTAGTGTTCTATTTTACTCGCTAAATAGGGTTTCACTAATCTACTAATTTTCTCGTCCTCAAATTCTTGTGCGAGTCGAATAATCCGAGTTGTTAATGGTGCTAAACGTTCATCTTGTTGCCGTAATTGCTTAGCTTGTTCAATAATGCCATTAATATCTCCAATTTGCGTTAATTCAAATAGCTGAGCGGCTGCCTTGCTAGGTAAAACGATTGAAGAGAATAAAGCTTCATCTTCATCACCAGTCACCATCAGATCCTGACGAGATACAGGTTCGTAAACCCATTCTAGCGGCAAATAGTGTTGTAAATAGTCGAATAATATCTCAGCACGAATAGGCTTGGCGATAAATTCATTACAACCATTGGTTAAACTTTCTTCTTTATATTGATTAAAAACACTAGCTGAGGTAGCAATGACAACCATTTCTTTATATTGAGGAATTTTTCTTAATTGTTGAATAAATTCAAAACCATTCATCACCGGCATAATTAAATCCAGTATAATTAGATCGGGTGACTCAGTCTGTACTTTATCCAAGCCCGCTTGACCATGATGTGCTTCGATGACCTCAAAACCAAGTGGTGTTAATAAATTAACTATCACTAAACGGTTTTCGAGTTGGTCATCCACTACTAAAATTTTATAACTTTTGGTTAGTTCAGCTTGACAACGATAACCGGTAATTATGGCTTGGCCTTCAATTGATTCGGTGGCTTCTCTGTCAACTACCGCCGGTAATGCTAATTCGATTTTAAACAAACTGCCTTGACCTAAAACACTTTCGACTTGTAGTTCGCCATCCATCAGTTCAACTAATTTTTTGGTAATAGCTAATCCTAACCCGGTACCTTGAATTCGATAACTGATATCACTAACTTGTTGAAACGGTAAGAATATTTTATCAATTTCTGGGGTAGCAATGCCAATCCCGCTATCTTTGACTTGAAAACATACCTTATTTTTATCATAGCTGACTTGAAGTTTCACCTGACCTTGATGCGTAAATTTAATAGCATTACCTAATAAATTTAGCAGAATTTGGCGTAAACGTTTGTCATCCGCATGTATAGCCATCGGCAGCGACGATAAGGGTTCATAAGTAAAAGTAATTCCCTTTTGTTGAGCACGAACTGCGAATGTTTCAGTAATCGTTTGAATAAATTGTATAAAGTTAAAATCGACTGGATAAAGTTCAAGTTTCTCCGCTTCAATTTTGGATAAATCTAAAATATCGTTAATCAGGGTCAATAAATACTGACCACTGCGTTCAATAATATTAATCCCTTGTTTATGTTTATCACTTAAAGTCCGATCGCGATTGAGAATTTGAGTGTATCCTAAAATCCCGTTGAGAGGAGTACGTAATTCATGACTCATATTAGCTAAAAAAGTACTTTTAGCTCGATTAGCTGATTCTGCTGCTTCTTTAGCTTGTTGTAATTGAATACTCGCTCGTTTTTGCTCAGTAATATCACGAGTCACTGTGGCTAAACAAAGGGGGATCCCCGTATGTGGATGCCTAACAATAAACACATTACTTTGAGTTTCAATGAGTTGACCCGTTTGAAAATGACGTAATTGGACTTCACCTTCCCAATGTTCTTGTTGCAATACTTTGGGAAACACCGCTTGCTGCCACAATGGTCTTAAGGATTTATCTATATAATCAGTTAGTTGGGTTTCTTCTAATCGGCGTTGATTTTGTTCTAAACCGACTAATCGACGCCCGGCTTTATTTAAGTATAAAACTTGTCCTTCTAAGGTTGATATACCAATAACATCATTACTATTTTCGACCAGCGCCGTAAATTTTTGTTGTTCTTCCAGTAGTTTTTCTTTCTCTTGTAATTCCTGAGTGCGTTGCGCTACTGTGATTTCTAAAGCTTCTTTACTGTGACGTAAAGCCTGCTCCATTTGCTTACGCTCACTAATATTGCGCATAATAGCGACAAAGCATTTAACTTGTCCGGGAATCTGGATATATTGTAAAAAAACTTCTATCGGTATTTTAGTCCCATTTTTATACTGTAAGGCGGTTTCAAAAGTGGTGGTGGGTTGTTGTACCGGGTGTTGTACCGGGTTACGTAAGGAATTCACCATGGTTTCAAAACGTTCCGTTGCTAATTCAATGCGTAAATCCAGCAGTGTTTTCTGTAGTAATTCTTCAGCCGGATAGCCAAACTGTTGGATAGCACCTTGATTAACATACAGAAACCGATAAGTTTCGCTATCAAACATAAAGATACTATCGAGAGTAATATCTAGTATCGTTTTGAACCGAGCCAATTCACGATAAGCCGTTTGTAATTTAGCTTTGGCTTGTTTTTGATCGGTAATGTCTTCTACATTACACCAAATCAAATGCTGACCTTTTCTGCTTACCAACAAACCGGATAATTTGACTGGAACTAAGTAGTTTTGTTTATGAATATATTCCTTTTCGATTGGACCAAACCGACCAGTGGTTTTGAGCAAATGCAATTGGTTTTTTTCTAGACTGAAGTACTTTTTAGGGGTAATGTCCCAAATAGTTAATTGATATAATTCTTCTAATGGATAGCCAATGATCTGAGCATAAGCGGGATTAGCTTCAATAATTTTGCCGTGGATATCCACTAACAGGAGACCAATGAGTGCTTCTTTAATCAAATTTCGCCAATAGACTTCGCTGTCACGCAAGGCTTCTTCTGCCTGCTTTTGTGCGGTTAAATCCATGTGGGTACCAATAAAACGATAAGGTATACCCTGTTTATTCCATACAGCGATACCGCGACTTAATATCCAGATAAAATGTCCAGCTTTATGTTGTAGCCGAAATTGGACTTCATAAGTGGGGATTTTTTGGCTGAGATAAGCTTCTATTTGAGATAAAACTAAAGAAAAATCATCCGGATGAATTCGGGTAATGAGTTCTTCAAAACAGTTGCTAATTTCTAACGCCTCGAAGCCAATCATTTGCTTCCAACGGTGCGAAAAATAAACGTTATCTGTATCAATATTCCAATCCCATAAACCATCATGGCTCCCTTGCATAGCTAAGTCAAAACGTTCTTCACTTTGACGTAAAGCTGCCTCAACTTGTTTACGTTCAGTGATATCCACCATAATACCAACTAGTGCTTCTAACTGCTCGGCTTGATCGTAAATGGTTGTGACAGAAACATTTACCCAAAATGACTCGCCATGGTTTTTCAATAACCTTTGTTCAACCTGATAGCTTTTTATTTCTTTATTAATCAGTTGTTTATAATAATTCTGATGATATTTGATGTCATCCAGGTGAATTAAACTGAAATAACTTAACGAACCGATAGCGGCTGGGGTATAACCGGTCATTTCTAACCATTTAGCATTACATTGAATGATTTGCCCTTTCAGATTAATGAGGACAATCCCGGTAGCGGCATTATCAAAAATGGCTTTTAATCGCGCTTCTCTTTCCCGGAGTCTGTTTTCAGTTTGTTTGCGTTCAGTCATGTCAGTCGCAACGGATAAGCGGACTAAATGACCATCATCCCACGGAATAGCACGATCCTGGACATAAAACCACTTGTTCAAGCGCTTATTGTGATATTCCCAGGTATACACATCGCTTAGTTGTCCCGTGGTTGTTAGGAGTTGCGAATTGGTACAAAAATCACAAGGCGCTTGTTGTCCAGCCTGCAAGGTTTGCCAACAAATTGTACCGATTAAATCTTGATTAAATAGTTTTTGAATAGAGCGATTGACAAATAAAACTTCGTTGGTTTGCATATCACTCACATAAACGGCTGAATTCAAGCTATCTAGGACAATTTTAAAGCGTTCATGAGCTTGTTTTAAAGCATCTTCTGCTTGCTTACGTGCTGTAATATCTTCAACTGTGCCTAACAGACCAACCACCTTACCATTGTCACCATATAAAGGAACTTTGTTGACTTCTCCCCAAAATAAATACCCATCAGGATAGAGTACTTGCTCAATGGCATGATAAATGGGGGTATTAGTTTCGATGACCTGTCGATCCTGATATTGAAAATGTTCGGCATAATCTCGCCAGATTAAATCAAAGTCGGTTTTACCGATGATGTCATCGGTGCTATTGAGATGAGTAAATTGTGCAACACGTTGGTTACAGCCTAGAAATACGAGATTAATATCTTTCCAGAAGATCAGTTGTGGAATATTATCTAAGACTAAACGTAAGAAAGTATCTTGTTTGCGTAAGGCTTTAGTTCTTTCAGCCACTTCTCGTTCTAAGGTTTGATTGTATTCCCGTAACACTAATTCAATTCGACGACGTTCAGTAATATCTTCACTAGTACCTAAAATGCCAATAACGGTCCCTTGAGCATCATGTAAAGGAATTTTATTGGTTTCAAACCAACGTGATTGACCATCAGACCAGGTGACTTCTTCCAAATGATGGTATAACGCTCGATTGGTGCTTATTACATAGTTATCATTTTCATGAAGCCATCGCGCTAAAGGCTCACGGAGTAATTCAAACTCGGTTTTACCAATGATTTCAACTGGATTGTTGATTTGAATCAGATGAGCAAAACGTCGGTTACATCCCAAAAATACGGAATAAACATTTTTCCAAAATACATATTGAGGAATATTGTCAATCAGTAAGCGTAAAAATTCTTCTTGTTCACGCAATTTTTCTTCAGCGTGCTTACGTTCAGTAATATCTTGAATAAGTACGACAAAATAGTCGACTTCTCCTTGAGTTGAACGAACACAACGTAATGACAAGGTAGCATGAACAATGTTACCATTTTTGTGGATATAGCGCTTATCTTTGGAATAGCCTTCTATCTGACGAGCCAGTAAGCGATTAAATTGTTTTAAATCAAAGGCGAGATCGTCTGGATGAGTGAGATCAGACCAGGATTTTTGCTTGAGTTCTTTTCGACTATAGCCCAATATTTCACACAGTTTATCGTTAACATCCAACCATCCCAACGTTGGTGAAGTAATCGCCATGCCAATTAGCGGCAATTCAAAAAAGTGGTTGATTCTTTCCTGACTGTTACGTAAATCGGCTTCTGCCTGTTTTTGAGCCGTGATATCAGTGCGCGTACCAATAAATCGAGTCGGTTTACCTTCTTTATTCCATACCGCAATGCCGCGGTCTAAAATCCAAACATAATGTCCATCTTTGTGGCGTAATCGTTGAGTGTTTTCATAGGTTGGTTTCTTCCTATCCAGATAAGCTTCGATGTCTCCTATTGCACGAGTTAAATCATCCGGATGAATTCGCTTACTCCATTCATCAAAATGATTGACTAATTCCTGATCTTGATAACCCAGCATACTTTTCCAACGGGGTGATAAGTACAATTCATTGGTTTCTAAATTCCAATCCCATAAACCATCATTAGCTCCCCGCATAGCTAATTCAAATCGTTCCTCGCTTGCCCGTAACGCTTTTTCAAGTTGTTTATGCTGCGTAATATCAATTCCCATTTTTAAAACCAAGACACTACCATCGTTATCGACAAAGGGATATTCATAAATTTGATAGGTCCGATTATTAGCCAATAACTGTTCCCAAACTTTGGAAAGTAAAGCTTTTTCAAATAGGTCAGCTTTCGCTAATTCTTCACCGACTTGTTGTGCTGGTGCGTTTAACTGTTGTTCAAAATCAGTGAGGATGGGTTGAATCTTTTCATAGAAATAGCGGTTAGCAAATTGAATAGTCTGATCACCGGTATATAAGCAGATGAAAGCCGGTAAATTATCTAAAATCGTATTGAAATGTTGGGTGCTCGCGTGTAAAGTTTGTTCTGCTTGTTGACGTTCTTGAATTTTTTGCTGTAATAACGTATTTTTTTCTGCTAATTCTTGAGTTCTTTCCGAAACCTGCTGTTCTAAAGTCAGATTGTATTCGATTAAGCTTTCTTCTGCTTGTTGCAGTGCATTTTCTGCACATCGACGTTGTACAATTTCAATTTGCAGTTGCCGAGTTTGTTGAGTCGTGGTGTAGAAGTAACGACTCATCAACAGCGTGATAGCTAAGCCGCCAATGAGGAAACTAAAAGACAACCAATTCTGAGTAAGTAGCGGATAATTGCCTTTAAAAAAAATGGTTACTAACCAAACTCGCCCAGCGAATTCAAATCTTTCTTGGTAAACTGGTGGTGTTTTTACTGAATGACTATCTGCATATAACAGCCGATCATTAGCTGGTGCTAATTCATCTTCAATCTGTAAATTAAAATGACCGTGATGAGGAGATTTTTCTAATACTTGTTGTACCAGGTACTTGAGTCGAAGAACCGTAACTAAGAAACCACGTAAATATTTTTGTTGTGCTTCCCCAGTATTGATAGCGATTTTCTTTTGATAAATGGGGTAAAACAATAAGATGGTATCTTGATCAACTGAATTATCAACAATCCATTTGACCCGCGGAGTGGCTTGTAGATTCTCTTTCTCTTGGGCTTGAGATAAGGTTTGTGCAAACAAGTAATTGGATTGCAAATCAAAACCATAAATACGTTCAATGGGATTTAAAGAAGTGGCATAATAAATAGGAAAATACTCATTACGAAGTGAAGCCGTTATAAATTCTTCTTGCGAGGAATGTTCAGTAAAGCGAAATTGAGGATAATCTGCCTGAGCCAAATTTTCATAATGGCTGCGTTGGTTATGTGGGACTCGAGGCGCCCAAATGAGCGTGAACAGGTAAGGATGACGCAATAAGATAGGGGTAGTAACACTATTAAATTGTTGTCGGCTAAGATTATCCGGGTTAATCGCGTAGAAATTAGCCAGTGTGTATAACATTTCGACCATCGTTTGGAGAGAACTCTGCAATGACCAAATAGGATTTGGTGCTAATTTATTCATTTCAAAAGAGATCTCTTGCTGCTCTAAATGGCGAACAGCCATAAATCCGGTGATAGAGAGAATACTACCTAGCACCAACAATAGGACAGTCATTTTATGTTGATATTGCATGTGTCAGTTATCAGTTGTCAGTTAACCTTAATCTTTAATCATGGAACATTAACGCTTAATCATTTAACCACATGATTAGAGTTGATAAATATGAATTGATAACCAGTCCCTGATAGTTGGTAACAGCTAGATGTTTATTGATAATTAACAATACTTCAGACCGCTCTCATGATAACTGACTATAAACGGGCTTCAATTTTTTTCAATACCGCTGCAGCGCTTGATAATCCAGCTTCTCGGCATTGCTGTAAAGGCAACACGACAGCTTGGTCAACGCGAAATAGATAACCACTATGATCCAGTCCTGGTGTTCCTACTGGGATAAAAATATCAGGTGGTCGAGAACCTTCCGGTAATTGATTGGCTAAAACAATAGTGGGTATATCATAATCCGGTAATTGAGTATGAGCAAAACTCGAAATCCATACCAGAGTATCGGCTTCTTTCGTGCTTAATAAACGCTGACTGGAAAATTGCCAGGGATTATATTCTGGAAAATGACGTGAAAAATTAATCCGAAGTGGAAACCCAGTTTGCCAAACACAGACTTGTCGAGCTGTAACCCCATCTTCTAAAGGTAAAGCGGCAAAACGAGTTATTTTATTAAAGGCTTTCACCAGTTCACATAGCGCTTGGACAACTAAATCAATATGTCCGGTATTAAGACTTTCAGTATGCCAGATAATAACACCATAATTAATTTGTTGCATCCGCTTAACCAAAGCGGCTAGTTCTGATATCGAAACTTCTCCTACTTGTTGTGCTTGTAAGGGGACATCAACAAGTAAAGCTTTTAACATCGCAATAAATTCTGGTAAAAGATGTTCCGCTAGAGGAATCGTCGTCGCATGAGGAATATGAGAAGCTTCACCAATAACAATGATTTCCGGCTGAGCAGACGGTTGGTTAAATAAGGTTTCGGTACGTTGCAAACAGCGATTTATCAACCGTGGAAAATGGGTTTCTACTTGAGCACCGATTAAAATAATTAAATCGGCTCGGTTCCGTATTTCTGTTAAAGTGGTGGTAATACAACCACTACTTTGCAATGCCAAAACCGAGGCGCAAGGTGTCGTAATTTGGTCAATCACGCCACCGGTTCGTTTAGCCAGAGAAATTACTGCTCGTACCCCATCCACATCGGTATCTAAACTGGCGTACACTGGTAGGTGTGCACCACGCAGTAATTGAGCTGCTTCCCCAATCGCCTCATCCTGACTGACGGTTCTATTAGAAACACGTGCTAATGGAGAAAGGGGTGGCTTAGCAAAACAAGTCGATGCCTTCTCACAACCCTGTGTTTGTACATATAATCTGCCATTGATCTCACTTCCATTTAAATCCTCACAAAGCAATGAACAAAAAGGACAAGTAATGGTCAGGTTAGATTGCATTCTAAGTATCTCTAAAATAATCTCAAGTATTAATTGGAACTCATATTAAATACCCACTTTATTGAGATTAATGGTAGTAAGCATGAAAAAAAAGCATAATCTATATTAAGCGCAATAGATTTAGATTTTAATTGAACTCAATAAAGTAGAAATAAATAGTTACTATACATAAACTATTTATAATCATAAACTTAATTGTATTAAAATTGGAATATAACCACATTTTTACAATGAGTCTTAGAGTGGATTAATATTGAGTGTTTGAAAAGTTACCCTCGTCGTGTATCTATAGCCTCCCGCAAAGCTTCTCCAATAAAAATCAATAATATCAATGTACCCACTAATACCACAAAAGTAGTCATAGACAGCCACCAAGCGGTAATATTGGCTTTACCTTGAGCCAGTAACTCACCTAAACTCGGATAAGCCGGTGGAAGTCCTAAACCTAGAAAATCCAAACTCGTTAAGGCTAAAATTGAACCACTGATCCGAAAAGGTAAAAAGGTAACGACCGGCGTCATGGCATTGGGAAGGAGATGACGCCACATGATAGTAGAATTAGGCACACCTAACGCCTGAGCGGCTTTAACATAATCCAAGTTACGCCCGCGTAAGAACTCCGCCCGAATGTAATCGGCTAACCCCATCCAACCAAATAAAGATAATAAAATAACCAGTAATGACACACTGGGTTCAAAAATAGAAGCAAAAATAATTAATAAATATAATTCCGGCATACTGCCCCAGACTTCAATAAATCTTTGAAAAAACAGATCGATACGTCCACCAAAATACCCTTGAATGGCACCAGCAATAATGCCAATTATGGTACCAATTACTGTTAAAACCAATCCAAATACCACAGATAAGCGAAAACCATAAATGAGTCTTGCCAATACATCTCGTCCTCGGTCATCCGTGCCCAGTAAATTTTCTGAAGAAGGTGCGGCGGGATTTGGTTTGGCATTATCGTAATTAATGGTGTTGTAAGAATACGGATTAGGCGGAAACCATACCCAGTTAGCTGGATTAGCTGTTAATAATTGTTGAACATAAACATCTTTATAATTCGCTTCCGTATCGAAATCGCCACCAAAAGTCGTTTCCGAATAAACCGTGAGTAAAGGAAAATAATAATGACCTTCAAAGTAAATGACTAAGGGTTTATCATTGCTCAATACTTCCGCAAATAAACTGAGAATAAATAAAATACTAAATAGCCATAAACTATAATAACCACGTCGGTTCTTTTGAAAACGTTGCCAGCGGCGTTGAGACGGAGTTAAAACCGATAGAGTCATTGATTAACTGAATCAAATTGAATGCGTGGATCAATTAGAACATAACTGATATCCGTTAACAATTTAGCGATCAAGCCCAGCAAGGTAAATATGTAAAGTGTTCCTAACACCACCGGATAATCGCGTTTTAAAATCGATTCATAGGAAAGTAATCCCAAACCATCTAAAGAAAAAATGGTTTCAATTAATAAACTACCCGTGAAAAAAGCACCAATAAAAGCACCCGGAAAACCCGTGACCAGCGGAATAATCGCATTACGAAAAACGTGTTTATAAAGTACCGCATTTTCAGTTAGCCCCTTAGCACGGGCGGCTAAGACATATTGTTTCCGAATTTCTTCCAGAAAACTATTTTTAGTTAACAAAGTCATGGTAGCAAAACTACCAATCATCAGAGAGATAATCGGCAAAACCAGGTGCCATAGATAATCAAGAATTCGGTCAACCCAACCGAGTTCGTTCCAATTATCCGAGACTAAACCCCGCAATGGAAAAATATCCCAAAAACTACCGCCACCAAACAGCACTAATAAGGTTAAGCCTAACATAAATCCGGGAATAGCATAACCCACTAAAATTAAGGTACTCGTCACCACATCAAAAGCGCTACCTTCACGCACGGCTTTAGCAATCCCTAAAGGAATACAAGTTAAATAAGTTAGAAAGAAAGTCCATAATCCTAAACTAATCGAAACGGGCAGTTTAGAAAGAACTAAATCCAATACCGATTGGTGATGAAAATAACTCTCACCAAAATCCAAAGTCAAATATTTTGCCATCATCGTCATAAATCGTTTATAAGCGGGTTGATCAAAACCGTAGAACCTTTTAATTTCCTTGAGCCGTTCTTCATCTAAACCAGTGGCACCACGGTACAACCCTTGGAGACCCGTTGCCACTTCACCCGTTTGATGCCGGTGTTTTAATTCATTAATTAATTGTTCAACCGGTCCACCTGGCACAAATTGAGTGACTATAAAAGTAATTAACATCACCCCAAATAAAGTGGGGATCATTAAAAGAAGACGTTTAATGACGTAGGCTGTCATATTAATTCAGGGCGATTATTTAAAATAGTTAGGTGGTTTACGTCCGACTAAAGATTCCAAATAGAACAATTCCTGGTCTTGATGTTCTTTCAGGGTATCAGTCGAAATCTGCGGATCATCTAGGTTATGAGTAATAAAATAAGCTTGATGATGATTTGAACTGACCGATTGAACCCGTTGGTTACCTCGCAAAGTGATTTCAGTATGACCATAACAAGTACAAAAATAAGTCCCTTTGGGATTCACTTGAATAAATATTCCGGTGCCACGGATACCAATAGCGGCGGTTGGTGGTTGAATAACCCGGTTACCCTTGCCAAAGACACTCATCAGTGTGCCGTTCAATAATCGCATCGTACTAACCAAAGAACTCTCTTCATCACCGCGTAGCCGTAATGTGGATCGTGATCCCAATCGGTAAACATCTTCACCGATAACAAAAATGATTCGACCATTTTCTCCGGTTTTGACGGTATCACCGGGTTTGATCAGCGTGGTTGAAGTAGCGGTGATATTATTGACCCAAACTTTTCCTTTCACTTCACGGATAATATTGGCATAACTTACCCCCGGTATCAAACCCAATAAACCGGCTGCTGTCGATAAAGTTAAAAAAACCCGGCGAGTTAAATTGAATTGTTGGTATTCTTTATCTGGGTTGCTCATTTTTTTGCCACCATGTTCTCATTACCCAGTCTTCTGCTTGATAATATAAAGGTTGTTTAGCGGGTCGACCAAATTTATTCCAATAAGCTATTCGATGACGTCCCGTGTACCAATTCGGGATAACATATTCACCGGCTAACATCACTCGATCGAGAGCATGTACTGCGGTGACTAGGGCGTGGCGATCCGGGGCATAAATCACTTTGTCAATGAGTGCATCTATCAAGGGATTTTTTAAACCAATCAAGTTATTACTACCCTCTTGATCGGCAGAAGAAGAATGCCACATGTTCCGCAATTCATTGCCAGGTGATTGTGATTGCCCAAAAATCGTCACGACTAAATCAAAATCAAAAGTATCTTGCCGTCGTTGGTATAAAGCCACATCAACAGTTCGATAATTTAGTTTAATGCCTAACTTGGCTAAATTACGCGCAAAAGGCGCTAAAATGCGTTCAAATCCTTTTTGTGCTAACAATGCTTCAAATTCTAACTTAATTCCAGCTTTATTTTGTAATACGTCATTTTGCAACTGCCAACCGGCTTCAGTCAGTAATTTTTGAGCTTGGCGCAGATTGGCGCGTAACGAATGCGGTGGTTTGGTACTTACCGGTTGCCAAACTTGAGTTAAAATCGTTTGCGGAAATTGTTCAGGAAATTGTTCACTAAGCGGTTTAAGTAATGCCAACTCGGCTTCACTCGGTAACCCTCGAGCAGCGAGATCACTATTGCTGAAATAACTATCGCACCGCTCATATTGATCAAAAAATAAATTTTGGTTAGCCCACTCAAAATCAAAAGCCAGATTAATAGCTTGGCGTACCCGAATATCTTGGAAAATCGGACGACGCAGATTGAAAACAAAACCTTGCATTCCCGCATTATTACTATGCGGTAATTCGGTTTTTTTGATCTCGCCGGAATCAAATTTTGGACCGACATAATCTCGTGCCCAAGCTTTGGATTCATAAACAGCCATAAAGTCAAATTCGCCTGATTTCAAGGCTTCTAGAGAAACTTCTCGATCTTGATAATATTTGAAAGTAATCCGATCAAAATTGTGCATACCTCGACGGGTATTTAAATCTTTAGCCCAGTAATTAGGATTTCGTTTATAAGTGATGTATTTTCCCATTTGATACTGATCGATGATATAAGTACCACTCGCTAGCAGTGGTTGAGTGACAATGGTGTCAAAAGCTTTACCAGCCACACTGGCTTGCGCAAAAACGGGAATTTCGGCTGCAATCAAATGCAGTTCCGGATTTTTTTTAGCGAACCGAAATCGGATACTGCGGTTATCGATAATCTCAGCGGCTTGAATATCGTTCCAATAAATTCGATATTGGGGGTGAGCTTGCTCACTTTTAAGGGTATCAAACGAAAATTTAACATCGGCAGCCGTCACCGGCGAACCATCAGCAAAACGCGCCTGCGGATTAAGACGAAAGGTGACTGATAATTCGTCCTGGGCTAACTCAATATCTTCAGCCAATAACCCATACAAGCTAAAAGGTTCATCTTGGCTTTTTTCCATCAACGTCTCAAATACTAAAGACAGTCCGGTTGCAGCAATACCTTTAAGTAAATACGGATTGAAACTATCAAAATTACCAAATCCAGATAAGATTAATTCACCACCTTTAGGCGCATCCGGATTAACATAATTAAAATGTTTAAACCCAGGTTTATAGGCGGGTGTATAACCCAAAGCCGCAGAAGGCGCCGCTGATACTTCAATCGCTAAACTGCCAATAAAGAGTAAACACCCCGCCAGGAAAGTTAATCTTTCCATAAAAACCCCTTAGTTATAAAAACAGTTAAAATTGATTAGTGAAATTAGTACTTTTAACTTTTCCTTTAAAAAATATAACGTTGGCTTTAGCATCTTCGGTATTCCAAATCATATTAGTACCAGAAAGTTTATCTAAACCAAATAGAGAACCAATTCCGGTGTCCACATTAACACTAGTTACTTTGGTCGGTTCTCCTAAAATACCAATCACTTCTTCTTCCGTCATACCGGCTTTAACTCTATTAAAATTAGTATAAGTTAAACGAGGAGTCGTTGCACAACCACTGAGCAGTACAACTATCATGATGAACCCTATTACGGATTGTTTACTGAAATTAATTGACATAGGTGTTCCTCAAAGGTATCAGAGCCACAGAAAGATGACACTTTATTTATCTTGCTTTAAAGTAAACTACTGTGTCAACTTATTTAGATAACTATATGAATTAATTTTAGTATTAAATAATAAAAATAGCTAAACAAATTAACCGGAGTTGAATTCAGTAAACCACTTTAAAGGAAGTCAGACATGCGGAGCAATGTCCGACCGACATTTGAAATTGAATAGCCGCTATGAAACATCATGTACCTTGACTTCTGAAAGTCGATGCATTATGGTTATCGCTAGCGTACCTACCCTTGCTTGCTCTGCGTTAACTTTAGGAGGTAATAATGAAAACCACAACCGTCGTGGTTACCAAAGGGCTAGCTCCAGGAAGCCTATTTAAATTAATTTTTGTTGGACTGACTTTTAGTTTAGGTTTTATCATTATTTTATGGGGATACTTAGTTTATTTGGTATTTCAGTTATCACCATTAATGAAGAAGTCAAAACTGGAATCACCGGATTGCTCTATTCACTTGTGCTGGCACCGGTTTTTACCACACTGTTGTCATTGGTAGTTTGGCTGTACATTTTATTAGGAATTTGGATTTATACTCGTTTTCGGTCTCTGACTATTCGTTACCAACCGATTGATGAATAACAAGCAAAATATCAAGTCCGAGCTTCATTCAGGCATTCAGGCATTCAAAGCAATTTATGCTAACTAGCGAGTAATCATAAACTGCTTCAGTAAGACCATTCGCTGGTTTAACCCGAGGAGAAAATGATGTTAAAAAAATGGAACCGCTTAATAGTGGCAATTTTATTTGTCAGTTATTTATCTACTGGAACAGCTGAAACTCCGTCGACTCAATTTCCCGGTTTACCCCCAAACTTCCAACCCATTAAAGTGACTGTTTTAGCCTTTAAAATTTTTCCAGGTAGTTTTTGGGATCTGGTCACGCAATTTATGGCAGCGGCTGCGGAAGATTTAAATATGAACCTGGAGGTTTTAGATGCCAAAGGATATCGTAAACAAATGCTAAACCAAGCTCAAGCGGTGGTAAAGCGTAAAAATCCGCCAGATTATCTAGTTATAGCCAATGTTAAAGATATTGCTGAAAAAATGATTCAGGCGGCTGATCAAGCGGGTGTTAAAGTATTTCTCATGAATACGGGATTTGATGCCGAGGAACAGAAGCAATTAGGTAATCCTCGTCAAAAATATCGATACTGGATTGGACAATTCCTTCCAGATGACTATTTAGCCGGATATCAAGCCGCTAAAATGCTAATCGAACAGGCCTTACGGTCTGGTGTTACCGCCAATGATGGTAAAGTTCATTTAATGGCTATAGCCGGTGATAGAACTACCCTCGCTTCCACTCAACGACTTGCCGGATTAAAACAAGCACTTGCTGAATATTCCAAAGTGGTTATTCACGAAATCACCATTTATGCCCACTGGGAACATGACAAAGCGCAACGCCGAATCTTATTTGATCTAACCCAAGATCATCATCCCAACCTCAATGCAATTTGGGCAGCTAATGATTCCATGGCACTTGGTGCCATCGACGCGGTGGTTGCCAATCACCAAATTCCGGGTAAAGATATTTTCATAACTGGTATGGATTGGATGCCACCTGCACTTCAGGCAGTTAAAGCCGGTACCTTATTAGCTACACTGGGAGGTCATTTTATGGATGGTGGTTGGGTAATGGTATTGCTTCATGATTATCATTACGGGAAAGATTTCATTCAAGAAACAACCTCGTTTAAGTCACAATTGTTTGCGCTTAACGCTAGCAATATTGATAATTATCTCAATCGCTTTGGTCAACAAAATTGGCAAAAAATTAATTTTAGGCAATTTTCTAAAATTTATAGTCCTTTAGTTAAATATAATTTCAGTGTAGAAAGTGTGATTCAATAGCTCGCGTCGGATGCGTTGGAGGAATGAAGCGCATCAATCAAGTTAGGCGAGACTACCTAAAATACCTCTTTAAAAAAAAGGAGAAGGTGATGTTTACCTGGCACTGGTTTGCACCAAGTAAACCTAAAAAAGAAGAAATCAATTACCTGCAACTGATATCAAATCTGGCGCAAGCAGCCAATACCATTGAAATCTTAACGGTCAAATGCGATACCTGTGGTGCCCAAACCACTTTGGAAGGAAACCTCGTTGCTAAAACCTGCGATTTTTGCGATAGCCCTCTGATAGCAGGCAAGGGCAATACCTCAATTATTGAGCCGGCATCGATATTAACTTTTAAAGTAACCCAAAATGAAGGCGAGGCAATATTTAAATCGTGGATACAAAAACGCTGGTTTGCTCCCAATAACTTGGATAAATATGTTGGTCAGCAAGGAGAATTACGCGGTATATACTTACCCTATTGGGCCTACGGTTCAAATACTGTGACCCATTATAAAGGGCAGCGTGGGACAAATTACTACACACAGGAATCCTATACTGATGATAAAGGTGAAAGTTATTCTCGCACTGTAACTAGAACGAGGTGGAGTCCTTCAAACGGAACAGTAAGATACCTGTTTGAAAATATACTTACTGTTGCAACCAATTCATTACCAAAAAAATCTTTGCGAAAACTAGAACCTTGGGATTTATCGGCACTCATTCCTTTTGAGCAGAGGTACCTTTCAGATTGTAAAGCAGCAATTTACGGTGTGGAGATACAACCAGGTTTTAAGAATGCCCAAAAGATTATGCAAAAAGAAATCAATTACCGCATCAAAAGAAATATTGGTGGTGATCATCAACGGATTAACTCGCAAGATACTAATTATAATGATATTAAATTTAAACATATCCTTCTGCCTATCTGGTTAATGACCTATCGTTACCACCACAAGGTTTATCGGTTTATGATCAATGGTAGTACCGGAAAGGCTCATGGCGAAAGACCTTATAGTTGGATTAAAATTACCTTGATTGTTTTGTTGTTAAGCGCTATCGGGTTAGGAGTTACGCAGGCAGCGCCATGGGCAAATTTATTTTATAACTTATTGATTATTAATAAATTATTTGTGATTAAATTTAGTTTTTTAAATTTAAGGCGTTATAGAAAGTTGCATATGGTGTGCAGTTAAATCCAGAATAATTCGTTTTTGCTAAATTTATCATGCGTTTGGCCGTCAATACGGTAATCGCAGGGAATAGGTTTATTGCTGTCACTTCACACTAAAGTCAACCCGTTAATGCCCATTACCAGTTGGTGGTGCTAGCCAGACCAATGTTGGCAGACGAGTCGTTCCATTCGTTTAACATACGGTTTATCGAGTGTAGAATCATCCCGTTCTAACAAGCCTCTCTCACCTTTCATTCAGGCTTTCGCTTTTCTCCACAAATCTTCATACTCAAAATAGAGCGCCTTAATTGCGGCAATAGCTATGCCCAATAACAGAGAAAAGATGATAATTCCTAACGAGATGAGGTAAACTCCTGAAGTTACTGTCTTAGAAGCCAGGATAGGTCGGACGGAGTGAAGTCCATCGAATCTTCAATTAATTTCTCAAACACAGTGGGTCTTACTTCGATTTGATTATTATTCTTAAACTGAGAAAATTTTTTCTGAAAATCAAAATGACTACTTAAGGAGAATATTATTTATGGTTCATCAAGTCATTAATACACCTCATGCACCTCAAGCAATAGGTACTTATTCACAAGCAATCAAAGTAGATAAAACTGTTTATTTATCTGGACAAATTCCTTTAATACCCAGTACGATGACCTTGGTAAGTGGTGATATGGCTAGTCAAATTCGACAAGTCTTTGATAACTTACGAGCAGTTGCGCAAGCAGCTGGTGGTGATTTAACTGATGTGGTAAAACTCAATGTGTTTTTAACGGATTTAACCCATTTTACGCTAGTTAACGAGATTATGGCTGAATATTTTCAGCCCCCCTATCCCGCTCGAGCAGCGGTTGGTGTAGCTGCTTTGCCTAAAGGTGCTGCCGTAGAAATGGATGCTATTTTAGTCCTACCAACTTAGTTATGATAAAGGCATTCAGAAAATTAAGTAACTGCTACGCCAACTCTGAATGCCACCATTTTAGCATGAATTTACCCATTACCCAGTTACCCGATGTTAGTACTAGAATAGCCGAACTATTAGCACGGCTTGGTATCCTAACGGTAGAGGACCTATTATTTCACTTACCGTTACGTTATGAGGATCGCACTCAAATTAAGCCACTGGCTACGGTTAAAGTGGGACAAACGGTTTTAATTGAGGGCACTATTCAAGCCAGCGAGGTAAAACAAGGTAAGCGACGTTCTTTAGTTTGTACTTTATCCGATGGTTCAAGCACCATTATTCTGCGTTTTTTTCACTTTTATCCAGCACAACGACACCAATTGCAAGCCGGCGTTCGATTACGTTGCTTTGGTGAGATTCGGCAAGGTTACTATGGTTTAGAATTGGTGCATCCGCAGTATGAACGTATCAATTATTCGCCGGTTCAAAATCCATTAGCAGATCACCTTACTCCTATTTATCCTAGTCATACTCATTTAAATCAAGCGGTTTTTTATACCCTCATTGCACATATTTTAACGACACAAAACATTATTGATTATATTCCCACGCGAGTACAACATCAGTTCAAATTATTACCCTTAAAAACCGCATTACAACTTCTGCATCAGCCCCCGCCAACTGTGGCTTTACCCGCATTGCAAACGAGTACCCATCCCGCTCGACGACGACTTGCTTTTGAAGAATTACTGGCTCATCATTTGAGTTTATATACTCTCCGTGTTCAAGCCTATCATCGTCAGGCACCGAGTTTGGATAACCATGGGCAATTAGGACAACAATTATTAGCCCAGTTACCTTTTCAATTAACCGTAGCCCAACAAAAAGTTCATGCTGAAATTATGACAGATTTACGTGCAACTCATCCCATGCAACGATTAGTACAAGGTGATGTGGGTTCTGGTAAAACTATCGTCGCGGCGCTGAGTGCTTTACAGGCGATTGAATCCGGTTATCAGGTCGCCGTTATGGCACCAACTGAATTACTTTCTGAACAACATATGCGTACCTTTAACCAATGGTTACAGCCTTTAGCCATTGAAATTGTTTGGCTAACTGGCAGCCTAACTAAAAAGAAACGCGATCAAGCTTTAGCTAACTTGGCTAGTGGACAAGCCGTATTAGCTATTGGCACTCATGCCTTGTTTCAAAAAGAAGTTGAATTTGCACGTTTAGGTTTAGTCATTATCGATGAACAACACCGTTTTGGTGTTCATCAACGATTAGCTTTACGCAATAAAGGCAATGCTAGTGGTTATTATCCTCATCAGTTGATAATGACTGCTACCCCTATTCCTAGAACCTTAGCGATGACGGCTTATGCTGACTTAGATACTTCTATTATTGATGAATTACCGCCAGGTCGGACCCCAGTCAATACCGCAATCATTCCCAATACCCGTCGCGAAGAAGTGGTTGAACGGATTCGCTATGCGTGTCAACAAGAAGGTCGTCAAGCTTATTGGGTTTGCACCTTAATCGAAGAATCTGAAGTTTTACAATATCAAGCGGCAAAAGATACCGCCGAACAATTGTATCGAGTATTACCACAGTTACAGATTGGAATTATTCATGGTCGGATCAAAGCTAAAGAAAAAGAAGAAGTCATGGCTCAATTTCAGCAAGGACAAATTGATCTACTCGTTGCTACCACAGTGATTGAAGTGGGTGTCGATGTACCGAACGCGAGTTTAATGATTATTGAAAATGCCGAACGGTTAGGTTTGGCTCAACTTCATCAACTCCGCGGTCGGGTTGGCAGAGGTGTATTACCCAGTTATTGTGTATTACTTTACCAACCACCGCTAAGTAACATCGCTAAATCTCGCCTAGCGACCATCCGTGATACCCATGATGGTTTTGCGATTGCGCAAAAAGATCTAGAAATCCGCGGGCCGGGCGAAGTACTAGGAACCCGTCAAACTGGCACGATGAATTTACGAATTGCTGATTTACAACGGGATCAAGATTTATTTAGCGACATTATTCAAGCCGGTAAAATTTTAGTTAACGAATATCCTGAACATTGTCAGCATCTCATTCAACGTTGGGTAAAAGCTGGATTGCATTACGGAGAAGTTTAATGTTACTTTTTAGAGCACTGTTGTCGTTTACAGTAATAATTGAATTTCATGACGATAATTGGAGAAAAATTCGCTTATGTATTATTTTGATGTCAAACTCAATGATAATTTTGATAATGCGGTCAAACGCGTTACCGAGGCATTACAGCAACAAAAATTTGGTATCTTAAATGAAATTAACGTTGATGCTGTTCTCAAGAACAAACTCGAAATCAACATACCACGCTATCGTATTTTGCATGCCTGTAATCCGGCTTTTGCACACCGTCTCATTAGTCTGGATCCGGCAGTTGGCGTACTCTTACCTTGCAATGTACTAGTTCGTGAAGAATCAGATAATACAACCACCGTTGTTTTTATGGATCCCACTTCGGTTTTTGGCTTAACCCAAAATCAAGAAGTTATACGCACTATTGAGGAGGCTAAAACATTATTGATGCAGGTACGTGATCATTTAGCTACCCGCTAAATAATTTAAAATTCAGTAGTTGGGGTAGCGGCACAAGCCAAAACCCCAAAAATAAGTTCAGTCCCTCATTCTTCCCCCCTTCCTAAAGATAAACTCACGGTTTTAATCAAACACGACACCCTATCTCGTTAAAACCCGGTTACTAACCCCGTAGTTTGTAGTCTATAAAAATAAATTTAACTTAAAATCATATATTAATGATGAATTAATTTGTCATTTTCTAGACAGAACAAAAAAGATTATAAACGCTTTTTTCTGTTCACATTATCAAACTGTCATTTCTATGACAATGCGTTATCAATTTATTTTATTTTCAGAATTACATTATCTTAACAATTAAAGCTTAAATTGACGAAGACTGAGTTAATTTTTAACTTAGTTATTATTAATTAGTAACAATAATTAATTATCCAATATCTATGGCATACTTATTGTATAAGCTGTCAATAATCTAATAAGTAGATATATTATATATAATTAATAATGTAGGAGGACAGTTAATCGGTTATATTAAGCAATATTAGGCAATGATATGTATATCAGTAAAATATCTGATCAAATTCAAATGATAGAATCAGTGACAAAAAAGAATATATTTTTTATACAACTATTTGATATATTGAGTGTAATCTTATCAGCTATAATCGCTTATACTGGTTTATTTGCCACTGAAGAATGGCCTATACAGGTTAATTATATTATCGCTATTGTATTAAGTGTATTACTAATAATAATTGTTTTTCCATTATTTAAAGTTAACCAGCTATATGGAAATGATTTATTTTCATACATCCATAGACTTTTCTTAGCTTGGTTAACCGTGATAGCTATATTGATTACTATAGCATTCTCTTTAAAGCTCAGTGATCAGTTTTCGAGAAAATGGCTATTTAGTTGGACTTTTTTAAGTTTACTATTACTTTTTAGTACAAGACTGATTATACATTATATTATATACTTGACTAGAAATGATAATTTTAAAAAAATTGTTATCGTTGGTGCTCAAAGTTTAGGTCAAACTTTAGTTCAACGAATTAGATCGGCAAAACCTTATTTAAATATAGAAGTATTAGCATTTTTTGATGATGATGATAACTTAATAAATAAAGCGGTAGAAAACATTCATGTTAATGGAAATATATTAAATTTAAGTCGTTTTATCAGAGAAAATGAAATAGATGAAGTTTGGGTAACCCCCCAATGTATCGATCAAGCTTATCTAGAAAAAATCTTACATAATTTACGTTATAACCTCGTAACTATCCGTTTCATCCCGAATATTTTTTCTTTTCATCCTATTAATTATTCGGTTTCTCAATTCTTAGGGTTGCCCGTCATTAGCCTCACCGAATCACCGATGACTAATGAAGTTAACCGAACATTAAAAGAAATTGAAGACAAAGCACTTGCTAGCTTGATCTTACTGGGACTAAGTCCACTCATGTTAATGATATCAATAGTGATTAAATTGTCTTCTCCTGGTCCAATTTTTTATTCTCAAGAACGAATGGGGTGGAATGGTAAATTATTTATGATGTTTAAATTTCGCACCATGCCTATGGATGTGGAGAAAGAAACGGGGCCGGTGTGGGCCAAAGTGAGCGAAAATAGAGCCACTCAGTTCGGTCATTTACTCAGACGAACCAGTTTGGATGAATTGCCACAACTTTGGAATGTTTTAAGAGGTGAAATGTCTATTGTTGGCCCACGACCAGAACGTCCCTATTTTGTAGAAAAATTTAAAGAAGACATTCCCGATTACATGCAAAAACATCTCGTTAAAGCTGGGATCACTGGTTGGGCACAGGTGAATGGTTGGCGTGGTAATACCGATTTACGCAAACGTATTGAACATGATATTTATTATATTGAGCATTGGTCAGTATGGTTTGATTTAAAGATTATTTTTTTGACTATTTTTAAAGTTATTTTTGATAAGAATGCTTATTAGGATGAAAAACCCATGAATAATAAAATAAACCCAATTATATGGAAATTACTATGGCCAATTCGGGCTTATATTCGTTATTCACCACTGCCTCGTGGTAAAAGTTTTTTAGCACGTCACCTTATTTTTCCGATATTACCCTCAAAAGGAAGTTTTACTACTGATCTTGGCCATAATTTGGAAATTAAGTTACGCTACAATGAAACATTGGGATGTTCAATATTATTATATGGTGGTTTTGAAACAGCAGAACTTGATTTCTTGTCCAAAAAGATTTCTACCGGTGACACTGTTTTAGATGTCGGTGCCAATATCGGAATTTTTTCACTCGTTTTTGCAAACGCAGTAGGTGTACTGGGTAAAGTACTTGCTCTAGAACCTCACCCGCACAATATTGAACGTCTAAGAAACAATATTGAATTAATGGTTTTGAAAATGTTGAAATCTTTTCAATTGCAGCAGGACAACTGAATGGAACGGTCAAATTGTATCTTGCTAATGATCTGGCTTTTGCGTCAACGATTGCCGTGAAAGGAGAACATGGAAATGGTCAAATCATAGAAGTTCCAATGAAAAAATTAGATGATATCTGGCAACAAAGGGGCATACCCAAAGTAACTGTATTGAAAATAGATGTTGAAGGGGGAGAATTAGAAGTATTAAGCGGGGCAGAAAAATTACTTGAGATTTGTCAACCACTTATTATGGCTGAAGCGAACACAAAAGAACATTTAGATAAATTGAAAAATTGGCTATTGCCTAGAGGATATATTCATAAACACCCCAGACAATTTAGGCCGTGGAATCATATATTTGAAAGTAAAAAATAGCTATCTTCTCAGTAAGAAATAAAGATTTAAGCAACCATAACTAAAAATTTTAATTAACTATGAAAATAAAACCAACGATTAAGCGACTATTTAACGTTTTTGGTGTAGATATTGTCAAATTAAATCAATCTCCTCAACAGACTTTACTTGGTATTCATTCATTACCAATCCAAACTGTAATAGATGTGGGCGCAAATACTGGGCAATTTGCTCGTTATATTAGTAACTTATTTCCTCAAGCGAAACTATATTGTTTTGAACCGCTAACTAAACCTTTTCAACAACTAGAAGCCTGGGCACAACATCAAAAAAATCAAATTATAACACTAAATTTAGCTTTAGGCGAGGAAGAAGGTATAAAGAAGATGTTTTTACATATTGATCATAATCCTTCTTCATCATTACTCGCTACAACCGAAATAGCAGCCAATTTATTTCCTCAAACAACTCGCCAAGAAGAAGTATCTGTTAAATTAACTACATTAGATAGTGCCTATCATCAATTTTTTCCCAATTTAATGGACGATATCTTAATCAAGCTCGATGTTCAAGGTTACGAAGAAAAGGTTATTTTAGGAGGTAAAGAGATTTTTAGTCGAGCTAAAGCCTGCATTTTAGAAATATCTTTAGATAAGTTATATCAAGAACAAGCCCATTTTAAAAATATCCTTATTATGCTAGATAACCTTAAATTCGATTATGCTGGTAATCTTTCTCAAATTTATGCTAAAGATGGTCATGTTATTTATTTTGACGCCATTTTTGTTAAAAAAATAAAAAATAGGTAAATATGTTCCAGCATAAAGTTATTAAAAATGCTGTATTATCAATAATTCAGGTTGTTATATCTGCAATTATTTTGTTCATTCTTTATCGTTATCTACTTGATGAATTAGGTGCCGCACAATTAGGTATTTGGTCTCTTGTTTTCGCCACCGTTTCAGCTAGCCGTATTAGTGAATTAGGTCTTTCTGGGAGTGTATTAAAGTTTGTTGCTCAATACTTAGCGCAAAATGAAGCCAATCTGGCTATTGCTGTGATCCAAACGGCTATGATTAGTATTATTGTTTTCATGAGTTTAGTTTTACTCATAGCCTATCCGATTACTAAATGGATATTAGGATATGTTATTTCGCCAAAAGAATTAACAATGGCGTTACCTTTGTTACCGTATGCACTTTTTTCTTTATGGTTAACTTCCCTTATGGGTGTTATTCAGTCGGCTTTAGAAGGTTGCCAACGTTTTGATTTACGAGCGTATGTTCAGATGGGAACCCAAGGATTATACCTCATATTGGCAATCGGATTGGTGCCCTCTTATGGCCTCTATGGGCTGGCTTACGCGCAAATCCTGCAAGGTTTTTTATTATTAATAACTAATTGGTTCTTTCTTCGATATCTTTTACGCGAATTACCACTTATCCCTTGGCATTGGTCATGGTCCATTTTTCGAGAGATATTTAGCTATAGTTTCTATTTTCAAGTGATTTCAATATCCCAGATTATCTATGATCCCATTACCAAGATTTTAATTAGTCGATTTGGGGGATTGGAATTAACCGGCTATTATGAAATAGCGAATCGCTTTGTTCAACAACTACGCGCTATTTTGTTAAGTGCTAACCGTGTATTAATACCCCGGTTTACCGAATTATCGACTAAAGAACCCATCGCAATTAAAAAACTTTATAAGAATACTTATCAAGTATTATTTTATGTTTCTATACCATTTTATGGTGGAATTTTGGCGATAATTGTTCCTTTTTCAGAGATATGGCTAGGTTACTACGAAATTCATTTTGTACTGTTTACGCTATTTTTAACCATAGGATGGCTAATTAATACCTTATCGGCACCAGCTTATATAGCTTATCTTGGATTAGGTGATTTACGTTGGAATACCATAGGACATATCGTTATCGCCTTATTAAATGGGTTGTTAGGATTGGGACTGGGTATATTCAATGGTGGTTTAGGGGTTGTTATAGGATGGGTTATTTCACTGATAGTAGGAAGTAGCATTTATGTTTATATGATACATCGAGAATACGATATACCATTAACTACCCTTTTACCGAAAGAAAGCTACTTACTTGTATGGGTAACCGGTGTTGGTACTGTAATAAGTTGGATTTTTTATGATGCTTTTCACAGCCTAAAATTCTCAAGTATTACCTTCATTGGCAGTATTTTAATTTATACCTTGGTAGTAATTTTTCCCATTTTGCAACATCCATTGCGTATTAAAGTAATAAATAGGTTACTACCTACTACATAAATTATATCAGAAAATTAAGTTTAGCTTTATTCCTTAATATGAACAACATTGTGACTACATTTCCTACTTATCGACGAAGTCGTTTCCTCGATCTGTTCGCGTTATTATGTCCAATATTTTTATTTACGGAGATCGAATTAGTCGGACGATTATTTTTACCAGAATTGTTACTGGCTATGATATTACCCTTATTAATATTAACGAAAGGCAAATTACTTTTACATCCACTTCCTCGCACAGTAATCATTTTAGGTATTTTATGGTTGGGTGGTCAAATAATTACCGATCTAATTAGAAATACACCGTTTAGTGATTGGTCAAGGGGGTGGGCTAAGATTAGTTTTTTAATTTTAAACTTTTCCTCAATTTACTTGTTATTAAATAACGATATGAGGAGAATAGTTTTATTTTCTCTTGGATTCGCTATAGGTGGAATATTAGATTACTTCATTAGTCCAAGCGAGTTTCTATTATTAGATCCTTGGAAATTCGGGTTACACTTTTCAGGCATGCTTATAATGGCACTTTTGTTACAATGGAAAAAAATTATACCTTTCCGCATATTATCAGTATTATTTGTGGTTGCTTTAGGGTTATTTTCTTTTTACCTAGGAACTCGGTCGATCGGTGCAGTATTAATTGTTTCTGCTAGTTATTTATTGATATATCACCAACCTAAACTAAGACACTGGTTAGGAAAGAATCTTTCTTTTGGACAAATTATAGTATTAGTTATTGTTGCTGCCCTATCAGTATGGGGCATTATTACAATGTATAGTAAAGCAGCCAGTTCTGGTTGGCTTGGAGAAAATGCCCAAGCTAAATATTATTTACAAGCTAAAGGTGATTACGGTTTCTTTCTGGGAGGAAGAGTAGAAATTATTATTTCATCACAAGCTATCATAAATTCTCCTATACTCGGACATGGCTCTTGGGCAAAAAGTTCTGAATATCGGTCACTCTTACTTTCTTTGCGAGAAAAAGGTTATGAAGTCAGTGAGTCTGCTGTTGAAAAGAATGAATTAATTCCTACTCATTCACACTTGTTTGGCGCGTGGGTTGAAGCTGGGATACTTGGTGCGTTGTTCTGGGGTTGGCTATTAATTTTTATATTTCGCTTACTTTATAATTTATTTCGTCTTCAATCTGATCTCTTACCACTATTTGTTATCAGTGCTATGTTCGCGATATGGACAATTCTGTTTTCACCCTTTGGTGCTATTGGACGGTTACAATGGGGATTTCTTATCACCTTATTTTTTACGGCAATGCAATTTATTCATCATCAGAAACCTAGTCAACCACAATTTACTATACAATGAAAATCTCTATTGTCACTATTTCCTATAATCAAGCAAAATTTCTAGAAAGAGCAATCCGTTCGGTTCTTGAGCAAGACTACGAAGATCTCGAATACATTATCGTTGATCCCGGTTCAACTGATGGTAGTTTAGACATCATTAATCGTTATCAACATCGCCTTGCTCAGATGTTAATTGAACCCGATTGTGGTCCGCCCGATGGCTTAAATAAAGGGTTTGCTCTAGCAACCGGAGAGATTTTAGCTTATATCAATGCGGATGATGCTTTATTACCTCAAGCGGTTAGTTCGGCTATTCGCTGGTTTAAGCATCATCCTTCAGTAGATGTTGTAGTCGGTCACGGATATATTGTTGATGACACCGGCAAAATAATTCGTCGCTTTCGTTCTGCTCCCTTTGCCGCTTGGCGATTTGCTTATGGTGCCGGTACGGTTATACAACAATCTACTTTTTTTAGACGTTCAGCTTTCTTGGCTGCTGGTGGATTTAATGTCGCTAATAAAACCAGTTGGGATGCCGAACTCTATCTTAAAATGGGATTGAATGGTGCTCGTATTCAAATGGTTAACGATTACTGGTCAATTTTCACGCTTCATCCCCATTCCATATCGGGAAGCCAGCAACTTGTAACCGAAAGCCAAAATAATCATCGCCGCTATTTTAGAATGGTAATGGGTCGGGAACCGCAGCGCATCGATTCATTGTGGCGACAAATTGCTAGAATTCAACGATGGTTACTGGACCCGATTGGAATTAAACATCGTTTGTCCGACAAATTATTCGGACCACCGCCTTTAAATTTATTTTAAATGGAACTAAACAGCACTAAGATAATGTCAATAACGCAACCAAATATTTATTCTTGTCCAATTATTGCAGCAACACCAACCAATAAAGCCCATTTTTTCGGTTACCACGATTTGTGTCCTTGGAATAAGCAAGATAACACCTTAATTCTATTAAGAACCGATCCCACTGTAGAAGAACGAATTCCTAATGGCCATGATATTGCTGAGATTTGTCTCTGGCAGCCAGAATCGGATACTTTAGAACCAATTGCTGAAACCAAAGCTTGGAATTGGCAACAAGGTGCAAGGTTACAGTGGTTACCAAACACTCATTCCAGCATCATCTATAACACGATAGAAAATAATTCTATAAATAGTGTTGTTTTAGATCTATCCACCCAAACTCAAAAGATTCTACCTTTCTCTATTGCAGCTATTAGCCCAAGTGGACAGATAGCGCTCTCACCTCATTTTGGACGATTGGGTAAATATTGGCCGGCTTATGGTTATGCTGGGATTGAATCACCTTATATCGATGAATTAGCACCGGCTGAAGATGGCTTGTGGCAAATAGACTTGGTTACTGGAGAAGTATCATTACGCTTCTCGCTGCTGGAGATGCTTGAACAGGAAATGCTAACTCAATTGCCAAACACCGTACATTTTATTGCTCATCCTAGTTTCAGTCCCCATGGTAACCACTTTGCTTTTATGCACCGTTTTATGACACCGGATGGTGCCCTTTACTCTCGTCTATTTATTAGCGATACCAATGGTTCGAATTATCACCTATTAGCAGAAGAAAAAGTGAGTCATTTTGATTGGTACGATGACAATACCATTCTCGTTTGGACACGATTTAGCGGCAAATCGTTAACCTCAATCCGCCGTAGTCACTTACTCGTTAACCCACTATTCATGCCAATCATCCGCAAATTGCGTCAATTAGCGCCTCGTCTTAAGCAATCCTTGTTTAAAGAAGGCTATTACCTAATAGATATTCATGATCCCCAAAATCGACAAATCGTGGGGATGGGATTACTGGAACAAGATGGTCACCCGATGTTTTCAACAGATAGACAATGGATAGTAACCGATACTTATCCCGATAAAAACCATAATCAAACTTTGATTTTATTTAATCAAATTACTAACCAACGTATTGATATTGGCAAATTTCAAGCTAAGGAAATAACCAATAGTGATATTAAATGTGATTTACATCCTCGTTGGAATCGAGCTAATACGCGTTTATGTATTGATTCAACCCACAATGGCATCAGACAGTGTTTAATTATCGACCCAACCATGGTACTACATCAGTCTTACTATTAATTCTATAACCATCTGTTGTTACAAATTTATGGATAAATCAATTATGCTGGAGAAATTGAGAGATATCTTACAATGTCCGGAATGTCAAAGTGAAATCAAAATTCATCCTCATGAAATTGTTTGTCAAACTTGTCTAAAACAGTTTCCTATAAAAAATAATGTACCTTTATTTTCTATTGAAGAAATTGAAAAAAAGGCCTTATTACAACACCCGAAAAGAAAATCTTACATAACCTCAAAGAAAAATTTCCAGTTCTCACCTTATTACCAAAATTACTTAAAACACCCTCATTAAAATACCTCACTCGAGGCAAAGATCGGTTGGAATCTTATGTCAAAAATATCGCTAATAACCCCGAAGCTATTATTTTAGATATTGGTGCGGGTAGAAAAAAATATCCGGAAACAATTACCCTTGACCTATACCATTATCCGGATATTGATCTGTGCGCTAATGCAGAGAAGTTACCTTTAAAGGATAACAGTGCTGACATGGTTTTAAATACTTCAGCGATGGAACATATGGTTAATATTGACAAAATACTTACTGAAATGGATCGGGTTTTAAAATCAGGTGGCTTCATTTTCGTAGCAACTCCTTTTGTTTTTCCTTATCATCCCCAGCCATTTGATCTAACTAGATGGTCTGCAGATGGTTTAAAACGCCTATTTCCTAACTATACTTGTTTAGAATCGGGTAGTGTCAGGGGACCACATGCTACGCTTCATCGAGTTATCTCCTCCTATTTTGCTTGGTTGTTCTCACTCGGAAATTATCCAATTTATCTTTTTTTATATATGGTGTTTAGTTGGGTTTTTCTACCTTTCGGCATATTAGATGCACTTCATGGTCAGTATCGACAGAAACAAAGTCCGCTGGATTGTATTGTTTATTTTATTGGGCAAAAGCCATGATTTCTTATTACTATTGAAATAACTATTTCTTCAAGTAAATCGTGAATTAAATGATAGTAAATAAAATAAGACAACTTGTTCCACGCCACTTAAAAAGTACTATTACCCAGATATTATGTCACCAATCGGTAGGGTATTTATTAGCTAAAATCTATGCTGATAAGATACCGAGCCGTGGAATATCTATTTTAACAGCTAGTTCTAGAATTACTAATCAGACTAAAGCGAGTCTATTTTGGCGTCTTTACGAAAGAGCGGAAATTGGTTTTATTCAATATTACCTCCGGTCAGGTCAAGATGTAATAGAACTAGGCGGGAGTATAGGTGTTACTTCTTGTTATATCCTAAAAAAATTAAATACAGCCGCAAAATTTTTAACTTTAGAAGCGGATCCAGAACTAGCCGATTTGTTAGAAACTAATCTAATTCTTAATAATCCTAATCGAAACTATACTGTCATCAATAAAGCGATTTCTTATAATTCCTCGAGTCATACTCAAGTAGAATATACGATAGGGCAACACAGTACTTCCGGAAAATTAGCTCATCAAGAAACCAGAAAAAACCAGCAAACTTGTCTAGTTGAAACAATTACCTTAGCAGAACTCATTGCAGAGAACCAAATTGGCGAATATGTATTAGTATCGGATATTGAAGGCGCAGAATCTGGTATTTTTTTACATGATTCCAATAGTTTAAGTCAGTGTCAACAAATTATTATTGAATTACATGACACTCATCTTTCCGGTCAAACAATAACGATTGCTGATATGGTTAACTGGATAGGAAAACTTAATTTTAAATTGATTGATCAACATGGACACGTTTTTGTCTTTCAAAAAATAAAATAAGAGGAATTAAAATTATGCCTTATTCTTTGGCCGTTTTAAGTTATCATCCCATGCCCTATCATGTTGCTTTTTATCGTGCTTTACATCAAGAGCCACGTATAACAGAAACCATACTTTACCTGGATGACTTTGGAGTTCGGGAACAATTTGATCCCGAGTTTAATCAAAAATTGACTTGGGATAATGATATTCTGGCTGGTTACAATTATAAATTTTTTAAAAACTTTACTTGGAATCCCTTTAAAGCACCCTTTGGTCGAATTAATCCCGGTATCTTTTTTGAAATTGCTTTTAGTCATTACGATGCCGTATTACTCGATTATGCAACGGTTAGTACTTGGTTTGCTTATACTGCTGCTCAATTAACCCATCGACTGGTAATAATGCGTGCTGAAGCTGATCTGGATAAACCTTATAAAAGTAAATGGAGTCAGTTGAAAGAACGTTTTTTATCCACTTGGTTAAACCATTGTGATGCAGTTATGTATAGTTGCGAGAAAAATCGTCAATATTTTAAAGCCTTTGGTGTTACTGATGACAAGTTATTTCCTATTCTCAGTTCGGTTGATAACGCTTACTATCACTCATTACTAACGTCTCGTTTGCAATTACGCACAACTCAACGACAAAAATATAACTTACCGCCAGAAGCTATTGTCGCCATATTTTCTGGACGCTTAATTGAACGTAAAAAACCGCTAGATTTATTAGCGGCATATAAAAAGATTATTACTCAACAGCCCAATTTATGGTTAGTTTATATTGGTGATGGGCCCTTACGTGAAACCATTGAGCAAGAGGCGCGTCAGGCGAATTTAGATCAAGTAATTTGTGTGGGGTTTCGTAACCAATCTGAATTACCGGCTCATTATATGATGGCTGATTTTTTTGTGATGCCCTCAGAATGGGATCCAACACCTAAAGCGTTAAATGAAGCTGTAGTTTGTGGATTACCTAGCATTGTTTCTACCGGAATTGGTCAAGCTAATGATCTGATTATCAATGCGGTTAATGGTTTGGTATTTGAAGTGGGTAACATCGAACAGTTGGCTCAAGCATTACTCACATTGAGCCAAGATCCGGCACTAAGAGAAAAATTTTCTCAACAACTCCAAGTAACCGCTGCAGAATGGTGCCCAGAAAAAAATGTTGCTGGGGTTGTAGCCGCACTTGAATATGCGTTAGATAAAAATAACCATTGTCCTTGAAACCAAAAATTTCTCTCTTGGTCACTGTTGACTGTCAACTCACGTCGACTCGATTGTTGCTGCCCCCGATCCAAATTATTTAAGATTCTAACCTCAATTTATAACAAGCTATTCTACTCAAATAATTTGTGCCTCTAATTGGATAACTTTTTTAAACAGAGAGTATTCCGAGTTTTATTGTATAAATGATTAATATATATCAAATTTACTTTAAATAAAATTTAGTATGACTAGATATTAAAATAATAGTGTTGTAGCATTGGATAGCTTCTCGTTGGTTATTTAATTTACTCAACCTGAAATAAGGAGGATAAAATGCAGCAAGGGAAAAAATTATTAATCAGTGTAATTAGCGTACTCGCTCTGTGGCAATCGTCGGTAATTGCCGCTGAGGAATGTTCTTATCACGTGGTTAAAGTCAAAGAAAAAGATAGTCTCTTAATCCGGTTTGGACCCCATGTTAAATATAAAAAACTGGGTTCTATACCACATGATGGCACTAAAATCCAAGTCACGGGTCCTGAATTAGAAGTGGGTAAGTCACATTGGATACCCATAGCGTACCAGGGAATCACGGGTTGGGTTAATCAAGGTTATCTAAAATCAGATTGTCCCATAACCACCGCAACAGCGTCGAAAACAGCTACAACAATTTCTGAACCGATTCCAGATTATCATACCGTTGCTGAAGGAGAAACCTTATTTGGTCTTTCACAACAGTATGGTGCAACTGTTGAAGAAATGGCGCACTGGAACGAATTAAAACCCCCTTATAACTTGTCTGCGGGTCAATCTTTACGAGTATCACCACCAACCTGTTTCTATCGGGTTATTAAAGTAAAAGCTAATGATATGCTTTGGGTACGTTCTGAACCGGATGTCAAGTCAAAACGGGTGGGTGGTATTCCTCATGATGAGACAGAAGTTGAAGTGACCGGGGCAGAAAAAGAAATTGATAAATCTAGTTGGGTACCGGTGAGTTATAAAGGCATAACGGGTTGGGTTAATAGTAATTATCTGGAAAAAAATTGCTAGTAATTATATGGAGTTAGACTAAAAAATTAAGAGCTAACTCCATGATGACACTCGAAATTAGCGTGGCGAATATGAACTCGCAAATGACGAAATGTTTGTAGATCTAACGCATCCGGAAAAAGAACTAGCGCATGCCGCTGACCTTTTACCCTTAATATAACTAACAAAGGATGGCTATAACTCCCTGATGCAATTTGAGTTTCTTGTCCTGAGAGTAGTTTGACTTTGATACAGTCGGATATTTTATCATCGTATAAAATACATCCATATAATGAATGATTGATGAATAATAAGTGTCGGCGAGTGCTATACCAGAAACTCACTAAGATAAATAACCCCATACCGAATTTAGTGAGTGAAGATAAAGCCAGTGTAAATAATAATAATAGTGCTCCATTATGTAATATGATTAATATTAGCGCGAGACGTTTAGAAAAACTCGGTTTGAGACAAATGGGAATAGTAAAGTCAGACATCATCTTGATGATGAATCTCAATGGGTCAATTTATAAAAGTATATTAATATATTGACTTTTTTTGGGGATGAAACAAGAGGTCATGGTCGTAACGAATCCTTAAAATAAGATTATGATTTTTGTCTGCAGTTTCGCTTTAGGTCTCAACGAAACGATGATGCTAAAACTACCAATTAACTAAAATATTAATTTTAATTCTATTGGTGGTTGCAATCTCGGGTTCCGTTAAACTGATATCACGCTCAGTTTAGTACTACCGAAAATTAAATCCTTACCTAACGCTATGACATTACGTAAAAAAACATTATTGATTATCGGCAGCGCACTTGTAGGGTTATTGTTACTCTTATTGATGGTTTCTTCAACTATTTTATTAAAAGAATTTATTGCTTTTGAGAATAGTAGTATTAAAAAAAATGTGAATAGCGCGATTAATATTTTAGCGAATGAATTAACTGAATTAGGTATAATAGCAACAAGTCATGCGATTGGAGATGACATTTATGCTTATATGGTGAATAATGATGAAGCTTATATTGTATCCCATTATACCCCGGCTATTTTTGAAACATTAAACTTAAATGTGTTGATACTATTAAATCTTAAGGGTGAAATCCAGTTTAGTCGAGCTTATAATACTGCCCAACATGAATTAGAATCGATTTCACCTAATCTTCAGGCGCATTTTGGGGAACAAAGTTTATTTAGATATCACCCCGATACTAACAATCAAATGACCGGTTTACTGTTACTGCAAAAGCAAGTGTTGTTGGTTGCTAGTCGTCCCATATTAACTAGCCTTAAACAAGGTCCAAGTCGAGGTACTTTAATAATGGGACGCTTTTTAAATGCGTTGGAAATTCAAAAATTAAATAACCTAACTCAATTGACTATCAATATCCAACCCCTTCATCATCAGACTTTTTCCACTACTGTAACTCCAGTTACTGAGGTAAAAAGTCAACCCCCTCTCGTTCAAATTATGAATGATAACCGTATTGCTGGTTATACCCTATTGAAAGATATTTACCAACAGCCTGCTGCCCTATTACGAATAGAAATGCCGAGAGAAATTTACCAACATGGATTAACGAGTTTATGGTATTTATGTGGAATTGTATTGATATTTGCAGTTATTTTATCTGGTTTGATTTTATGGTTATTTGAGCGTTTAGTACTGGCTCGATTAGCCTTATTAAGTCATGAAGTGATGCAAATAGACACCACTGGCAATCTATCAACAGTCACCGTAATTGGACAAGATGAACTTTCTAGGTTAGCAATGGCTATTAATAATATGTTAGAACAAGCAGATATTTACCACGAACGTCTTCGGCGAAGCGAAGCGAGTCTGGCTGAGGCGCAGCGAATTGCGCATCTCGGTAATTGGGATTGGGATATTATTCATAATACTTTTTATTGCTCGGATGAGATTTATCGAATCTTTGGACTGCGTCCGCGTTCGGTAGAGCCTGATTATGAATTATTTTTAACCGCAGTTCATCCGGATGATCGCAATTTGGTTTCGAGCCATATTAATAAAGCCATGAGTGAAGATAAACTCTATAGCATTGAACATCGGATTATGCAACGGAATGGAACGATCCGTTACATTCATACCCGTGGTGAAAAAATTAAAGATGACACCGGTCAAGTTATCCACATTATCGGTACGGTACAAGATATTACTGAACGTCACCTCATCCAACAACAAACCTTACAATTACTAGAAGAAAATCGGTTTCTCGTCCATCGAACTCTTGCTATAAGAGAAGAGGAACATCGGAAATTAGCACGAGAATTGCACGATGAATTTGGTCAATGTATTACAGCCATTCAAGCGGATGCTGCTACGATTGCCAATCTTGCTCAAGATGATCAATCCCGTTGTTCAGCAAAAATTATCTTTAGCACGGAAGCTATCATGGCGGTTTCTACTCGAGTATATAATGTGGTTCATTCACGAATGCAAGAACTACATCCGAGTAGCTTAGATCAATTAGGTTTAGTGGATGCATTGCGAGAATTGATTACGATATGGCAAGCTCGTCATCCACAAACAATTTGTAATTTTGAAGCAGAAGGTAATTTAGATCACCCCGCATTACATAAACATGAGGTGATCATGATTTCGGTTTATCGTATTGTGCAAGAATGCTTAACCAATGTAAGAAAGTATGCACAAGCACTTCAAGTCACTATCATTCTAAATGCTGATGTGGTAACACAACAACTTATCGTTGGTATTCAAGATGATGGTCAGGGAATCAACCTCGAGCGACGTAAACGGGGATTAGGGTTAATCGGAATGCGTGAACGTGTTCAAGCTATAGATGGTCAATGGCTATTAGAAAGTGCCCCAGGACAAGGTGTAAAAATTGTTTTCACCATCCCGATTACGGAAGAAAATTTATATAAACATGCTAGGTGGGAACGAAGAGATGAAGAAATTGCGAAAAAATTATTAGAAAAATATGAGAAATTAACATGAGTACTATTCAAGTATTGTTAGCTGATGATCACGAAGTAGTACGGGCAGGGTATCGACGCTTGCTGGAAAATACCTTGGATATTCGGGTAATAGCGGAAGCCGCAGATGGTGATGAAGCCTATACGAATTACGTTAAACATCATCCGGATGTCGTTATTATGGATTTATCAATGCCAGGTATGGACGGTTTTGGTGCGATTAGAAAAATCCTGGCTTATGATAAAAAAGCCCGGATTTTAATTTTTAGTGTTTATGAAAATGAAATTTATCTCTGTCGAGTTTTAGATGAAGGGGTATTAGGGTACATCACGAAACGGAGTGCGGCTAGAGTTATGATTGAAGCAGTACGGCAAGTTGCGCAGGGTAAGACTTTTATCGGGCAAGAGATGCAATCTTATTTAGTCCATAAAAAATCTCCGGGTACTAGCCCATTGCGGGATCGGCTATCCCCTCGCGAATTTGAAGTATTTCTACTTCTAGCTCAAGGTAAAACTGTCAATGATATTGCTGAGATACTGAATTTGAGTTCAAAAACAGTGGGTCATCATTATACCCATATTAAAAATAAGCTCAAAGTTTCTAGCGTTGCAGAATTAACTCGAATTGCTATTCGAGAAGAATTATTGGACCCTAAAATTTAAATTGACAGTAAAAGGATAAGGGATACTGACTTTAGCATCCCTAACTCGATAGAGAAGCGGTTATTAATTTACTTTTTTATCTATTATTTGGTTTTATGAGCAACCGATCTAGTAAGGAAACCAATAAAGCACCATCAGCCGGATGCAGACTATGTGTGCCAACAGTGGTAATAGTAAGTGCTCTACCCTGTAAGGCGGGAACATTGTTCATATCTTGGCTGTAGGGCGGTACCCACTGCTCATCACCCACTCTGACAATAGCAACATAAAAAGCGTTTTCTGGATGCGGTTGACGATTAAGCCAAAACAGAGGGGTAGCGGGATATTCTCTGACTAAATCCCAATAAAGTCCCTCAGAGCGATTAATCGTATCCAGACCTAGAAAAGGTGCAATCCAACTAAAAGGGCTATTACTTAATTGCGCTCCCACTTCAGCTTTATCTGTTCCCAAGTGAGGACTGGCAATGGTAATTAAACCCTGTACCGGGATTTTACCTGATACCATCACGAGACGAGCTACTACACCACCGGCTGAATGTCCTACCAAAATAAGATCGTTATGAGGATGGCGATAACTGATAGATTGTAAATAAAAATCTAACCACTGTGCTTGAACGGGTAAAGGTGCTTCTGAAGGCAGAGTAACCGTATAAACATAACGTTCTGATTGGGAAGGTGGTGTGGGTGGCGGTGGACCTTGAGGAAACCAATTGCCGCCATCTAGCCAACCCGCCGATTGTAAAGCCGGAATAGTACCGCTAAATCGCCAATCACTACCGTCGGCTAAATAACCGTGAACGAATACCACTGTTTGTCCAGCATAGCTAAAAGTACTAAACCATAAGCTAGCTAACCCTAATAATATGCTTACATATCGATACATTTTATTGCACTCCACTAAGCTAAAACTTGAATTTATTAGCCATCTCCATTGAGTTGGGTAATCACTTCTTGTAAAACAGCTTCAGCTTGGTCGTTAGGAATTTGACACGTACCGGCTTTTTCGTGACCACCGCCACCATATTTTAACATCAACGCACCAATATTCGTTCTAGCAGAACGATCAATAATCGATTTCCCCACGGCTAATACCGTATTTTGCTTTTGTAAGCCCCACAACACATGAATAGAAATATTGCATTCTGGATACAACGCATAGATGACAAAGCGGTTAGCCGTGAAAATTTCTTTTTCATTACGTAAATCTAATATCACTACATTTTTATATACCTTAGAGCACTTTTCAATTTGCTTCATCGAAGCTTGCTGATGTTGAAAATATAAGTCAATTCGTTCCTTAACATCCGGCAACTCCAAGATTTGATCAATCGTGTGATTCTTACAATAGTCGATCAATACCATCATCAAATCGTAATTGGAAATCCGAAATTGTTTAAAACGACCTAAACCACTGCGCGGATCCATGAGATAATTTAAAAGTACCCACCCATTTGGCGACAAAATATCCTCACGCGTAAATTGCGCTGAATCGGCTTTGTCTACCGCTATAATCATCTCTTCACTTACCTTAGGAAAAGCTTCTTGACCACCATAATAATTATAAACCACCCTAGAAGCAGAAGGTGCATCTGGATCAATCACATAATTATCTGGTTTTTTACCTAATATTCGATAAGTTTCACTGAGGTGATGATCAAATACTAAATGTGCTCCCGGTACATAGGGTAAGTTAGTCGTAATATCATTGGAATTAATTTCAATTTTACCATCTTGCATATCTTTGGGATGAACAAACTTAATATTCTCAATTAAATCCAATTCTTTTAACAACACCGCGCAAATTAAACCGTCAAAATCACTGCGTGTCACCAAGCGATATTTTTGTCCTGACATAAGTTAGCTCCTCCAAACTTTAAAAACAGCTAATATTTTATAGACAAAAACCAGGTTTCTGTACTAGGTGATGACGTGTGTGAAAGCATTGCAATAAAATCCATGTTATCATTGTGTTAAAAATCTCACCGGTTAGTTACCACGCGATGTTATCTATCATCAGGATGACATTCATTAACCGAGTGGAATATTGAAAATTCAATAAATGAGTTATTATAAAGTTAACCGACATAAAAATACCTGTCACCTTCATTTAAACCATCATTCAGTTAACAAAACCGGAATCCCTTAAAAAAATAACTCGAAGATTCCAATCAGGCTTGGATAATGGAGACTATTTTATAGCTACCTTATCCCTAATACTTCCATTAGCTTAAAACACGGAACATTATTTCAACCTCTTAACTGATAAGCAAGTCCAATTACATTTCTATAATAGAAAATTTACGGGTTACAAGAAAGTCGCCTCGGTTTAATCCCCTACCATTAAAATGATTGAATAGACTTTACTGATTTTTGAAAAGTAGCTATTGTTGTTGGAACGATTAAGGATTTACCAACCATCACTGAATTATCTTTTAATTCATTGAGTTTACGAATAACAGCCACGGTGGTTTGATAACGCTTAGCAATATTCCATAATGTTTCACCCTCTTGAACCTGATGTTGTTGAGTTTCTGCCTGAGCTTCTAAGTTAGAAGCTATTATAGGTGGTTGCGAAGGCAATAGGTTAGTTGGTACTTTTAACCGCTTGCCTACATATAATGCTTGATCGATTTTAAGATTGTTTAACTCCCGTAATTGAGCGACAGTAGTATTATATTGTTTCGCAATACGCCATAAATTTTCACCATTATTCACTTCATGTTGTTGTGTAGCTGTATTAACAACCGACACCAATGAGGGTGGTTCTGTGACTTGACTAGATGAAGTGGCTACCAGTCTATTTGCTGGGTTGGTATCAACATAAGTAAATAAACGTTGTTCTATCGGCAATTCAGCCAGACGTTGTTTAAAGCTTTCTGCTCTATGAATTGGTAAAATTAAATGGTAAGGACCGGCTGGATCCGGTGCTTCACGTCGAAAAGCCGCATTCAAACGTTTAAATTCACTAAATGATAAACCCGCTAAATTAGCAGCCATAGATAAATCAATAGGATAATCAATATTGACTCTTTGTAAATAGGGCTGATCAGCAATCGTGCTTAATTTAATGCCATATTCTTCAGGATGTGCCACCATCTTAGCGAGTGCGAGCAATTTAGGAACATATTCACGGGTTTCGGTAGGTAATTCTAATGACCAAAAATCGGTTGGCTTTTCCTGTTCTAAGTTTTTATTTATGGCTTTGCGTAGATTTCCCTGACCATAATTATAAGCAGCCAGTGCGAGTGGCCAATCCTGGTCAAAAGTTTTATACAGCTTCTGTAAATAATCTAAAGCGGCTGAAGTGGAAGCCATAATATCACGACGCGCATCATACCAAATGTTTTGCTTTAATCCATATTCATCTGCGGTTGAGGCTATAAATTGCCATAGTCCAGCGGCACTCTTATGTGATAATGCCATCGTTTCATAGGCACTTTCAATTGCCGGTAATAAAGCCAGCTCTAAGGGCATATCTCGTTTCTTTAGTTCCTGAACAATGTGATAAAGATAAGGGCGAGCTTTAGTAGAAATTCGGTTAAAATAGGCGGGGTATTGTGTATATTTATCGATAAAACGTTGAATTTCAGCATGTTCAATTGGCGGTAATTGATAACCCTGACGAATCCGATCCCATAGATCACGGTGGGATGCCCCAGAATAACGATTTTTATAGGGTTTATTTCTAGTAACCACTAACAGCGACTTCTGCTGAGAGACTTGACGTGAACGGGTTTTAGGCTGTTTCTTTATTGAAGATTGTTCATGAGCCATTGAATAATTATTTTGACTCGATCTTTTAACGTCTTGGTTAGAATTGAATTGCTTAGTTGAAGCGAGTTTCTTGTTACTGGTAGGGGTAGCTTGAAGTTTAACTGGGGGGGTGAATGAATTAATAATGCTTTGTTGAGTAGTAGTCGATTTATTGGATTCAGTTGAAGAGATACCTGGCTGATTTTTCTTCAATTGGTTAGTCTTGTTTGGAGAAGCATTTAATTGAGTAGCTGAAGACATTTGTAGAATTCGGTCTGGAAGCGTTTGTGGTAGCCACCGGCTCGCGCGTAAAGTCGGTGAGACTTTTTTCATGGAATTCTTGGGTTGTTCAGTTTCAACCGGCCATGGCGTAGTAAATAAATGACTTGACTCTGGTGGAAAGGTTTTATCAAAAAACGCAAAAGCTAAGGCAGTTGGTTCGGTCTCAATTCGATAAGTAGAATCAGCGGCTAATGAACTCTGGGTAGAGTTATTATCCGCCATATCTGCGCGTGTTTGCTGTTGAGGTAACTTTTCCCTACCAGAACTCGGTTTGGTAACTAAGGTATTACAGCCAACTAGGCTTATCATCATGGCAACGGGTAATAAAAGTGAAATATACGTATTCATAGAGGCGCAATGCTATGTAAGTTTGGCATAAAAATCAATACTTAAGTTGATTTTATTCGAAATCTCCATAAAAATGAATTACTAACCTAGCTCTTAGCGATGAGATATTTTACGGCAAACATCGTGCCAAAGATTGGCCCATGAGTAGTTTATGAGTAACCCTAATCTCAGATAACCAACTGATTTGATTGGCATTAAATAATAAAATAACGGTTGAACCCATATTAAAACGACCTAATTCAGTACCTTGAGATAAAACTGGTGCGCTAGTAGTAGGATAATGCCAACGTTGCACTTGAGATAAATAATTAGGCGTGATCACCCCAGCCCAGACGGTTTCTATACTACCCACCAGAAGTGCGCCAACTAAAATTAAAGCCATTGGCCCAACTGCTGTTGTAAATAAACAAATAACTCGCTCATTACGCGCAAATAGATTGGGAACAACTCGACTGGTGCGTTGATTGACACTAAATAAACGCCCAGGAACATAAACCATATCCGTTAATTGTCCAGTCACGGGCATATGAACACGGTGATAATCTCGAGGTGACAAATACAAAGTACAAAATAAACCCGCTTTAAACCGAGTTACAATATCAGCTTGTGTTGCTAATAAATCTTCTAATTGAAAAAAATGATTTTTAGCTTGCAGTAACTGACCCCGCTCAATGTGACCGATTTGGCTGATTTCACCATCGACTGGGCTAATAATTTCGGCTTGTTTGGATAGCGGGCGCACTGTCGGCTTAAGCGCACGGGTGAAAAATTGATTAAACGTAGTATAGTGACTTACCTCTGGAAATTGGGCACTGTTCATATCTACCTGATAAAGTTTGATAAATCCCCTAATAAACCAATAAGTAAGCGGTCCTAAAGCTAATCGAGTGATTTTAAAAACTAATCGTGATAATCCCTGTTGGGGAATAACATACTGTATTGAAGTCAAAAGCCGATCAAACCACCTAGATTTAGTAAAATAATCATTCATAAAAATTCAATCATTCATTTAATTATCAAGCGACCAGTAAGGCATAGCGGGCAATAATTTGTAAAGTCTCATCTAAATATAAATTAAGTATTTTCAACAAGTCTAATTCTGTTAACTGGCTACAAAGTACTTCTTGTTCATCCAGAATAACAGTCACATGCTGTTGTTCAACTAAGGTTCTCATTATCTTTAGTAACGCTACTCGATTATTCTTACCATTCAAATGAGGTAATAATTGGCTGGTAAATTCATCAAGTTGTCCTAATTGTCCCAAAGAATTAACCACCGTGGTTTGTCCTTGTGCAGCTTGCCAACGAGCGAAAGGAATCGCGGTTGGATAATCACTATGCGTGGTAGGTAACAGTGGAGTGGCATGAAGATCCAAGCTAATTAATTCCTGACAAAATAAAGATAATAATTCTTGGGCTAAAATTGCTGTTAACGCTGGGGTTGATAAAGTAGCGCCATCTTGCTGCAAATGCAGGTAAGTCACTAAATCTAAGAAATAAATATTACTTGGATAAATATCAATCAGATAAAGTAATGTCCTTTGAATTAAAGAACTGTTGATAGGAATCGGCTGACTATTCGGTTTCTGAAAATAAATCGTAGCTAGAGAATTAACCTCAACTGATGAATGAGTAGTTTGTAAAAAGGGCATTGCTGCAACATAGAAATGTGACATTAATTTTGGATCCAATTCTCGGTTGACAGCCAAACCTTGATGACAAAGTAACGTCATCCGCAATTTGCGATTGGAAAAAAATCCATATATTGCTCATGAGTTACCCAATCACCACCCAAATTAAATTTGAGCGGTTGCCCAGTAGATAAAGCATCTCGAAATTTAACATCCGTCACGTATTCTAAGCCATATTGTTGGGCTTGTTCGATAAATTGATAAAAATAAAGGGGATGATTTTCTACCTCTAACAAATCATGATATAAATAATTATCTCCATCGGGTTTTTGTAAACGGGTTAATTGTTCTTGTAATAGCAAAGTATAAGCATCTTGATGAGGTTGATTGTGCTCAATAACCGCTTGCAATAATTGCTTGGTTTCTAAGGGACGAATGGTATTATCCTCAAATTGGTGGAAGTGATAGTACTGTATCATATCTCGCATAATCTGATTCAAATACCAACCTGGATAGGTATTGTAACTAATATAGGCAATTCCGTTAGATACTAAATGATGTTGGCAAATACTCAATAGTTTCTTCTGAACGGAGGAACTCACCCAAGAATAAACGCCATGAATAATAATATAATCAAATTGACCCCAAGAATCATCGACATCTACAATATCTAATTGTTTAAGAACAATATTATTTAAACCAACTGCCTTAATTATTTGTTGACCAGCAGCGATTTGTCGCGCTGAATAATCAATCCCCAAACAATGTGCTTGTGGCCAACTTTGAGCGATTGCCAGGAGATTAATTCCATTACCACAACCTAATTCTAATATTCGAGCTGTCGTTAATAACGGGGGTTGCAAATTAAATAGCGTGGCTAGAGTCGCCAAATGTCGCGGTTGAATGTCTGGACGAATTAAGCACAGATAGGGGAAATCGTCGTAGGTATGGTTTATCATGGCATAAATTAACTCAATTTTCTAAAAAAGTTTTGGCATCTTGTTCCCCAATTTTACTTGGGTAAGTTAAGCTGGTTCTGTTGACAATTTAAGATCGAGTGTGTCCTACACACCGTTTAGAAAACCAGTTAACCTTGCTTAAAACCCTATGCATCAGGTGAATAATTTAGCCAGTGTTATGCTAAATTGCCTTCAAGAATAACTGTAGGTCGGCAATCCGTTGCCGACTAGCGGCGAAAAAATTCACGCCCTACGGAATAGTTCTCTTCTTGGAGGCAGCTTAGTATTTAGTTTAAGTCGGGTGAGAATTCTTTCCCACCAGTTCTCATCGTTAAATTTCGACATAAATCGAGAGTAATTGCCGATCTACGCCTAATATCATCAATCTCATCGTATCATTTGAAGAAAATAATGAGGGCAGAGTTGGTATCGATAAGAAAGAGTAGCATTCATTAAGATCATTCGGAATGACAAGTCCAAGCGATACCTTCAATATCGTTATAAGGCGTTTCAATAGGAAAATCGGCTCCATCAACGATAGCACAACGGTTAATATCAAATAAGTGAATGGCAGTATCGTTAGCCTGATGTAAAGCAAATAGCAATAAACCATCCTCTGATGATATTTCTAGAGCTTCGACGCCCTTGGGAAAATTATCACAAGCTTTGGCAACGGTACCGGTATCATGAAAATATTTATATAAAGTGGTTCCCTTAGCACCATACAAAATCTGACCTTCACTATCCCAAGTAATTCCTTCTACTTGAGCAGAATAATGAAATATTTCTTGGGGATAACAAACACCATTATTAATTTGTTTCAGATCAATAACAAATAGTCCTTTACCTCCCGCCCATAACCATAAATCTTGGCTATCGGGATAAAAAGAGATAGCGGATACTTTACCTAATCCAGTACTACAAATTGGTGTCAATTCACCATTATCTGAGTTAACTTGGTAAAGATAACCTTTTTCATGGTTAGCTTGAGCATTATCACCCGACGAAGCATAAATTTCGGTGGTTGCTGAAAGAATATCCATATCTTCAATATCATACTCCGGATAAATATTTCCTAATGGCGTAGTGGCAAAATGATTTTGGGGATCCACCGTAAAGAATTGACTATTATTAAGACCTTCATCTTGTAAAGCGTAGAGTAAACAGGTTGACTTTTCGTTAGTTGTTGAATTTTCATTGGTTAGTGATTGAGTTGCAGCAGCTTGATAATTTAACTTGGCTGGTGAATTTTTCAAGCAAGGGGTTTGAGTACTCAACCAATTTGAATTTAACTTATTGGTCCAGATAAATAAATTAGAGTCAGAGTAGGTCAAATGGTTATCGTCTAAGCTTAAATAACTCAGTCCCGTTAAGTTCATTAATGTTGATGGAATGTCTCCACATAATTCATTATTACTCAGATAAAGATCTTGCAAATTATTTAAGTTTCCCAATGCTTCTGGAATCGTACCACTGAATTGATTATTCTCTAGGACGAGTTGTTGTAGATTAGCTAAATTTCCTAGCGATTCCGGAATGATACCCGTCAATTGGTTATTATCTAAATACAGTACTTGCAAATAGTTTAGATTTCCGAATGAGTTAGGAATAGAGCCGCTGAGTTGATTATCATTTAAAACGAGCCATTGTAAATTGCTTAATTTTTCTAGCCATTCCGGTAGGGTACCGCTCAGTTGATTATAATCGAGCTTAAGCCGCTGTAATTTTTTCAAATTAATTAGGGGACGCGGAATGGAACCGGTGAGCTGATTATGACTTAAATCTAGCCCTTGTAGATGACGTAAATTGCCGAGTGACTCAGGAATAGCAGCATTCAGTTGATTATTATTTAAAGACAGGGTTTGCAATTGCTCTAAATTTCCAAGTGACTCAGGAATAGAACCATTCAGTTGATTACTGTTTAAATAGAGCCCTTGTAAATTAACTAAATTTCCTAACGAATTCGGAATAAAACTCTCGAGGTGATTACCACTTAAATATAGGATTCTTAAACGCCTTAATTGACCTAAAGAATCCGGAATGAAATGACTTAATTGGTTATTACTTAAAGAAAGCTCTTGTAATTGGTTTAATTGACCAAGGGAATCCGGAATAGAACCATTGAGATTATTATTTTCCAGGTAAAGCTTCGTTACATAACCGTTGTCACAGTTCACTCCCCACCATTGACACGGGGTGTTATTCTCATTCCAACCGGTATTTTTTTGCCAAGTGGCGCCATTAGTTTGGTTATAGAGAGTAAGAAGTACTTCACATTCAGTGATGGGAATTATCGTTACATTTGAACACTGAGTCGTCGCTTGTACCAAAGACCATGGTAAAATAAATAAAGTAAGTCCCAGAAATTTAAGAAGTTGATTGTTTAAGCAAGCTATGTTGGGCATATGATTCACCTTCCTTCTTTCAGAAGGATATTTAATTATTATATACTATAATACAACATTAGTATAGCATTTCTAATGAAGAAATAGTAGAACTAATATTAGTAGAATATTTCTGAAGTTAAATTAGAATATGAAACTATTTAACATTAGTGCGTTGTAACCACTTACTGTAGCGATAGGTTACACGGCGCTAACTTATGTTCAGATCGATGATCTGATATACAAATTTCGTTCCGGTAAGTTAAGTAACTTGATTCTGGACGGGCTATGCCTGAGAAGTTTACTATTATCCTGGTTAACGATTCAGCATTCACTAATAACTGATAAGTAAGATCGTGGATAAACTCTTAACGAAAAAATATAAATTAATATATAATAAAACTTTAATAAGTTAGCTAATTATAATAATCTCTACCTTTTTTAACAGTCGGGATCATACACATCTTATTGATTTATTAGGGTTATAAACATGCCTAAAGTGACTTGGCCTCATCAAGAAGCTAATCGGTTACGTTCTCTGGTGTTAAATTCAGCGCAACCAATTATTTTTGAAACCGGTTATGGACCATCTGGACTTCCGCATATTGGTACTTTTGCGGAGGTCGCCCGAACTACTTTTGTCATTAAAGCATTACAGCATGACTTCCCAGAGGCTAAAGTCCGTTTAATTGCATTTTCTGATGATATGGATGGCTTAAGAAGTTTACCAGAGAATATTCCTCAACATGAAAAATTACGACCGTTTTTGGGGATGCCGCTGTCTGCTATTCCTGATCCATTTGAACAATCAGCAAGTTTTGCTGATTATATGAATGGACAGTTGCAACGATTTTTAAATTCTTATGGCTTTGATTATGAATTCCATTCTTCTACCCGCTGTTATCAACAGGGTATCTTTGATAATGGTTTGAAAAAAGTCATGGACAATTATAACCCGATTAGAGAACTCTTTATTGCCACGATTTCAAAAGATAAAAGAGCGACTTGGAGTCCATTTTTTCCAATTTGTGAAAGCTGTGGTAAGATTTATACTACTCGAGTTATTGCAATTGATCCAATTCATTATTCGCTCCGCTACCAATGCGACCAAGTTGGCCAAGATTTTAAGCCATGTGGTCATGTTGGCATGACGAGGATTACTGGTGGTCAAGTTAAGGTGGGTTGGAAAATCGACTGGGCTTTGCGTTGGTATACTTTTGGAGTTCATTATGAAATGTACGGTAAAGATTTGATGAGTTCAGCTAACCTAGCGAGTAAGATTTGCTCACTTTTAGGTGGTCATCCCCCGGTGTTGTATAAATATGAACTGTTCTTAGATGAACAAGGTGCTAAGATTTCTAAAAAAATTGGTAATGGTATTTCGATGGAACAATGGATTAAATATTCGCCATTAGGTGCGTTATTAAACTTTTTACTCGCTAATCCTAATAAAGCGAGACCAATGGGTTTACCGATCTTACCTAAAATTGTTGATGAATATATCGATGTTCTCAGTAAAGAAGATCCTCAGGACACGCATTTTCACCGGTGGTTTATCGATAATGTTCAACATCAAACGGATGCTTCTCATTTAAATAATAACGACTTAAGTTATAATTTATTAGTCAATGTTGCCCAAAACTTAGGTATTAAAGATGTGGGATTACTCTATCAATATGCACTAAAATATGATCCGACCGTGGTACAAAACCGGGACTTTTTTCAGTCGTTATGTGAAAAAGTAATTGCTTACGTTCAAGATTATGAAGAACAATCGGCTAAAAAACCGCTCGCCATCAATCTATCCTATACTCAATATTTAGCAGAATTAATAGAACTTATTGAACAACAAGATGATTTTGACAATTTAACCGGTGAAGAAATTCAAGCGTTAGCTTTCATTATTCCTAAAAAGTACAATTTGAATCAACTAGAATGGTTTAAATTTCTCTATTCGGTATTATTGAATAAAGAACAAGGTCCCCGATTCGGGCCTTTTTTAGGGATCTTAGGTAAGAAAACGGTTTTGTCTATGCTCAATAAAGCCAAAGAACATTGTGTGGTTGAATCCACTCGATTAGCAACCACTTAACAAAGTTTGCTTCTTAATTAAAAAAGACCTTAAAGGTCTCATTCCTGTCTCCATAGCGGTTAATTTTAAGTCAGTAGGAACCTATTTTGCATTTCTAGAACTACTCTCCAAACAGAACTGTCCTCAATATTTATAATACGCTATTAAATGAAATACTTAATTAAGCAAAAACTGACTTAAACTGTTTTCACTGATATTTCTCACTTGAGAATAGGTTAATATATCAAATCGCTTATAACACTGAACCCAATTTTGAGGTTTGAGATGAAAATGAATCCACAACCCTTATTGATTGTTGAGGATAGTACGACACTGGTTATTGCATACCAAGAATATTTACGTCATGAACCTTGCCAAGTGACGTATGTTGAAACCGGTACAGAGGCTTTAGCTTATATCCAAAAATCAGTTCCTGATGCGATTTTACTCGACTTGGGATTACCGGATATGAATGGCATGGAAATTCTTAAGTATATTAATGAGCAACAACTACCCAGTTCCGTTGTCGTTGTTACTGCGCAAGGTTCAGTTGATGTTGCTGTTGAAGCCATGCGATTAGGTGCCTTTGATTTTGTGGAGAAACCGTTTGATGGTCAACGTTTGCTGGTTACACTCCGTAATGCTTTACACCATCAGCGTTTACGCCAACGATTGGATATTTATCGGGAAAAATTCTTTCGCAATTCTTTCTATAGTTTTATTGGCGCTTCTCATGCAATGCAATTAGTCTATCAGATTATTGAAAATGCCGCATCGAGTAAAGCAACGGTTTTTATTACTGGAGAAAGTGGTACCGGTAAGGAACTCTGTGCTGAAGCCATCCATCGACATAGTCCGCGACGCGATAAACCTTTTGTGGCGATTAATTGTGCTGCAATTCCAAGAGAATTGATGGAAAGTGAAATCTTTGGGCATATCAAGGGTGCATTTACCGGTGCCGTCGCTGAACGACAGGGTGCAGCTTTTCAAGCCGATAGTGGTACGTTATTTCTTGATGAAATCGGTGATATGGATTTGGATTTACAAAGTAAGTTGTTACGATTTGTCCAAACCGGTACTGTTCAAAAAGTCGGTAGCAATAAATTGGAAAAAGTGGATGTCCGTTTTATTTGTGCGACCAATCATGATCCATTGGTCGATGTTCAAGAGGGAAGATTTCGGGAAGATCTTTATTATCGGTTACATGTGATTCCAATTGCTTTACCACCACTACGAGAACGCGAAGAAGATATTTTATTGATTGCGCGTGAGTTTCTTAGAAAATATACCCAAGAAGAAAATAAATCATTCAAAGGTTTTACCCCAGAAACGGAAGCTATTTTCCTCAATTATGAATGGCCGGGTAATGTGCGGCAGTTACAAAACGTGGTCCGTAATATTGTGGTATTAAACGAAGGTTTAGAAGTCAGTATCGATATGTTACCGGCACCATTGAATTATTTATCACACAAGAAGCCTTCCATCATGGCACCGGCTACTGAAGGCTTACCCGCGAAGAAAATGACAGAAAATTCGCCATTGGTGGTTCGTCCCCTGTGGCTAGTGGAAAAAGAAGCGATTGAGCAAACCATTGAATTTTGTGAAGGTAATATTCCTAAAGCGGCTGCCTTGCTAGAAGTGAGTCCTTCGACCATCTATCGCAAACGTCAAAGTTGGGAGACCAGCAAAAAAAGTTAAATGGTTTGACCTATTTCTCAGCAAGTTCTGATTGAGTTGGTGGCAGACGATGATGAGGGAGTGGCATAATCTTTGGTCTTTGCCAAAGTCCAGTAACACGGTACTGATAATAAATAACTTTCTGCAGTTCTGATTGCAGGAGTTGCTGTACTACCCAAGCTGCTGCTCCAACACCAACACCACCAGCCAAGGCACTAGCGACTGGTAAGGGACTAGCCAACTGAGGAAATACCGTAACGACTTGTTCATAAGTCTTGTTAATTAAGTTGGTTTGACCTTGAATTTGAATGTGGGCTGCCGAACTTTGTAATATTAATTGGTCAGTATGTGCTTGACCAGCTTGTAAGAAAAACACCCCCGCTATCGTATTAAAACCAAAACCTTTTTTAAATACATCACTGAAATCTAGCGCTAATCGTCGCGGTAAAGTATAAACATCAAATAAGCTAAAGAACCGACCCATTGGTCCAGGTTCAACGTTAACAATACTGCCCTCTAAGATCACTAAACTTAAAGTGCCGACTAGAGTTGATAAATTAAATTGGTAGGGTGCACTTTGCCAATAAGCATTCAGCGTAATTTGAGCCTGCTTACCAGTGAGCGGCGGTTGTAGATAACCCAATTGCTGTAACATGAGACCCGTACTATCGCTATTGAGTTGCATTTCTACTTGAGTTTGGTGCTGTTGTACGACATAACGCCAAAGTCCTTTGACGTTTAAATCTAATCCTGGCGCCTGAGCCAATAAAGTCATAGCTAACCCTTCTGGATGAGCTTGACCTTGAAAGGTGACTGTTCCTAAATGGGTCTCACCAATTTGCAATTCTTGGCAGTGGAACGAAATAGGTGGTAAATCATGGGGATCGGGTGCCTGACTTTTACTAGTCACCTGAACAAGGGGTTGAGTCGGTTTCATTTGAGCAGCGGATGAATAGGTTAACCGTAATTTTTGGAATACTAAATCGAGGGAGGGTGACCCAAATTGATTGAATTTAATCTGACCCTCAACATCTTTACTCGTTATGGCTAACTGTCCGAACAATTCGGCATATTTAGCTTGTAAAGCCACTTGACTAAAATTTTGCCCTAACAGTTCCAGTTGATCAAAATAAACTTCCAGTGAAATAGGTAAGGAAAAGAGCGGGATCGGTTGGAACCAACGATTCAGAGCGGTTTGATTATTATCTGGGTGGAATGCAGCCAAAGAGAGATCATTTGTTGGAGCAGAAAAATGCTTTTGCCAAGCGGTGGTTGATAAGGTATTTAATTTGCCTTGAATGTTGAGCACCGCTGCTGGCGGAAGTTGCGCGGGAGTCGTACCAAACACAATCGAACCCCGTTCTAACCGCTGTTGGTTTATTTGTAATACACTATTTAAAATCTGGCCATAATATCCTTGTACCTCAATAACCGGGCTGTTGTTAGAGGGACTTATTTTATTGGGTTTAGTCAAGAGTACTTTGATACTTAACAAACGCTGTTCCTGCGCAGTTTTGTTCAGTGGTGCTGGCAAATTAACCGCCATACCGAATAAGTCGGTTTCGATCTGAATATCCGTGTTATTATTTTCTTTAACCGTTTCATTAGGAAAATTCACCGTGACTAGCCATTGGCTCTCACCACTTAAATAAGTGGTTATCGGGATCGGTGCTAAACTCGGAACAAAGTGGTTAATTTGTTGAGCTAACCAAGACGGGTTTGCCCAACTACTCACTTGTACCGTGGTTCGTTTAGGACGTTCATTTCTTAAGGTGAGCAGAGAGAAAGTAATGGGATTACCTAATAATTTTCCTTGTAGTTGCGGAGCATGGACTCGATCATCATTGAAATTTAACTGACCATTGACTTCAGTTAACGTGATATTAAGCGACCGATCTTGTAGGATGGTATCCGTAAAAAGAATTTGACCAGCAACCTGACTATGTCCCTTAGTAAGTGGAATAGCTAGGTTCAATTGCAAATCCATCAAACCATCGAGATCAAGTCGACTTAGATTCAATTGAGTATGCAAAGGGCTTTGCTCAATAAACTTTAAGCCATCACGAGCTGGTCCACGGAGATGACCGGTGACTTGAACTGATGTCTTGGAGTTGGATAGATCTGCAATGATAACCGTAGTTGCTTGTAACTGACTATTCAATAAATGACCACTTTGCGCTTGAACAGTTAAAGTACGTCCTTGAATAAGAACCTGGGCATTTACCCGACTCAGCGCCGGCCATGAATCGGCATATTGGATTTGGGCATTATTGACTTGGCTTTTAAAATTAAAGCCAGTCGGATGGTGAAATAGCGTTTTCAGGGGACCTTCAAGTGAGGCTTGAGCGGTATGGATATCACCGTTGAGTAAATGCCTTTTAAGCCAATTAACGGGTTTATTTAATTTTTTATCGGGTAAATAATAATGAATTTGGGATAATTGACCTTGATGGAAGGTAATTTGCAGATGACTCTCTAAATCGGTTGCTAATGGTTGTTTAAGGTGACCGCTAGCACGAAGTTTCATTGTTTTATCAGCCGCTTCGAGTTGATGGGTACTGAGTTGCCACTGTCCTGGGACACCTTGCCAGTTTAAATCACCTTTAATTTGGGTTAATGACAAAGAATGACTATATAAATTAGGCAGATCTACCGTGGCGGTAGCATTATTGACTTTAAGCGCCATTTGGTGAGGTGCAATATGAAAATGAGCCGCTAAATTTTTAACGATGACCTGAGTTTGAGGAGAAACCCAGTTAAAATTGACTTGCTTAATCTGGCCCTTGACTTCAAACTCAGCGGGTTGATTATCTCCCCTTAAAATAAATTGGGCTTGCGTGAGTTCGCCATTTAGTTGAACGATTGGCGCTAATTGGGGTTGTAATTGAATGGGAATATAACGCCATAGTTGAGCCAAATTGCCCTGGTGACAACGCACCTGTAACTGGATAACTGGGCGTTTGGAATTCAATGGTATTTCTATCTGACCAGTCAATTGCATGGTTAACTGCTGATCAAGTTGTACTTGTAAATGGGAAATAACAATAGACTGACCTTGAGGCGAGTGTTGCCAATGGAACTGTCCCGCTATTATTTTCAACAACAACGGTTGCTTGTAGTAACGCGGCCAATTAACTACAATCGTTGCTGGTTTAAGCGTCAAGGTACTCTGGTGAGAAGTCATCTCAAAATTGCCCGATAATCCTTGAATACCAGGCCATTGTTTATCAGGTTGACTCGCAAAATTAACTAACTGGCCCCGAATTTTTCCGCGTTGATTAGAGGCGTACTGCCATTGAATATTGGCTAACTGACCTTGAGGTTGGAGTGCAAGTAAGATTTTTTGCCAGTCTGGTTCCAAGTAAACCAAAAGTTGAGATAACCATTCGTTTAAAGATAAGCGAGACCATTGTGCACTGATTTCAACTGAACTTTGGTTAGTGTGAGTAGCTAAAAGCGGTGCTTCGATTTCTTCAGCAACAGTGGGTCGCAATATCAGCGGTAACGAAGAAGAGAGCCAATTGACAGCTGCAGTAGAATCGCTGTTTGGCTTATTTTGCTGAAATGGGTTTAGAGATAACGAATTGACAAACCAAGGTGATAGTAATGATTCAAGTTGCTGCCCAAACAAAGGTGGCTCGGTTGGTGAAATGCGTACTTTTAACTCAGGTAATTCAAAGGTTTGTTTAGGAGAAACCAGTTGTTGTTGGCTTTGGATTTGCCAAGTGCCGGCAGTGGATTCAGCAAAAAATTGACCTTGTAAGGTTTGCGGGGGTAAGTTAACGGGCGCTAACAATTGGAGTTGTTCAAGTGCAAACTGTCCTTTAATGCTTAGAGACGAAGCCGCTTGTGGTTTTAGCAGTTTGGTTGCAAATGTTAGGCGTTGAGCTTGCATATCCAGGTGAGTGGGTTTGGTTACTGAGAAAGTTTCTTGGGGAAAATTCACCTGCCCACGTAACCAAGGGATCTGATCTTGCCAAATTAAGGACAGTTCTGCTGCCGAAAAAGTCAGTGGCATCTGTTTAGGTTCTAACCACTGTAGCGTAGCAACCTGTATAGAAACTGCTGGCTGTTGCCATAACCAGACTAACCATTCTAAATGACCTGGAGATTGACTAGCGGGTAATCCAACGATGGTGATACGACCAGCTGTCGTTCGAGTTAATGCGAGTTGGCTACTTTTCACCGTAATACTTTGAGTAACCCACTGCGCTCGTTTAAGTGAAGCCAACACATCAATAACGACTTCGGCATAAGCTATTTCAATTTGGGTATCAACGAGATGAACTTGCTGCACCATGATGGCTGGCATTCCATCTACCCAATACGTGTCTAAGGAACCTATCGTAATAGGTTGTTTCCAAATGGTATCAAGTAATTGCTCAACTTCTGTTCGATATTCGGGTAATTTAGCAAATAGAAGTGCTAAGAGTAGAATAAATAAGCACAACAACAACCCAATCCATAGCCATAATCGCCATAACCAATGAACTAATTTAAAAAGAATTGACACTAACCACAACACGTTGCACTACTCAATTATCATTACTATCACTTTAAGTATTAAAAGGCCCCGGTACAATATCATATTGCTCCTGGGTATAAGAAATTTCAACTTGAAAACGAATAGAACGACCTAATGATTCCTCTAATTCGGCAACATGATTGGATTCTTCCTCTAACATCATATCGACAACTTCCTGAGCAGCCAGTACTAAAAATTGTTTAGCATCAAATAGTAATGCTTCTCTAGACACTTCACGAAAAATTTCATAACAAATCGTTTGAACACTTTTAACTGAACCACGTCCTCCACAAGTTGGACAGGTTTCACAGAGTATATGTTCTAAACTTTCCCGAGTTCGTTTTCGGGTCATCTGAACTAAACCCAGCGAGGAAACATCACCAATATGACTTTTAGCGCGATCTTTTTCTAAACATTTTTCTAGCGTTCGTAATACTTGACGTTTATGTTCGGGATCTTGCATATCAATAAAATCTAAAATAATAATCCCACCTAAATTACGCAAACGTAATTGCCGGGTAATCGCTTGAGCCGCTTCTAAATTAGTTTTAAAAATGGTTTCTTCTAAATTACGGCTACCAACATAGCCACCCGTATTGACGTCAATAGTGGTCATGGCTTCAGTTTGATCAATGACTAAATAGCCACCGGATTTTAATTGTACTTTACGTTCTAATGCCTTAGTAATTTCATCATCAATAGAATAGAGATCAAAAATAGGACGATCACCGCAATAATATTCAATATGTGGCACGAAATCTGGAATAAATTTATTGGTAAAATCAACTAGATCATTATAGATGATGGGAGAATCTACTTTAATTTTATCAACTACTGTACCAATTAAATCACGGACAGTCCGTAATGCTAAAGATAAATCCTCATAAATTAAAGAGCAAGGTTGAGTTTGATTTTCTTTATCTTTGATGTCTTTCCATAATCGACACATAAAGTTCATATCAGCACATAACATCTCAGTAGTAACTCCTTCTGCTGCAGTACGAATAATGAAACCATAATGATTCGATTGTTCTGCTTGACCATTTTGGAAAGTAGCTATGGCTTGCATCACTTCGGTTTCTCCCTGTTTTGAGGTTTCAATTACCGCTTGCTCATTAATTCCCATATGTTGCCAAGCAATTTCTTTTAATCGCTTACGTTCTTCCGTAGACTCAATGCGGGTAGAAATGCCTATCATATTGGGCGAAGAAGGTAGAAAAACCACATACCGGGAAGGAATAGCAATTTGAGTCGTCAATCGTGCACCTTTCGTGCCCAAAGGTTCTTTAATCACTTGGACTAAAACTGTTTGACCTTCATGAAGAAAATGATGAATAAACTCACTTTTATCATCAATTGCTATCTCACTATGATGCAAATGTGCATTCACAATATCTGAAATATGCAAAAAAGCGGCTCGTTCAAGACCAATATCTATAAAAGCCGCTTGCATGCCCGGTAAAACGCGACAAACGCGACCTTTATAAATATTGCTGACTAAACCACGACTACTGATCCGCTCAATCATCACTTCCTGAAGAATCCCATTTTCTACTAAAGCCACCCGTGTTTCACGTGGTGTGACATTAATCAAAACTTCTTGATTCATTTAACAATAGCTTCCTTGACTCATAATAACAAGTTAGTGATTTTATTTTGAAAGTTATTCATACCCCATATTGAGGCAATTATCATGACATTGCGCTCACCTTTAGTTAAAATTTTAAGTTGTCTGAGCTATTGAAAAAAGAGCAGAGTAGGGAAAACTATCAACTGCGCCAAAACGCTGAAAAAGTTAGGAGAGATAATTTTACTATAATGTGAGTTCGATGAAATAGAAACGGTAAGCGTTGGTTAATCTTGAGGTAACAACAATATTGCAACCAAATGTTGTTACTGAAATTTACCATAAGAAGGTAGTCAGTAATTTATGTTTATTTTATTGATTATTAAATATTTTTAACGTCGAACTAGTATTATTATACCTGTCTATGAGATGTTATGAAAGTTAATTTATTTTCGTGTTGGAGATTCAGTTAATCGTTTTAACAAGCAATACTTGCCCCAACTATCTGGGTATGTTGCTCAACATCCCGATAGTAATTGACTAAGATAAATTGAGATAAAAATTTTATAGATCAGGTAATAACTACCTGTTGCTAGCAGTTTATGGATTCATTCGATACAGTCATGAAAAATTTAGGCTGATTGTATGGGAATCGTGTGGCGAGTATGTGTGACCGTATTCGATTCGTCTAAGTAAACTAAAGTGGGTTTATGTAAAACCATTTCCTCTGATGTCAAAGCAATATAGGCGCAAATAATAATACGATCTTGGGGTTGTGCTTTATGAGCAGCGGCACCATTGATAGAAATTATTCTCGATCCGGCTTGAGCACGAATAGCATAGGTGGTGAAGCGTTCACCATTATTCAAATTATATATTTGAATTTGCTCATATTCATTTATTCCAGCTAAATCGAGTAATAAACCATCAATTGCACAAGAACCCTCGTAATTGAGTTCCGCATGAGTAACACAAGCACGATGCAGTTTGGCTTTCAAAAAAATGCAGTGCATGACATTCATCCTCAAAAAATAAATAATCTATTATAGGTACCCGTTAATAATGATTATTGAATATAATTAATCTGTTAGAAAAAGTTACCTGAAATTCTAATCCAATTTTGGGCAAGCCACTTATCAAATACAACTTTATGATTCATAAAGTATGACTATAATATATTATCAGTTATTTTATAAAATGTTGCAAAGCGGCATTTAGCTACGATCTAAAATTTCAGCTTGGTATCAAAATAGGGTATATTAACTAATGGTATAAAAATCAAGTTAGCCAATACTCATAACCTCTTTTAATTTACCAAAGAAGTCAGGATTGGTAACGTTAGGTAGTAATATTTTTTGCGTCTTTTGGAGTTTGATCGTCTATACTTAGATAAGCAACATGAGGCTGGAATGGTATGATAAGCATTACTCAATACCAGCGATTTACAATAAATTATTTACTTAATGAAACCAAACTACATATGATGGTGTCAATATGAAGTGTGAGGTCGACCAATGCAAAACATTTTCATCACCGCTTTTATCATCGCTATTATGGGTAGTAGCACTTTGGTCATTTTCTACCATGATCGTGATGAAACGACTCTGGCCGTGCCATCAGTTGAAAGGGTGTCACGACTGAGTGACCCCGATATTCAGCGAGTTACAGGGTTACAATCCGCTGTAAAAGCCTTAACAGAATTAAAATCGAGTTACTCTTACTCCTATCCGGTTCACACTAACCCAACAGATAATGATAATACCTATTATCTTGTTAATGAAGGTCCTTTACCGGATAATGAATTTTGGGAGGGTAGTTATGTTTGTTTACATTTTCCCGACGGACATTGTCCACAAAATATTTCTGTGGTTTCTTATGGAGATTTTCAAATCCAAAATCCCTAATTAAGAAATAACTTTTAACCCATGGGGAGTAAACTTTGTCAAACTACCCATTTATTTAATAAGCAAGAATTAAATTTTGCTAACTTCTTTATTATCAATGAGTTGTCTTTCTGATGCGGAGCTAATTAAATTCTCTTGATTATGGTTGAAAGGAAATATCTTGTAATCACGACCAAAGAAAATGTTATCTAATTTACCCGACTTAACCAAATCAGTCGCTTTTCTTACTAAAGGCACGGGCAAGTACCCGGTCGTTGAAAGGTTATCTATTAAACATTTCTGATTTTAAACGGAACCTTCGCCAAACAAGAATTTTTCCATTTCTTCTTCGAGCATTTTACGATGTCGCGGATCAACCGGTGAAAGACGATACTCATTAATCAACATGGTTTGATGTCTAAGCCAAAGTTGCCAAGCTTCTTGAGAAATTTGTTCATAAATTTTTTTTCCTAATTCACCTGGATAAGGCGGAACTTTTAAGCCCTCTGCTTCTTGACCTAATTTGATACAATTAATTATGCGAGTCATGACAATAATTCTCCTGTTGAAGTAAGTTGTGTTAACAACCGTGCTACGGGAACTGCTAGACCATAAACTGGTGCTTGAACAGCGTTATACCAAAATCCATTAGAAAATACTACTAATTTACACTGTTCTGCTGATAGAGAAACTTGTACTGGAATGATATCTAAATGAAAATGAGTGAAAGTATGACGTACTAGTTGCCAAGGATGATATTGGTAAATAACCAATTGAAGATATTGTTGACACCAATGAGGAATATCGGTTGGTAGAGCACATTCCGGAAAACTCCATAATCCACCCCAAATCCCTTGAGGAGGACGTTTTTCTAACAATACCTCACCACTTTTTTCATTTTGTAACATAATGAAAGTTGTCGTTTTGACGGGTAAAGGTTTACGCAATGGTGGAGAAGGATAAATATCTTCTTGTCGCTGCTGATGAGCTAAACAATCTGACTGGAATGGACAAAGTAAACAGTGTGGATGACGACGGATACAAATAGTAGCACCCAAATCCATAATCGCTTGGGTATAGGCAGCGATGCGTTTTGTTGGCATACTTTCCTCAGCTAAACGCCATAACGTACTCGCTACCACTTTTTCACTGGGATGTCCAGCGAGTGCATAATAACGACACAATACCCGTTTTACATTACCATCCAAGATAGGGTGACGCTGTTGGTGGGCTAAGGCTAAAATCGCACCCGCTGTCGACCGACCAATTCCCGGTAATTGCATCAACTGCTTTAAATCAGTGGGTAACTCACCGTTATATTGATGAAAAACTTGTTGCGCAGCTTGATATAAATGACGAGCACGTGCGTAATATCCCAAACCAGCCCAATAATACAAAACTTCATCTAATGAAGCAGTCGCTAAAGTAGCGATATCAGTAAATCGCTCGATAAAGCGTTGGTAATAAGGAATAACCGTATTAACTTGCGTTTGTTGAAGCATGACTTCTGAAATCCATACCCGATAAGGTGTTGGATTACTCTGCCAAGGTAAGTTAGTTCGTCCATGTTGATCAAACCAAGCTAGCAACCGTTGATTAAAGGTTGAAGTAGCCATGAGTATACTCAGTTATTATACCTAATGGGGTTAAATTTATTATCCCGATTAAATGAATTCAACTCATTTTAATTACTCTAAAATTATTTAATTTTTTAATGGAAAAAAGTTATTATTGCAATATTGAGTCTAACTAACCTAATTTTTTTGAATTTATGACTTTTCATCTAGAGTTTAAATTGAAGTACCAAATAGCTAGATTTAGTCTTATTTATCAATTTATATTATAATTACTTAACTGACACATGACCACCCCTAGCCCCGCCAAGCGGGGAATTATACTCTATCTTATAGGTATCGTGTCAGATACCCGGCGAATGAGCTAACTGGTACTTCCCGCCTGAGCAAGGTGGGAGTAATTGAGTCAACTCGGCATAACCTAAAATGATTATTGGGGTCATATTACTAATTGCTTTACTACATTAGCGCTAAGCACATCCTTATACACAAATCGAGTGAATACAGATAAGCGATCAATTTTATTGACAGTATGACTGTTAGGATAACTAATATTTTGTAAATCAATTAATTAAAAGGTATGTCTCAAAGTGTGCGCTTCAGCGTGGAAATGCGTATTGAGATGTTCCGGTGTCTCGTTTAATTTTTCGTTGCCATGCCTTGAAATGATAACGGCTCCAACTACGCAGTGCGCCGTATCTACACGCCCACAAAAACGCGTAGTAATGAGGAATCCTAGCACTTGACGCGAAGGCGTTCAGGTATGCACTTCCACACCGGTGCATGGAAATGTGCTTTTCTACATACCGATCGCCAGAATTTCCCACCAACAGCTTTAGATAAAATTGATTGGATTTTATTTAATACTCGTAGTGCTTCCTCAAGTGAGTTAACCAGCATAATTCGCTTATGGTGATCACTATGCCTTTCAATTGTTAAGACTAAAATGCTTTTAAAAAACGAGTATAATAATAAAAATATAAAACACTAACTCGGTAAAGTTAATGGGGAAAGTAGTGAAAATAAATAAACCTCTCCGGTTAGAACAACTGAAGCATTCTGGTTTTAAACAAACCGGGTATTGCTATTAATTAAAGTCAAAAATATTATAACTATTAACTGATAACTGATAACTGTTTCCTGATGAAACAACCAGAACATATTCACTTCACTTTTCCTCTTAACGTCTATGCTCATAGTCTTTATCTACAACAAGGTCAAGTGAATTATTTGCATTATGGTTTAGTGGAAGAAAACGAAGACGTTTGGGAATTAGGCGCGCTGGTAACGCAACAACGTTCTACTGATCTCTTGTTAGCACGGTTACCCCCACCACCTTGCCGTATTTTAGAAGTGGGGATTGGTTTGGGAACCCTAGCTACGCTATTAATGGAACAAGGCTATCAAGTAACTGGTATTTGCCCCGATCCCTACCAGATTGCCATAGCCAAGCAACGGATCCACAGTGGCTTTCGGTTACAATGTTTAACATTCGAAGAATTTAATACTTTAGAACAGAGTTATGAAGTAATTTTACTGCAAGAATCAGCTCAATATCTAAAACCACTCACCTTATTTAACAAAGCACATCATTTGTTAAGTGAAAAAGGTCAATTATTAATTATTGATAAGATCGGATTACGACGTGGTCCTCAAGATGGTGTGGAAGGGTTACCTTTACTCAAATACAGCCTAGCACAAGCAGAACGTTGTGGCTTTAAATTACTCGAACAAATTGATTTGTCTAAAAAGCGGCTCCTACTTTAGATTATTTACTCAGTATAATCCAAATTCACCAACAACAACTCCTGAATGATTTAAACTTAGCCGAAAAGAAATTGATTGATTTAGTTGAATCGTTACGTGTATATCAAGATAAATATCGAGATGGACGTTATGGTTATGTCCTATTGCACTTTGAAAAAACTAAAACACCGTATTGGCAAGTACTCGAAATCACCTCAAATGATCAAGCGGCTGTCAGAACCCTATTTGAGAGAGTCTTTAAGAATCAAATGAGTAAAGCGTTATGGGAATGGAAATACGGTCATGAACGCGGTATGGCGATGGCAGCCTGGAAAAAAGGCAGAATTGTAGCTCATTACGGTGGGGTACTCCGTGAATTATGCTATTTTGGCGTTCCCAAAACGGGAGTACAAATTGCGGATGTGATGGTCGATAAAAAAGAACGCGGTATTTTAACTCGTCATGGTCCTTATTTTTGGCCGGTGCTACTTTTCCTGAGTACTATGCCGGTTATGGTAATCGCATTTTATTAGGCTTTGGATTTCCAACTGGGCGGGCTATCCGAGTTGCAGAGTTGTTAGGGTTATATGCGCAAGTGGGTAGGATGACTGAAGTCCGTTGGTTAACTTATAGTGGATTACCACATTTATGGACTCGTATCCGTCATTTACATCCTTTAGAATATGCAGCGGATCGCGAAATAATCAATCATTTATGGAAGCAAATGCAAGGTTGTTTTAAAGAGGCTATTATTGGGGTGCGTGATTGGGACTATATCCAGCATCGTTATATTGCTCATCCGCTTAAACACTATGATATTTTAGTCGTGAGCAAACGGTTTGGTGGTGAACCTTTAGGTGTTGTCGTTTTATACCGAGAGGCAGAAATTTGCAAATTACTAGACATTATTGCACCACTCGAGCACCTTAACACGTTAATTAAACAAACTCAACGGATTGTCGGTCGCTGGGGTATTCCAACGCTGAGCTTATGGATCACTGAAAACTTTGTGAATTTATTTACGCAAACGGGTGGTGAATCTTATCCTCTGGATGTCAGAATCCCACATTGTATTTGGTATGAAGGCCCTCCCCTCTCTGAAGTTCAAGGAAAATGGTGGCTAATGGGTGGTGATACCGATTTTATGTAATATCAACATTAATGGGTTGTTAAGTTAATTTATCTCGTTCTAACCACTGCCAACTAATCCAGATAGCAATGAAGCAAACCCCAGCCGCTCCATAATAGCTGAATGGTGCGCCCAGTTGCCAAACATAACCACTGGCTAAACTGCCAACGGCGCCACCCGCACCAAAGCTTAAGCTACTGTACAAAGCTTGAGCTTGACCTTGATGATAATCAGCAAAATAATGACGAATCAGTTGCATGCTCACACCATGATAGATTCCAAAACTCGCCGCATGTAATAATTGGGCAAACATTAATATCAGCAACGAATTGACTGCAGAACCGATCAATAACCAACGTAACGCTGCTAAACTTAAACTCATCATTAATAATCGACTTAAGCTAAATCGTATCAGTAACCGGTGCATAACCAGAAATATCAAAACCTCAGCAATAACACCTAATGCCCATAATTGCCCAATTAAATCTCGGGTATAGCCATGATTTTCCAAATATAATGAATAAAATGTATAATAAGGGCCATGACTAACTTGCATTAAAAAACAAATCGCAAAAAAAGCGAGAATAGTTGGACATCGCAAGACTTGATAAAATGATTTGGCGTAAGTGGGTGCCACAGAATTAACTTTTTCGGGGACCCATAAACTGCTTAACCCAATCCCAATAAATAAGCTCAGCAATAAAGTTGGTAATAATCTGATCGAAATATGTTCCAATAACCAACCAAATAAGGCGACGGTGATAATAAAACCGATTGAACCCCAGAGGCGAATTTGAGTATAACGACGTGCTTGCAATCCTAAATAAGCGAATGTGGTCGCTTCAAATTGAGGCAAAGCTGCATTCCAGAAAAAACTAAACGTCGTCATCACGATAATTAACCACAGATAATCTTGTCTCAACAAGACACCCGCAAAACAAATCACCGCCAATAAAGAACTAATACGCACTAAAATAACATGATACCCAGTAAGCGCTGCCAGCCAACCCCAAATGTTAGGAGCAATAATCTTGGTTGCCATAATGATAGCAATAAATTCTCCAATCACCTTGGCGTCAAACCCTAAATGATGTAAATAAATGCCCCAGTAGGGCATCATCGCGCCTATACTACTAAAATAAAAAAATAAAAGCCGGACAACCGCCAATAATAAGGGATATTATCCAAGCATTTTTCCGGGTTTGTCACTGACGATCAGTCACCTGAGAGGGAATTAAGGGGATTGACGAGTGTACATCCCAATTTTGAGCACGATGGCGTAAAGCATGGTCCATTAAAACCAATGCTAACATCGCTTCGGCGATTGGAGTGGCACGAATTCCAACACATGGATCATGTCGTCCCGTGGTAATCACCTCCGTTGGTTGTCCACGAATATCAACACTACGCCCAGGTAATCTCAAACTAGAAGTTGGTTTCAAAGCGATACTGGCAATAATATCCTGCCCTGAAGAAATTCCACCTAAAATGCCGCCAGCATGATTACTTAAAAAACCCTGTGGGGTAATTTCGTCCCGATGTTCTGTTCCTTTTTGTTCTACACAGGCAAAACCATCACCAATTTCAACACCTTTTACTGCATTAATGCTCATCAAGGCGTAAGCAATATCTGCATCTAGCCGATCAAAAACCGGTTCGCCTAAACCCACTGGGACATGATTAGCTACTATGGTAATGCGAGCACCAATTGAATTACCTTCCTGACGCAAAACATCCATATACTTTTCTATTTGGGGTACTAAGTTGGTATCCGGGCAAAAGAAAGGATTACGGTTAATTTCTTCCCAATTAAATCGGTTAGGATCTGGTTTAAGTGGACCTAATTGTGTCAAATAGCCGCGTATCTGAGTACCATAATGCGCTTTAAGATATTTCTTCGCAATGGCACCGGCTGCAACTCGAATTGCCGTTTCCCGTGCGGAAGCGCGTCCGCCGCCACGGTAATCACGAATGCCATATTTTTGCTGATAAGTATAATCAGCATGAGCCGGTCGAAATTGCTCCTTAATTTTGCCATAATCCTTAGAACGTTGATCGGTATTATCAATCAGTAACCCAATAGGACAACCGGTCGTTTTACCTTCAAACACACCGGAAAGAATTTTAACGGCATCGGCTTCACGTCGTTGGGTAGTATGACGAGATGTTCCTGGTTTGCGTCGGTCCAAATCAACTTGTAAATCATTTGTGCTCAATTCCAAACCGGGTGGACAACCATCAACAATCCCACCAATTGCCGGACCATGGCTTTCTCCAAAGGTGGTCACGGTAAAGATTTTTCCAAAGGTATTGCCTGACATAAGTAAGAAATTTTAAGATGGTTAAAATAATGAATAGTCTAACAGTTTATCACGCTTTCAAGTAGTAGAGCGGGAGTTTTTTCCAAGCAACTGAGTTAAATTGTTAATACTAGCAGGGGACTTTATAATTCTCTATCATAGCTGTATGGAAACGAAGAATCAGAAAATTAATTATTATTCATTATAGTGGTTGTCACACACCACTTTTCCCACATTTGGCGATAAGTCTTTTCTAAATGGCGAGTAAAACTTTTGTCGTCCATCAACGGAGAAGTTTGCATTTTATGTCGTAACCCAGAGCGTAATTCTTGCAAATAACGCCTATTGTTGGCTAGTTTAACACTAATATTGATATATTCTGCTGGCTCATCAGCAATCAGTTCAGTTAAACCCAGAGCAGATAAAATACTGAGTCCCATCCGCGCAGCCTGTCGTTCTCCTACTAATGTCACCACCGGCACACCCATCCATAACGCTTCACAAGTCGTAGTAGCACCATGATAGGGATAACTGTCTAAAGCAATGTCGATTTGATGGTAATATTTCAAGTGTGCTACGGTAGAATCAGTATAATTGGCGAGAATCAAACGTCCAGAGTCAATTCCTAATGCTATCAATTGTTGTTTAAGTCGCTGTCGGGTATCCGGATCATTTAAACTTCTCGCTTTAAGTAAAAGTTTCGCTCCAGGAACTTGTTGTAGTATTTGTGCCCAAATCGCTAAAATATCGGCATTTAATTTAGCATAGTTATTGAATGAGCCAAAAGTAATCTGTTTTTTCTTAAGCGCCGGTAAAGGATTGATTGGAGGACTGTCATTGTCCGGACGGTAACAAAAATAACTGTTGGGCATTCTAATTAATTGTTCTGCATTGAATGAATCGGTTTTCCCTTCCGGATCCACAGAGTTATCGGTTATTCGATAGTCGATAGTTGTTAGACCGGTGCTACTGGGATAACCCAAATAAGTGATTTGTACCGGTGCTGGCTTTCTAGCAAAAACTAATAGGCGATTTTGGTTAGTATGTCCACCTAAATCGATGAGAATATCAATAGCGGCTTGTCTTATGTTTTCGGCTAATATCTCATCAGACCAATCGGCACAATTTATCCACTGATCAACTGATTTTTTAAAACGTTGAGTGACCTTATCGGTGGTAGTACTATTGTCGTAACAAACAATTTCAAATTGTTCATGATCATGTTGAGTTAACACCGGTTCGATAAAGTAAGCCACCGAGTGTTTATGAAAATCAGTTGAAATGTAGCCAATTTTTAACTTGCGCTGCTGACAGCGATCATTCAAATGGGGCTGAATCGACGCTGCCAAAGGCAGAACATATTGTTGATTAAATTGTTGATGTACTGAGAATAGTGTAGTTAAATCAATATCGGCTTGGTATTGAAAAGCCAATAGCAAATTACTATGAGTCAAAGCATTCGGTTGTGCTGCTAAAATCTGCTGATAATAGGTGATTGCTTGCTGAATAAAACCTTGATATAACAAACTACTGGCTAAATTACTACCCGCTTCGACAAAATCTGGGACTAATTGGAGTGCTTGTTGGAAACACTGGGTCGCTTTAGTCAGATGACCCATTTGACTGAATACCGTACCCAAATTATTGTAAGTATCAGCATCGCTTGGATTTAAAGCTAATACTTGTTGGTAAGCAACCATGGCTTTATCCAAACGACCTTGGGTTCTCCAGATATCACCCAGACATTTATGAGTTTGAGCGTTATTTGGTGCCAGAGCCAGTGCCCGTTGGTAATAATTCACCGCTTTGGAAAATTGACCTAATTCCGCCAGTGCATAACCTAAATGATGATTAATCTCAGCATCATTGGGTTTTAAAGCTAAAGCTTGTTGATAACACTTGATAGCCTCGCTGATTTGTCTTTGTGATAACAAGACTGAACCTAAATAATGATGTACTGTCGCATCATTTGGATTTAATGCTAAATATTGCCGATAATGCTGAGCGGCTTGTGCCCACTGGCGATGATGGCGCAATAAATTACCTAAATTATAGTGCGCCTCTAAGTGATTCGGCTCTAAAGTCAGTGCCCGGTTAAAATTCTCTATCGCTTCGGTCCATTGACCTTGTCCACTCAGCGCACCACCCAAACTACTGTAAAAATTAGCCACGGTGTTATCTAGAGCAATGGCTTGATTAATCAGTTCAATTGCTTCGTCAAATTGCTGCCGCTGAGCGGCAATAACACCTAGTAAGTGCAATAGCTCACTGGGTTGAGGCGCTATGGGTAACGCTTGGAGATAGATGGCCTCAGCTTGAGATAAATTACCGGCTTGGTGATGTTGAAAAGCCAGTTGTAGTGCTTGGGAATAAGTTAACGTCTGAGTGGAAGAAGTCATCCGATTTACCTAGATTGTAACTGGGCCGCTATCCGCAACCGTAACGCATTAAGCTTAATAAACCCCTCGGCGTCTTTTTGATTATAGGCACCTTCATCTTCTTCAAAAGTGGCGATGTTGGCATTAAAGAGACTGTTAGTTTGCGAATAACGTCCCGTCACAATGACATTGCCTTTATACAGTTTAAGGCGGATTTTACCATTCACCTGGGATTGGGAAGCATCGATTAATTCTTGTAATAATTTACGTTCGGGACTCCACCAATAGCCATTGTAAACTAAACTGGCATAACGCGGCATTAATTCATCTTTTAGATGAGCTACTTCCCGATCTAAAGTGAGTGATTCCATTGCCCGATGGGCTTTAATCATCACCGTACCCCGGGGGTTTCGTAACAACCGCGAGATTTCATCCCCACATAGCGATTTTCGACCAAATCAAGGCGTCCAATCCCATTGGCACCAGCCACTTTATTAAGATAACTTAACACTTGAGCTGGTTTCATGGGGTTACCATCAATGGCGACAATATCACCTTGCGCAAATTCTAACTCTAAAATACTATGTTTATCGGGTGCTCGTTCGGGTGAAACGCTCCAGCGCCACATTTCTTCCTCGGGTTCTTGCCAGGGATCTTCCAGTGGTCCGCCTTCATAAGAAATATGCAATAAATTGGCATCCATAGAATAAGGTGATTGATTACCGCGTTTCCTTTCTATCGGAATATGATGCTGTTCAGCGTAGGCCAAGAGTTTTTCACGAGAAGTTAAATCCCAATCGCGCCAAGGGGCTATCACCTTAATGTCAGGTTTTAAAGCATAAGCACCTAATTCAAAACGAACTTGGTCATTACCTTTACCCGTGGCACCATGAGCAATCGCATCGGCCCCAGTTTGATTAGCAATTTCGACCAGGCGTTTAGCTATCAGCGGTCGAGCAATAGACGTACCCAGTAAATATTCACCTTCATAAAGGGCATTAGCTCGAAACAGGGGAAATACATACTCCTTTACAAATTCTTCACACAAATCCTCAATATAAATTTCCTTGACACCCAAAGCTTGAGCTTTAGCACGAGCCGGTTCAAGTTCTTCTCCCTGTCCAATGTCCGCAGTAAAAGTAACTACTTCGCATTGATATTGATCTTGTAACCACTTGAGGATAATAGAGGTATCCAAACCACCCGAATAAGCCAGTACTACTTTGTTTATATTAGCCATAGTGATATTAATTTTGATAGGTATTATCGAAAGAAATGATAGTTATTCAACCTTGCTGTCATTTTTTACCAATAACTGTATCATGCCAAGCAATAATATTTTGGACGAGATTTTGCGAAAGATGTTCAAAATCACTACCATATTCTATTAGCGCTTTAGCTTCCGTTGATTTTCCGGTCAAAGCAAGATGAATAATTTTTTGTGCTTCATAATGGAGCTTACGATTTAATTCTACCACTTTTGAATAATGTTCATATTGGCTTAATTCTTTGGCATTGGCTTTTAACCAATTATCAAACTGGTTTTGATCGAGAGAAAAATCATCTGGATTACTCCCTTGTTCGACAATATCATGCAAGTGTTTTTTCCAATGAGTATGGTTCACTATAGCTTGATAAATGGTATTAGCGATACTGCTCACAATGTTCTCCGTTCGTGATTGACTGACTTATTATTACTAAATTGACTGACTTAATTTTATTTCGTTAAATTGTAGCGGCGAACAGATAAGCTCACCCAATGTGAGTTGGAAACGGAATTGGTAGCCGGTTAATAGGATCAGAGAACGTAGGATAAATTAAATGTCAGCGAAATCAATAATCCTAATAACCAGTTGATTATTTCATTTTCTCAGCTAATAATGCGGTTAAGCGATTAATTTCAGTTTCAGCAGTTTTGGCCCGTTGCGTTGCAACTTCTAGTTGTTGTTCTACAGATTTAATCCGTTGTTCTGCTACTTGAGCACGTTGATTTTCAGTTTCTTCCGGGAGTAACAATAAATCGCCAGCTAAGTTAGCCCAACGTAACCAAGTAGTCTCGACACCTTTGTAAAGACCTTGCCAACGAACGAGAGCGAGTCCTAATTGCTGACTAGTAAAATGTTCATTTTCGAGCAATAAAGCTTCATAATTTCCGCCACTAAGTCGAAACCCAGCCCAATCATCGGGGTTAAAGGGGTCAAACCAAAAATATTCTGAAACCTTAAGTTGATTTTGATAAATCATTTTCTTTTTAGTTTTATCCTCTTTGGCGGTGCTTTCCGATAACAATTCGATGATAATATCGGGTGTCTTACCTTCTTCCCATACCACCCAGCTTTTCCGCTCCCCGTGAGGAACACCTAGCACCACAAAAACATCTGGGCCTTTAAAATCTTGATGGCGAATTTGCTTAAAACTATAGTAAATAAACATATTACCACCAACGTAACCCCCTTGAGGATGATTATTTAACCAGGGTTCAAGAGAATAGATCAGTAAGTCCATTTGTTTCTTATGTCGTTCCGTTTCCATAGGGATACCATCATCGCTAGGGAGATTATCTTGGGTAGGAAGTGATAAATTGGCTTCATCAATGAGAATATTTAACATATTTTTGACTCCAGAACTGATACTGGTTAAATGAATTTGTATCCCATACTCACTTAAAAGTCAACTTGGTTAGCAAGCGATGATCGTATTGTTCTTCATTTCTGATCTTGCTATTTTGCATATTATAGATCATTCTAATTATAGAGTAATCGGATTGACTTACCTTTATTAATTAGTCAACGCATGGTTCTTCACCCCTTCCTTAAAATGAGATATCAGACCATCTAGGCAATGCAACCGGTGTACAAACACCAATAAGCCATGATTCATATTTGCCATACCCTCCAACTAGCGGTTTCATCAGCCGGTGCTGGTATACCTCATGGCTGAGGTGTATGTAGCCTTTACCGACGGCTCGCTAAAACTGCCAGATATTTCAATTTGTTGCCGTCGATCGATCCAGTTAAAGTTTGATTCATTATACCAGTATCAAGAAGTATTCTGTTGATCTAACCGCTTGCCTGAGAATGATGTTAAGTTGATAACGGTAAATTGGTGTTTGCTGGTTTAACTTTTGCTTAACCTTCCTTATTGAATGAATCTCTATAAATTTCTGCTGTTTTAACAATTTTCGGAATTTTTTAATCTATATGCGTCTTTTTTTAAGTTATAAACGACAACTCAAATTGATCAGTTTAATCATCATTTTTTTGCTGATTATTCCGATGTTGGGTTGGGCTATTTCATCCTTTCCTCTCTTTGAAGAATTGACTTATTATCCACCGCTTTATATTTTTATAAAAATTTTTACCATTGTGATGGCTGTGCTTATCTTTGCAGTGGGATGGAATACTTACCATAAAAAATTACCACGCAATATTATTATTCTCTCTACCGTTTTTCTTGGAGTAGGCTTATTTGGTTTTGCTCATTTGTTATCTTATCGAGGTGTAGCCGATTTTATTGCACCAGGTCATTCTGGACCAAGCATCGATTTTTGGTTAACTGCACGGCTACTAGCGGTTCTAGCTTTATTAGCAATAGCCGTCTTGTCAGACAAGCCATTAGCGGCTTCTCGGCTTACCCGCTATCGGTTATTAAGTAGTGTATTGTTTATGACTGTCATTTTAGCCGGGTTACGTTTTCTTTATAACGATATTTTTTTACTTTCTTTCCCACCTAACGAAGAATTTATTCAACTTGAACTTATCATCAACTACATCATAGTCGCTTTGGGTATTATCGCGGCAATTTTATTTTATCTGCGGATGCAGCAACCACAATCTTATGATTTAGTGAGTTTATTTGGCGCTAATATCGTAATGGTATTGAGTAATTTTTTCTTCACTTTAACGACCTATGATTTATTTAATCTGTTAAGTCATGCTTATCAACTCATTTCTTATCTGTTTTTATATCGAGCTATTTTTGAAAGTGCTATCCGTAAACCTTATCAGCAACTTTACAAATCTCAGAAAAAATTAGAAAAAGCACAAGCTGCACTGCGTCAATCAGAATTTCGTTATCGGACGGTTTCAGAATTGACTTCTGATTATGGTTATGCCTTTCAAGTAGCAGCCGATGGAAATTTAAATCAAGAATGGGTAACAGAAGCTTTTTATCGTATTACTGGTTTTACGCCAGCGGAAATCGATAGTCGCGGTGGTGTTATTAATCTTATTCATCCGGATGATATCCCCATCGCGCTTCAACATCGAGATATTCTCCTCTCTAATCAAGCAGATGTTTCTGAATTTCGACTGATTACTAAAAATGGCGAAAGTCGCTGGATACTGAATTATGGACGTCCTCAATGGGATTCAAGTGCCAATCGGGTGATGCGAATCATCGGTGCTGCACAAGATATTACTTCTCGTCATCGGGAAGAAGTACGTCTTACTAAGTTAAATCAATGCCTCACTAGCTTTGGTCCAAAATTCAACGAAAATATTAACCGATTAGTGGCATTGTGTGGAGAACTTATGGGCGCCCATTTTGCAGTTTATAGTCGCCTGGAACAAGGTTTACTTTATTCGTGTGGGCTATGGCAAACACCCCCAGATTATCACTTAAATTACTCATCAGCAGGACCAATTTGCTACAACATCATTGATGGAGAAAGCGATAATGTAGTCGTTATTCATCATTTACCTAATACCCTTTACGCTCAAACTGATCCACGAGTAGAACAATATCAACTACAAACTTACATGGGTCAAGTCGTAAAATGTGAACAGCAACGGATTGGGGCACTCAGTTTATTTTATAATCAATCTGTTGAATTAAGCCAGTTTGATAAAAAGCTGATAGGGATTATTGCCGCAGCCATTGGTGTAGAAGAAGAACGCCAGCGAGCAGACGAGGCGATTAAAGCGGAACGAGCCTTTTTACAAAACGTCATTGATGGTGTTCCGGATCCAATTATGGTCATTCAAGCAGACTATCAAATTATTCTCATGAACCGTATTGCTCGTGAAATGGCTATGATACCGACTTCTACCCATTCCTATGGTTCGTGTTATCAATTCTCTCGTGGTTTATCAGAAGGCTGTGGTATTGCCAATCATCGTTGTCCCATGGAAGAAGTGCGTAAATTGGGCAAAACGGTAACGATAGAACATGAATATCAAGATATCCATGGCAATCATCGCGTGATAGAGATTTCCGCTGCACCATTATGGAATACCGAAGGTCATTTAGCCGGTATAATTGAATCGTCACGAGATATTACTGAAAGAGAACGTGTTAGAAAAAAACTTCTGGATAACCAATCACATTTAGATTATCTGGCTCACCACGATACCTTGACTGATTTACCTAATCGATTGTTATTTCATGAACGTTTACAACAAGCTATTGTTAATGCACAGGCTAATCAGTCTAAAGTGGCCTTACTTTTTCTCGATTTAGACCGCTTTAAAAAGGTGAATGATACTTTGGGACATCAGGTCGGTGACTACCTTTTGAAAGTCGTGGCTCAGCGATTGCAAACGAGTGTTGGACAAGCCGGTACGGTTGCTCGCTTAGGCGGTGATGAATTCACTATTCTTATAGAAGGCGTCCAAGATATTTATCCCATTGCTAAAATCGCGCAGCAAATTATCACCGAACTTGCTCATCCCTTTGAAGTCAGTCATTATGAATTTTATATTGGTACCAGTATTGGAATTAGCCTCTATCCAACCGATGGCCAAGACGTCGAAACTTTACTTAAACATGCTGATAGTGCAATGTATTTAGCTAAGGCACACGGTCGAGGCAATTATCAATTTTTTACCACAGAATTAAACCGTAAAGCAATGCGCCATCTCATGCTGGATACCCGTTTGCGTAAAGCTTTAGAACAAGAAGAATTGCAAGTATTTTATCAACCACAAGTTGATCCCAGTAATGGTTGTATTATTGGAATGGAAGCCCTCGTTCGGTGGCCGTATTCTCAAACAGAATTTATTTCACCAGCAGAATTTATTCCTATCGCAGAAGAAATGGGTCTTATTGTGCCATTAGGCGAATGGGTACTACGAACAGCTTGTACTCAAACTAAAATTTGGCAAGATGAAGGTTTGCCGCTGAGAGTTGCTGTTAATCTTTCTGCGCAACAATTTCGCCAACAAAATTTATTAGAAAAAATTATGAAAATTCTCTCTGAGACTGGACTCAGTCCAAATTATTTAGAATTAGAACTTACCGAAAGTATTTTCTTAGAAGGTGCAGAAGCCGCTATCACTTTAATGAATAAGATGAAAAAATTGGGTATTAATTTATCTCTAGATGATTTTGGTACTGGCTATTCTTCATTAAGTTATCTCAAACGGTTTCCGTTAGATAATCTCAAAATTGCGCAAGAATTCGTCCGTGATTTAACGACGGATCCCTGTGATGTCGCTATTGCTGAAGCAATTATTTCACTCGCTAAGCGCTTAGGTTTAAAAATTATAGCTGAAGGTGTAGAAACCCAAGAACACCTTAGCTTTTTTCAAACTCACCATTGCGATCTGGTACAAGGTTATCTATTTAGTCGGCCTTTACCGGCATCAGAATTTATTCAATTGCTTAAAAAGCATTCACTCTAACCGATAAACTCATGGAGAAAAATCATGAAGCTATTTTCCGAATCGAATTACGGCTGATTCAGACATTTTCAGGGTTAGTGAATAAATTTAGCGGGAGCAACTAATTTATCTACCATTCACTGGGATCAACCCGATAATAATGGCACAATTGCTCATAGAGTTGATTATACTCGTTTTTTAATAACAGTGGTCTCTCAAAAAAGGCTTCGGTAGCTACGGCAAAGAATTCAGCCGGATTTTTAGCCCCATAATAATCTATTACCGTACTTTCACCACGTGCTGCTTTATTACAATGTTGTTGGTAGGTTTGACTAAAAACTTTTGCCCAAGTGATATAACTCGCTTTATTGTCCAGTAGCGGCACACCATTCGTATCGCCTTGTTCATGATCGAGTTGGTGTGCAAATTCGTGTAAGACGACATTGGCTCCACTGCCAAAAGAATCGGTATCTTGTTTAACGTCTTCCCAAGATAGAATAATTTTACCCATAGCCCAAGATTCTCCTTCCAAAACTTGTCTTTCTTGGCTATGCACCCCAGCGTTATCTTGAACTTCTCGAGGTACGATAAAAGCAGTAGGATAGACTAAGATGACACTCAAATCTTTGTAATACCAAGTCTTACGATTTAATAATAACAGACAAGCTTGCGCCGCAATCGTTAATTTTATCTCTTCAGTTATAACTAATTCTCCACAACCGATAAATTGCTTTTCTGCTAAAAAAACTTGAATATGATTTTGCAATTGTTGCTTTAATAAGCTGGGTAGGCAACGATAAATTGGTACATTTTGTTCTAAAAATTGTTGCCATCGTTTTGAAAACGGTTGACGACGCCAACGTTCTCGACGCCAGTCATTGACAATGGGTTTACCTATAATGATCGCTATGATCATACCCCCTATTGTGAGCAATATTGTCAGGAATATCATTTGGTGATTAATAATACTAATGATTAGAAAAACCAGTTTAACTTGGGTATCGCGTTTAATTTCAAAGAACGACTGGGTTACTTCTTCTGAAATTCAACTCAGTACGGTAATATGTCGTGTCAATTTCTTATTTTATTGTCGATGAGAAATTTTAACTCCATTTTTTTAATCCTAAATAATGATTAACACTATTCCAACCATTGGTTTTATTTCATTAGGTTGTCCCAAAGCAACCGTTGATTCGGAACGTATTTTGACTCAGTTACGTGCTGAAGGCTACTTAATCAGTGCCAGCTATGAAGAAGCTGACCTTGTTGTCGTGAATACCTGCGGATTTATTGAATCGGCTGTCACCGAATCTTTAGATGCAATTGGTGAAGCTTTAGCTAGAAATGGTCAAGTGATTGTCACCGGTTGTTTAGGTGCCCAAGGCGATGTGGTTAAAGCCAATTATCCCGAAGTCCTCGCGATAACTGGTCCAGCCGCTGTAACTGAAGTGATGGTCATTATTCACGCACAGTTGCCACCACCTTCTGATCCACGTTTGGATTTATTACCACCGGGTGGTATCAAATTAACACCACGTCATTATGCATACTTGAAAATTGCTGAAGGTTGTAATCAGCAATGCAGCTTTTGTATTATTCCGCAATTACGCGGACCTTTGATAAGTCGTCCCATTGGCGAAATCCTAACCGAAGCTGAACGATTGGTCAGTGCGGGCGTAAAAGAATTACTGATCGTTTCCCAAGATACGGCGGCTTATGGCGTAGATACACGCTATCGACTGGATTTTTGGCAAGGTCGTCCACTTAAAACGCGTATTACCGAACTCTGCCGTGCTCTAGGTCAACTCGGCATTTGGATACGATTACATTATATTTATCCCTACCCTCATGTGGATCAGTTGGTGGAATTAATGGCAGCAGGCTTGATTTTACCCTATCTGGATGTGCCACTGCAACATAGCAGTCCCGCTATTTTGCAAGCGATGCGACGTCCGGCTAACATTGATAATATGTTACGTCGTCTTGACAATTGGCGGGCAATTTGCCCAGCGTTAACTTTGCGTAGCACCTTTATTGTCGGGTTTCCCGGCGAAACCGCTGCCGATTTTGAGCACTTACTGGCTTTTATTCAAGCCGCTCAGTTAGATCGAGTCGGGGCTTTTACTTATTCGCCAATTGCGGGGGCTGCTGCTAATCATTTGCCGGGCGCTATTCCCGAGGAAATTAAGACCGAACGCCTTAATCGCTTGATGTCAATTCAAAGTGCCATTAGTGCCAATAAACTACAATCCCGAATTGGTCAAACCGTTCCCGTGTTGATAGACGAAATAACCCCAACAACCATTTATGCCCGTAGCGTTGCCGAAGCACCGGAAATTGATGGGGTTATCATCATTAAATCCCCAATTAAATCCACAGCAAAGCCATTATCACCTGGTGATTTTATTTACGTCAAAATTATTGCTGCGGATGAACATGATCTCTATGCTAAAAATCTTGCCACTCCCCCTCGTCGTCATCAGCATCAACCGGTAGCGGTTCAGAAATAGTTTGAACTGGTGGGACTGACTTGGCGCGATTAATAACTGCTTGGGTTTTCTGGCGGGGAGCAGCTTGCTCGAATTGTCGCTCGATCTTAAATAGAGTAACTTGTTCTTTGAGCATTTGTGCTTGTTCTCTCATGGCGTCACTCGCTGCTATTGCCTCTGATACTAAAGCGGCATTTTTCTGAGTCATTTCATCCATTTGGGTAATGGCAGTATTGATTTGCTGAATACCCGAGGATTGTTCTTTACTCGCCGCAGCCATTTCGGCAATAATATCATTAACTTTTTTTACTGAAACGACAATCGCTTCTAAACTTTCTCCCGATTGATTAGCTAACTGAGTGCCTTCTTCAACTTTAATCACACTATCTTTGATAAGGGCTTTAATTTCTTTAGCGGCTTCGGCACTGCGTTGAGCTAAGTTACGAACTTCCGCTGCAACCACCGCAAAACCGCGTCCTTGCTCACCGGCACGGGCTGATTCTACTGCTGCATTCAAGGCTAATAAATTAGTTTGAAAAGCAATTTCATCGATAACACTAATGATATCCGCGATTTTTTGACTACTTTTATTGATTTCGATTATGGCTTTGATAGCCGCATTCACGACTTTACCACCACGCATGGCTTGTTCGGTGGCGCTTAGGGCTAATTGACTAGCTTGTTGAGCATTATCGGCATTTTGTTGCACCGTGCTGGTCATTTGTTCCATACTGGCGGCGGTTTCTTCTAGCGAAGCGGCTTGTTGTTCAGTCCGTTGACTTAAGTTGATATTTCCCTGAGCAAGATCTTCGGCAGCATCATTGACGATAGCGGCTGATTGAGCAATAACAGCCACCATTTCGGTTAATTTTTTAATAGTCTCGTTAATGTCATTTTTTAATTGTTCAAAAGCGCCACGATAATCATTTTCAATTTGTTGCGTCAAATCACCTTGGGCTAAAGCCGTTAATATCCGCATGATATCTTCAATGGCGAGTTGGTTGAAATCGAGGACTTGATTAATCCCTTCGCTAAACGTGTAGAAAAATCCAGTTTTGCCGGTTAAATTAATGCGTTGTTGGAAGTTACTTTGCGAAGCAGCATGAATAACCGCATTAATCTCTTGTTCGGTAGCCACCTCCAGGGTGCGGTTGCTGAATTCAATAACCATTCCTAACCGTTCACCATTTTTATTAAACACCGGGGTGATAATATGGTCTAAAACTAACTGACCTATCGTCACGCGCGCACGGCGAGTATCAACCAGTTGCGCTAAGATTTGTCGCTGGTAAGTTGGATTTTTATGGAAAGTATCGAGATTTTTACCCAGTAATTGGTTCGCCTCAAAGTGAGGTAAATCTTGACGAATCTTATTTTCCTCAGTTTTAAACAGGCAGTGTGCAGCTTCATTCAAATAGATAATGTTATAATTTGAATCAGTAATGAGAACACTCGTGGTAGCCTTTTCTAAAGCACGATTTACCCGTAAAGCGGCTTCCGCAGTCCGTTGTTCTTCCTCAATGCGTTCTTGTAATTGATGTTGAATTTTATTGAGTTCTTGGATACGTTGCCGCAGTTGTGTTTGCATATCTAGCATTGAGGCAAATAAACCGGTGGGTCGTTTTCTCGATTCAAATTGAGTAGACAGATCACCATTCGCAATTTTTTTAGCCATTTCAGCTACCATAGCGGGTTCACCACCCAATTGTCGCATAATCCCCCGCGAAATAATCCAGCCAAATATTAAACTAACCATAATAGCTGATCCCATCGTGATAAATAACCATAGGCGGGTATTAGTAACGGTAAGGTGAGTTGTTACACTGGCCCGTTTAAAATCATCTGTGACGCTTTCAAAAATTTGGCTACCGATCTCGCGTATCCGTGGTCCGAGTACATCCAGTTGGTCATTTACAATTTGTTGCTGTTGAATATACTTATCATGGAGTTGATTAAATCCTTGATAATAAGTTTTTACAGCGGCAGCTGCTGCTTGAATGGCTTGATGTTGATTTGAATCGGTGAATCCCGGCAAGGCTTGTTCAAAAGCAACTTGAGTCTGTTGGTAGTATTCTGCAAACTTTTGTGCCCATTTTTCTTCACCATTATCTAAATACTTAAACAGATTAATACGCATTAATAATAAGGTTTTTTGGCAACTACCAACATGGTAAGAACTAGCCGTATCATTGGCTTGAAAAGCACTTTCACGTAATTGTTCGAGCTTATCTTCTGCCAATGATCCTTGAATATCTAAGATTTCAGAGATAATCTGATTGCGTTCTGCCATTAATTGGGTTATTTGCTGAAAATAGGTTTTATATTCTTGAACCGACTGTTTAAGTTGATTAGTTAATTGAACACGTTCGTTGTTATCAGTTAATTTGACTACTTCCTCTTTAGAAAAAACGACCTCCTCCAATTCAGTCCAAATTTCATTGAAGCGCTCCAAGTGGGCTGGATTTCGATCTAGAATATATTTATTAGCATAAAGACGGAGACGTAAGAGTTTGGACAGTATTTCTCCAGCCGATTGTTGTTCTATCGCCCATTGTTCAGCTTGAATAAAAGTACTGTTAATTTGGTTGAGACGAACTAACGCCACACTACCTACTACAATCATCAATATTAAAACAATTAAATAACCTAGCGTGATTTGAGTGCTAAATCTTAGATTTTTAACCATATTAGGATTTCCTTACGAGTTAAGCAAAGCCATGTTAATGCATTAATTAAACCGATTTTAAGTTGGTAGGTGAAGTAGTGGTCTTACTTTTACCCATCTTATTGGCAAAAACAGTTTTAACATAAAGCCATAACCTTTCTAGAATAGTTGATGATTATGACGAAATGAGGTTATGACTCACTATTTTACATGGTTTATAATGGCAGGTTTGATTAGAAATCGCAAATACCGCCTTATCTATATTTTAGGTAGAATAAATCACACTCGGATCTTTCAACACCGGTTCAACAGTAACCCATTGTTCATGCCGTAATTGTTGAAAAAAGCAGTGGTGACGCCCGGTATGACAAGCAATACCACCCACTTGTTCCACTACTAATAAAATAACATCATTATCGCAATCTAACCGAATGTCTAAAACTTTTTGCACATGTCCAGATTCCTCGCCTTTAAACCATAATTTTTTGCGAGAACGTGACCAATAGACTGCTCGTTGTTGTTGTACGGTTAACTGTAAGGCTTCTCGATTCATCCACGCTAACATGAGAATTTGGCGAGTATTGGCCTCTTGAGCAATAACCGGTACTAATCCTTCTTGATTCCAAGCAATTTGGTCTAACCATTGTTGATTCATAGATAAATACTTTTTTAGCGGTTAATTAATTAAATTTGTTATCTTAGCATAATATTTTTACCTTCCTCATAAATAAAAGATTTGACTTTCGGACATATTTGTCCGAATATGAACATATTATCAATCACAAAGGGTTTAAATGAAAGGTAGCGAACTAGTCAAAAAGCTAAAAAAATTAGCTAGAATGAAAGGCATTCGGTTTGAACTGGTAAAGGAACGTGAAAAGGGGAGTCATGGTACTCTCTATCCATTCAACTACTTTTGGAACTGTATGAAAAATAAGTTATCTTATCCAGCTATTTTAACAGATGACCTTGAAAAAGGTGGCTTTGTTGTTACTTTTCCAGATTTGCCAGAGGCAATTACTCAGGGAGATACGCTAGAACAAGCTCAACAAGAGGCGAGTGACTGTCTGGAAGAAGCGATTGCCGGGCGAATGCGTTTAAACAAGCCTTTACCCCAACCTTCAACTTTAAAAAAAGGTCAATATCTAATCGATTTATCCGCACAAATAGCGGTAAAAGCGATGTTATATCAAGCACTACAAACCGCTAATATCACCAAAGTAGAATTAGCCAGAAAGATTCACTGTGATGAAAAAGAAGTGAGGCGTTTGCTTGATCCACGCCATACTTCTAAGTTACCGCGTTTAGAATTAGCACTACAGGCTTTAGGGTATAAATTAGTCATTAGTAGCCAACCCCTTTAACTCCATCACGTTTGAATACATCAACTTTAAATGCTGCGAAAGTGAACGTGATCCTATTAAAAATCAATGCACCGACCTTTTCTTTCCCAATCGCCATAACGAGTCGGTTCCAACCCGGCTGGACCACCGATTTCAACCGGCATTTGAGGCGAATTAGCAGATTGTGGCTGATTCTCACTCAACAGTTGTTGCCGCACTTGTTGAATAATAGCGGCTGTTTTAGGTTTTAAACCTCGCCATAAATAAAAAGATTCGGCAGCTTGCTCTACTAGCATACCTAAACCATCCCAAACTTGAATTGCGCCTTGAGATTGTGCCCATTGCATAAATGGGGTAGGCATTCGAGCATACATCATATCGTAACACCCAGTGTCTGGTGTTATTAATTCGGTGGGTAGTGGAGGTAATTGACCCTGTAAGCTGGCAGAAGTGCCATTGATAATTAAATCAAAAGTTTGACCGGCTAAAGACGTATAGGCAGTGGCCATTACTTGGCCAAAATGGCTGAATGATGTGGCCAATATTTCTGCTTTCGAGACGGTTCGATTAGCAATAACACATTGAATTGGTTTTACCTGTAGCAAGTTTTCTAGAACTCCACGGACCGCACCACGGCGCCTAGTATTAATATTCGTTTACCGGCGATTTGATAATCGTGATTATTCATTAAATCGCGTACTAAGCCAACACCATCAGTATTATCGCCGAGTCGCTGTCCTTGTTCATCAAACCAAAGCGTATTAACTGCTCCAGCACGCTCAGCGCGTTCGCTACGTTTATCAGCTAACCTCCAAGCGTCTTGTTTAAAAGGAACGGTAATATTTAATCCCTTACCTCCGACAGATTGAAAAGTTTCAACCGCCTTGGCCAATTCACCGGTTTGAGTACTAACCAATAGTGCTTCATATTGCATAGCTTGCCCGGTTTGTTGCGCAAACTGAGTATGAATAAAAGGTGACTTACTATGAGCGATGGGATTTCCCATAACAGCATAACGGTCCAGAGTGGGTTGAGAATCAGTCATAAGATAAATCTCATTAGGTGAGTTAATGATTACAAAGTCAGTTCAGCTAAAACTTGACTAAACACGCTATTCCAATCTCCCGGAGTGGGTTGCCGAAACAGACGCATTGTCGGATACCAAGGTGTATCTTCTCGTTCGACTAACCAACGCCAGTCAGAGTTAAAATGTAATAATACCCACACCGGTTGACCGATAGCACCGGCGAGATGAGCAACAGCCGTATCCACTGAAATAATTAAATCTAAATTAGCAATGATTGCCACAGTATCGCTAAAATCCTTTAAAAATGGGGTTAGTGAAACTAAATTCATCCCCTGGGGAACCGGTTGATTAGCCGCTGCACCGGTTTGCAAACTAAATAAGGTGACATGCGGTAATTTTGCCAGTTTAGCAAAATAAGTTAAAGAACAAGAACGATTGCGATCATCTTGATGATTAGGATTACCTGCCCAGACAATACCAATTTTAAAATGATTTTGAGCGAGCCGCTGCTGCCATTGTTTAACTTTGAATAAATTTGGATATAAGTAAGGCACTGCAGCCGGAATATTATTTAAAGTCGTCGCAAAATGTTGGGGTAAACTTAACAGTGGAATCCAAATATCATAAGTGATGTCAGGTTCTTTATCTAATTGATTGTGAGCAATGATTGTATCTACTTGCGGCAAATTTGCAAATAAGAGTGCCAATGCTGAAGGAATAACAAAAATCAGTTTACCACCGGTGATAAGCGTTAAATAACGACTAAATTGGATAGTATCGCCAAAACCTTGCTCCCAATGAATTAACAGGGTTCGACCAGCTAGCGGCGTACCGTCCCAGCGAAGTTGTTTAAGTTGAGGAGTACTGACTTCATTATTTTTAAGCCGCCACTCATATTCTGACCAACCTAAACTAAACTCTCCTTTCTTTAACAAGGTTAATGAGTAACCTAAATGTGCAGTTGGCCAATCTGGTTTTAAAGCAATAGCTTGCTGAAAATAGGTGATAGCGAGTTCAAGTTGACCTTGGGCTTTGAAAATATTTCCTAAATTATTATAGGCTTCTATTGAATGTGGATCTAAACAAAGAACTTGCTGATAACATTGAATGGCTTCTTCTAATTTACCTTGTTTTTTCAATAGATTACCTAAGTTACCTTGAAAAGCTATTACGATTGGATTGATAAGAATAGCTTGTTTAAGCAAATTGATAGCCTCTGCCGTTTGCCCCCTTTTATCAGCAATCAACCCTAACAGATATAAGGCTACACTATTTTGGGAATCGGTTTGCAATATTTTTCGACACAAGGTTTCAGCTTCAAGAAACTGATTGGCTTTATAGTATTGATTAGCCAATTGAATAGCTTTCTGGAGACTTAATGTTGGTGAGAACCTATTTAATGTTTTAGGAGGTGACTTTTTTGCCATAAGGTCGGTTGTTAGCTATCAGTTGTCAGTTGTCAGTTATCAATGAATAATCTACTCAATGATATTCGAAGATAATAGTAGATTCTTTAATTTTATTATTGGTCATACCAATTAAAAGTCGATACCTTACCGTCGCTAATGGGCATGTCACCCGAATTCAATTAAGTCAATTGAACACGTTAGATTTATGTGATAACCCCTTAGAAGGAACTTTACCAAAAACGCTTGGTGAATTAATGCGCTTAGAGAATCTGTATCTTGGCGTTGACAACGAGAGGAAAATTAAGTTGGCTTTGGTGGGTAACTTGGTTTGGTTACTTAGGCTTTGGTGGGCAACGCTTCGCTTTTGCCCACCCTACTTGGCTTGGCTACCAGAGAAAAGCAGTGCATAACCGGCGTTAATTAAATGATATCAACATTTCACTTAAACATTGTCTTAATAAGTTTGGATCATATTGATAGGTGATAATGGCTTGTCCAAGGCGAAGTAATAATACTAAGCGAACTTTACCATCGCGAACTTTTTTATCGACTTTCATCCCTTCTAACAATTGTTCGACCGCTAAACCCGTTGGTAATTGAATGGGTAAAGCCATTTTCTTGAGTAAGTTTTTGATACGAACTACTTCTGTGGTTTGCAGCCATCCCAATTGAGCTGAAAACTGAGCGGCTAAACACATCCCAATAGCAACAGCCTCACCATGTAAAATTTCCCCATAACCCATTTTAGTTTCAATCGCATGTCCAAAAGTGTGACCTAAGTTAAGTAAAGCTCGTCGTCCTGTTTCTAGTTCGTCCTCGGCTACAATACTTGCTTTGTTTTGACAGGAGCGAGTAATCGCAAAACTGAGCGCTTGGGCATCACGTGCGATTAAATCCGTGGCATGTTGTTCTAGCCAAACTAAAAATTCCAAATCATTAATTAATCCATATTTAACCACCTCAGCTAAACCGGCACAAAATTGTCTATTGTCTAGTGTTTGTAAAGTATCGGTATCTATTATGACACATTGCGGTTGGTGAAAAGCGCCTATCATATTTTTACCGAGTGGATGATTGACGCCAGTTTTGCCACCCACGGAAGAATCGACTTGAGCCAGTAATGTCGTTGGAATTTGGATAAAGGGTACACCTCGTTGGTAACAAGCGGCAGCAAAACCAGCCATATCACCAACCACACCACCACCTAATGCAACTAAAGTCGTTTGACGATCAAATTGATTTTGAAGAAGCGTATCGAAAATTTGGTTTAATACCACTAAATTTTTATATTTTTCTCCATCTGGTAAAATAACACTATCCGTTTGGAAGTCAGTAAAGGCAGCTAGAGTTTTTTCTAGGTATAAAGGTGCTACTGTCTCATTAGTCACAATAAGTACTTGCTTACCCTTGATGTGTGGGGCAACCAAGGTACTTTGTCCTAACAAAGCTTGACCAATATGAATAGGGTAACTACGCACCCCTAAATTAACTTGTAATATGTTCATCTTTACCCAAAATTTTTCTTAAATGTCGGAGAACTGCTCTGACAACTTGACGTATGGTCCGGTGTCCGGTTTCTATAGTAACATGAGCAACACTTTGGTATAATGGATGCCGCTCAGTCATAATTTGTTCTAATCTTATCCTGGGATTTTCTATTTGTAATAAAGGTCGATTACGGCTATGTGCAGTCCGTTCTAATAAATCCTCTACAGCGGCATGTAAATAAATGACATAACCTCTCGTTTGGAGATAATGACGATTTTGAGCATTTAAAATGACTCCCCCACCGGTTGATAAAATAATATTGGATAGAGCCGTCAATTCCGTAATCACAGCTTGTTCACGTTTTCTAAATCCAATTTCGCCTTCAAATTCAAAAATGAGCGGTATTTCAACCCCGGTACGGTTTTCAATTTCACGATCACTATCGATAAACGTGAGACCGATTTCATCCGCAATGTGACGACCAATCGTGGTTTTACCTACACCCATTGGTCCAACCAGAAAAATATTATTATTAAGTATAATCGGTTCACCGAACATCAATAATTCCTTAAAAAAACTTGATATTTTTTTAAAGTATGCCAGACTAGTTAATTATTATTTAAATTGAGACCAGATTTAAAAAGGATTAGTTCCTTTATTTCTCATTCATTTTGTTAGCCACCATGAAAAAATAAGTAAATTCTAGCTATTTCGCTGAAAACGGAATACTCGATTACTTGATGAGGTTAAATCATTTTTCATGGTGTCATTCTGAACCATGAATAGAGATAATGTAGTATAGCTTGAATATCAATTCCACTAAAATTCATCAAACTTTAGCATCTAACCGCTCAGATTCTCAATTCCAATGACTGCAGGTTACTCAGTTCAGCGTTCCTTACGAGTTGATGCTTGGCGTGGTAGCGCTTGTTTATTAATGATTTTTTACCATGGTTGTTACGACTTAACTTATTTAGAAATTGTAACTTTTGATTTTTATCATCATCCCATTTGGTTAAGTTTACGGATTCTAATTGTTAGCTTATTTGTCAGTATTGTGGGTGTCAGCCTATTTCTCGCTACTGTTTATGGTATTCATATCCGTACAGTTGTCAAACGAGTGGTTATCCTGTTAAGTTGTGCACTATTGATTAGCTTAGTCAGTTTTATTCTTTTCCAAAAACGATTTATTTTTTTTGGTATTCTACACTTTATTACCCTCGCTAGTGTTCTTGGATTAGGGTTTATAACCTATTTTAGGCTTAATATTATCTTGGGTATAGTGATACTTATTATCGGCATAACCGTACAACATCCCTTTTTTAATCAACCTATTTGGCAATGGATAGGTCTCATGACCTATAAACCAGCCACGGAGGATTATGTTCCCTTCATACCTTGGTTTGGGGTAGTGCTATTAGGAATCGCTTTAGGTCATGGTTTATACCGCCAAGGTTATCTTTACAACTTTCCGGTTTCAATCTGGGAGAAGCAACTCGCTAAAGTCGGACAACATAGTTTGCTGATTTATATGCTGCATCAACCACTTTTATTGGGCATGTTATTAGCATTGAAGAAAACGGCATTATAATTAATATCTTCGCCAACAAATTTGAAACAAGATTAACTGAATTAAAGCTTCATCGCGCCACTTCTGGAACACGGGGTGGTTTACAATCTACTGATTAATAACGGATATAAATCTAGTTAATCCTTTAATCCATTTAACTTGGTTCCAAAAGGCTTCGATTGGCGAAGATATTAATAGTATAATTGATCAGAGTATTATTTTACTATCTATTTCTCAATGGAGTTATTATTCTTTAGCGAGTGGTTAGAATGAAAGAATGATTTCATTTATGCACTCATTTACTCTATGTTACACTTTCAATTACTTTGAATAAATCCATGAAAATTTTAAGTCAGGCTGTGCAACGTATTTCATTGAAACCAAATTAAAATAACGCTAATGCGGAGATTAAGAATGAAGATCAATGAAATTTGCACTGACATCATTGAAGATACGAACTTTGCCTTGGTTTGTGCAGTAATCGACTTAAATAGTGGTTTATTAGTGGGAATTGCGCATAAAGTGTCCCATTGTTCTCAATCTAATTTAGATGCCGCAGCGGTGGCGGCAGTGGAAATGTTCCGCGGTAGAACTGTCATGGCGATTGAACAAATGATTTCTCGCCTGCGAGGTGAAGAGGAATACTTAATGATCGAAGAAATTCAAATGACCACTAAAAATACTTATCACTTTATGGCCGTTATTCCGGAAAAACCCAATAATATGGTTGTACTTATCACGACTAAAACCATTAGTTTAGGAATGGGGTGGTCTACTTTACGGATAGCTTTACCTAAATTAGCACCATTTTGTTCATAGGCTGGGGGATTATTATTCCAAAGTTTTCTATAAAAATAACCATCATCTCAAGGTGTTTTCACTTAAAATAACATCCTACTGATATAGTACATAATTTTTTGAAACCAATGAGTCTAAATTGAACAATATCATTGAATAAAATGACGCCATTACTAGCAGTTAAATTTAAAAATTTTAACTCGTGACAAAAATCAATGAAACACTATTAATATTACTAGTAGTTAACGTGAGTTTGATAAAACTAAAGTCATGTCATTATTATGATAACCATAATTTAAGCAAATTAGGAGATTAAACTCACCAACTGGATTTTTAAGTGATTGCTATAATAGATTTCTCGTTTGGTGTCGTCTTAAGATTCTTAGGAATTAATTACCAATACTATATTATATAATCGATTGTTTTAAAAAGTATTTAAAATCTAAATTACTTTAATTAGCAAAATTTTAGGTATACAAATAATAGGAGTAAAATGATGGATATTAACGATATTTGTGCAGAGATTGTTCGTAATGTAGATGCAGCTTTAGGTTGTGCCGTGGTCGACTTAAACAGTGGTTTACTTTTGGGTGTTTCACATAATGTACCCTATTTTACCCAATCTTACCTTGATGCCGTTGCCGCAGCAGCAGTGGATATGTTTCGTGGTAGAACCGTGAGTACGGTAGAAGACATGATTGGAAATATGCGTGGTAATATGAAAAAAAACCTGATCAAAGAAATTCAGATGACTACTGATAACACTTACCATTTCATGACAGTTGTTCCCGATAAATCCAATGCGTTAGTCGTACTTATCACCAGTAAAAAGCGAATTTAGGTATGGGATGGTCTCATATCCGCAACGCGGTGCCTAAGTTAACCCCTTTATGTCCTTAGCTAGGGTATCGGGCTGAGGCGCAGGGTGTATTTCTGCGCCTATGAGGAACTGAATTTATTATTACTCGAATCGCCTTTTAAAAAGTCCAATTAAAGTTTCAGGAAAACCGTAATTTTCCATGTCAGTAATGGTAGCGGCTATATTATAAGGTAAGTTATGATAATAAATTTTCCGCTCGTATTGATCATAAATCGCAAATTGAGCACCAAAAGGTTGACTGCGTGGTTGCCCAATTGAACCAGGACAGATCAGCGCATGATCAAATTGCTTTAAATCAACGACCCGGTCATAAATAAACTTATCTTGATGCTGGCTACGTCCATAAACACCGGGCTTGTGGGTATGACCATGAAAACAAAAAGGTATATTTTTACGTTGTAACACATCCAAGTTATCTGAATAAGTCATTTCATAAACATAGGCATTAAAAAAAGTGGGATCAATTGGTGCACCATGTACAGCTAACCAATGATCATGGTGAATAAGCGGTGGTAAACCAGCCAACCAACTTTTTTGTGTTGCACTCACTTGGTCAATACTCCATTGTAGTGCCCATATCGCTGGACGAGAAAAGCTATTCTCTAATTGATTACTCGCTAAACTATGATCATGATTGCCTTTAATAAAACTAAAATTCAAGTTTCGCAATTGTTCAATGCATTCACCAGGGTGAGGTCCGTAACCCACAATATCTCCCAGTACAATACCGGTTTTAATCCCTTTCAAGTTAAGAAAATCGAGTACTACCTTGAGTGCGGGGAAGTTAGCATGAATATCTGCCAATACAGCAATATAACGAGCTTGACTTAAATGCTGAGTTGGAGAGAGGGATTGATGAACAACTAGTTGATTAATAAAACTATTCAAGTGCTGACGGTGTGATTCTGTTGGCATATAAACATCTTTTAACAATTCAGCTAACACAATCAAATCATGAATATTGTTGAAATGTTTTAAAATCAGATCATGGATAATTTTGCCGAGTTGCTCAGCAACAGCAGACTCTATCCAAGCAAGTGAGCGAAAGTAGACTCCTAACATTTGTGCACTGGAAATAAAACGATCCCAAGTATAAATATCATCATCTAAATAAAATAATTGTTGCTCAGCGCTGATACCAAAGTTAGATAACCCTTCATCCAACCGAACTTTCATCTGTTTGGCTAAGCGAAAGTAAAGATCAAAAAGTTGACTGAAATAATTGAGCGATTGAGGAATATCGATAGAGTCTTGAATTAACCAATCATGCAGCGGTTGTAATCGTGGACAAATGCTACCAATTAAAGCAGTCGATTGAGTAGCTGTTTCAGCAACAAACCAAGTTTTATGAGGATGATGAATTTGATAATGTTTTTCTTTAACTAAAGTTTGTTCGGCCCAACGTTTAGCAAAAATTGGTTCTAAACGAATTTCACAACGGATTTTAAGTATAGCATCTGGTTCAATGTAAATCTGTGTACCGGGACGACCAGTAAAAGTATTACCATGTAATAAAGACTGGGGTTGTGTGTTAAGTAATCTTAGAATATCAGCAGGCTGATAAGGTGAATGGGCACCTACTGCACCAATTAAGGTAATGTGATAAGTCATATACAATTCCTTTAAAACAAACGACTTTTTTCAAATAACGAAAAAGCCGACGGCTTGCTGCATGTAAATAATATTTGTAACATGATACTCAACTGAGAACAGACAGCGTAGATTAAGGATTGGTAAAGGATGGCGATAATTGATATCGAACGCGATGTTATCGTAGTTCGGATAGTGTATGATGGTCCACCATTTTCTGGTAAAACCACCAGTGTCCATGCACTCGCAAAAATTTTGGATAAACGTAATACCGTTTTTTCCCCTCAAGAAGATCCTTTGAGTAAAACACTTTATTTTGATTGGATGGAATATTGTGGTGGATTCTTTAAAGGGTATAGTATCTCTTGTCAAATCATTAGTGTGCCCGGACAACTTTCTTTAATGGAACGTCGTCATTTCCTATTACGCACAGCAGATAGTGTGGTTTTTGTTCTGGATGCTAGTGAAGCCAATATGGAGATTGCTTTAACTTATTTTAATGATTTACAAAAACTGCTTTCTCCAGAAGACCATCACTTCATTCAGGTCATTATTCAAGCCAATAAACAAGATAAACCCAAAGCTTTATCGGCTTCACAGTTAAAACAAACGCTATTTCCAGATTACCCCAACCTTAAAATTGTTGATTCAGCAGCGATAGCGGGTAAAGGGATTCGAGAAGCTTTTGTTTTAGCCGTTCGGCTCGCATTAGAACGAGCCGAATCTTTAATGGTAAAAGGTCAATTGGATCATGGTCATCCAGAAATCGATAGTGGTGAAGATTTATTTACTCAACTGCAGAAAGATCTATTTTTCCAAACCATTCCTTTAAAATCAGAAGCACCCACACCAGTTGAATCCCATTCAGCAGAACCAACTGAACTCGTCGCCACGAATACTGTTCTCCAATCCGATGAGAACATTATAACAGAAGAATCAACTCCAGAAATTGATACCGTTGATAATGCCGAAACTCAGCCAAAAGAACTGGATTCTGAGCCAACGATATGGTTTGAACAACTCGATAACAATCAGGAAGGTTTTACTGCCGATGATGATTCTATCATAGCCGCTACTATACTTGAATCAGCCGACTCGATTGAAGAATTAACTGAAATTACAACGACATTACCACCAATCCCCAGCGATATAGAGATCAATGATTTGTCTCTAGAATCGATCAATTTATTTGAACCACTAGCAGAATTTGAAACGACTGAAGAAGATGAATGGGATGAAGAATTAGTAGAACCATTACTTGGAACAGAAGCCTTTACCGAGGAAGAAGAAGAATTCTTTAACCAACTCATAGCCAGTAGCCAAGTTACTGAAGAAGAAATAGAAGAAGATTTAGAAGAACCTTTTTATCCAGAATCGGTTGCTACCTTTAAACAATTAACTGAAAAACCGACTATACTATTTGATGATCTAGATGAAATCGAGTTAACCACCGGGGTAGATCTACCTTCCTCCTTTCCTCTCCCTACCACAACTGAAGTCAGTAAAACCTCACATCCACCAACATTTTCAGAATCGAAGACCTTTGAAGATTTAGTAGAAGATGATTCTCATCTCGATCTATCTACTGCAACTCCAGCAACAGAATCGCCGAGTTTAATAAAAACACCGCTGGTTAAAGAGCAGATAGAATTAGTGGATTTGGAAGCTAATGAATCACTTGAACCACTACCTGCTGAACCAACGATAACGGAACCAGTAGTATCAGAAGCCATTGAACCGATTACTTCAATTCCACCAGCCATAGAGCCACCATTAGTTAAAGATTGGATGGAATTAGCGGATTCTGAATTAGTAGAATCGCCATTACCCACTGAACCAACAACAACGGAACCAGTGGTATTAGAAGCCATTGAGTCGATTACTTCAACGTTATCAACTGTAGAACCACCACCCGTTAAAGAAGAGCAGATAGAATTAGCGGATTTGGAAGCTAATGAATCGCCTGAACCATTACCTGCTGAACCAACGATAACAGAATTAGCAGTATCAGAAGCTATTGAACCAATTACTTCAATAGAACCACCACCCGTTAAAGAAGAGCAGATAGAATTAGCGGATTTAGAAGCCAATGAATCGCCTGAACCATTACCTACAAAGTTAACCACAACGGAATCAGCGGTATCTGCAAAAGCAGAGGGAGTAGAATCTCCACTACATATACCAGAATCTCAAGAGTCAATTGAAAATTTAGTAGAACGAGACCATTCCAAAGTAACTTCTCTACCAGTAGTCACTCAGGAAGAAATAGATACCTTACCGGTTTCAGTTGAAATGACACCACTATCTTTAGAACCAACTCCTTCTCCAAAGGTATCTCTACCACTTTTTTCTGATGAAATCTTATCAAATCAATGGATTTGGCCACCGCTTGCTGGGCAAAATTGGGTAAAAACCATTTTTCACCCACCAATCAAACCAATTCAAAAATCGAATGGAATATGGATTATCGAAGCCGAAGACCAATGGTTGGCCTTTTCTAAAGCGGAATGGCTATATCATGACGTTCAATTAGCAAAGCAAACACTACATGAACATATTTGCTTACACTTACAATGTAGTCCGCTGTTATCAGATAACCGCGCTATCGTTATAGCGACTGATGAAAAAAGTTGGCGTTTATGGCAATTGGTTCAACGAGAAACAACTTTAGCGACACATTTACTAATGGCTTTGCAAGAAAAAACCATGGACAAATTAGCATTAGAAGTGTTTAGATGTGTTAGTCATTATGCAGATGTGTATCTTCGTTGTGCCCAGTATCCCTCCTGTTTTGAGCTAAACTTAGAAAATATTGGTAGCAATCAACAACGACAATTAATTTACTTAGGAATAATTGATTTCACTTCTCCAAGGAATGAACGAACTCAAGCGGGACTACTTGACTCGATTAAACAACTGTTAATTGAGCCAATTAAGCATGTTAAAGCTCACTTAGATGTGGCGACTATCGTCAATGAATTGGAAAAGATCGATGGTTTTGGACAACAATATCTTTTAGAAACATTGATCCAAATCTTTCACCAATGAGCAGTAATAGCTTGAAAAACTAGGTTCCATTAGCCCAGTCGGGTGGGCAAAAGTGCAACATTGCCCACCCCAAATTTTGCCACTAAACCCCCACTACCACTGCCCCAACACCTCCCGTGGCAACCACACCGGCACCAAATCTCCCGCCGCCCGGTGGTGGTGTCAAACCATAATCACTAAAAAT